>CBINBC010000043.1:0-41567 GCA_966248825.1 uncultured Fluviicola sp.
ATTTTACCGGTGCTGTCACCATTCAGGAAAGTAATATCTTCTGAAAAAGATACCTGAAAGTCATTGGTACATTCAAACTTCAGGTTACGGTTTTTTTTCACTACGTTGTTCCCCATGCAGGAGGCAAGAGCAAGGGACAATATGATTCCTGGAAACAGATAGTTCATGGTGTTCTTTTTTAATAAGTTACAAAAATCAATTCAATTCTTTTACCATCACAAAATCATCCATCACATATCCGTTACCGATATCAATGACTTCTTCGTGATCAGTAACAAAACCGTTCTTTTGATAGAATCCGACTGCAGTATTCCGTTTGTTCACATTGAGGTGAAGTTTTGTACAACCGCATTTCAGCGCTTCTTTTGCCACGTGATCAACCAGGATTTTACCAATTCCGGAACCTTGTGTGTCAGGAAGGATGTACAACTTATGGATGCGTGTAACTCCGGCTTCAGGGTATCCGTGTTCGATTCCGCAAAAACCAAGGACTTTCCCATTTTCTTCAGCAAGCCAGAAAGCCTGGGATGGATCGTTGATCGCCGCTTCAATTTTTTCTGCACTGTACATGAGATCGAGCATATACCGGATTTGTCCTGCAGAAATAACATCCTTGTAAGAAACGGGCCAGGTTTTTTCCGCAACTTCCCATATGGAAATAACGTCTTTTTTTTCGGCTAAGCGAATGTGAATCATATTAGAGATCTTTTCCGAAAGAATACATATCGTTGTGATTGAATTCGATCTTGTCTTTTACGTTTTTAATAGTTTTGATCAGCCCGAAAACGAACTCATCCGTATGAAGATTGAGCCATTTAAAACTGGCATCTTCACCGTCTATTGCCATTGCAGCATGGTAAAGAAATTCAAATCCGTGTACCTGAAGCCAATGCTGTGCGCTTTCGTTTCCTTCTGCGGCATTCACAAAAGCCATTAAATGAGGGTATCCGTTTGCAAGCAGCCAATCCCTGGCTTCCTGTTTGAGAGTGATAGCCTGATTTAGAAAGAAGATTTCTTCGTAGCCATTGTCGTAAAGGAATTTTTCCAGTTCCTTATGTCCTTCGAGTGCTTTGATCCAGGCAAGGATAATTTTAGTCGGATAATTAAATTCCGCGAACGCAATGTCTGCCTTTTTCACCTCCACCTTTTTCTTTTCCTCTAAAGGCCCTTTTCCAAATATGCGCTTAAACCAATTCATATTATGAGAAAAATAAATAGGCTATCAATACAGCTGCTACAGCACCTACCAAATCGCAGAATAATCCTGCCGTTGCCGCGTAACGAGTTTTTTTGATCCCTACCGAACCGAAATATACGGATAAAACATAAAAAGTAGTCTCTGTACTTCCCTGGAAAGTTGCTGATAAATTACTGACAAATGAATCAGGTCCGAAAGTTTTCATATTGTCTACCATCAAGCCTCTAGCTCCCGAACCGGAAAAAGGTTTCATTAAAATGACCGGAAGTGCGTCCACAAATTCCAGGGCTTTAACGCCACAAGCCATTAAAAACCATTTCAGGGAATCAATAAAATCATCCAGGGCGCCACAAGCTCTGAATAGGGCAACTGCACATAACATGGCAACAAGATAGGGTACGATATTTAACGCAACCTGAAAACCTCCTCTGGCCCCTTCAATAAAAGACTCATAAGCCTGGATTTTGGATTTTATCGCCATAATGATAAAAAAAGTAATAAACCCGAATATGATCGTTGTACTGAGTACTCTGGAAATAGTGTCAATTTCCTTGGGATGCCCATTCAAATACCACAATAGCACTAATATTAGGGCGGTTAATCCACCGGTATAAAGCAGAATACTTCTTTGGAAAAAATTTATCCTTTGTCGAATTGAAACAAAGATTAAACCTCCCAACGTTGCAAAATAGGTGGTTAGTAAAATTGGGATAAATACAGATGTTGGATTTGCACTGTTTTCAGCTGTTCGTGTGGCTAGAATAGAAACAGGAATAATAGTTAAACCCGAAGCATTCAATACCAGGAACATGATCTGCGCATTAGATGCTTTCTCTTTTTCAGGATTGATCTCCTGGAGTTGCTGCATAGCTCTTAAACCTGCAGGAGTTGCTGCATTGTCGAGCCCAAGCATGTTTGCTGAAAAATTGAGCATAATACTTCCCATTGCCGGATGGTCTTTAGGAATTTCCGGAAATAATTTGGAGAAGAGAGGATAAACCATTCTGGACATTATATTCACAGCACCGCTGTCTTCACCTATTTTCATGAGTCCCATCCATAAGGCAAGGATTCCTGTCATGTACAGCGCTAATTCAAAAGCCGACTTAGCGGCATTGAAAAAAGCATCCATCATTTTTTGAAGAATGTAGGTGTCTTGCCAAAACAGGAGTTTGGAAAACCCCATTACAATAGCGATGACAAACATTCCGATCCAAACTCGATTCAATACCATGAATCAAAAATCGGAAATTATTGTGCTTCTATTTCGAATGACGTTCACAAATATGAACAAAGTTTTCAAGAATAATAACGCCATAATTCCCGGATACTTCCGGATGGAATTGTACCCCGTAAAGCGGAAGGCTTTTGTGCATCATTCCTTCGTTTACGGTTGCATCGGAGACAGCTGTGTGGATAAAATCCGCAGGAATACTGACTGCTTCACAATGATCTTCCATCAATTCGATCTCCGTTGGAAGTTTGTCGAAAAGCGGACAGTCTGCAATCACCTCGATAATTTGCCAGTCACGGTCTTCGCGCTGCCTGTTAGAAAGTGCTCCGAAAGTCAACCCAAGCATCTGGTGGCCGAAACAAATTCCTAAAACGGGAAGTGTCTCTGTTTTCAGCCATTCGAATTGTTTCAGGTATGGTTCCGTATCAACTTCCGTAATAAGAATGGGAGCTCCGGAAATCACAAAGCCAAGCGCATCGTGGTGAAGCTCTCTTTGGAATTCAAAAAGAGGAACAATCCGCGTGTCCATGAATTCATAAATGATGGATTCAATGAGAGACGTTTTCGAACTTCCGCAGTCTATAATGACAATCATAAATCGATCTGACCAACTCCCTGACGGATGATTTCCGCATTTCCGTTTGTACAATCTACAATGGTTGAAGCATCCAGTTTTCCAGGACCGCCATCAATAATGACAGCTACTTCATCGTCGTAACGTTCATAAATGGATGCCGGATCCACGAAATAATCCATGATTTCATCCTCGGAATCATGAAGTGAGGTAACAGCCATCGGATTTCCCAAACGTTCTACAATTGCCTGAACAATTTTATTGTCAGGAATACGAATACCGATTTCTTTTTTGCTGGAATCAAACAGCTTGGAAACTTCATTGGTAGCATCCAAAATGAATGTGAAAGGTCCCGGCAAATAATGTTTCAATAAGCGGAAAGTATTTCTGTCAAGCTGCTTTACATATTCCGAAACCTGGCTCATGTCGGAACAAATGATGGAAAAGTTTGCTTTTGACAGTTTCACATCCTTCCATCGGGCAAGTTCTGCCAATCCCTTTTTGTTCATGACATCACAAGCAACTGCGTAAACAGCATCAGTAGGAATAATAATGATTCCTCCTTTTTTCAATTCGTCCACAACTTGCTGAATGAGACGGTTGTCAATATTATCCGGATTGATTTCTATGAACATCTTTGAATGATTTGTAAGTATAAATTTAACAAAATTCGCTGCCGAATGCAAATATTGAATCCCGGTGTGCCGGAGAACCGGCAGCATGAAGAAGTTTTTAGATCCTGCATAGCTGATTTTGGTTTGGTTTTTGCATTTGGCATTCATCATTTTGAATTAACAAAGTATCTTTGTACAAAATAAACGCTATGAAATTTCTGACTTTCATTTTCATTACTGTTCTAACATTGAATGCGCAGGCTCAATTAGATCGAAAAGCTATTTATAATGCACTAGCCAGTGATTCGAAAGATATTGTTCAGAAACAATTGGACGGGATTATAAACATGAAAGAGTCATCTGAGGTAAAGGCCTTTAAAGGTGCATTGCAAATGAAAGCAGCCCAATTCCAAAAAACGCCGAAGGACAAGATGAGTTTGTTCAGTATCGGTAAAAAATTATTGGAATCTGAGATCAAATCGAATGACGGAAATGCAGAATACCGTTTTTTGCGTTTACTGATCCAGGAAAATGCACCGAAGCAGTTGAAATACAACGGAAATATCGAGGAAGATGTTGTAAGTATTGTGAGCGGTTACAGCAAATTGAAAGAATCTACAAAGGCAGCGATTGAATCGTATGCAAAGAAATCTGCTTCTTTGAAAAACCTATTATAATAAACATGTCGGGGTGCGATTAACCGCACCCCGACATGTTTGCATAAATTTCAATTATTGGACGTCTGCTTTCACTCTTACCACGGTAATTCGAGGATCTGTGTTTGCAGTAATTGTAATTGTTTTTTCGCTAACTCCTTTTCCGCTGGGTTTGAAACCGACTTCAATCTTGTCTGATTTCCCAGGGGCAACAGGGCCTTCCGGCTTGCTTGGAGTGGTGCATCCGCAGCTTGCTTTTACATCTGATAGTACCAAAGGTTTGTCTCCGGTGTTTGTCACCGTAAACGTACAATGATTTTCCACTCCATCCACTACTTTTCCGAAATCATGGATTTCTTTATCGATTTTCATCGATGTGCTGGATTCAGCTTCAATGCGCTGTTGTTCTTTTAATTCCTTTAATGCTTGTTCATTTGCTTTGATCGTTTCCGGATCGTCCGCAACTTCCATGATTGCAGTGCTTTCGCTTTCTATTTTTTCGGTATTGCCTGAACAAGCAACGGTCAGTCCGCCTAAGAGTATAAGGCCGATAAAGAAACTTCTCTTTTTCATGTTTAGTTTAATGCCAATTTTTGTTTGTCGTATTCATTTGATTCAAGCAATTGGATTGCTTTTTGCAGGATTTCATTCTTTTGGTTGTAGATCATGTAAAAAGCTTCAATGCCATATAAATCATTAGCAATGGTCGCCTTTAATCTCAATTCCATAATGTCTTTGCTCTGTTTATATTGCTCTTCGTTGAACTCAAAATCCTTGTTTTCTTTCTTCACATAAGCAAAGAATTCGTCCATCAGTTTTTTGTCGACTTTAAAATTAGTTATGAACTGTTCTATTGTTTCATATTTTTTGTGCAATTCATCCCGGTTTTTATCCACATAAGTTAAAGGAAAACTGGTGAAAGCACCATTTTGCACTGTATTTCGGTATAGGTCCGTGATTTCGGAAGTGTCAATAGGAACGAAAAAATCAGGCATGATTCCACCACCGCCATAAACAGGTCTTTTGGTCACACGTGTTTCAAATTTCAAAGAATCCGGGAGTTTGATGCTGTCGATGTGAGAAAATTCACCGTGCATGAAACGGCGCATGTATTCGTTCTTGTAATCGTCGATGTTTTCATACGGACGTTGAATGAACCGTCCGGAAGGAGTGAAGTAACGGGCAATTGTCAGGCGCATTTGAGATCCGTCTGAAAGATCGATCGGTCGTTGAACCAAGCCTTTTCCATAACTTCTGCGGCCAACGATCAGTCCGCGGTCCCAGTCCTGAATTGCTCCGGAAAGGATTTCAGAAGCAGAAGCAGAATTGTCATCGATTAAAACGATTACTTTTCCTTTTTCCCAGGAACCGTTTCTCCCCGCACTTAGGTCCTGGCGAGGCTGTGCACGCCCTTCCGAGTATACGATCAATTTATTATCAGACAGGAATTCATCGGCAATCAATTGAGCGGCATAAAGCAATCCGCCGCCATTTCCCTGCAAATCGAGGATGAGACTTTCCATTCCTTGTGCTTTCAATTTTCCCAGGCCTTTTTTGATCTCATCGTGAGAACTGCGTGAGAAGGAAGTTAGTTTCAAATAACCGATTTTCGGGTTGATCATATAGGCACAATCAACAGAATTTACCGGAACTTTGTCTCGTGTGATGACATAGTTGATTAATTTTTTCTGTGCTTTGCGCATGATATCGACCTTCACTTTTGTGCCGGCTTCTCCAAGAAGTTTTTCGCGGACCTGGGCATTTTTTAAACCGATACCGGCAACACTTTGTCCGTCAATGGCAACAATTTTATCACCTGCACGGATCCCCAACTTTTCAGACGGACCTCCCACAATTGTTTCAACAACCATTAAAGTGTCTTTCAGGATTTGGAACCGTACACCAATTCCCACAAAGCTTCCGTCGATAGCCACATTTGCAGCATCCACTTCATCTTTTGGGATATAAACCGTATGCGGGTCCAGTTTCTCAAGCATAGCTACAATCGCAGCATCCATTAATTCTTTGTCGTTAACCGGGTCGACATATAGCTTGTCTACATATGTGAAGATTTCATCCAGGCGCTGACCGTTTGTAGGAGTTTTTGGTTCAGCTGGAACTTTTTGGGCGGAAGATGTAAAAGAGTTGAGGCTTAATCCAAGGATCAACAAAAAGACATGGTATTTCATACAATTTTCTTAAGAATACTAATATAAGGATAAAACGTTCAATCGACTTGTTAGAAACAGTCTAAGTTTGCGATTCGTGTTAAAAAATCAGAAAACAGAAGGAGGATGAGAATGAGAATGTCACTCCTGAAATAATTTTGATTCGAGGCTAAGATCCATTCCTCATTCTCATTCTGTTTCTCATTCTGTATCCCCGTTCTCTTATCAACAATTCGCTGTTGGTCTTTTATTCATCCAACAAAGAGGTGCTTTTTGTAATTTTAAAACGTATAGTTCAGTTATGAAGCACTCGAGAAAAATCTTTTTATTGACCGCCCTTATTTTTGTTTCACTCACTTCTTTTGGGCAGGTAAAAGCATTAGATAAGCTGGAAGTTTTATACGATCAGGGGCATTATAACATGGTTCTGCGTAAAGCTAACAGACTGTTGGATCAGCCGGATTACGATTATTCATTCAAACCCGAATTTTATAAAAGTCTGGCACTGTTTCAGTTAGCTGACAAGGGGTTGTGGGGAGAGTTTCATCCGAAAGCACTGCAGGAAGCGCGTGAACTATTCAGCCAGGTATTGGCTTCTCCGGACGGAATCAAAGTGTTCAATACGCACCTGAATCATGTTTCACAATTGAAACGCGATCTGGTTCAAAAAGCGCTGGCTTACAAATCTGAAGGAAAACAAGCAAAGTATGACGAGGTCCAGCAAATCCTGTTTGGACTGTTCGACCGCATTCCTGACCTGGATATTCCGGGAGAAATTCAACCGCCGGCTGTAGAAGCCCCGGAAGTTAAGGAAACGCCTGCAAGCACTGAGGAGCGCGAGAAAATTGTGAAATATGCCAAAAAATATATCGGAGTTCCATACAAATGGGCCGGAATTGACGCAAATGGATTTGATTGCAGCGGATTTACCAGTTTTGTGATGAAGGAATTCAAAGTTACGTTAAGCAGAAGGGCAGAAGACCAATACAATGCATCTGTGAAAGTGAAACAACGAAATGCGCAAAAAGGAGATTTGGTGTTCTTTAATAATGGTTCGGGAATTTCTCACGTTGGAATTATTGTTTCTGCAAAAGGAGAACCGCTGACGATGATCCATGCCAGTTCAAGTAAAGGGGTGATTATTACAAATATCGAAGACTCCGAGTATTGGTTGAAGCGTTTGTATGCGATCGGGACGTATGTGAAAGGAGAATAATAATTATCAATTCTCAATGTTGAAATTATCAAGGATAGGAAGACAAAGTCTTGATAATTGATAATTATAAAATTTATAATTCCCTCTTCGGGTTAAACAAAAAGATATTCATCAACACCACCAAACCGGAAATAATTGCACTGATAAATCCGATGCTCATTAAGTACGGTGATTTCTCTATGAATAAGAATGCAACGAGGCTTATGACCAGTAAAATCAAGAGCAGCCATTTGGAAAAAAACCTTCTTTGAATAAAACGGTTGTTCAGGTCTAACAAATAAACATGTGTTGCCGCAAGCAGGAACAGCATGTTTAACTTCCAGATTTGTGAGATTTCTACCAATGAAAGTAAAAATGAAGCCAGAAACAAGACCTGTATAATCAGCAAGGAAATATTGATCAAACGAAATGTTCCTGAACTGATCTTACTAACAGTCAATACCTGGAAAAACAAGAACAGGCAGCTGATAAAGAACGGAAGAACTCTGGTTAGTCTCCAGGAAAACTCGCTCCATCCTAAAAAAAGTAAGATCATGAGTGCTAAAAACACCCATGCCAGTAATGCGGGCCATTTAGCTCTCATGTGAAGGGTTTATATATTTTACTGCAAATACACAGACATCGTCAACCTGGTCTACATCGTGTTTCCAGGTGTCAAAAGTTCGTTGAATTTCTTTGTATTGTTCGTTCATATCCAGGTGATAGATCGTTGCCAGCAAGGACTTAAATGGTCTGGATTTGAATTTTTTCAAACGGTCGCCTCCAAACTGATCCACGAACCCGTCAGTATACAAATAAACACAGTCTCCGTGTTGCAATTGGAATTCTTCGGCAGTAAATGGTTTTGCATCGATGAATTGACCGATAGGTTGTTTGTTGGGTTTTAATTCAATGATTTCTCCTTTACGGATAATCACACATTCATTGTTGGCTCCGGAGAATTTTAAAATTCCGGTTTGCTGATCAATGGAACAAAGTGCGATATCCATCCCGTCTTTCACGTCCGATTGCCCTTCTGCACGGAAAGCGTCGATTACGATTTCACGCAACTTGTTCAGGATATCATTCGGTTCGGTCAGTTTAAATTCATTGATAGCCCGAAGTAAACCGTTGTTACCGACAATACTTACCAAAGCTCCGGGAACTCCGTGCCCGGTACAATCGACAGCTGAGAAAATCACTTTCCCCTGAACTTCACGAGCCCAGTAAAAATCTCCCGAAACGATATCTTTCGGGCGGTAGAACACAAAGTGCTGTCTGAATAGTTCGTTCAAACGGGAAGTGGTAGGCAGGATTGTTGACTGGATGCGTTTGGCGTAATGGATACTGTCCAAAATATCCATTGTTTTAGCGGTAATCTCCTCTTTCTGGATTTCCAGCTGGTGATTTTGTTCCGCAATTTCTTTGGTACGCTGCTGTACGATTTCTTCCAGTTTCTGATTTTGTCTTTTTACACGCTGTGTGGAAAGCTGAACCACAAAATAGATCAGGAATATCAAAAGGATTATGTAGAAGATATAAGCCCAGACTGTTCTGTACCAGGGTGGAAGTACTACGATTTCGTAAGTCAGAATTTCACTTTCAATACCATAAGCCGATTTTGCTTTTACTTTGAAGGTGTAAGTTCCTTCAGGAATTTTTTCGAAGTTGGCGAAATTCAGCGGAGACCACTGCGACCATTGATCACTAAATCCTTCCAGTTTGTAGCTGAAGGTTGTTGGCCCCAAACAGGAGAATGAATTTGCATGAAAGATCAGTTTGAAGGAGTTTTGAGCATAATCCAGTCCTTCCAGTTTCTTGCTTTTGGAAACATCGAACAGGAAACTTTTTCCGTTTACTTCCAGGCGGTCGATCTGAACCTTAAACGGATTCCTGTTTTTTCGGATTGCATCCAGGTTTAAAATGAACAAGCCGTCGTTAGCTCCTATCCATACTTCATTTGCCAATGGATTTTTTTCCACGGCGAAAACCAATCCGGCATTTTTCAGACCTGCTAGCGGCCAGGATGTCCATTTCCATTCAGAACCCTGTTTTTCAAACCAACCGAAGATGTTTTCAAACTTTCCGTCTTTTTTATCCTGGTAAATAACTACCCAAAGCTGTTCATTATTAACGTTGATAATACGGTGAATGGTGTTCTTGTAATTCCTGGTCTTGAAGACTTTCGATGGTTCGAACGGATCAATTTTACCCGTTTTCTCATTGTAAACGAACATCCCGTTTGCCGTTCCGACAAATAACTGGCCTTTAAACTCTTCAACATAAAAGTTATTGTTCTGATCTTCTTTGCTGAGGCTTGGGATGGTTACCGTTTTAAACTTCTTTGTAGCCAGATCATAGATTCCAACTCCTTTTGAACGGATACTGAAGAAAACTTTATTATTCAGGTAAGCTAAGCTCACTGTTTCACCACCGGCATCTCCAACCAATTCTTCGTACTCCCATTTTCCGCTCGGAAGCAGGTTTAATTTTGCCAGACCACCTTCCAGTGTGAGATAAATGGAATTCGGATCTTTTGGATTTTTTTCAAAGGCAATTGCATATTGATAGGATGCCGAAATGTGTTTGCCAGATAAAGTATTCAGATCGAAAACACCGTTATACCCGATAACCATGGACTTGTTACCTTCACGAGTCTTAATGGTCTCGATATCGAAAATAATTTCATTCAGCGATCCGAAAGGGACCAGTTTTGTTCCCGATTCGTTTTTTAGCGGAGAAATAACTCCATTGTGGGTTCCGATCAAGGGAATTCCGGAGTTGAAATCAATGGTTTCGATCTGGGAGGTGACTCCTTCATTTTTATGAAAGTACGAGAGGGGAGAACCTGTCTCAATAAACTGGATACCATTCCCCAGGCACAACCACAGGTTGAAATCGTTATCAAAGAAGGACTGATTGATCGTAAGGTTTGCCAAATCATCTTCCAGGTTGTATTCGCGGATAATTTTACCGGAAAGATCACCGATCACCAAACCGTTGTTTTCCGTACTTACCAAAAGATAGTTACCGGCTTTTGTTACGGTATTTACAAAATATTTGCTCAAACAGGGAAATTTCGTTCGCGGTACAGAATCCCAGCGCTGCATGTTTCCGGCAGAATTGCTAACGCTGTAAATTTTACTTCGTGCATCTACAACGTACCAAATGTTATCTATTTGGAAACTTCCACGGATATTTTTGATGTGCACCGAAAGCGGGAGCTTGATTTCTTTCAGCTTTGAGTTTACAACGTCGTAATACAAGTAGTTCTCAACCCTTGATTTGAACTCGGCTTTTGATTGAAAGGTTAATAGAACACCATTTAGCACCCGGCAGGATGTTCTGCACTCCAATTCACGGAAAGCGGCAGGAACCTGAAGTTGAGTGGCTTTTCCGTTCTTGAAAACAAATAATCCTTTTTCAGCTGCAAAAAGAATGGAATTGTCTCCCAGCTCAAAAATATTCCAAACCTGACCGATGTTGTTTTTCAGTCCGCCGTAAAAAACCGGGTAGTAAACCAATTCTCCTTTACTGGAATAATCCAGGTAACCGAAATTATTATCACGCCCCACGTAAACGCGGTCATCAGAAGCTAAATATAATTTGGAAACATAGGTGTCTGTGCAGCTTTCCCGGATGGCTTTCTTCGTTTTTTCCTTATCCGTTTTGATCTTGGACCATTCAATCCCGTTAAAAGAAAGAATGTCCTGCCTGTTTCCGAAAAGCACATTTCCATTGGCCGCCTGCAATCCTGTCCAGATCTGTCCGGCGCTTCCATAGTCATTGATCGAAAAATGCTTCGTATTAATCCTTCCTTGTAGGGTAATGTTCTGAGCAGGGGAAAGTGCAGCAAAATGAACAGTAAAAAGAATCAATAAGAGTACCAGCTTGTTTTTCAGCATGTCTTTCCGTTATACGATACGAATATATAAATAAAAAAACACCTGAAGCTTATTTTTCTTCAGGTGTTTCCCTCACTGTTTGAAGTGAAATATCAGTAGTTTAACTTACGGCTTTTTTCCGTTGCACAAACGAGATTCCACAAGGCTCTGGCACCCACGTTGGCATCCCAGTCACCCTCTTTTCCCGGAGCAACTTCGTTCAGGTCGAAACCAATGATCTTTCTTCCCGATTCTACAAGTTGGAAAAACAAGTAATTGATTTGCTCCAATTCGAACCCGCCTACAACCGGTGTCCCGGTATTCGGACAAAGAGAAGGAAGTAAACCGTCTATGTCGAAAGAAATGTAAACCCGTTGCGGCAATTCGTTTAGAATCATGGCAACCTGCTCTTTCCACGTCTGGCCTTCAAACTGTCCCTTTTTCAAATCCCAGTCGTAAAATGTCTTTACACGCGGGTCTGAATCTGAGAGCTGTACTTCCGAATGTGCAATATCACGAATTCCAACCTGTACCAACTTCTCAAGGTTGTTACAGGATTGCAACACATTGTACATGATACTGGCATGTGATTGCTGGAAACCTTCGTATGCTTCTCTCAAATCGGCATGTGCATCAATTTGAAGAATACCAAATGGTTGCCCCTGATCATTTAAAGCTTCCATTAAGCCCAGTGGAGTACTGTGTTCGCCACCCAAAACAGCTACGATTTTTTGCTCGCCAAGCAGTTTTTTTGCACGCTCTTTCAGATTATTTCTCAGTAGATCTGAAGTTGCATTTACTTTCTCAAGTACTTCATTAAACGGACTGTTTTCATCCAATTCGCCACCTTCTTCCAGGAAGCCGATGTATTGAACGGTGTCAATACACATCTGGTCATTGATCTGTTTCATTTCTGCGGAAATCGGGGTCATGAAAACCTGTGTGTTCCATGCCTCCGGCAGCTGCGGATGATAAAAGTCCAGTTGGGTACTCGCCTCCAAAATTGCTTTCGGACCATCACTGGTTCCTTTTCCGTAAGATGCTGTTGCGTCCCAGGGTACAGGAATGATCACAATGTTTGCATTTTGTTCTTCAACCGGAAATCCGAAAATATTCCCGTTTGCAATACCAACTCCGTTCGGATCAAATTTCTTTGAATTATCCATTAATCAGATTTTTCACGAAATTAGGTAAAGCAAAACTTGCTTTGTGAATGTCAGCATTGTAGTATTTCAATCCTTTAGCACTTACAAACTGGTCAATTTCCGTATCGTTTGTAATTGATTTCGGCTGAGCACTTCCTTTTAATCCGTATTGGAAGCTCCACATTCCTGTTGGATATGTTGGAACGAAGAATAAAGAAACAGGAGCGTTCTCTTTTCCAAAAATATGCTGTAATGTGATGTTTAATTCCGTGAATGCCTGCTCATTGAATTTCGGAGATTCTCCCTGAGCTACCAAAATCCCGCCTGGTTTCATGATACGGTGACAGTTTCTGTAGAATTCTACGGAGAACAATCCTTCTGCCGGACCTACCGGATCCGATCCGTCTACGATCACCAGGTCATACGTTTCATCGGCAGCTTCTTTTGCAAAAGCAATACCGTCACCAACGATCAGGTTCAATTTCGGATGGTCGAAAGAAGCCGCAATTCCAGGTAAGTGTTCTTTACATGCTTTGATTACCTCACCGTCGATTTCAACCATGGTTACTTTTTCCACACCGTCATGACGCAAAAATTCACGCACAGTTCCACCGTCACCACCACCGATCACCAAAATGTTCTTTGCATTTCCATGCGTAAACATAGCAGGGTGGGAGATCATTTCGTGGTAATGAAACTCGTCTTTTTCAGTAGTCATGAACATATCGTCCAAAGTCAGCAACTTCCCGTATTTCGGAGATTCCAGGATACGTACACGCTGGAATGGCGACTGAACGTCATAGAATACTTCACCTGTATAGCGCAAAGACAATGCCTGGTTGTCGTCCTTATCTGTAAACCACACGTTGCGCGTATACATTTCAGGATTTGTCCATTCGCCTGCTTTCTGACGCATAGATGAAATATCGAAGTCATTTCTTGTTAATAACTGAACTGCTCCACGCTTCATTTCCAAAGCAGAATAGTTCTTGGCACCAAAACACTCCTTCAGATAATCAAATGAAATCCAGGCATCCATTTCCCCGCAAGTGAACAAATCCACTGCAGCATAACCGTATTCCGGCCATGTATGAATTGCCAAATGGCTTTCTTGAATTACCACTACACCGGAAACTCCATAGGGAGAAAAATGGTGGAATGTAGAATTAATCACAGTTGCACCTGCTTTCAAAGCCGCGTCTACCATGTCGCGCTCGATCGAAGATACATCATTCATAATGTGCGGATCGCACCCCATAAACTCAACCAGAATATGGTTCCCCAATGCATTACTCATTAGCTATTCAGTATAAATTATAAAAACGAGCGCAAAGTTACTGGTTTTAGATGGTTTAGAACCATGTTTATTTGAAAAAATAACGATTCCGTAATAATTGTGAATGACGAATTGCAAATTTTGAATCGAAATCAATTGTGGCAGGGACGCGACACATTGCGTCCTTACTGAATATTCCATAACCATTGCGAAATGGCTTTCATGGTTTCTTCTGGTTTTTCGAGGTGCGGATGATGCCCGCAATGAGGAATCAGGATTCCTTTCCGGTTATCGTGACCAGAAACAATCGAGTTGACTTGTTCTTCCGTTCCATATTGATCGGTGGTTCCCTGCAAGGCCAGAACCGGAGTGGTGAAAGCCTGAATTTCTTCCCGGATATCCCAACTTCTGAATGCAGGAGAAAGCCAGGTATTTGCCCAACCGTAGAATAAAGGGTTTGTCTTGTTTTCGTGGATTTTATGCAAACCATCCAATTTTCCGTTCTCAAATGCATTGATTGCCGGTATGATTCCGGCTAGAGTTTCTTCTTCCACAAAAGTGTGAGCGGCCATGGTTATAAGCGCCATTAAGTTCTTCGGTTCGCGTGAAGCTATAATCAATCCGATACTTCCGCCGTCGCTGTGACCGATGATGATGTATTTCTGATTCGGATTCAATACTTCGCGCAAAACATCCAGTGTTTCGGTAGCATAATCATGCAGGTAGGAAGAATTGCGTTCTCCTGTCAGGAACCCTGATTTACCGTGTCCCGAACGTTCAATAACAAGTCCGGGAACGTTGAGTATTTTGCAAAATTCTGTTGGGAAGCTCTTCCATTGGATAATACTGCCCAATGCCTCGTGAAGAAATACCAAAACGGGTTTGGAACTGTTTAATAATGAGGGATTAATCCAATGTGTATTGATTTCTTTGGAACCCAGATAAATGATTTTTTCCATTAACAAAAAGTTCAAAAGTTCAAAGGTTCAACAGTTTAAGTGTTTAAAATGGATTTGAGTTTTGAACTCTTTTGAACCTCTAAAGAAGATTAAGAAAAGAAAAACCATCAGCCGTTTGACTAATGGTTTCCCAAAGTATGATGATTGAACTAGATTAGTTTTTCACGCGCTCCACGTAAACACCTGTTCTTGTATCAATTTTAATCACTTCACCCATATCGATAAACAAAGGAACTTTCACTTCGGCTCCGGTTGCAATGGTTGCAGCTTTCATAGAGTTTGTAGCAGTGTCACCTTTAACTCCCGGCTCTGTGTAAGTTACTTCGGAAATCAAGTACATCGGCAATTCAACAACTAATGGAACTTCATCATTTGCATCATATAAAATGTTACAGATCATTCCTTCCAGCAAGAAAGCAGGTTTGTCAACCATTTTTGTAGGAATAGGAACTTGCTCAAAGGTTTCATTATTCATGAAGATAAAGTTGTCATCTTCCTGGTACAAGTACTGGTATTCGCGGTTTTCTACACGAACAATGTCAATTTTGTGACCAGCTGAGAATGTATTGTCAATTACTTTTCCTGATTCGATCACGCGCATTTTCGTCCGAACGAAAGCCGGTCCTTTACCAGGTTTTACATGCTGGAATTCAATGATCTGACTGATTTTGTCGTTGAATCTGATACACAGTCCGTTTCGAATATCTGCGGTAGTTGCCATGCTTTTTGTTTATTGTTTTCGGGCGCAAATATAACCAAAAATTAATCGATTAACCGATTAAAAATTAACGTTTCCTAAGACATTCTGCTAGGATAGCTCAATTAAATCGATTACTTTTGTTGTCATTATGACAGTTTTACCCTTATTTCTTAGTGATGTCGGTGGTTCTGAAATCGTTTTGATCTTGCTGGTTATATTGATGTTTTTTGGTTCCAAAAGCATCCCGGGAATTGCCCGTACTATGGGGAAAACGATGCATCAGATCAGACAGGCTTCACAAGACGTTCAAAATGAGATTAAAAAATCAGCAGGGGACGTGAAGACTGATTTTGATCTTCAGAAAATGGTTCGGGAAACAACGGATATTATTGAAAAACCTATTTTGGAAGAATCCGTAAAAATGGATCAGATTATCCAAACTCCAACTCAATACTCCAAGCCTTTCGGAATGTCAAATCCCTCATCGCCGGCAGTTGATGTCCCGGATGCAAATCCAACATTGGACCAGCCGGTTGAGGAGCCGAATAAAGATTTAGCACAGGAATAAAATTACGAACAATAAACAGTAGGGGTGCGATTAATCGCACCCCTACTGTTTTCTATTAACTTGTCATTTGGAATACCAGGTCCAGGTAAACTTGTGCGTTTTCTTTCTGAAGGTATTCAACTTCTTCGGCACCTCCAAATGCTAGAATGGGAGTAAAAGTAAATACTTCGTATTTTTCCAGCTTTCCAAGTTGTTTGAATGCTTCTTCAAACAGGTTTTCACGCAGCCAAATACTACGGTCTTCTTCGTCTAACAAAAGATCCTCGAGGAAGCCCTTCATGCTCCAAATCAATGTTTTGATCTCACGGTACTGAATATCAATGATGCAAACATCTTCATCCACTTCTGTCAGTCGCCGGTAATAGAATAATTCACCGAATGCGCTGATTGCAAACGGGACATAATTAGAGACTTCTCTTCCCAGCCAGGTCCATAAACTGTGCTCAAAATCTGCCGGATTGACAAATTCGATCAGTCCGTTATTGTATTTTCCGAATCCGGTGGTTTTCCAGATCTCAATCAGGGATTCCGGGACCTTGTCCTGGTAGCGTTCAATGGTCTCTGCAGTTGCAGGAGTGCAATTTTTATCGGGTTGGTAGTAAGCGTTGAATTTGTCGAGCATGGTTTTAGGAATTGCGCATTTGGTTTTAATACAGTAGTGGCGCAATTAATCGCACCACTACTGTTATGATGTAATGATTTCTTAATCTTCGTCCTGGTAAGTGTTTTCTTTTAATTTAAAGTCTTTTCGGATTTCAGGGTGTGAGATCTCGCCACCGGAATTTCCGACTTCTTTAGCAAAGTAGGCTGCAATTACTCCAACAATCAGCACAATTATCGAAGCAGGCATTGCCATTGATTTCTTCTTAAATTCCAGGAATAAGGCAATAATGGATAAAGCCATGATTCCCCACATGATCGGCATTAATTCTTCTGCATGTTCCTCGTGAATATGGATCAATGTTTCGGTTTCTTCACTATTTTCAAGAGTCTGCTGGATGGCATCCGGACAGTCCTGAGAAATGGTGCGCTGCTCAACGGCTTCTTCAACAAAATGTTCGGCACCTTCACCGGTTGCATCTGAAATTTGGGCAGTGATCCCTGCTATGATAAAGAGTAATAGACCAACTCTCCTTGTTACGGAGGATTTTGCAAGTATCCCGATTAGAAGAACAATGATTCCCAGGATCAGTCCGATAATTGGAAAGTGGTTAATGATTAAGTGCGAATGTGCTGCGTTCATAAGAGTTTAATTTGGTTCGAAAATACAAGAATAAAATTAAAATCCGACTTACCATTTCGTTGAAATACATGGATTTTTTAATCGTTCAGAATGCGGGCAAGTCTTTCACCTATTAATGAGCCGATTGCAACACCCATTCCGCCAAGACGTACACCAACAGCGGTGTTCGCTCCGATTTTCTCAATAATAGGTCCTTTTTCGGTTCCAACTCCCATTGTTCCGGACCACCGGTAGTCAATCGAAAATGCGGTATCCGGAATGATTTGCTCTCTGAGCAGTTTTTCCAAGGCGTTTTGGATCAGGTCTGTTTGGTTTAAATCAAAAGTGTTTTCCGCACCGAAGTCCAGGTTTCTTCCGCCGCCGAATAAAATGCGGTTGCCAACATTCCGGAAATAGTAATAGCCTTTGTCTAAATGGAAGGTTCCTTTTACCGGAAGGTTCTTGATCTCAGAAGTGACTAGGACCTGGGCTCTTGCAGGTTCTACGGCTAATTGCGGCAACAGTTTTTTAGCGAATCCATTGATGGTAATTCCCACTTTCTTTGATCGGATTTCGCCGTAACTGGTTTCAACAATTACCTCACTGTGACCGGAATGAATTTGAAGAGCCTCGATTCCATTCAGAACGATAATCCCATTTTTTGCAAGGTCTTTTTGGGTTGCTAAAAGTAGTTTTCCGGTATCAATTGCACCTTCCAGCCGATTGAAGTAACCACCTTCAAAGCCTTTGAAACCAAATTTTTGGTTCACATTTTTTTCGAAAGAATAACAGTTTTTTTTACCGGTGATGAATTCAATCTCATCGTTCAGATATGCCAGTTTTGTACCGTAAAACATCCAATCATCCGGATCCGTGATCAGGTCATACGAACCACAATTTTCATAATTCAGATCTTCCGGAGAGAATCGTTGGAGCAATCGTTCCAAGCCTTCATAACGCAATTTCACGGTGTCCCAAACGCGTTCTTTAGGCGTGTTTTTCAGATCGTCCAATAGCTCCGTAACACTTCCGAAACAGGTAAATCCGGCGTTTTTTGTACTAGCCCCAAGTGGCAGATAACTGCGTTCCAGCATCACGATTTTTGCATCCGGATGTTGTCTTCGTAGTTCCAAAGCGCATGCTGATCCGACAATACCGCTCCCAACCACCAGAAAATCAATGCTTTCCAAAAGCGTAACTTTTTCCCAAAAACTGAGTTGTTTAAATTGAATCATTGCAGTGAAAATGAACTTTTTTACCGATATTTGTATGAATATACGCAGCGAATTTAAACCAAAATCAAGTTCGGTTGTACTACGACTAGAATAAACTAAAAACATGAGAGTGAAACTCCTTATTTTAATTTCCTTTTTCTTTCTGACCAACCTGGTTTTTGGACAGATTGATATGAATTTCTTCATTAAAACTACCAACTATACCACAGGTAAGAAGGAATCCGGTGTTACTGTAAAGCTAATGGAGGGCTCAAGTACTGTGTCTACCATGACTACAGATGCTTCAGGTGAAGTGAAGTTATTGCTCAAAGCAGGAAAGAAGTATAAAGTCGAAGTGTCAAAAGCCGGTAAAGTTTCCCGTTTATTGAATATCAACGTTTCCAATGTAAACGATGAATTACTCCAGGGAACCTCAAAGCCGGAAGGTCAGGCGCAAATTTCCCTGTTCGATGAACAACCGAATGTCGATTACAGCTATATCAAAACCAACCCGATTACAGAATTTTACTTTGATGGTCAGAATACCGTTTTGCAATACGACCAGATCCTTGCCGATAAAATGGCCAAGAAGATTGAGAAAATCATGAAGGATGCCGAAGGTGCCCAAAAACAGGGGGAAGCAAATTACAATTCGATCATCAAGCAGGCAGATGCCCTGTTTACAGCTAAGAAATATGAAGAAGCACTAACTCAATACGAGGCTGCGGTAAAAATCAAACCGACAGAAAAGCATCCGAACGATCGTTTGATCGAAATAGACGGAATCTTAAAAGCTGCTAAATCTGCCAATCTTGCGAATGCACAGTTGGACAGTGAGTACAAGGCATTGATTGCTTCTGCAGATGCTCTAAGAGACCAGAAAAAATATACGGAAGCTATTGCGAGATACAACGAAGCACTAGGTAAAAAGCAGGAACAGTACCCGAAAGATGAAATTGCAAAAGCTGAGCAGGCTATCGAAACTGCAAAGAAAGACGAAGAGAATAAAGCGAAATACGATGCAGCTATGAAAGCCGGAGACGGGTTTTATGGTCAGAAAAGCTGGATGGCTGCCCGCGATAAATACAAAGAAGCTTTAAAGATCAGACCGGGTGACGCTACAGCTACTGCTAAACTGGCTGATTTGGACGGCAAACTGAATGCACAAAAAGCAGAACAGGACAAGAAACAAAAATACAACGATGCAGTTGCTGCCGGTGATGCATTAATGGGAGAGGAAAAATGGGCTGAGGCTGTTGCCAAATACCAGGAAGCTTTGACTTTTGAAGCTTCGGCAACTTATCCGAAAGACAAGATCACAGAGGCAAAAGTCAAGTTGGATGAAATTGCGAAAGCAAATGCTTTGAAAGAGCAGATAACTAAATTGATGGCTGAAGGGACGACGGCGCTTACGGCAAAACAATATCCGGGAGCAAAAGCCAAGTTCGAACAAGTTTTGACATTGGATAAAGACAATGCTGAGGCGAAAGCTAAGATAGAAGAGGTCAATAAGCAATTGGAATTTGAAAAAGCAAATGCAGAGAAAATTGCAAAAGCCAAACAATTGGTCGCAGAAGGTGATGCTCTGGATAAAACATTGAAGTATGCCGATGCGAAAGCAAAATATCAGGAATCCATTGCATTGATTCCGGATGCGGCAGTTCAGGCTAAGATTGATGCTGTGGACGCAAAAATCCTGGCAGAAAGTAAGAAAGCGGAGAATAAGGCGAAATTCGATCAGGCAATTGCGGATGGTGATGCTGCTTTGACGGCTTCGAATTTTGAAACAGCCAAAAAGAAGTATGAAGAAGCCCAATTGCTGGATGCCGCTTCACAAGTGCCTAAGCAAAAACTGATCGAGCTTGGTAAAAAAGAGGCTGCGGCGAATGCTGAGAAAGATAAGAACCAAAAATACCAGGAAGCATTTAATGCCGGGATGGCAGCATTGAGTTCAAAGGATTACACCACAGCTAAAGAAAAATTCCTTGCGGCTTCGACAATCGATAATGCGAAGCAGGAAGCAAAGGATAAATTGGCGGAGGTTACCAAGATCCTTGCTGAAAATGCACAGGCTGCGGCCCAGAAAGATAAATACGATGCAGCTGTAAAAGCAGGAACAGACCTGTTGGGTCAAAACAAGCTGGCAGAAGCAAAGAAGAAGTTTGAAGAAGCCACAGTATTGGATCCGTCCCAAACACTTCCGAAAGAAAAAATCCAGGAAATTGAGGGGTTGATCATGAAGGCTGATAAAGAGAAACAAATCTCTCAACTGCTTGCAGACGGTTCGGCTGCTTTGTCTAAAAAAGACCTGAGCGGAGCAAAAGGAAAGTTCCAGCAGGTACTGGCTTTGGACCCGTCGAATAATACCGCTTCTGAAAAAATGACTGAGATTCTGAAGCTGGAAAATGACCAGGCAAGTGAAGCTCAAAAACAAGCGGCTTTTGATAAGCTTAAAGGAGAGGGAATGGCATTCCAGAACCAAAATAAATATGCAGAGGCAAAGCAAAAATACCTGGAAGCGAAAGCAATCAAGGAAGACGAAGAGGTAGCGAAGGCAATTATTTGGTGTGATAAGAAAATTGCAGAAGAACTCAAAGATGCTGAACTCAATAAAAAGTATAACGCTATTCTTGCTGAAGCAAAAGAGCTGGAAGCAGCCAAAAAATACGACGAGGCAATCGTTAAATACGGAGAAGCTTTGGCGGTAAAGAGCAATGAGCAGGAGCCGAAGAACCGCATTGAAGCAATCAAAGCATTAAAAGCCCAAAGTGCAGAGCAGCAAAAAGTAGAAGAAGAATACCAGGCTGCTTTGAAAAAAGGAGACGACTTAGTCCTGGCAAAAAAATATACAGATGCAATCCAGGCATACAATTCTGCATTAGTGCTGAAGCCGTATGAAAAATTACCGGTTGAAAAAGCAGATGCAGCGAAAAAATTGGCTGAACAGGAAACATTCGATGGTGATCAGGCATATCAAAAAATTATTGATGTTGGGAATAAAGCTTTCGACGAAAAGAATTACGTAAAAGCGAAGGAAATGTTCAACCGTGCAATCAATTTCAGACCGGCTGACCAATACCCGAAACAAAAGTTACAGGAAATTGCAGACCTTGAAAAGGCAGAAAAACAGGCTTTAGATCAGCAAAACCTGTTTGCAAAAAAGATGGCTGAAGCTGACGGATTGGCAAAAGCAAACAAGCTGGAGGATGCGATCAATGCTTACAAAGCAGCAAAAACAATCAAACCGGATGACATTACTCCGGATCAAAAAATTGCCGAATTACAAGCATTACTTGCCAATAAAGTAGATCCTGCTGTTGAAGAGCAAAAATTATACGATGCGGCGATGTATAGGGGAAATAATGCTGCTTCAAACAAAGATTACACCGGTGCAATCACCCAGTTCGAAGAAGCTTTACGACACAAAGCAAAAGATCAGACTGCTCAGAATAAAATTGCTGAAATGCGTCAAATCCTGGATGATATTGCTAAAGAAAATGCCGCGAATAAAGAGCTTCAGGGGTTGATCGCTGCCGCCGACCAGGAATTCAATAACAGTAAATGGTCCGCAGCTAAATCTGCTTATGATAATATTTTGGCTAAATTCCCTTCCAATGCTTATGCCTATGAGCAATCCAGGAAGTGTGAGATCAAACTCCGGGAAGAGGCAGATGCTGACAAAGAGCGTGCTTACAGAAATATTATCAGCGGAGCAGATGATAAATTTGAAAATAAGAATTACACGAAAGCAAAAGAACTTTACGAACGTGCTTCCGGACTTAGACCTTCTGATCCCTATCCGAAACAACGTTTGAGAGAGATTCAGAATATTACGACTCAACCCGTAGCAAGTAAAACGATAACTGAGCCGAAGTCTAATAAGATCGAGTTAAGCAGCTTAGGCGAGGAAACAGATAATTCGTTGATTGAGGGAGCTAAAAGGTTACAGAAATCATCTGAAACACGGAAAGCGAAACGCACGAATAAAATGACGGAGAAGCTGAGAGGAACTACTGATAGAACCGGTGAACTCAGCCAAAAACAAAACAGCCAGGCTTTGTCGGCGGATAGTGTTTTGGGTGAGATCAGAGTTGACAACAGTGTCCGTGACGCTGCTGCATACGCAAAAGTGCAGAATAACGTCGATTTGATGGTCGAAAAAGAGAAGACATTGACGAAAAGCAATGAGGAGAACAGCTTGATCAATCAGCTGAATATCGTGAACCAAAAACAGCAATTGGAGGCAGCAACACAAGCAGTGATTGTTTCCAATAGTGCTTTGGACGGAGCTGCCATTGATAATAATGAAGTGCTCAAAAAGTCTTCCGTAAATTTGAATGCCACTGAAGTGGAGAAGTCTAATGAATCCTATTCTGATATTACAAAAAACGACAAAGCCTTCACGGAAATTCGATTGGACCTGGAGAAAAACAAAATCGATGACTTCGAGGAGCGCCTTGCTGAAGAACAGAAAGTGAAAGAAGCTTCTATTGTCCAGTCTGAACTAATGCTTAAAAATTCGGAACAGGCTGCGGCAAGAACTGTGGAAACCAAAGAGGTTCTGAAAAATGTGGAAAACAATGTTTCAGTTAAAACAACAGAAGATAAAAATCTTTCTCTGAACAATGATGAGAAAATGAAAGAGATCGAGAAGGTCCACTCTGAAAAGAAGCTTAGTAACGATAAGGCACACGCTGAGAATATACAGCGTTTTGCGGATAAAAATGAAGAGACCACGAAAGTTGTTGCAGAGGCAGTTGCAAGTAGAGTAGATGCTCATAAAGATAATATTGAAGTGGTTGAGCGCAAGAGAGATGAAAAAACAGAAATAGACAGAGCTGATTACAATAAAGCGTATTTGAAGAACATTGAGAATAAGAAGATTCTTAATGAGAAAGTACTAGAGGTTGAAAAAAGAGCCGAATTGCCATCTATTGCAGCAGCTGAAAACAAAAAGAACTTTACGGAAATCCAGGATGCGAACAATCAATCTCAGCAAGATCAGCAAAAAGTAAATGATCAGAAAATAGTTGAGAATAATAACAAGATCGTCAGCGCCCAGAAACAGGTTGACGAGAATGCCGGTCAAAACAGCCATTCTACCGAAAATGATTTGTTGCTTAAGAATTCCGTTAAAGAATTGGGAACATCGAGTAAAATTATCGCTGAAAAAAGTGATGAAAGAGCTGTGGCTGCTAAAAAATCGATTGACGAAATTGAATCAAAACAGCCTGTAAAAACAACAACAGGAGCTTATGAAGTCGACTTGACCAAATACAAGGAAGGGGTTAACCAGGAACAGTTTGATCAAATGGGATCGGACGGACTTGTTTCGGCAATTGTTACCAGAAGAGTTGTTGTGATTGATGGAAAAGCGAATGTTTACATTCGAACACAGACTATGAATATGGTAACCTACCAAAAAAACGGAGAGCCTACAACGGAATTGGTTTGGCAAAAAGAGACACAAGACGCAAAATTGAAGCGTAATTATTAAAATAGTCACATTATTATGAACAAGCAGGGGCGGAAAATTTTCTGCCCCTGCTTGTTTTAGTATCTTTCAATTCCACTAATTTCGACCTAAATTTAAATAACAGGTCTATGAATGTTCATTTTATTGCAATTGGAGGAAGTGCGATGCACAATTTAGCGATTGCTTTGTCCCGAAAAGGAGCGAAAGTAACCGGTTCCGATGATGAAATATTTGAACCGTCAAGGACCCGACTGGAAAAGCAAGGTATTTTACCGGCCTCAATCGGCTGGTTCCCGGAAAAGATTACCGGAGATTTGGATGCAGTTATTCTTGGAATGCATGCCAGGGAAGATAATCCGGAGTTATTGAGGGCAAAGGAATTGAATATCCCGATCTATTCTTACCCGGAATACCTGTATGAACAGAGTAAAGACAAATACCGCATTGTCATTGGAGGAAGTCATGGTAAAACCACCATTACCTCTATGCTGCTTCACGTTGTGAACGAACTTGGCTTGAACGTGGATTACATGGTCGGAGCACAACTTGAAGGTTACGACTGTATGGTAAGGCTTTCTGAAGAGGCTGAATTCATGATCCTGGAAGGAGATGAATACCTGAGCTCACCAATCGACCGGAGACCGAAATTCCATTTGTACAAACCGAATACTGCTTTGATCAGCGGGATTGCCTGGGACCATATCAATGTATTCCCGACATGGGAAAACTATGTAGATCAATTTCGAAAATTCTGTGAAGTGATCGAGCCTGGTGGGAAACTGATTTACAATGCAGAAGATCCGGCGGTAAAAAGCCTGGGAGAAGAGTTTGCTGCTAAATTGGAAACGAAAGCTTACCAGACTCCGGCATACCGGATAACGGAGACCGGAACTATCATGACGCATGAAGGGAAGGAATATGAATTACAGATTTTTGGAGCTCACAACCTGCAAAACCTGGTAGGAGCAATGCGTTTGGCCGAATCAATGCATATTTTGAATCACGACTTCCTGACAGCAATCAAAACGTTCAAAGGAGCAGGGAAGAGGCTTCAGAAAGTTGCTGAGCAAGATTCTTTTACCATGTTTAAAGATTTTGCACATTCTCCTTCTAAATTAAAAGCGACCACTTCCGCTGTGAAAGAACAATATCCGGATCGCAATGTAGTTGCCTGTATGGAACTTCATACTTTTTCTTCCTTGAGAAAGGAGTTTTTACCCTTGTATGACGGCGCAATGAACGCTGCAGATGAAGCGCTGGTTTATTTTAGTCCGGCAGTTGTAGCCCATAAGAAACTAGAGCCTTTGACGATCACGCAGGTTAAGGATGCTTTTGGAGGAAAAGTGAAAGTTGTAAATAACACCCAGGAAGTATTGGACTTTATTCGTGCAAAGGATTGGAATAATTCAGTGCTGCTGATGATGTCGTCCGGAAATTTTGACGGGATTGATTACGAGAAATTGGGAGAGGAGTTGGCTGGATAAACGGATAATTCAATATTTTTCCAGTCATTAAATTGATTTTAACAAGTAGACGACGGAATCCCGTACGTGCGTGCGGAACCACCAAATTGTTTTTACACCGTTTTTTGGACTATGAATGTTTCAGAACGTACGATGTTTAAATAAAACCCGGCGGAATATTACTGTAAGAATGATTGCATTAATCGTAGATAACAGAAGCATTCCTAAAAGAGAAATAGTCATAGTAGAAGTAGGATTAAACATTGATCTGTAGTTAGACATGGCCTTGTTGAATATCTCTTCTTTTGTAAGGACTTCCATCTCAGGGTCTTTTTTCAATTCCTTTAATTGCTTCGGATCGTTTAAAGCTTTTGTTACCACCTCTTCCGCCTGAGCCAATTGATTTGCATTGTAGGAAGGATCAATTTTAGCGTAATAGAGATAAATCAATCCGGCTACAATAACGGTATAGACCAATCCTCCTCCGAGCGTATTTTTAATATCTCCCAGGGCAGAGCTTTCCTGTCTGTTTTCTTTTCTTTTTTCGGCAATTGTACCTATAGCCATTCCAAGCAACAGGCATAAGATATTCCACATAACCTGGAATTTGACTCCTGCTTCATCCTGAAGGACCTGCGTATAAAAAAAGATCATCTTGCCAGTGAACCAAATTCCGGCAAATAATATGGCAATTCTTAAAGAAATTCTCATGACAAAAAATAAAGTCTTCCCAGCTCAGCCAGGAAGACTTGAAATATTATGAATTCATTGATACTAAAAACTCTTCATTGGAACGTGTATTTTCCATGTGTCCTTTCACGAACTCCATTGCTTCTACCGGATTCATGTCAGCAATGAATTTACGAAGTAACCAAACTCTTTGAAGTACATCTCTTCCTACCAGCAAATCTTCGCGGCGTGTTCCGGACGCAATGATGTCGATAGCCGGGTAAATCCTTCTGTTGGAGATCTTGCGATCCAGCTGAAGTTCCATGTTACCGGTACCTTTAAATTCTTCGAAGATTACTTCGTCCATTTTAGAACCTGTTTCTGTTAATGCTGTGGCAAGAATGGAAAGGGAACCACCGTTCTCTATTTTACGTGCCGCTCCGAAGAAACGTTTCGGTTTGTGCAATGCATTTGCATCAACACCACCCGAAAGAACTTTTCCGGAAGCAGGGGACACCGTGTTGTATGCACGAGCCAGACGTGTGATGGAATCCAATAGAATTACTACATCGTGGCCGCATTCAACCATGCGTTTTGCTTTTTCCAATACAATATTGGCAACTTTTACGTGTCGGTCAGCCGGTTCGTCAAAAGTAGAAGCTACTACTTCTGCTTTTACGCTTCGGGCCATATCCGTAACCTCTTCAGGACGTTCATCGATTAACAGTACAATCAGGTAAACTTCCGGGTGATTCGCAGCAATTGCATTCGCTACATCTTTCAATAACATGGTCTTACCTGTTTTAGGCTGAGCCACGATCATTCCACGCTGACCTTTCCCGATAGGAGCGAACAGGTCCATGACACGTGTCGACATGGATTCGTCCTTATGTCCAGTTAATTTGAACTTCTCGTCCGGGAATAAAGGTGTCAGGTATTCAAAAGGAACGCGATCGCGGATGTAACCCGGATCTCTTCCGTTGATTGAATCCACTTTTACCAGCGGGAAGAATTTTTCCCCTTCTCTCGGCGGACGGATTGTCCCTCTTACCGTATCTCCGGTTTTCAAACCGAATAGTTTGATCTGGCTTTGAGAAACATATACGTCATCCGGAGACGGCAGGTAATTATAATCGGAAGAACGCAAGAAACCGTATCCATCCTGGATTACTTCTAAAACTCCTTCAGCTGTAACGATCCCAACTAAGTTGTAAGCTTCCTCATCCACTTTTTCTTCTTGCTGAGCCTGGTTTTGATGCTGCTGGCGATTTTGGTTCTGGTTCTGATTGCGCTGATTGCCATTATTCTGGTTGCGTTGCTGATTATTATTGTTCGGACGTTCCTGGTTTTGAGGATTGTTCTGCGTGTTTTGGTTTTCGCCCTGATTGTTTTGATTCTGCTGATTCTGGCGGTTTTGATTTCGCTGATTCTGCTGATTTTGGTTTTGCGGCTTTTTATTTAATAAACGTTCAAAAGGTTTTGGTTTATCGGCCGGTTTTTCTTCCTGGTTTACCGTTTCAGTCTTCGGTGCTTCTGTGTTTTCAACAGGAGCAGATTCTGTTTTCACCTCAGTTACTGTGGTTTCAGTGGCAGCAGGAGTTGAAATACGTTTGCGTTTTTCTTTGGGTGCTGATGCATCCTGCTTAACTTCTGCAGCTTCTGTTTTGACAGCTTCAGGAGACTCTGCAGAAAATAAATCAGCAGCAGGAGCCTGTTCTTTCGGTTCAGCGGTTTTCTTTGCCTTTTTAGCCGGAGCTTTTTCGGTTTCAGTAGTTGTAGTGTTTGCCGAATTCGCCTGGATTTGTTCGATCAATTCATTTTTCTTGAATGATTCCACCTTCTTAACTCCCAGAGATTTAGCAATTTCCCTTAATTCTGGTAATAACTTACCGTCTAAGTCTTTATTATTCATATAAAATTTTGGACTAGTTGTTTGTATTCGACTGAATACTTGCGAAAAGCAATGTGATTTTAATAACGATGATGCAATATTACAAATATTCCTTAGACAAGCACTATGAATTTGTTTTTTTTCAAAAAAAATGATCTTTTATAACATAAATCCGGTTTTGAAGTGAGTGCCGGATTGAAAAAACCTTTTTGTTTTCATCATTATCCTGTTAAATTTGTGGTCACCGCGAAAATCGGTTTAAAGATTCTTCATGAAAAACAAGAAATTAATTGTCCTGCTTATTACATTGGCTGTGTTTTATGCCATTTTGTTCCTGGTACGAATATTTAATCACGATGTCGATCCCGTGGGTTTATTGATCCTTGGAACTATGGTCGGAACTTTTGTCGGTGGCGCGGTGGCCGGATTATATTTTTTCAGGACCAAACGGAATTTAGTTTACTACCTGGCAATGTACCTTGCAGTTGCGGGTTTGTTGTACCTGGAAAGGATGTTAGTGGACACACTCGCATTTAGTGCTTTCTTTTTGAAAATCATACTTATGGGAGGGTTGATTGCCTATTCCATGCGGAGCAAAAAACTGTCGCTTTGGATATTTTCTTCAATGATCATAGGAGTTTCTTTTGGATTAGATTTCCCTGAAATGTCATTGGAACTGAAGCGTTTCGGAGATATTTTCCTCCGCCTGATCAAAACACTGGTTGCTCCTTTGTTATTCTCCACGCTGGTTGTAGGGATTGCCGGACACGGAAATTTAAAACAAGTCGGCCGGATTGGTTTAAAGAGTATCCTCTATTTTGAGATCGTAACGACTTTTGCATTATTCCTGGGGTTGGCGGCTATCAATATTTCACAGGCAGGTAAAGGTGTTCAACAGGTTGAAGTTTCCGAAACAATGAAAGTAAAGTCAGCTGACCTGCTTGCTCAATTGGAAAAGCCGAAAGACCATTTGGTGGATATTTTCCCGGAGAACTTTGCCAAATCAATTGTGGAGAACCAGGTGCTTCAAATCGTGGTTTTCTCGCTGATCTTTGCCATTGCTTTGAGTTTGGTACAAAACATCAAGCATAAGGAAACCATGCTCAATTGGATGGAAAGCCTGTCTGAAGTGATGTTCAAATTTACAGATCTGGTCATGTATATAGCTCCATTGGCTGTCTTTGGATCCATAGCTTACACGGTTGCCAATTCGGGAACGGAAGTATTGGGGAATCTGATGAAACTGGTGGCAACGTTATATGTAACACTTATCATTTTTGTATTAGTGGTACTCCTTCCGATAGCATTGCTTTCAAAAGTACCGTTACGCCAATTTCTCAAAGCCGTCACAGAGCCGATTTCTATAGCGTTTGCTACTGCCAGTAGTGAAGCCGCTTTACCTAAAGCATTGGAAAACATGGAGCGTTTCGGAGTTCCTAAAAAAATAGTAGGGTTTGTAATTCCTACGGGGTATTCGTTTAACCTGGACGGAACAACCTTATATTTATCTATGGCAACCGTTTTCGTAGCTCAAATGAGTGGAGTGGACCTGACTATTGGTCAACAGATCGCAATTTGCCTGACCCTTATGCTTACCAGTAAAGGTGTGGCGGGAGTCCGTGGTGCCTCTTTCGTGATTTTGACTACAACCCTGATGGATTACAAACATTTGGGAATCAGCGTAGAAAAGGCCGGGATTATTTTGGGTATAGATGCGTTGATGGATATGGCCCGAACTTCTGTGAATGTGCTCGGGAATTGCCTGGCATCAGCAGTTATTGCGCGAAGTGAAGGGGAATTGATCATTGCAAAAAACGACGAATAACCCAAGTTACCCGTCGTTTTTTAATTCTTTGTGCCCATGCGCTGTTTGCGTTTGACAAGCTCAGCACAAGCATTGGTTAAGGTTCTATTGATGCGCTTTACAACCATGGAACTGCACTTTTAAATCTTCAGCCGAAGCTGTGTGATCATTGTTTTCTCCTTCGGCGATATAGTCCTTAACGGAAAGCGGAGAAACGTTCTGATCGTGCACTTCTGATTCAGTAGAACAGGATTGTAACCCGTTAATAATGAATAGTGTGAAGCAAACTCTTTTTAACCTCGAAATCATACCTCTAAGGTAGATTATTCTCTTTTTTATCTCAACAAGGTTTCTGTTTCTTGTAGTTTTCGTCGGGTAAAATGCTTGTTTCATCGATTAAAATGAATGACTTAAAGAAACACTTCAAGTAACAAATTTTGAACCGGTGCAAGTGCAGCTTTTACTTCAATTTATGCTTTAAATGCATTCCGGTGTAATTATCTTTTATTTTTACCAACTCCTCCGGAGTTCCGGTAAATTGAATATTTCCGCCATTGATTCCACCTTCCGGACCAATGTCAATGATCCAGTCTGCGGCTTTAATGACATCCATGTTATGTTCGATTACAATAATAGAATGTCCGTCGTCAACCAAGCGATTAAAAGCAATCAGTAATTTTTCGATATCGAAGAAATGCAAACCTGTTGTGGGCTCATCAAAAATGAATAAGGTTTTATTGCTCTTCTGTGCACCTTTGATCAGGAAAGATGCGAGTTTCACGCGTTGGGCTTCACCACCGCTCAATGAACTGCTGGATTGTCCCATTTGCAGGTAACCCAAACCAACATCTTCCAGCGGTTGGATTTTCTGGACGATCTTTTCTTCCAACTTGTCTTTTCCTTCTTTGAAAAATGCCAAAGCGGAAGAAATATCCATATTCAGAATGTCTGAAATATTCTTGTCACGGTAAAGGACTTCCAGGGCTTCCTGACGGTAACGGCTTCCACCGCAGGTTTCACACACCAAATGTACATCAGCCATGAACTGCATGCTTACCGTCACAACACCTTCTCCTTCACACATTTCACAGCGGCCGCCTTCTACATTGAAAGAGAAAAATCCGGGTTTGTAACCATTGTGCTTTGCTGCATTTTGCTTGGCAAACAATTCCCGGATATCGTCGAATGCTTTTACATAGGTTACCGGGTTACTCCTGGAGGATTTCCCGATCGGATTCTGGTCGATCAATTCGATTTCAGCAATACTGGAAAGGTCTCCTTCGATGCGTTTCACATTTCCCTGGTGGTCACCGAATTGTCCGAGGTACTTACGGATTCCCGGGTAAAGGATTTCTTTCACCAATGTCGATTTCCCGGAACCACTGACTCCGGTAACTGCTACAATTCGATTCAACGGGAAGTCAACCGAAACATTTTTCAGGTTATGCTCTTTTGCTCCGATAACAGAGATCTTGTTCTTTCCGTTGCGGCGTTTCACAGGAACAGGAATTTCACGCACTCCTGTTAAGTATTGGGTGGTAAGACTGGTGTCGTTTTTTTTCAGTGCATCAAACTTTCCCTGGAAAACCACTTCTCCGCCGAATTTTCCGGCAGCAGGACCAATATCAATGATCTGATCGGCATGAAGCATCATGTCTTCTTCATGCTCTACAACAATTACGGTATTCCCGATATCGCGCAGTTTTTTCAAAACCCCGATCAAGCGCTCCGTATCTCTTGGGTGCAGTCCGATACTTGGTTCATCTAAAATGTACATGGAACCTACCAAACTACTTCCCAGGGATGTTGCCAGGTTAATCCGCTGGGATTCTCCTCCCGAAAGGGTATTTGCGGCGCGGTTCAATGTTAAGTAGCCCAGTCCGACTTCTGTCAGGAATGAAAGTCGCTGTGTAATTTCCGGTAAAATACGGTTCGTTATTTTTAACTCCAACGGATCAACTTCCAGGTTCTGGAAGAATTTCAATGCATTTTCGATAGGCATTAAAACCAATTCTTTGATGCTGATTCCGCCGACCTTTACGTAATTAGCATCTTCTCTCAAACGTGTTCCGTGACATTCCGGACAAAGCGTTTTTCCCCTGTATCGGGAAAGCAGCACACGGTACTGAATTTTATAGGATTGGCTTTCCACGAATTTGAAGAAACCGTTGATTCCTGCGAAGTGATTGTTACCATTCCACAGCAATTCCAATTGTTCTTCCGTTAATTCTTCTACCGGACGATGAATAGGGAAATCGAATTTCCGGGCATTTCTTACCAATTCGTCCTTGTATTCACCCATTACTTCCCCTTTCCATGGAACAACCGCACCTTCGTAAACACTTAAACTCGGATCCGGAATCACTAAATTCGGATCAATCCCGATAATGGACCCGTACCCTTCACAGGTTTTGCACGCACCGAATGGATTGTTGAAGGTGAATAGGTGAGGAGACGGTTCAACAAACGTCATATTATCCAATTCAAAGCGATTGGAAAAAGTTCGTTCTTCCATGCTTCCTATGTGGATCACTGAGCAATCTCCGTGTCCCTCCATAAAAGCAAGCTGGATGGAATCTCCCAAACGCCCGGAGAAATCAGTATCCATTTCCTGGGTTACGATCCGGTCAATAACAATCTGAATGGCGTCGGAAACTTTCAGGTCCTTTTCTTTGATGTCTTCCAACTGTTTTAATTCGTGATTGTGCATGATACGCACGTAACCTTGTTCCTTGAGCAATTTCAAGGTTTTCTCGACTCCATATTTTTCCAGGGAAGGAAAAGGGGCTGTAATCAACAAGCGGATATCATTTTCCAGGTCGGCAATGTAATTGATGACATCAGTTACGGAGTCTTTCTTGACTTCATTTCCCGAAATGGGAGAGAAGGTTTTTCCGATCCGTGCGAATAATATTTTCAGGTAATCGTAGATCTCTGTTGTTGTACCAACTGTTGATCGTGGATTATTAGTAATTACTTTTTGCTGAATGGCAATAGCAGGGGCAATTCCCTTGATGAAATCCGTTTCTGGTTTGTCTAATTTCCCAAGGAACTGTCTCGCATAGGAAGATAAACTTTCGATATACCGTCTTTGTCCTTCCGCATAAAGGGTATCGAATGCAAGGGAAGATTTCCCGGAACCGGACAGTCCTGTGATGACGGTAAACTTACCGTGTTCGATCTTAACTTCCAGATTTTTAAGGTTATTGACGCGTGCGCCTTTGATGTGAATGTATCTTTCGGACATAGTACAAATTTCGGAATTAATTACGAATTCCGAGTTCCGAATGCCAAATTATAAATGAATTTATTGGGGTTCTATTTTTAGCAACAATACTGGTTATAGCCAGGATTAACAAACCCCAAATTCGCAATTAGGAATTCTGCATTCGGAATTATTTTAAGTTTTTTTTTGATTTTAGTTGAAATAATTCTATCTTTCCGAAAATAATTCATAGAGCCTATAGAGAAAATTCTACTTTAAACTGTTAATAAACAACTGGGTTACACCCTTATAAGAGTAGAATTATGGCTATGAAATTCCTAGACGATCAAGTCCTTATTCATTATTATTTAGAAGGAAACGAACAAGCTTTTGAAGTTTTGTTGATGCGTCATAAAGACAAAATATACCGTTCCATTTATCACAAAATCCGTGAGCGCGAGATCGCTGAAGATATTTTCCAGGAAACATTCGTGAAGATTATCCAAACTTTGAAACTTGGAAATTACAATGAGGAAGGAAAATTCCTGCCCTGGGCCATGCGTATCGCACAAAACCTGGTGATCGATTATTTTCGTAAGCACGGAAGAATGAAACTGGTAAGTGAACGCAATGCGAAGAGCGAGGACTTTAATATTTTTTCTATCCTGAAAATGGAAGACCTGAATATTGAGCAGCGTATTTCCAAAACAGAATTAGAAAAACAAATGATCGAACTGATCCAGCATTTGCCGGAAAGTCAGAAAGAAATCATTGAAAAACGCATTTTCCAGGATCTGTCCTTCAAGGATATTGCTGAAATGGAAGATATTTCCATCAATACTGCATTGGGAAGAATGCGGTATGCGTTAATTAATTTGAGGAAATTAATCGAGAAACATCAGTTAGTTACAGATCTCGATTAATTGTTAGCTACCACATAAAATAAAATCCCTCTCGGCTATGCTGAGGGGGATTTTTGATTTTCCTTGTTTAGATCTTTAACTATTAAATTACAGATGGACGGTTTGGTTAAACAGCCCCTGATTTAAAACCAGGAGCTTGGTTATTGGTGTAACACTTTTATTTCGCCGGCTGAAATAATCCACTGATCGCGATCCGGTTCCAGGAGTTGATCCCTACAATCGCTACTATAATCTGAGCCAAATAATTCTCTTCAAAGATTTCGCTGGCTTCTTTGTAAAGCTCGGAAGGAATTCCTTCGTGGCTGATTAATGTTACCGCCTCCGTCAATGCCAAAACAATACGCTCCTCTTTGGTGTATAAGTCATTCACTTCCCTCCAGGCATTTAATAAAACAATACGATCGATTGTTTCCCCGTGTTTCAAAGCGTCTTTTGTATGCATATCGATACAAAAAGCACAGCCGTTTATCTGAGAAGCTCTGATTTTGATCAGTTCCTGGTGTGTTTTTGTCAATGCAGTTTTGTCAATGTAGCCCGCTAATCCATAAAAGGCTTTTTTTGCTTCCGGTTCTGTCTCCAAAATGTTGATTCTCTTTTCCATGTGTTTGTTCTTTAAATAATGATGGAACAAAGTTCAGGAACTGCTAACGGAAAAAACTTAAACTGGTTTAAGAACGTTTTTTTCTTCTGAGTTCACTGAGATATTCCGGAGTAAGTCCCAGGAAAGAAGCGAGCAGGTATTGAGGAACACGCTGCACAAACCCGGGATACAAATCGTAAAAATGGAAGAAATAATCCTCCTTGGACATGGTGTATAGAAATTTAATCCGCATTTGGTAAGCTGCAAATGCACGCTGGTAAACAAACCGGAAATAGCGTTCCATAACAGGAAAATCCCGGTAAAGCTTCTCCTGCGATTCAAGATCGATTGTCAATATTTCTGAGTTCTCAACCGCCTGTATACTGAACAAGGATTCTGTTTGGAACTCGAAAGCCCTGTTTTCGGACATCCACCAGGTTTCAAGGGCGAATTCAGTGGTTACTTCAATACCTTTTTCATTGAGCAGGTATTTTCTAAGACATCCTGTAAGAACGAAGTATTGATGTCGGCAAATTTTTCCTTCGTGCTGCAGGATTTCTTTTTTCGAAACACGGATGATCTTGAAATAACGAAGAATCTGTTCAAACTCTTCGTCTGAAACGGAGATAAACTTTTGAAGGTGTTCTTTGAAGATTTGGGACATGGAACCTAATGTTTTGCCTTTTTCTTATCTTGCTTCCGACCTTTGTATTGCTGCTTTGCCAATTTCAAGGTGTGCTTGAGCGCTTTTTTACCGGGTGCAATTTTCTGATGTCCCGGAATCACAATTTTAACCTTTGGATATTTTTTGATCAGTGTTTTAGCAGCAACATGCCACATACCGATATTGGCATCAGAGAGATTTCCCAAATCTTCTGCTTCAACGGATTTAATGAAGCATCCGCCGACCAAAATTTTATCTTTTGGGAAATAGACTACAATATTGTCTGAAGAATGCCCGGCTCCGGGATAAAATGTTTCGAAAACGGTATTGTCGATGCGGAAAGTAGTGTCGCCCTCGAAAGTATATTCAGCCTGCGGGAAATGATTTTCAGCGCATAAATTTTTAGTGGCGTAAGTGCTGTAAGTTGCAATTCCTCTTTTCTTGTAAAACTCCAATCCGGCCGACCGGTCTTCGTGCCAGTGCGTGCAGATTACCAGTGATACTTTTTTATGGAATTTAAGATCAATCGAATCGAGCAGCGGCTGAAATTGAGTAGTGTCCCAGGGAGTATCGATCATGACCACACTGCCGGAAGTAATTTTCAGTAAACCATGAGCCGAGATCCGTACGTCTTTGTAAGTCTGATAAGTGGTGAAAACGTAAGAACTGTCGGATAATTTAGTGAAATCCAACTGTGCATTCAGTCCGAATGAAACGATACAAACCAGTGAAAAAAGAAGCGCTTTCATAGACGTAAACTTACAGATTTATCTCATGCGGTTCATACGTTTTTGCTGATTTTCTTCCAGTTTTAAGGCAATGTGATCTGTGATTTCAAAGGATGCAAGTTCCCGCATGTATTTTACAAAGTTGAGAGCGAGTTTATAACTTAGGAATTCATAAAGAATGATCCACTGCTCATTTTTTGTCTTCACCATGATGTCGTAAGTAATGGATTTGGAAGTTGACCGACCATTTCCATTTCCATAATAATTGGGGCTGGCTCCCATTACGTAAGTGCGGTAGGTTTGACTTTCAACAGATAAGCGCAAATGAAAGCTATCAGGCTCCGGGATTTTCTTCCAACCGCCCCATTTGGAACCAAATAGCGATTTGTACTTGCGGTACTCCATTGTTTGTGGGTTAAATTCTAAACCGGTTTCTATCAATCCAAGCAGGACAGCAGTTGCCGAAAATAATATTCCCAGAGGCCAGAAGAGTACTAAGCAGATTAATGCGGCCAGGGCGCAGAAAATTAGCGGGATCAGGTAGTTTAAAGTTTTTCCCTCGTTGATTACAAGGGTAGTTGAAGTTTGGTTCATTGAACGTTTTAAAAATTTAAGGATGGAAAATTAGCTGAAAGTTTGCTATTAAATGAATAATTAAACTTTTTTATCAATTTCTGGAAGACTAGCCAACTTTCTGCGTAATCTGTCAGATGCGCCACCGCTGACGATGCTCCACCATAGCTTTAACGCAAGCGTTCTGCGCGCAAAAAAAAAAAACACCATGTGCTTCTCGCAATTAGTAGAACAAAGAAAAAAGGCTCTTTCCGCCGTAATGGAAAGAGCCTTTAGCTAAATAATAAAAACTAGATTAAACAGTAACCTTAGGAGCTGCTGCTAAAATATCTGTTGATGTTTCTGCCGCAAACTGTTCAAAGTTCTTAACGAACTGATCAGCTAAATGGTTGGCAGTTTTGTCATAAGCCGTTTTATCTGCCCAGGTTTCACGCGGATTTAAAATCTCGTTTGGAACTTCCGGACAAGAAGTAGGGAATGATAATTCGAATACCGGCAATGTTTCGTAAACTGCGTTATCCAGTTTTCCTGTCAATGCAGCAGTGATCATTGCACGTGTGTAAGATAACTTCATACGGCTTCCAACTCCGTAAGAACCACCTGACCAACCTGTGTTGATCAACCACACTTTAATATCTGTTCCTTCCAATTTTTCACCCAATAATTTGGCATATTTCGCAGGGTGAAGCGGTAAGAATGCTTTTCCGAAACAAGCAGAGAACGTAGTTGTCGGTTCTGTAATACCAACCTCAGTTCCTGCAACTTTTGCCGTGTATCCTGACATAAAATGGTACATAGCCTGCTCATTCGTCAAACGAGAGATCGGAGGCAATACACCGAATGCATCGGCTGTAAGGAAGAAAATATTTTTTGGACCTGACCCGATAGACGGAGTCATGATATTGTCGATGTAATCGATCGGGTAGGAAACACGTGTGTTTTCTGTAATAGAACCATCTGTGTAATCAGGAGTTGAAGTTCCTTCGTGGAAACCGATGTTCTCCAAAATTGCTCCAAACTTGATTGCATCGTAAATTTGAGGTTCTTTTTCTTTGGAAAGATCGATTGTTTTAGCGTAACAACCTCCTTCGAAGTTGAATACGGTATTGTCTGACCAGCCGTGCTCATCATCACCGATCAAACGACGGTTCGGATCAGAAGATAAAGTTGTTTTTCCTGTTCCTGACAATCCAAAGAAAATTGCTGTGTCGCCATTCTCTCCGACGTTTGCAGAACAGTGCATAGAAAGTACATTTTTCTCGTGTGGCAATACGTAGTTCAATACAGAGAAAATACCTTTCTTGATTTCACCTGTGTATCCTGTACCACCGATAATGATCATTTTACGAGTGAAGTTCAAAATTGCGAAATTCGACTGGCGTGTCCCGTCAATTGCAGGATCAGCTTTGAATCCCGGAGCACAAACGATGTTCCACTCAGCGTCAAAGTTTTCAATCTCAGCATCTGTCGGACGAAGAAACATGTTGTATGCAAACATGTTTGACCAAGGAAACTCGGTTGTTACACGAATATTCATTCTGAATTTGTCGTCAGCACAAGCGTATGCATCACGCACATACAGGTCTTTCCCTATCAAATAAGCCTTCATGCGGTTGTATAACGCATCGAATTGTTCTGTAGAAACAGGAATGTTAACATCACCCCACCAAACACTGTTTTCTGTGTTAGCATCGCGAACAACAAAACGATCTTTCGGAGATCTACCAGTGAATTCACCTGTTTCAATAGCAATTGCGCCGGTGTCAGTTAATACACCCTGACCACCGATGATAGTGTCTTCTACTAGTTCTGCTGGCGTTAAGTTCCAAAATACGTTACCGAGATTTTCTAATCCGATAGTTGCTTTTAAATCGGCGTTTTTTCCTCGTTTACCAAATTCATTCATAAAATGTCTTTTTGTTTTGCCATTGTGCCTTCGCTGAAGCTACTGCGAAAGCGTAAAGGCTAACTTATTTCGGTGCAAAAGTACATGTATCCGTCAAAAATTCACCCTTTTTTCAGTATAAATATTAACAGAATAAGAACAAATGCTTCGTTTAAACCTTCTTAACGCTTTGATTTGTTGGTTATTGCCTTGATTCAAAGGTTAATAACTTGTTAATCTGAAAGTGATAATTGAAAATCCCCAAAATATCTGGATAAGTTATAAAATTGAATCCGGCAGCCAGTCTTTACAGGTACTGAAACTTTTCAATTGATCCATTCTACCGGGCAAGCCCCCAGTCTTTTACAATCTGATAAGTACTGAAAAAATCGCCGTCTTTTGCATGTTTGGAAACTTCTCCGCCCTGATTGATGCCAGGTCCGGGATCGATCATTAAGTAATGGCCCCATTTGCTGGCTTTGTACAAAATAATCGCCGGACGGCCTTTTGCATCTTTGTATTCCGTGCGCATGATTGTCGGTGTAGCCGGTCCGCCTGTAACTTGTTTCATCGATTCGGAGGTTATATTGAATGCCGTTTTCCACTGTTTGATCAATACTTCTCCATTTCCGTACTGAACTACTTTGTCATCGGTTCCGTGAACAACGATCAGTTGCGGGAATTCTCCTTTATAAAGCGAATCCTGGGAATACAAACGCTTACGAAGTATCGAATCGCTGAACATAGTAGGCTGTTTCATTTCCGAAAAAGATTTTCCTACGGATTCAACCTGTTTGTAAGCGGTTCCCGCCAAAATTGCTCCCGACTTGATTGTATTCGGATAACAAGCCATGTAATTAACACTCATGCAGGCTCCGGCACTCGCTCCGTAAATGAATATTCTGGAAGTGTCAATCGGGTAGTGGGAAACTGCATAATTTACCATCTCGTGAATACTGGCAATTTCCCCTTTGTCTTTTTCATGATCGTCCTTTGAAAACCAATTGAAGCATCGAATCATGTTGTTGGCATTTTTTTGTTCCGGATAAAGGACAAAAAAGTTTAGTGAATCTGCCAGTTTGTTCCAGCCGGATCCGCTTGAGATTTCAGCGGCATCCTGGTTGCAGCCGTGAAGCACCAATACCAGCGGAACCTTCTTCGTTGGTTTATGGATCGGTTCATGTACGTATGCATTCAGATTTCCCGGATTTTGCACAATCTGAGCTGTAATGTCTGTTAATTGGGCATTTCCTAAAATAGGGAAGAGCAGTAGCGAAAGTATCAATTTTGTTTTCAAATTACCTGGTATTTTTTCATGATGAATGTAGCACTTTTATTTTGACAAATGCCATCCCGGAGTTTGTAATCAAAAAACAAATCGTTGTCCCGGATTTCTACTTCGAAGCATTTGTTCTTTAAATAAGCAGGATGTGAACGCGTGGTTTCGCATACTTCCAAATCGTGTGTAGCGATCATTCCAATTGCATTCAAACGCACCATTTGCTCCACGATTCCGATTGTGCCGTTTTGCTTGTCGTCTGAGTTCGTTCCACGCAGGATTTCATCCAGCAGAACAAAAGCCGGACCCTGGTTCAGGTTATCGATGATCAGTTTCAAGCGCTTTACTTCGGAAAAGAAATAAGAAGTACTTTCTTCGAGTGAATCGCTCAAACGCATGGAAACCAATAGTGGAATGGGGTAGAACCTGGCGCTTTTAGCAGGGACAACCGAACCGGCATTGGATAGAATGACACCAATTCCAAGTGTTCTGAGGAAGGTACTTTTCCCCGACATGTTTGATCCGGTAAGAATAACGAATCGTTCCTGGTCGAAGGCAATGGAATTACTGACACGTTTGTCTTTTGAGATTAGCGGATGTCCCAATTCTTCGAAAGAAATCTGATCGCTGCTTAGATCCGGGAAACAGTATTCCGGATTGTTGACCCGGAAATTGCTAAACGAAAGGATGCTTTCCACTTCTGCAATTTGTTCGATCCACTGACTGATCGATTCGCGGTGGTTCTTTTTCCATTTGACCAGCTGCCTGAAAATATGCACATGGAACTGGATGGTCCCGTTCAATAAAAAAACAGCCATGCCATTGTTGATGCTGTCCATATTTTCATAGATTTTGGAAGCTTCTTTCAGCAATGCACTTGCCGCCTGGTTTTTCGAATGGACTTTTGAATGGATTTCTTTTAATCTGGCAGACTTCCATTCCCTGTTTTCGATCAGTCGGAGCATTTCACTGTAAGCCCGGAGAGCCGCGCCAATTCGCTCGGTTTTCCCGATCTCGTTACGGATTTTTCCTGCAACTGCACCGAATAAAAGCATATTCACCACATAAAGTATCACCCCGACATTGAACCAATAAACCTGGCTCGTCTGCCAGAGCAAGATCATACTTGTTAATCCGAGAGCAGGAAAAATGAAAGCCAGAATGGTTGAGACAACGGATATCGATTGGTGAGAATCCTGCCAGTGCTCAATGTAATTACGGATTTCCTGTGTGTCTTTGCCTAATTTGGCATAAACCTGGAAAGCCTGCCGCCATTCAAGATCTTCTGCGACTTCCGAAATGGCTTCCTGGGAATCCCTCAATGATTCTTTGCTTTGGATTTGAAGCAGTGATCCGGCCAGTTTTTCACTTCCGATAACGGTTGAAGTCCGGTTTAAGTGCTCAAATAAAGAATGTGGTCCGAAAAGATCAATATCGAAGGAATATGGATGCCTGGTATCCAGGAATTCTTTTCCGTCTTCGTAATAAGGTGAAGCTTCTGTCAAAAAACGATGTTCCGATTCATTGAGCCATAAATAGGTGGAGGCTACCTGAAGTTTGCGTTTTATCCGGAAATGGTAATTCACCAGGAAAACAAACAAACCTAAAAACAGCATGCCGCCGATTAAAAAGGGAATACCGTTTTCCGAACGGGAATAATAAAACAAAATCCCCGAAATAATCAATACCAGCAACCTCGACCAGCCAATTAACTGAAGCCGCTTATTGATCTGATCAACAGATTCTTTGTAACGCTTTGATCGCTCCGAATAATCTGGAATCATACGGCAGCCATTTTTTTCAATTCACTGACCGCCATG
>CBINBC010000044.1:0-38556 GCA_966248825.1 uncultured Fluviicola sp.
CCATTTATTTTTTACCTGATTGATTTTGCAAATGTGTTTGCCAAAATTGCATTAATTGGTAAGTCGTTCGACCATATAAAATAACACCCGCATGATTTAAAAGTTCCGAATAATGGTGATGAAGTTTCTCGTCCACAACTCCTACTGTATGGTCGCAAACTCCGTCAAGCGTCATATTGATTGCTGCAACTACTTTCCTCATATTCCGTTGTTTACTAATTTCACAATTTTATTCTGTCGAGACCATTTTCTATTCCTCCTTTTATCAAATTCCCATAGCCATCTTCTGGCAATAGATTGCAAAATGAAAGAGCCAATTCATAATTTATTTTAGCATTTTGTATGTCGTTAAGCTCTTCGTAGCACTTACCAATATTTAAATAAAGTGATGGCAATGCACCTTTAACATTCTCGTCATTTATTTTCAAAGCCAAGTTTAAAGCTGTTTCGTCCCACTTTAATTTGTCTTTAATGTTCTCCTGATGTCTGGCTACATAATGTGCCGATGTAAATTTTTCAAAATCGTTTGATGCTTCATTCCAGGCTTGCTGAAAAAGCCTGAAGGCCTCCTTTTTTAGACCTTGTCCTTCAAGTACCATTCCTTCGGAACAGAGGTTTACTATTTTGTTATTTTTGTCAAATTGCATTTCAATTGGTTTTAATTGTGAAGTGCAATATTAAAATGTCTAAAAATCATGTGCATTGATATAGGTCAAAAAAGGTTATTTTGATTTAAGTCTGCTTAACGTTTCCTGTGTGATATCAAGATAGGTTGCAAGTATTTTATTTGATAAGCGTTGAATATAAATTGGTCTTTCAGTCATTAATTTGTCGTAGCGTTGTTTAGCTGAAAGCGTAACGAGATTTTCTATTTTTTTATTTTGATAGAGATAGGCCATTTCCAATAGCGTTCGATAAAATCTTTCCCATTGGGGAACGTCAGATATTAACTGATAGAAATCATTGTGACTTATTGCAAATAACTCTGAATCTTCAATAGTATCAACGAATTCAAAAGATTGTTGTTGGGAAATAAAACTGGAAATGGAGGTTGCAATGCTGTTTTCGAAAGCAATATATCTTGTTTTTTCATGTCCTTGTTTGGTTATATAATATGTTCGAATGCAACCACTTTGAACAAAATAAAACTCTTTGCATATTTCTCCTTCGGAAAGTAAAATTGTGTTCTTTTTTACAGCCTTTAATTTGAAGCAAGCAACTACTTTGTCGATTTGTTTGTCGTCAAGATCTGTGTTTATTCTTAGATAATATTTTAGTTTTTCTGTCACTAAGTTGTTTATGGTTTGTTTGTTTTACAATGACTGCTAACGTTTCTCCACCAGGAGACGCAGGCATCTGGAATTGGTTGTCAGCCCGTGGCTTTTAATTGATGCTATGGGCATCATTCTATTTTCACCAATATTAACTCAAGATTTGAATACTGGTCGATTAAATATTTTTCTGGAGATTGATTGCCTAATTTAAAAATTATCTCTTTACGATTTCTGGTCCAGACAGTGTTTAAGCAGGGATACATTTCAATATAATATTCGCTGCGATTAATAGTGATTCCGGTCGGTGGACGCTGAACAGAGTATATAGTTAAATCATGGTATTCTCCGAAACCAATGTTCCAGGTGTCATACAAAGAAATCGTTATACTGTCAGAATAATGAGTATGTCCCGACCTCAGTGCCATTCTCAGGATTAAAGTATCCTGATTAAAAATTGTGTTCGAATCAAGACTAACGTTAGTAATATGCCATACGTTCTTATAAAGATCCTCATCAGTAAGCTTTTGAGCCTGAATTGAAAAAGATTGTAAAACAACTGTAAGCAACAGAACTGATGAAATTGACATGGTAGTAAAGAGTTGTTTGCTTGAATTTCCGAACATTATAATAACGAATTCTTTTGAATGTTACATGTAATTACCCGTAACGAGTATAAAACAGGTAAAAACGCCTAACAAGTATAGCGAATTTGGCGCTTTTAGTTATATGGCAGTTAGGTGTTTTATTCACTTCTAAAAACGAAGATCTCTGCGATTTGAGTATGTTTTGCCGTTTCATTTGCTATTTTCGCGAAGCATCCAATCAAAAAACGTATGTCATTTCGAAAACTCTTTCTCTTTTCAGCATTGTTTAGTTTAAGCACCGCTTTCGGTCAAAACGACTCTATCCTTATCCGTAAATTCTTCGACGAAGCCCTGATCCGGGGGAAATCTTACGAAGACCTGCGTTCTTTGTGCAAAGGGATCGGTGCGCGTCTTTCCGGTTCTTCTCAGGCTCAAATGGCCGTCGAATGGGGAAAACGAAAAATGGAGACCTACGGCTTTGAAAAGATCTACCTGCAGCCTGTGATGGTTCCACATTGGGAAAGAGGAACGAAGGAAGCAGCCTGGTACCAAACGGCTTCCGGTGAAGTGGTGCAGCTGGATATCCTGGCATTGGGAGGTTCCATCGGAACAAACGGAATGCTCAAAGCTGAAGTGATTGAGTTTAAGTCGCTGGATGATCTGAAAAAAGCATCAAAAGCAAGTGTACAGGGGAAAATTGTTTTTCTGAACCAGCCCATGAACCCGGCGGATATCGTAACCTTTACAGCGTATGGCGGCTGCTACGGTATTCGCGGTCACGGAGCGGTTGAAGGGGCAAAACTGGGTGCTGTAGGTGTGGTAATCCGGTCGCTGGCTTTGCCTGATGATCATTTCCCGCACACAGGTTCCATGTATTACGAAGACGGCGTTTCTAAAATCCCGGCCGGAGCACTTTCTACCATTTCTTCCAATGAACTTTCAAAAGCACTTGACAAAGGAAAAGTGACCCTGATTGTGGAAATGGATTGCCGGGATTTCCCGGATGAACCTTCCTTCAACGTGATCGGGGAATTGACAGGAAGCGAAAAACCCGATGAGATCATTACCATTGGCGGACACCTGGATTCCTGGGATGCCGGTGAAGGAGCACACGATGACGGCGCAGGAATCGTTCATTGCCTGGAGGCTCTGCGCATTTTGAAAACAACGGGCATCAAACCGAAACATACGATCCGGGTGGTTTTCTTCATGAACGAAGAGAACGGGAACAAAGGCGGACATGCCTACGCGAAATGGGCGAAACAGGAAAACCAGAAACAGATTGCAGCAGTAGAAAGCGACCGCGGCGGATTTAGTCCGGATGGATTTGAGTGCGACGGAAAAGCATCCTATGTGCAGTTGATCAAAGGATTCGCACCGCTTTTAAAGCCTTACGATCTGCATCACTTCGAGGCTGGTTACGGCGGAGTGGATATTTCACCGTTGAAACAGCATTATGAAGGAATTCCTTTATTCGGTTTCGTTCCGGATTCTCAGCGTTATTTCGACTTTCATCATGCAGCAAGCGATGTCTTTGAAAGTGTCAACAAACGGGAATTGGAACTGGGCTGTGCAAGCATGGCGGCTTTTGTTTACCTACTGGATAAAAACCTGTAACTATTCAAATTCAATACGCTGCAGCACTTCTTTTTTTCCGGAATCACGAAGTGTGAACAATGTTGTTCCTTTAGAAAGTGAATAAACAATTCGTTGGTTCTCTGATTCGACTTTCAGGTTTTTCAGCATTTGGTAAGCCACATTTCCGTTAGAAGAAAGGTGAATTACGAAAGGAACACTCTGAATGATATTCGTTAGATTTTCTCTTTCCTGTTCAGCCGTACGGCCCTCATTTTTCGGATTATCATTATAAAGCAGGTATAACTCGTCGTTTTTGAGGATCGGTTTAAAGGAAAGATATTGCCTGCTGTCTTTAGAGAAACGGATTGAAAAGAAGAGTGCAAAACCTACATTCGGCATAATAAAAGGAATAGGAGCCGCTCTTTCCTGAAAGAACTGGGATTTTGCAATAAACGTATCCCATTCCACTATTCCTTCGGAATTGATCTTAATGGCGATGATCGACCCGTAATAAAATTCACTCATTCCGGCTATAGAATTATGCGATTTACGTTCATAAAGCAGGTATGTATTTCCTTTACTGTCTTCCAGGCAATTATTCAATCCGTAAAGTAAGGGCACATCCAATTCGTATGCATTCTCATATCCCTTTAAGCTCTTTGCCTTGGTTGTCGCTGAAAAGGCCTTCGTGTTCGTGTATTTAACCGACAGGTCCGGGTTAAACTTTGCCGTATAAACACCTCTGATACCCGTGATCTTTTTTTTCGAACTTCCAAGATAAGAAGCTATTAACCGAAGCTCTTCCCTTTGCTCCAGCATGTCCACATCATCGATCATAAATCCGTCTGCAACTTTGATACTTTGTGTATATGTTGTTTCAACACCCTTAAAATCAAACTTTCGAAACTGCAGGGTTGTTTGGTACTTTTTGATCGATTTATCATAGACAACCTCTCTCTTTAGTTCATAGACATGTTTATTGCCCAAACAGTAAGACAAATCGTGTTTAGCCTGCCCGGTAGATAAAGGGAATGAAACGTAGTCTGTTTTAAATACATTGGTCAATTTCTCATCAAAAACACGTACGTGATGATCCACATAACCACCATACCTATTTGCAAATGCCGCATGGATCATCAATAATGTTTGTTCGGGATTCGTCTCTATATTGATATTGACCGACAGGTTCTCACTTACCTTATCCGTAAAAAGCGTTCGCTGGAAATGCGTGCTTAACTTTCCGTTTTCCTCAATAGTGTAAATAAATATCCCAAATTGATAACTTTCATTCGAAAACCCCGTTGCAACCAGTTTAAACTGATTCTTAACCCGGTAAATTCCCTGGATCTCCAGGCTGAATTTTTCATTCTCAACAAATCGAATTTGTTCACGGAATAAAAGGTTCAAAGAATCTGCATTATAGATATCAATATTCAACTGATCTTTTTTCTCAGACAAGCTCACCAGGCGATTATTAATAGAACCAATGAGCGCGTGGTTCAATGATTCGTCCAAAACTTGTGTTTGGGTTATGCGTGATTGAATAAACTGTCCGAAAGAATAATTGGGAACAACCCAAAAGAGGATAAAGGCGATGCGGTTCATATTGTTGCTTTTTCACAAATTTAATTCGAATTCGGAAAAACCTCGTTAACTCAATTTAAATATCCTAACTTTGAATTCATTCAAAAACATTCCTTATGAGTTTCATCGGAAGGCCGAACCCTGAATTTGCTCCGGCTTATGCAAAGTACTATTTTGACCGTACATTGGGTCAGGACGACTTATTGCTTGCCCTGGAAAATAATCTGAATGAAACGGAAGCTTTCATTACCGGTCTTCCGGAAGAGAAAGCCGATTTTCAGTATGCCGATGAAAAATGGACCCTAAAAGGAGTGATTCTTCATTTCATAGAAACCGAACGCATTTTCCAATACCGGGCGCTTCGTTTTTCACGCAAAGACAAAACCGCACTGGACGGGTTCGATGAAGACTGGTACGCAAGACATAATAATACCGATCAGCGTTCCCTCGAAGATTTGAGAGCAGAATTTATCGATGTACGCAAAGCAAGCATTTCACTGTTCAAAGGAATGACCGGAGCCATGCTGGACTCCATCGGAACAGCAAACAATACACCGAATACTCCCCGCAACCTGGGCTGGATCATGGTCGGGCACGTAATTCATCACTGCAATATTATCAAAGAACGTTACCTGGTCGACGCAGACGAAAATTTTTAACCATAAAACAGTAGGGGCGCGATTAATCGCGCCCCTACTGTTTTCAAATCATCCCCTGTTCATTTCTTGGTTAATTAATTTTCATTACAAATTGGTAATATAGCTGGAATACTTCTAAATTTGCAGACTCAACTGTTAACCAAAGATTCAATGGGTTAATGGAAAATGAACAAGTATGGCAGATATTTTTGATAAAATTGAACGTAACCGTGGTCCTATCGGACAGTATTCCAAAGGAGTTCATGGTTATTTTACCTTTCCAAAGTTAGAAGGTGAATTAGGTAACAAAATGATTTTCCGCGGAAAAGAGTGTTTGGTTTGGTCTTTGAACAACTACCTGGGATTGGCAAACCACCCGGAAGTTCGTGAAGCAGACGCTAAAGCAGCTGAGCAGTACGGATTGGCTTACCCGATGGGAGCGCGTATGATGACCGGTCAGACCAGTGAGCACGAAAAATTGGAAAATGAGTTAGCTGAATTCATGGGGATGGAAGACTGTATCCTTTTGAACTTTGGATACCAGGGAATGGTTTCTGCAATCGACTGTTTGGTTGACCGCAGTGATATCATTGTTTATGACTCAGAAGCACATGCTTGTATCCTTGACGGAATGCGTTTACACACAGGTAAACGTTTCGTATTCCAGCACAACGATATGGAAAGCTTTGATAAGCAAATGAAAAACGCTACACGTTTGGCAGAACAGACAGGTGGTGGTATTTTGGTTATCACGGAAGGAGTTTTCGGTATGGCTGGTGACCAGGGTAAATTGAAAGAGATCGTTGAATTCCGTAAATCCGGAAAATATGACTTCCGTTTGTTCGTTGACGACGCTCACGGATTCGGAACATTGGGTAAAACAGGCCAGGGAGCCGGTGAAGCTCAGGGAGTTCAGGATGAGATCGACGTATTATTCGGAACATTTGCGAAATCCATGTCTTCAATCGGTGGATTTATTTGTGCAAAGGAATCCATCATCGAATTCTTCCGTTACAACATGCGTTCTCAAATGTTTGCAAAAGCATTGCCTATCACCATTACAATCGGTGCACGCAAGCGTCTGGAATTATTGCGTACACGTCCTGAATTGAAAGATAAATTGTGGGAGATCGCTGACGCACTTCAATCAGGATTCAAAAATGCAGGATTCGACATCGGTGCTTCAAACTCTCCGGTTACTCCTGTGTTCATGAAAGGAAACCTGGCAGAGGCTACGAATTTGACATTCGACCTTCGTGAAAATTACAATATCTTCTGTTCAATCGTTATTTACCCGGTAGTTCCGAAAGATGTAATCATGCTGCGCATTATTCCAACTGCTGCGCATACTTTGGAAGATGTGAACTACACGATTGAAACATTCAAGAAATTGAAAGAAAAATTAGATTCCGGCGCTTACAAAGCTGACGAACTTGCAGCTGTTGAAGTAGACAGAAAGAAGTAAGACCAATTTCTTCAAACTATATGAAAGCCTGATCCTGTAATTGCGATCAGGCTTTTTTTAATATCCATCCTCCGGGAACAATCCAAACGACCTCAAACCGACTATTCATGAATAGTTTCACTTAAACAGGCATTCTCTTAATCATCAGCATCGGACACCTCTATTTCTTCTAAAATTTCAAAATGAATTGCTAAATTTCAACACTGAAACGAAGCTTACGTTTAAAGAATAAGTATATTCACTACACCAAAACTAAACTATGCTTGAGCAGCTTAAAAATGCGCTATCTCCAAAAGTGATCAATGAAACCAATTTTGAAGATGAAACCAGGTTCATGCTGGCCTACAGAATGTCCTTATTTTTATGCGTTTCCATTGGCGTATTAAGCATTATTCTTTTCATCTATTTCAGCATAGCCATTGCATCTGTTACATTACTGGCTTTTTTCTCGATATTCATTGCTACCATTTACATTTACAGAACAGGTAAATTCCGCGTTCCGACATTGATCTTTAGTATAATAGGTGCTATCTGTTGCGCTGTCCCCTTATTCTTTATTCACAACCAGCCTCATTTCCTGAACGGGTTTTGGATGATCATTAATATCCTATTTGCGTTCATTGTTCTGGGAGTTAGGTGGGGACTGACATTCACGCTATTTCACGCAATCTGCCAGGCTTTCTATTATTATTATTTCCTGGATGAACAAATGGACATTATGCGGAACCTGACCCACGAGCAATTAATTGCAACGGTAATCAACTGTTGTGTATGTTTTGTTATAATCGGTTACCTGGGATGGGAAAATATCCGCACCAATGAAGTGGGAAAGAACCGGCTTAACGAAGCTCAGGATGTACTTCAGGTTCAGTACAACATCATCTCGAAACAAAACGAAGAGAAGACAGTCATGTTGAAAGAAATTCACCACCGTGTGAAGAACAACCTACAAATTATTACCAGTTTATTGCGGCTTCAATCCAGGGAATTGGAAAACCCGGAGGCTATTGCCAAATTCAAAGACGCAACTCACCGGGTAATTGCCATGTCTATGATCCACGAGAAAATGTATCAAAGCGACCACCTTTCTACCCTGCATTTACGCGAATACCTGCACGATCTTTCTTCCGACCTGGTCTCATCCTATCAGTCCGGATACCCGGTAAATCTGAAAATCGAATGCGATATCGATTCCATCGGATTGCGTTCCATTGTCCCGCTTGCATTGATCTTGAACGAATTGATATCTAATTCCCTAAAATACGCCTTTGACGACTACGAAAACTGCCTGATCTCTATTTCTTTCATGCATTACCAGGGGAAAAAATGCAAATTGATCTATAGAGACAGCGGCACCTGGAAAGCACCGTCCAGACAAGGATCCTTTGGTTTAGACCTCATCGAATCATTGACAGATCAATTGGAAGGGACCATGGAATTAAAAACGTATCCAGAAACCATTTTCGACATTACGTTCAGTCCGCAGGAAGACCAATGATAATTACGAATGCCGAATTCCTAATTACGAATTAAATCATTCGCTATTCTTTTGAATTTTGCATTTTTAATTTTTAATTCTCAAGATCTCCTGTACCGCCGAAGAAACATACTCCACTCCTATTGCAATGACAATAAAACCGATGATTCGCGAAATGGCATTTATACCGGAAGCTCCCAGGGCCTTTACAATGAAATGTGAAGTCCTTAATATAACATAAATTGCCAGGCAGACAGCAATAATAGCGCAAACCGAAAGCAAATGCTGTTGGTTATTGTCGAATGTTTGATTGTACGTAATCAGTAAAGAAATAGATCCCGGACCGGCAAGCATCGGAATCGCAAGCGGAGTTAATGAAACCTCCGAACGCGTCTGCATATCTTCCTGAACACTCGCTTTTTTCATTCCCTTATGCTTGGTAAAAGACCCGGTAAGCAAAGCAAAGCCCGAAGTAGCAATGATCAATCCGCCGGCCACACGCAAAGAATTGATACTGATCCCAAAAAAATTCAACACGTATTTTCCTGCGAAAAAAGAGATCAATAGGATGATACATACATTGACAGAGGTCCAAAGCGACGTTTTATCCCGGTTGTGTTTGGTATCGTCTTTCGTCAATCCAACGAAAACGGGAACGGTTCCCAAAGGGTTTAAAACGGAGAATAATGCGGCGAAAACACTGATAAAAAGTTCCATTTTTTTGCGCAAAATTCCCCATATTCCGGGGCTTTGACGTTAGGTGAATGTTAATTGTTGGTTACGAATGTAATTCATGATCCTGGTAGGGATAAAAAATTTTTCACCCCTACCGGAACAGATTCGAAATTCGAATGACTATTTTCGTAAAAACACGTTTCATGGAGAAAGATCAATTAGCAGAACTCGCTTCTCAATTAAGCCATCCGTCGGGAGAGAAAGGCAATGAAATAGCTCAAATGATGAATGAAACCAATATCGGGATGACTAAAAATGCCATTCTAAACCTGGAACTTAACTCCAATGATTCCGTTTTGGAATTAGGTCATGGAAATGCCGGTCACGTAGAGTTTCTATTTGCACAATGCGAGAATATCCGCTATACCGGTCTGGAGATCTCTACCCTGATGAACCGGGAAGCACAATTGCTAAACGAATCCTTCATAACTTCTCAAAAAGCTTCTTTCACTCTCTATGACGGAGAAAAAATTCCTTTTAAAGACAATGAATTCAACAAGTTACTTACTGTAAACACGCTGTATTTCTGGAAAAACCCAATAGAGTTGCTGACTGAACTGTCACGGGTTCTAAAACCCCAGGCGCTTTTTTCACTCACATTCGCCCATCGGAGCTTTATGGAAATGCTTCCTTTTACTCCTTTCGGCTTTACCTTGTATAATCCCGATGAAGTCCTGGAGCTGGTGAACCAAAGTGCATTCAGCCTGCATAAGGAAGATGCGCAAACAGAAGTAGTGCTTACAAAAACAGGTGAATCAGTAGAACGTCAATTTTCTACTTTTGTACTATTAAATAACAAATAAAAGTTTTCAAGTTTTGAACTCTTTTGATCCTGATAGCTAATGGGATTTGAACCTTTTTGAACTTTTTCTATGAAAGAACACACTTACGAAGCAACTGTCATCTGGACAGGGAACAAAGGAACCGGAACATCTGACTATGCAGCATACGGAAGAGAGTTTACGCTTCAAATCTCCAACAAACCGGATTTACGCTGTTCGGCGGATATACCATTTCGGGGTGATAAAACCAAACACAACCCGGAAGATTTTTTCTTAGCATCCCTTTCAAGCTACCACATGTTATGGTATTTACACTTGTGTGCGGATGCCGGGATCCGGGTTATCGAATATACCGACGAACCTGTTGGAACAATGATACAGGATCCGAACGGAGGCCGCTTCACATCCGTTACATTACGTCCTAAAGTAGTGATTACAGATGCTTCTAAAATAAATCTGGCAAACAGCCTGCACCACGAAGCCAATAAACAATGCTTCATTGCAAACTCCTGCAACTTCCTGGTTATGCATGAACCTATTTGTACTTCGAAAGATGCTTGAGTTGAGACCAACATGTGAAAGATGTTATAAAGAATTACCTCCGGAAAGCACCGAAGCAATGATCTGTAGTTTCGAATGTACATTCTGCATGAGTTGTGTGGAAAAATACCCCGAAAAAAAATGCCCCAATTGTGGCGGAGAATTCCAAAAAAGACCAATAAGGCCGAAACATTTGCTCGAAAAATTTCCGGCGAGCACTGACTTTTTTTTCAAACCAAGAGATTAATGCCAATGAAAAAATACAAATCCATTAGAAAAGTCCGCTATGTGCTCTACAAAGAAACGCTGGTTGATTTCAACGAGCACCTCTGGACTTTCATCGGATCCTTTTTCGGCATCGGACTAATTGCTTTTATACAGTCTCAATCACTCGATCATTTATCAAACGTTTTCCTGATAGGATCTTTCGGCGCGAGCAGTGTATTGATTTACGGTGCCATCCAAAGCCCGCTGGCGCAGCCCAGAAACCTGGTCGGCGGACATGTTATTTCTGCATTAATCGGGGTTTGTGTTTATAAATTGGTTCCCGATCCGGACCTCATCTGGGTAGCCGCACCACTAGCAGTAAGTCTCTCAATCATTGCCATGCAGATGACAAAAACGCTTCATCCTCCGGGTGGAGCAACCGCATTGATTGCCGTTATCGGAACACCGAAAGTCAAAGCGCTTGGTTTTGTATACGTATTGTCACCTGTACTTTCAGGAGTAATGATCCTGCTATTGGTTGCAATCATAGCCAATAATCTTACAAAGAACAGAAGCTATCCGACCAACAGCAGACTGACAAAATACATTATTCCAAAACGAATCCGTTTAAGAGATGTCACAAAAAACCGAAAGAATCTGTAAAAAAGGACACCATTATTTCAAAAGTTCGGATTGTCCGACCTGCCCGGTTTGCGAAGAAGAACGAAAAGCAGAAGCCGGGATTTTCGCTGTACTTGCCGCTCCAGCAAGAAGAGCAATGGCAAGTCACGGAATAAACACCCTGGAACAATTAGCAAATTTCAGCGAAAAAGAAGTGCTTCAATTCCATGGGATCGGGAAAACCAGCATCCCTGCTCTCAAAAACCTTTTAGCTGAGAGAGGACTTTCTTTTAAGGCATAATTTGAATTATATTTATCTCAAATTGGACATCAAGACATGAGGATATTAAGACTTTAGGATAAATTCAGTCTTGAAATCCTAAAATCTTAAAGTCCTAAAATCCAAAAAGATGAAAACTTTCGCCAACGTAGATGAATACTTAAATGATTTTGAAGGAGAAACCAGGGAACGATTAATTGCTACCCGGAAACTAATCCTGGAAACAGCTCCACAAGCACAGGAATCTATCTCCTATGGTATGCCTGCTTATAAAATGAATGGAAAACCATTGGTTTATTTCGGCGGATATAAATCACACATTGGCTTTTATGCCACACCGACAGGTCACCAGGCGTTTGAAAAGGAACTTTCCAAATACAAACAGGGAAAAGGCTCGGTGCAATTTCCTTTGGATAAACCGCTTCCCGCAAAGTTGATCAAAGAGATCGTTTTGTTCCGCATAGCTGAAAACCAGGCAAAGTACGGAAAAGCGAAAAAATAGCGTTGGTCCGTGGCGGAAAGACTTCGGGCAGCAGTCACAAACTACTTAGCACGAAGGAAAAGACAAGTCCTCATTCAGAAGGAATCATTAATTTCACGAAAGATAAAGCCTTGCTTTCGCTTATACGAATTGATTATGAAACAGCTGTTTTTCTTTTACTCTTTGCTGCTTGCAGCCACTTCGTTCGGTCAATTTACCCATGCGGATTCTCTTCGCGGGACTTATGGCGATTCCCGAAATTGGTGGGATTTGAAGCATTACGATCTGAGTGTAACTTTTGACATAGACAAGAAGGAAATCCATGGAAAAAACACCATTCAATTTACAGTTCTGAAACTCCCTGAAACAGGAAAGCAAGAGCTTCAGATTGATCTCCAGGACCCCATGGTACTCGATAGCGTACTTTCAGGGAAGGAGCATAAAAAATTACCTGTTCGAAAAGACGGAAATGCCTACTACATCTCGAATGCTGTAAACAGCGAACAAAGCAACGAAATTACTGTTTACTTCCACGGAAAACCGCGTGTTGCAAAACATGCACCCTGGGATGGAGGGATTGTTTGGACAAAAGATCACAACGGCTCACCATGGGTTTCTATTGCCTGCCAGGGACAGGGAGCGAGTGTCTGGTTTCCATGCAAAGATTCTCAATGCGATGAACCTGATAACGGTGTCGTGATGCATTATACTTGTCCGGGCGAATTGGTTTGCGTCAGCAACGGAACCTTTTTGGGTAAAGAAGTCAATAATTTAAAGCAATCTACCTATTCCTGGAAAGTAAGCAATCCGATCAATAATTACTGCATGATCCCGTATATCGGGGATTATGTAAACATGCACGAACATTTCAAAGGTGAAAAAGGAAACCTGGAAATCGATTATTGGGTCTTGAGAGGAAATGAAGAGAAGGCAAAAAAGCAATTCGGGGATGCTCCCAAAACACTGAAAGCACTGGAATATTGGTTTGGGCCTTATCCTTTCTATGAGGATGGGTATAAATTAGTTGAAGCTCCTTACCTGGGAATGGAACACCAGAGTGCCGTTGCCTATGGAAATGGTTTCAAAAACGGTTATATGGGTTCTGATCTGAGCAATACCGGTGTAGGACTGAAATGGGATTTCATCATTGTCCATGAGAGCGGCCACGAATGGTACGGGAATAATATTACGTCTAAAGATATCGCAGACATGTGGATCCACGAAGGTTTCACCTGTTACAGTGAAACTCTCTTTACAGACTATTGGTTCGGAAAGGAAGATGCCGATAAATATTGCCGGGGTCTTCGGAAAAACATCCTGAATGACCGGCCGATTATCGGTCCGTATGAAGTAAATACCGAAGGAAGCGGCGACATGTATTACAAAGGAGCAAACATGCTTCATACAATCCGCACCATTTACGCCAACGACTCGCTTTTCCGGATGATGCTTCGTAAAATGAATGCTGATTTTTACCATCAAACCGTTACAACCCGGCAAATAGAACAATTCATGTCGAAAGAACTCGGAATGGATCTTTCAAAAGTATTTGATCAATATCTTAGGACGAAAACTCCACCGACACTTCAATTGAAGTATTCCAAAAAGAAAGTCAAATTCCGCTGGGTAAATTGTGTAGAAGGCTTCAATATGCCGATCATGAATGAGAACCAAAAATTGGTCTGCAGTGCTAAATGGAGCTCATACACAATCGGAACTGATCATCCCTTCAATCTGAATCCGAACCTTTACATTCTGAAAAAAGAACAGAAGTGAATCGGCAAAATTGCGTAAGTTTGCAACCACATTTTACAGCATGAAATACTTTTACCACCTTATCATCTTCCTTTTTCCAGCGTTTTCCTTTGGTCAATTAACATTAGGAGGAAGCAACCCACAGGATGTCTCAACTATTTTGAGTGGCTCAGGAGTTACTATTTCCAATGTGCAGCACAATGGAACACTGGATGCCATTGCATATTTCTCTGCAAACACCTATAATATGCCCATTCAATCTGGTTTTTTAATGACCACCGGATCAAAATTTTGTGCTGTCGGGCCAAATGACACAATTAATAAGGGGATTCAAAATAATGCTCCCGGGCTTAGTCTTTTTAATACGACTTTCAATGTTGAATCACACGATGCTTCTGTCATTACCTTCGATGTCGTTCCGAGTGGAAGCACCCTAAAAATCAATTATGTATTCGGTTCGGAAGAATATGGCGGATCATTTATTTCTACAAACTATCAATTCAATGATGCCTTTGGAATTTTTATTTCAGGCCCGGGTATCAATGGAACGGTGAATATTGCCCGCTTACCCAGCACCAATTCTGTTTCCATCAGGACACTCAACCAGTCAACAAACAACCAATATTTGATTGACAATGGAGTTGGAACTAATCCTCCTTTCAACAGTTCTTCACAGTATTTACAATACAATGGACTAAGTATTCCACTGACGGCTACTAAATCTAACTTGCTTCCCGGTTCTTCTTACCATATCATTCTTGTAATTGCTGATGGTGGAGACCCTGTTCTTGATTCAGGGGTTTTCCTGGAAGAAGGAGCAGTAACGGCGAGTTTTGACGAAACCACACTGGATAATTTTGTAAACATCGGTTACAATGCTTCCACTCAGATGGCAACGATACAGGTTAAGGAATACCCCGGAAACCTGACTTACTCCGTTGTAGATTTGTCCGGAAAAACAATGATCCAATCCAACATGGAGGAAAATACCTCTATTGACCTGAGCGGTTATTCATCGGGGATGTACCTCATCCGTGTAGCAGGAAGTGGTGGTCAGCTTACCAAAAAAGTGGTCCGCTGAAATTAATTCTTAAAAGCAACTAAAGAAAATGAAACATCCTTACTACCTTCTTCTGGCATTTGTGCCATTCTTTTCATTTGGACAATTAAATCTGGGCGGGAATGATCCACAGGATTTGGTCGCACACGCACTTTCCGGATCAGGAGTTAGTATTGCCAACGTTCAATACACAGGTTCGCCGGATGCAATTGCTTATTTTTCAGCAAACAATATTGAAAACATGCCCTATAACTCGGGGTTTTTAATGACTACCGGGTCAAAATATTACGCTCAGGGGCCAAATGATACGATCAATGCAGGTATTGACAACCAAACTCCGGGACTTGCTCTTTTTAATAATTTCTTTAATGCAACTTCTTACAACGCTTCAGTTATTGAATTTGATCTTGTACCGAGTGGAACTGTACTAAAAATCAATTATATCTTTGCTTCGGAGGAATATACCGGTCCGAACATTACCCCGGCTTATGCCTTTAACGATGCTTTCGGAATCTTTATTTCCGGGGCCGGGATAACTGGCACACAGAATATAGCGCGTCTGCCGAATACCAGTCCTGTTTCAACCAGAACAATTAATCCTTCAACAAACAGCCAATATTTTGTTTACAATGGAAATGGTTCCGAAGCACCTTACGATGGTTCCGATCAGTACTTACAATACAACGGTCTAAGTGTTCCTTTAACAGCTTCTACGTCCAATCTTACCCCCGGCTCTTCCTACCACATCATAATGGTCGTTGCAGATGCAGGAAATGCAGTTCTTGATTCGGGAGTATTCCTGGAAGAAGGAAGCATTACAGCTGGTATTGGCGAAAATGCATTGGATAACTTTGTAAGCATTACTTACAACTCTCTCAATCAACAGGCTACCATCCAGGTTAACGAATACCAGGAAAACCTGGTTTATTCAATTGTTGATCTATCCGGACAAACTATGGAGCAAACCAAAATTACGGAGACAACCAGAGTAGATCTAAGCCCATATTCTTCCGGGATGTACCTGATTCGTGTGGAAGGCAACAATGGTATGATGAGCAAAAAGCTAGTTCGCTGAAAATAATCTTACAACAAAATAAATAACTTTATAAAAATCAGTAACCATGAAATACCTGTTTAGCCTGATCATTGCATGTCAATCATTTTTGGCGTCATCGCAGTTAATTACCGGTGGGAATAACCCAAACGATTTTATTGCAAATGCACTTTCAAGTAACAACGTTTCTATTTCGAATGTTAGTTATTTCGGCTATTACGGTGCTGTTAGTTATTTCTCCGCAAATGTGCAAAACATGCCTTTTAATTCCGGATTATTAATGACTACGGGAATAGCACATGTTGCTGTTGGACCAAATAATCAAGCAAATGCCGGTGTTGATAATACTTATCCTGGTTACAGTCAATTAACAAGTATGGTTGGTGCACCTACTTACAACGCTTCTATCATTTCTTTCGACGTTATTCCTTACGGTGATACACTGAAAATCCGGTATGTTTTCGCTTCGGAAGAGTACCCGGAATATGTTTGCTCTCAATTTGGTGACGGTTTTGCCATTTATATTTCAGGTCCCGGAATAATAGGAAACCAAAACATTGCTCGTCTACCAAATGGTGTTCCAATTACTCTTAATAATGTAAATGGTGGGAATCCGGGAGGAACAGGTTCAGGAATTTCAGCTTGTGCAGCTACCAACCCTCAATACTTTGTAGATAATGGAAATGGAAATCAAGCTCCCTTCAATTCCAGTAATACTTACCTCCAATTTGACGGTTTAACGGTTCCATTAACTGCTAAAGCAGCGGTAACACCCGGTCAAACATATCAAATTATTATTGCCATTGCAGATGCCGGCGATGGTATCTTTGATTCCGGAGCATTTATCGAAGAGGGCGGAATTACAGCAAGTACCGCAGAAAACAACCTGGACAACTTTGTCAATGTCATTTACAATCAAATGAATCAACAGGCCACCATTCAAATCACCGAATACCAGGATAATTTGACCTATTCGGTGGTAGATCTGTCAGGAAAAGCAATGCAGCAATCCACAATTGCCGAAACTACAACTATTGATCTAAGCGATTATGCCTCCGGAATGTACCTCATCCGTGTAGAAGGTAGTAAGGGTCAAATCACTAAAAAAGTGGTTCGCTGACCGGGTATTTGGTTTTCACCTTTCAATAGGCATTTTGTTAATTAATTATCGCATCGAGCTTTAAAAGACCGCTTCGATTTTGGTACTTTTGTAGAAATTTACAAGCATGTTAACGCTCGATCCGAAAGAACTTCCCGTACCCAAACTCCATGGATACCTGCTTGGAGCTATTGGCCCTCGTCCCATCGCTTTTGCTTCAACAATCGATGAAAATGGTGTGAACAATCTATCTCCGTTCAGTTTTTTCAATGTCTTTTCGGCAGCTCCGCCTATCCTGATCTTTTCACCCGCAAGGAACGGAAGAACGAATACAACAAAAGACACTTACAACAATGTCAAAAAGATTCCGGAAGTGGTTATTAACATTGTGAACATGGATATCCTGCATCAAATGAGTTTGAGCAGTTCGCCTTACGGACCGGAAGTGGATGAATTCGTAAAATCGGGACTTACTCCTGTAAAATCCGATACGGTAAAACCGATGCGAGTGTTGGAAGCTCCCGTTCAATTCGAATGTAAAGTGCTTGAAGTAAAAGAATTGGGAGATCAGGGGGGCGCCGGAAACCTGGTAATTTGTGAAGTAACCAAAATCCACATTCACGAAGAAATCCTGGCAGAAGACGGCACCATCGATCAGAAAAAGATCAATCTGGTAGCCCGAATGGGTGGAAACTGGTATTGCCACGCCAATGAAGCATCCATGTTTGAGGTAACCAAACCGATCACAACAATCGGTATCGGATTCGACCAGCTCCCGGAAGATATTCGGGTAAGTACGATCTTATCGGGAAATGATCTGGCCCAACTGGCAGGTGTTACGGAGCTTCCCAATGAAACGGACGTAAACGAATATAAATTATTGGAATTAAGTGATTTATTCCTAACTTTAGAAGACGAGCCGGCAAAATTAGAGCTTGCTTTGCATGAACGTGCAAAAGAATTAATTAACAACAATGATATTGAAGGAGCATGGATGACCTTGCTTTCTTTTAACGATTAAAATAGTAAATACCCGTAGAAATATGTTTAAAATATCCGGAATCTTAAAGGTGAAGAATGATACAGTTCAAGTATCAGAAAAGTTCTCAAAGAGAGAATTTGTTTTAACTGATAATGCAAGTATGTATCCTCAGGATATCTTGTTCCAGTTAACTCAGGATAAGTGCAGTTTGATTGATGGATTCAATACTCAGGATCAAATTGAAGTGTCTTTCAACTTAAGAGGACGCGAATGGACCAGCCCGCAGGGAGAAGTGAAATACTTTAATACCCTGGAAGCATGGAGAATTGAAAAAGTGGGAGCTGCTTCCATGGGAGGTGGAATTCCTGCCGGAGGACCAACAGCAATGAACTTAGATCCAATTGCTACTCCGAGTGCTTCTACAGCACCAAGTGATGATGATGATTTACCATTCTAAATAATTAAAAAACAGTAGGGGTGAATCCCGTATGTACGGGACACCCCTACTGTTTTATCTTAAAATCTATGAACCCTGAAATTCAACGCAAACTAACCGGCAGTATCACACTCATCCGAATTATTTTCGGAGCATTCCTATTTGGCATACTTGCTTTTTTGACAGCTATGAGCCTGATCATTGTTCCCGGAAGCCAGCAAACCGAAATGAATGAACTGTTCCAATTGATTGCCCCTATTTTCATGGTCACCTCGGTATCAACCAGTATTTTTCTGCGTAAGACAATGCTGGCAAAAGTCCACAATGAAACAAATCCGCTAAAACTTATAAAGTCCTATACCAGCACGCGAATCATTCAAATGGGATTAGTTGACGCATCTATTCTATTTGCTATTGTTTGTTACGTGCTTACTACCAATACTTTTTTCGTCATGCTTGCAGGAATCGGTATTCTCTACTTTGCATCCCTTTTTCCACTTGAAAGTAAGGTCATCCGGCAATTAAAGCTGGATACTCCTGTTGGATCTTAAGCGCCATTATGTGGTAAGACTCCCCGGTTTGTGGAATATTTCCACGCTTTCCGGAGACCTGGCACAATTGCTTTCATTCGATCAAAAAGGGAATCACATTTCTTTAATTCCTTTAAAAATAAGGGCTTCCGGCTTTTGAATTTGTCATTTTGAATTCATCATTCAAATTGTGGTATCCTTTTTCTTAGTGTTTCTGCAGAAATCATTTAAAAATTAAATACCATGAAAAAGTTGATCATCGCAGCAATCGCAATTACAACAACAGTATTCGCTAACGCTCAGGCTCCGGCTCAAACAGAAAATCAAACAGCTAAAGCAACTGAAGTTGCAGCAGCAGATGCAACCAATCCTGACCGTGTTAAAATCAAATTGGAAGAATTACCGGCAGCAGTCCGCAAAGCATTAACGGAAGATTCATTCCAGGGATGGACTGCCAAACAAGCATATATCGTAAAAGCAGAAAAACCTTATTACGAAGTGGAGTTGTCAAACACGAAAGCAGAAATGAACGTTGTGAAATTCAGAGAAGACGGAACAGTGATCAAATAAGCTTTTCCTTAAATAATCCTAAGAAAGGTCTCGCTTCTGCCAGACCTTTCTTATTTTTATTAGGAATCACAAAATTTTAGCTTTGGGTACCAAAATCCTGTTAATTGAAGACGATCCGACTTTTGCAAAAATCGTAACTACCTTTCTGACCAAGAAAGGATACTTAATCAACTCTGCTTCAAACCTGAAAGCCGGAGAACAGCTGTTGCAATCGGAAAAGTTTGATTTATTGCTCCTGGATTACCGGTTACCCGACGGAATCGGTTTGGAACTGATCGCTAAAATGGGAACTAATTTCCCTGTATTGCCTATTGTGATCATTACCAGTTTCGATGATGTGCGAACAGCCGTAAAATCGATTCAATCAGGTGCTTTTGAATACATCATCAAGCCCATCAATCCAGATGAACTCCTTCTGGTGATCGAATCTGCATTGGATAAAAAAGAACCGGATAAAAAAAAGGAACAAAAACCCAAAACAGCTCAGCAATTCATCAAAGGTGAAAGCGAGGTCGCAAAAAAGCTTTACGAATATGTCGATTTGGTTGCTCCTACTGAAATGTCAGTAATGATCATCGGTGAAAGCGGAACCGGAAAAGAACACATTGCGCGTTCCATCCACAATCAAAGCAAACGTTCCGCGGGACCTTTTATCGCTGTTGATTGCGGAGTTCTTTCGAAAGAACTTGCCGCGAGCGAATTATTCGGCCATACCAAAGGTTCTTTTACGGGCGCATTACAGGATAAAGTCGGATTAATGGAAAAAGCGAATGGCGGAACGTTATTCTTAGATGAAATCGGGAATCTCGGCTACGACGTACAAATCAAATTACTTCGTACACTCCAGGAACGCACTATTGAGCCGGTTGGAAGCGGTAAAAGCATTCCGATCGATATCCGGCTGATCAGCGCAACAAACGAAAACCTGCTCCAGGAAATTGGATCCGGGAATTTCCGGGAAGATATTTATCACCGCATCAATGAGTTTAAAATCCAGATGCCGGCATTGCGCGAACGCGGAGTTGACCTGGAACTTTTTATCCGCTATTTTGTGGAACAGGCAAACCAGGAATTAGACCGTTCTGTAAAACGGCTTTCCCCGGAAATCATCCAGGTATTCAAAAAATACGATTGGCCCGGAAACCTGCGTGAATTGCGAAATGTAATCAAACGATCCGTTTTGTTGAGCAAAAACGATGAAATCGGGATCGAGCTACTTCCGGAAGAAATGATCTCACGCGCTCAGACCGGCAATCCGAGTGATCTGAAATTGGTACAGGAAACAAACGAACGCGAACTCATCCTGAACGCATTGGTTCAAACGCGCTATAACAAAACGAAAGCAGCGCAGTTGCTAAATATAGACCGGAAAACACTTTATAGTAAGATGGAGAAGTATCAGTTGGATTGACTCTTACTTCAACCGCGATTAAAATGACAAAGATTCTTTGCGGTGAAAAAGAAAAAATCAGATAGTGCTAATTGCTTTTTCCAACTCCGGAATAATCTCTTTTACCTCATAAAGCACAATTCCTTTCGCAGTATTCTTCAATTGAACCTCCAGTTCTCTCAATTTTGGAGCTAACTTTTTAGATCCCATTTGCCCGAACCTTCCGGCCAAACGGTGCACAAGCAGCAATAACTCTTGCGGATTCTCTTCTTCCAAAGCTTTTCTCATCGCTGCAAGATCGGCCCTTGAATCAGATACAAACTGAAGTTTGATTTCGAGGAAATCATTTTCATCTGAAATCATCTCTCGCAAAGCCGAAAAATCAAATTCCGTTTCTTTTTTAGTGATTTCCCGAAGAGGCGCATAAAACTCCTGGCTTTTGAATGGTTTTAAAACAATCCCGTCAAATCCGCTCTGAAGGAACAGTTCTTTCTCTTCAGGGAGTACCTGGGCTGTTAATGCGATAATCTTTACAGCAGTATGTCCGCGTTTTCTTAATCGTGAACACAGCTCAATACCACTGATCCCATGCATACGTACATCTGCGTAAACCAACCGGATACCTTCATCCCACTCGGCTTCAAGCAGTTCTTCCGGACTATCGAAAAGCCTAAATTCCAGACTTTTCTGTTTCAGTAATTGTCCGCATAATTTCAAAATGGCAGGATCGTCGTCAACTACCCATACTACTCCATCCAGTTCGATGGGTTCCTGCTCGTAATTGATTTGTGGAAGTTCATTCATTTTTGCCTTCTCAAAGGAAAACCTGAGTTCGAAAGTCGTTCCTTTTCCCAATGAGCTTCCTACATTCATTTCACCTTGCAGTGCTTCCACCAACTCTTTTACAATGCTGAGTCCCAAACCAGTTCCCGATTGAATAGGTGTATTTCTGGCCTGTTCAAACTGTTGAAAAACTACTTTCAGGTCTTTTGCACTCATCCCGATACCAGTATCCAGGATTTTAAAGGATACTCCAAGTTTCCGGTCCTGTTCTTCCAGGTGGACCTCCAGTGAAACCGATCCTTTTTCAGTGAATTTCACTGCATTGCTCAAAATATTGATCAGGATCTGCTTCAAACGGAAAGCATCCGAAACCACCAGTGATCTTTCCGGTTCAAATTCATTGATATCAAAATTCCAGTGTATTCCTTTCTGCTCGCATTGAAAAGATGCCAGATCAGCAACCTCATCAATCATTTCTTTCAATACAAAAGGTTTTTCATCAATCTTAAAATTCGAAGAAATGATGCGCGAATAATCCAGGATCTCATTGACAACCTGTAACAAATGTTCCGAAGCTTTTGAAACCACTTCTACTTTGGATTTATCTGTTTGCGGCTCTTTCATCATCAATTCCGAGTAACCGACAATTGTTTGGAGCGGAGACCGAATCTCGTGACTCATATTGGAAAGGAAACGCTGCTTTGCCTGACTGTGGAATTCTGCTTCTTCCCTGGACGCTTCAAGCTCTTTGCGGTATTTATTGAACTTGGAAATATCCCCGATAATAAAACCGATCAATGTAAAGGCTGCTAGCACAAAAATCACTGTCAATATCTTGGTAAAAGAAACCGTTTCACGCGCTATTTTTATCGAAGCTGCTGAATTTATCTGTGTATCCAGGTTTTCCTCGCTTTTCACCTCTCCTATTATTTCCAACAAGCGGTTGAACAAAATATCATTGCTTTTAATGAGGATCAATTCCTGTTTCTGGAGGAATCTCCTTCCTGAATTCTGTTCCGATTCAACCTGATCCAAAGAAATCCGGATGTTTTCCAGGATACTGTCTTTTTTTTTAGAAACAGCCAGTGTATCAATATGTATCTTCGTGTTTTCCTCAACAACCACATAGGGTTTTGTTTCAACAACAGGCTGCTTTTTCCTGCGAAATCTTCTTTTCTTTGACGAAACCTCCTCCTTGACTACCTGGTCGAAATACGTATAGGTTTTCGTCTGTTTTTCTGTTGTGACCACATTCGTATCTACTTTCAAATTTTCCTTATCGACCTGGTCTGCGAGTTCTTCGAATTGCTTGTCGACCAAACCGCTGTAGATGTAATTGTAACGGGTTTTCAAATATTTTTCAAAGAGTTTGTTCCGTTTAATGAAAATAGAGTCAATATCATTTAACCGCTGTACCTGGATCGGGTTTTCGGCAAAAGAATCCTTTAATTGTGTCAGTTTTTGGGAGATTTGAGCAACACGGCTGTCGTATTCCGTTGAGGGGGTGTATTTGTTCTGTAATGCTTCTGCCCGGTAAAAATCATTCAGTCGGCTCAATTCCAGTTGCAGGTCATTCAAAGCTTCAAGCCTGTTATTCGGTTTAGCCAGGTTTTCCACAACAGTATTGATGCGGTCAAACGCGCTTCGGTTAACGATCCACGTAAACAATGAAACACACAGCACCAGTCCGAAAGCCAGTATTAGTTTTCCACGGGTCGTCTGCGTAAATCTTTTTGATTGCTCCAAATTTATACAAGTTAAAAAGGTTCAAGGTTAAAAAGGTTCAAACTTGATCCCATTTCTGCCGGGCCTTTGAACTTTTTGAACTTTTGAACATGTCTAAAATAGCCAGAAATAAACCGGAAAAATATTAAAAAGACCTAAATTATCTTCCCTTCCACTCCGGTTGGGAAACCATCAGGTAAGCGAGCAATGCGAACAGATAAACCGGATAGAACAGCTCAAACAGACCTAACCCCAATAAATCGAAGGGTGCGGGTTTCTTTTTGTCCATTTTCACCAGTATGAAATCCATTCCATATTTAAAAGCAATGATCAAAAAAGTGAGCCAGTAAACTCCGGCAAAAAAAGTGATGATCAGCAATAAGAAATAGTATAAATGCAATCCTACAGCCCAGATTCCTAGAAAATTGTTCAGTGAATCGGCAACATGGTTTGTTTTGCCCACCCAGCGCACACGCTGTTCCATCACTTCGGATATTGTTTCCGGTGTTTCTGTTTTCACCTTCAAAGCTTCATTTTCTACGATTTCAATGCGTTTACCGGATCCCCGGAAAGCTCTCAATGTATAAATATCATCACCACTTAAAATATGGTCGTGATCTTCGATATCGTCTACCTGGTCGAAACTGGAGACATGAATCAGTAAATTAGCACCGCTGCAGTTAACCGGTCTGGCCCAACCTGCAATTCCTTTATTTAAAAGTGTTGTGAACAGGTATTCCACCGTAAAAAAAGATTGCCACCAATGCTTACCGGTCATTTCTACGGGAAGAATAATCAGTTCAGCTTCGGGAAGCATCAGCATCGATTTCATGTATTCCTTACCGAATGAAACATCCGCATCCATCGTTAAGCAATATTCTGTTCGAACATGGTCCATCCCAAAACGGATTGCGCGCTTCTTCCCCCTTTGTTCTTCCGGTAAATGCAACAAACGAATCGGGAAAGAATCCATTTCTTTAAACAATTCAATATAGGAATCCGAAGAATGGTCGTTCACAAAGATCCATTGGGCCGGCTGGTATCGCTGTGCATAAATGCATTCTAAAAATTGTTCAAGGTTATGTGCCTCGTTCCGAAAAGGAATAACCACCGAAATTTCATCGATTGCCATCATCTTTTTAGTATTACGGCTCACCCGAAGGCGATTTACTCCAAACAAAAGTGTCAATATCGAAAGGATGTAAAGAAGTATCCATGAACCAATCAACCACATAGCTTATTTTTTTCTTTTCGGCAGCCAGATAAAACTACTCATAAATGCAGGCAGAGCGATATTTATGAGGTAAATAAGAATACTTGAAACAATCACATCGGGAACGGAAACAGCTGTTCCTGCAAAAACAAACAATGCCGCTGTTTCGCGTATCAGCACTTTCCCGGACCACAAGGACGGAATGAAAGACGTAAAGAGATAAATCAACCAGATCTGTGTTACCAAAAACCAAAAGTCTTCATAACCAAAAGTCACAAACAGCAAGACATATTGCAAACTAAAAACCAAAAATCGAATGGTTGAAAAGAAGAGAAAAGGCCATTTCAGGTTTTGGTAGCGCCCACGGATACTTTGCAGCCTTCTGACCAATGAAATCCGGCTTCTTTTTCGTGGCAGCAAATAATCCCCTAAGAAATAAAACAGCAGAATAACCAATGCTCCCAAACTGGTTGTAATCCACAAGGAATTAGAATTACCATACTTCAGTAACACCGCAAACAATCCAAATAGCAGGGTTGGTATCAGCTGGCTCAGATTAGCCAGTGCGGTTGAGAAGATAATATAGATCGTTTGCCGTTTCTGGAAATAGATCAATCTTCCCAGGAAATTTCCCCAACCGTTGGGTGACATGAAGCCGGAAGCTACTCCTGCCCAAAAAGCATTGGTTACGAGCTTGGGTTCTACCTGCAAGGGGTTGGTGATCTTCTTCCACTTCAGGAATTCCATCCATAAATTGGGAATCAGCAATAAGAAAGCCAATACCAGTGCCCACCAGTGTTTTATGTCGAGTCCTTTGGCATGCTCCCAATCCACATTCCTCAGCTGGAAATACAATGTCCAGATTACGGCAGCAAATACCAATAATTTGAATAATGTAATTAAACCAGCTCGTTTTTTAGTAGCTTTAACCTCCTCTTTCATTTGCATGGCCGAAGATAAAATAATTTTAGGGATTGACCCCGGAACAACTGTATTAGGATATGGATTAATTCATATTAAAGGCACGAAAATTGAAATGCTCAACTTCGGAATTATCCAGTTGAACAAACTCGGCAATCAACCGGATAAGCTGAAACGCATTTTTGATCGCATTGACGGGCTTATGGAAGAATACAAACCGGACGAAATGGCCATTGAAGCACCTTTCTTCGGAAAGAATGTCCAATCCATGTTAAAATTAGGAAGAGCACAAGGTGTTGCCATTGCAGCTTCCCTGCGGAGAAACATTCCTTACGAGGAATACACCCCGAAACGCATCAAACAAGCCATTACCGGGAACGGGAATGCATCCAAAGAACAAGTTGCCGCAATGCTCCAAACCCTGCTCCGCTTTGAAGAGCTTCCCAAATACCTGGATGCCACAGACGGACTTGCTGCAGCTGTCTGCCACCATTTCTCCAAAGGGATCGGTGAGAATAATAAAAGTAAAGGCGGCGGATGGAGCAGTTTTTTGAGTAAGAACCCTGAACGAAAAATCAGATGAAAAAATTCCTTTTGACTACAATTCTTCTGCTTTCATTGGTATCTTCAATTCATGCACAGGAGGTTTTTGAATGGTATGAAGGTTATTGCCTTTCAAGAGCTCAAATTGATCCTGAGAAAGCCACTTACATGCAGGTGCAAAATGTGCATTACACCTTGGTTCAGGCTTCCGAACTAAGCCAGCCATTCCTGGCTTACCAGCCAAAAGACACCACTTACTTAAATGCAAAAAACATCCGGTATGAGTGTTCTAATTTCCTGTCTGAATTGGAAGAAATGGAATACCCGAAAGGTGAATATTGGACTACTATCAAAAAATTGAGGTTGGAGAACCTGAGAGAGCAGTGTCTGCTTCGTGAAAAAGCGGTTATCGCTTTAAATGAACCCAAAGCTTTAAAAGGAACTCCGTATTGTAAAGAATGTTCCCGGTATGTTACTGCATTGGAAAAAGGAGGAAAAACCTTACTAAGTATGTGGAAAGAAATTCACGAAAAAGAGGTAGCCGGTGCACTGGATCCCGATCCGATAAACAAAGCATTCGAACAACATTGGAATGCGCCTGACCAGGAATTATGGGCAAAAATTGAAGTCCTGCGTTATGGCTGGTGGAATTGCATACTGGAAAACCAAAAAGTATGGTTCGACGAGGACCAATACCGTCTCGAATTCAAAAAACTAATGACTTCCGTTCAACTGGAATGCCATTAAGGATTATTTCTTTTGGAGCTCAATGGATTCCTTTTGCAGGTTTTCCATCACTTTATCCAGCATCTGCTTATAATCTTTGTGCGTGCTCGTATAGTAAACAAACGATTCTTCGTATTGTTTTTCGGTAACGTGTTTGCTCTTCAGATAATACCTTCCGGATGCTGTCATTACTTTGTAATAGCGATTTACCGTGGAATAAGTTGTCTGAATATGACCTTCAAGTATCAGCATATCCGTCATCAGTTCGATCATCTGATCTTTTGGAATCAGGTTATCCGGTTTTTTGAGGCCATGCAGTTCACTGTTGCAGGATTGCAGAACCACTAAAAGCGCTATGATAACCCATTTTATCATCTGTCGAACAACATGCGTTCTCCCGGTTTACTTCCCGTCAACTGACCGTTTTCATAGACCACTTCTCCATTTACAAAAGTCTTCTCAATACTCGAAGAGAAAGAAGTTCCTTCAAATGGAGACCACCCGCATTGGTAAAGAAGCGATTCTTTGGTAACAGTGGATTTTTTGTTCAGGTTAACCAATACCAAATCTGCAAAATAACCTTCTCTCAGGAAACCTCGTTCCTTGATATTGAAACAAACGGCAACCGCATGTGCCATTTTTTCAACCACACGTACCAAAGGAATTTTTCCATTTGCGGAAGCATCCAGCATCGCTAATAATGCATGTTGTACCAATGGACCGCCCGAAGGTGCCTGCAGGTATTTTTGTTGCTTCTCTTCAATTGTATGAGGAGCGTGATCCGTTGCAATGACATCGATACGATTATCTAAAAGCGCTTGCCAGATCTGCTCTCTGTCAGCAGCTGTTTTAACTGCCGGATTCCATTTGATCCATGTGCCTTTGTTTTCGTAATCTGCATCTGAAAACCACAAATGGTGGATACAAGCCTCAGCTGTAATGCGTTTCTGCTCCAAAAGAATATCATTCCGGAACAATTCCGTTTCAATCCCGGTGGAAATGTGTAAAATATGAAGTCTTGTATTGTTCTTTTTGGCCAGTTCAACCGCTTTTGAAGAAGACAAATAGCATGCTTCCGCACTTCTGATCAGCGGATGAGCCGACATCGGGATATCTTCTCCGTATTTTTCCTTGTATTCTTCCAGGTTCTTTCTGATGGTTGCTTCATCCTCGCAATGAGTCGCGATCAACATCGGTACATTTGCAAACAAATGCTCTAAAGTACTTGTATTATCAACGAGCATATTCCCTGTAGAAGACCCCATGAATATTTTGACTCCGCAAACATCCTGGATATTTGTTTTCATCACTTCCTCATAGTTATCATTCGAAGCTCCCATGAAAAACGAGTAGTTCGCCGGAGAAACCTCGGATGCGCGCTGGTATTTTGCTTCTAGCAGTTCCTGAGTCAGTGTATTCGGAACGGTATTTGGCATTTCCATGAAAGAAGTGATCCCACCGGCAACGGCCGCTTTTGATTCTGATTGGATATTGGCTTTATGCGTCAATCCCGGCTCTCTGAAATGGACCTGGTCATCAATACAACCGGGAAGCAAATGCAATCCTTCACAATTGATTTCCTGCACTGATCCATCAACAGAAATCGAAGCCGCAATTTTTGAAATTCGTTTCCCATCGATCAACACATCTGCAACAAACTCTTTCCCCTCGTTTACAAGTGTTGCGCCTTTCAGTAAAATCTTTGCCATTACACCTTTAAATTTCTCATTTTCCACACACCAAAGAAGGCTTCCTTAAATATACTTGAAGACATTTTGGATTCTCCGAACTGACGATCAATAAATGTGATCGGAACCTCGATAATTTTAAATCCTTTTCTTTTTGCAGCGTACTTCATTTCAATCTGGAAAGCATATCCTTTGAAATGGATGTTATCCAGGTCAATCGCTCTGAGCACCTTGCTTGAATAACACATAAATCCGGCTGTGGTATCGGAAATCCCGATAAACAGGATCATTCTAACATACACCGACGCAAAATAGGACATCAGGATGCGTCCCATCGGCCAATTTTGTACTTTACCGCCTTTTGTGTACCGAGAACCGATGCTAACGTCTGCTCCTTTTTGAGTGCATGCATCTAATAATCTCGGTAGATCCAGCGGATTATGTGAAAAGTCGCAGTCCATCTCAAAAATATAGTCGTAATTTTGATTGAGAGACCATTTAAACCCATGAATATAAGCCGTTCCCAGGCCTAATTTCCCTGCTCTTTCTTCCAGGAATATCCGATTGGGAAACTGCTCCATCAAACCACGAATAAGGGCAGCTGTTCCATCAGGAGAATTATCGTCTACAAAAAGAATATCAATCGGCACGGGTAAGCCCATTACTGCCTGAGCCATACGCTCAACATTCTCTTTTTCGTTATATGTTGGGATAATTACAACTGCTCGCGTCACGTGGGTTCATTTTCAGGTGATAAAAATAGTCAAATTCCGCTTTCTTCAACGCATTTAAGTAGTTTCTAACATATTTTTGATGAATTCCCAATGAACAGAACTTATTTATGGATCAAAAAACTTTCTGCGCAAGAAAACACACTAAATACCTGTTACATTTCACATCATATTCGGTACATTTAAAGGAATGTAAGGTTCAAGCTTTCAATAATAACTATCTTTGGAATAAGATGAAACGGACTTCTCAAATAGCATTTTTCGTAGTTTATTTTTGCCTGAACAATGCATTATTTGCTCAAACATTTCATAACATGACCCTGTTGGATAAATGGCACCAGGACAGTCTGATCGCAAACTCATCGAAAGTACGTTATTCGGATTGTTTCGGTTTCACCCAGAACGGAAACGAATATGCGGTAATCGGGTCAACTGAAGGAACGCATGTTTTTTTGATCAATGACCAGGATAAATTCATTCCGAAAGGGTTTATTAAAGGTCGATATTCCACCACTTTCGTCCAGCACCGGGAATATGCTGTATTCAAACATTACCTCTATGCTGTTTGTGACGAAGGTGTCAGCAGTCTGCAAATTATCGACCTTCAGTACCTACCGGATTCTCTTCACCTGGCAAAAGAAGATACCGTGCAGTTTGGCCGTGTACACAACATTTTTATAGACACGGTCCAGGAAAAATTCTATTCCTGTACCCACAGAAGTACGGTCAATACCCAAGCAATTGACGCACCTATGAAAATCTTTTCACTGGCTGACCCGTTGAATTTACTTGAACTTTGGAGCGGGCCGGGAGATGTCAATGAAGTACACGATATTTATGTTCGGAACGGAACAGCCATTCTGAATTGCGGCTATGACGGCTTGAAAGTTTACAATTTCACCAATACAAATGCTCCGCTTTATTTAGATTCGAAAAACATTTACACCGACCAGGGTTACAATCACCAGGGCTGGCTCACTCCTGATGGAACAAGGTATTTATTCGCCGATGAAACAAATGGAAAACGCGTAAAAAAATGCAGTTTTGACGGCTCGGTTGTAACTATCAACGGTTATTTCGGGACGAACTATGAAAACGGGTCCGTACCTCATAATATTAAAGCTACGAATGAATTTGCTTTCGTTGCTTACTATAATGAAGGAATCCGGGTATTTGATCTGCGTTATCCGGCTCCGTTGGAAGTAGCACATTATGACACCTATCCGGATGAACATCCTTACAAAATGAATGGCAACTGGGGAGTTTTTGCAGACCTTCCGTCCGAAAGACTGATCGTTTCTGACAGGCAGTACGGCCTGTTCCTACTGAACTTTGACCGAAAGAAAATGCTCGAGTCGTTTCCTTTGACCGATGAAATGGAGCTATTCCCAAATCCTGTTTCCAGTTCCGAAACCATTTTCATGACGATTCCCATTCAAACCGAAAAAACCGAATGGAATATCTATGATTTGAACGGGAAGTTGGTATCAAGCGGTGTCAGCGAGTATTTCAACTACACAGAAATTCCGGTAGATTTTTCTGCGGGAACTTATCAAATCAGAATCCGGCTATACCAGGATGCTTACAGATCAAAAGAAATTATTCGAAAAATAGTCGTTATTTAGTGTTAACCAAAATCCAATAAAATGAATCTAAAACATGCAATCATCCCCGTTTTGTCCATTGCACTTTTTGTAATCGGTGCGTGTGGAAGCCCTGCTAAGAAAGATTACTCGAAAGAAGTAGACGAAGGTACTTTCAACGGGAACAAATACACGAGTCAGGCATTGGGCTGGACCATGGAATTTCCGGATAACTGGATTATCACATCCAAATCAAGCCTGGAGTCATTGGATGAACGCAGCAAGGCCGCGGTAAATGACACCACATCAAACATGTCCGGAATTAAACGTACACTTGCCTTCCAAAAGAACTTTGACAACAATTTCCAATCGAGCTGGGAGGATTTCTCCGGAGATGAAACCGCATACAAGCGTATTATTGCCAATAATCACGTAATGATCTATACCAATTACCTGGAGCGCAACATGTATACCGACACTGTTCCCGGAAAAATGACTGTCAGTGGAATAACATTCGACACTTATGAGGTTTCATTAAATGACAAAGAAGCTAAGGTTTTTACCACGCAATTATTAATGAATGCTCTGGTAAAAGGGAAATTCATGACCGTTACAATTTCCTATAACAACGATGCTGACAAAGAGAAGATGCTGGGATTATTTAAGAAATCGACGTTTAAGTAACAAATAGATAATGTTCGGTCGCGATGCAGGTAGTGCTCAGTTGCAATGCAGGTAGTGCTCAGTCGCGATGAAAGTAGTGCTCAGTCGCGACTGAGCACTACTGTTCCTCATCCTGCAAGGATTCCAAAGCATCGTAAATCAAATCATTCTCAAAGCCTTTTGACTGTACATAACGAAGTAATTTGGCTTTCTTTTTCCAGGGATCTTTTTCGTTCGAAAGGTCCTTTTGTTTTTTGGTAATCTCGTGCTTCAGAATCTCGAAATATTCATCGGGATCGATGGTCTTAAAAGCCAGCTGAATAATCTTCTCGGGAATTTGCTTCAGTTTCAGCCCCTGTTTGATCTTGATCCTTCCCCAATGTTTGATGCGCAATTTTCCGGAAACGTAGGATTCAGCAAAACGGCCTTCATCCAGGAACTTATGTTCTATCAGGTAAGCTGTTAATTGGTCTACCTGTTCGGAGCTCTGTCCCCAGGAAAAGAGTTTATTCTTAACCTCAAAATGGCTTCTGTCCTGGTAGGCACAATAGGCTTCAATTTTCGCTTTTGCCTCCAGAAAAGAAATTTTCTTTGACGTTCTTCCTCCCCCTTCATTCCCCTCCGAAGGGGGAAACCCTAACGAAAAATTGCTCCCCATATCAGAGAGCAATTTCGTTATTATCTTTATCCTGGAAATTGTATTCCAATAAGTGATATGCTGTAATACCGCGCACATCGACCCACTTTTTATACTTGAAAAACCATTTCCACTGCTTGGAAATAAACCCTTTTTTAAAGTAAGCCTCTAAGTAGGGATGAACAAGCAAAGTCACCTTTTTTTCTTTTTTATCAGCTAATAAGAAATTCAGGTTCATTTCAATCTCTTCGGCAAAAAGGATGGATGCCTGCACTTCTCCTGTCCCGTTACAAGTAGGACAAGTTTCGGAAGTATTGATATCCGTTTCAGGTCTTACTCTTTGACGGGTTATTTCAACAACACCAAACTTGGAGGGAGGAAGAATATTATGCTTCGCCCTGTCGGAGCGCATAAACTCTTTCAATTTCTCAAACAGGTCCTTATTGTTTTCCTTGTCATGCATATCGATAAAATCGATACAAACAATTCCTCCCATATCACGCAATTGAAGCAAGCGTGCAATTTCTTCTGCAGCTTCCACATTGGTTGCCAATGCATTGGATTCCTGTCCGTCGGCACCTTTACGGTTTCCGCTGTTCACATCAATCACGTGCATAGCTTCTGTGTGCTCGATAATCAGGTAACCACCTGAAGGCAGGGGAACTTTTTTACCGAACATCGTTTTGATCTGCTTATTGATCCCGAATCGCTCAAAAATATTGAGTTTTCCGTCGTACAATTTCAAGATTTTCTCACGACCAGGGGCAATTCCACTGATATATTCTTTCAATTCGGACATCAGCTTTTCATCGCTCACGTGAATATTTGAGAAATCAGCATTCAGCAAATCACGAAGAATTGATGAAGTTTTGTCAATTTCACCCAAAACACGACGAGGTGGTGTTGCCTGCTTTAAGTTTGCATGCATATTCTTCCACTTCTCCATCAGGTTTTTAAGGTCCTGGTCAATTGCTTCTACTTTTTTGTTTTCAGCAACTGTGCGGATAATGACACCAAAATTCTTAGGCTTGATATCATCCATCAGGCGGCGCAAACGATCACGCTCTTCCTGAGTCTTAATTTTTTGGGAGATTGAAATTTTTTCCGAAAACGGCACCAGCACCAAATAGCGCCCTGCAAGTGTCAATTCTGCACTTAAACGGGGGCCTTTGCTTGATATAGGCTCTTTGGCAACCTGAACCAATATGGGTGATGAAGTGGATACAATTTCGGTAATTTTCCCATCTTTTGGAATGTCCTTTTCCGGCTTAAAATAAAGCAGATCAGCAACACTCTGCTTCCCTTGCAAGGTATCTTTGGTAAACTTATTCAAAGATTGGAATTGCGGACCCAGATCGAGGTAATGCAAAAATGCATCTTTCTCATATCCGACATCCACAAAAGCCGCATTCAAACTGGGAACTACCTTTCTGACTTTACCGAGGTATATATCACCAACAGCAAAATCGGTACTTCCTTGTTCCTGATGCAGTTCAATCAATTTCCCATCGCGCAAGAGAGCAAGCCAAACACCACCTTCACGGGTGTCTACAACTAGTTCTAAACTCACGAACGTATAATTAGAAAGTAACTAAAACAGAAAAACTTAGTAAGCAAATTCACTTACTAAGCTCTTCCAACTATCTTAAGAAGATTCTTATTTCTTCTTTTTATGACGATTTTTTCTTAGTCTTTTCTTACGCTTGTGCGTCGCCATTTTATGTCTTTTTCTTTTTTTACCGCTTGGCATAGCAATATTATTTTATGGTTATTAATTCAATTATTTCAATTTCAACAGCTTTTAAAAAAAGCACTCCTGCGTCAAACAGGAGTGCAAAGATATTAAAATAAGTTTTCCCACAAACTAGTTGTAGTAAAAAAGATGGAATTATTTCACAATCACCTTATTCTTCACCTCTTCAACGAATGTTTTAGCAGGTTTGAATGAAGGAATATTATGAGCCGGGATAATAATCGTTGTGTTTTTTGAAATATTGCGCCCTGTCTTCTCTGCTCTCTCTTTCACAATGAAGCTACCAAAACCTCTTAAATAAACATTCTGACCTTTCGTCAAAGAAGTTTTAATAGAAGTCATAAAAGCCTCAACAGCTTTCTGTGCTTCATTTCTTTCCAATCCTGTTTCCTCTGCAATCTCAGCAACGATATCTGCCTTTGTCATCTTATTATAAATTAAAGTTTTTCAACAATGTGATTTTCAGGTGCAAAAGTAGTCAGCTTAAACGTTTATTTTTGCTTTATTTTTAAAAAACTTCAATTTTTTCCCTAAATGACTGATTTTGTTCTACTAATAAGCGATTGGTACAGACTAAATGCGCGTGAGCTCCCCTGGAGGGACACAAAAAACCCGTATTTCATCTGGTTATCGGAGGTCATTTTGCAACAAACAAGAGTTGACCAGGGGATGAATTATTACCTGAAATTTATCGAAAATTATCCCGTTTTGAATCAACTGGCAGACGCAGATGAAGCATCCATTTTAAAACTTTGGCAGGGATTGGGGTATTACTCCCGGGCACGGAATTTACATAAAACAGCACAACAAATCAGGAACGAATATGGCGGAGAATTCCCGAAAACCTATGCTGAGATTATCCAATTGAAAGGAATCGGCCCGTACACTGCTGCGGCTATTTCGTCTTTTGCATTTGATCTTCCCCATGCTGTTGTAGATGGAAATGTATACCGGGTGCTTAGCCGTTATTTCGGAATTGATGAACCTATAGACTCAACACCGGGAAAGAAAACCTTCCAAAACCTCGCAGATTCATTGATTCCGGAGTCTGATCCGGCTCTTTTCAATCAGGCAATCATGGAATTCGGAGCCATTCAATGCACTCCCAACAACCCTGACTGCAGTTCCTGTGTTCTAAATCAAAGCTGTGCGAGTGTGTTTAATGCTGATCTTATAAAAAAACTTCCTGTAAAAAAAGGAAAAACCAAAGTTCGCAAACGCTATTTCCACTACCTGCACATAGAAAAGGAAGGTGAAATTGCATTGGGTCAGCGCACAAATAAAGATGTTTGGGAGAAATTATACGAATTTCCGATGATCGAAAGCGAAAGCACGAATATCCCTTTCGAATTCAAAGACTCAGCGGATCTATGCTATCAAACCAAGCATATACTGAGCCATCAGCACATTTACGCTTATTTTTATAAAACCGACTTGTCTGAAATAGAAGGATTGGAATTTAGTTTTGTAAAGAAAAACCGGCTCGAGGATTATCCCATACACCGATTGATGGAAAAATACCTGGAGTCTAATTCCTAATTACGAATTATAACGAAGTATTAAGCTTCATCTAAGGTTATTTTTTGAATTTCGATTCAATCCATTCGTAATTCGTAATTCGAAATTCGTAATTTTATGTTTGTATAAACAAACACAAATTATGTCAGGTAGTGTAAATAAGGTGATTTTGATTGGAAACCTGGGAAAAGACCCGGAAGTAAGACGTTTGGAAAACGGAGCTGTAGTAGCAAGCTTCCCCTTAGCAACCTCTGAAACTTACGTCGACAGAACAACCGGAGAACGCAAAGACAATACCGATTGGCATAATATAGTCGTTTGGAGAGGTTTGGCTGAAGTGGTTGAAAAATACGTCCGAAAAGGAATTAAAGTATACATTGAAGGAAAATTAAAAACACGTTCCTGGACCGATCAAACAGGTGCAACACGTTATACTACTGAAGTTGTTGCAGATGAATTGACAATCCTTACTCCGAGAAGCGAACAGGACAACAGATCGATGGGATCGAACACACCTCCATACCCGACAGAAGAGCCGCAAAACCCAAGTCCGATGAACCTGGACATTAGTCCTAATGACGATTTACCATTTTAAACATGGACAGTATAGCCGGATTCAGTTCAGATGTTGTTCCCGTCAGTATTCATGCAGGATTCAATTTTTCTGACAACATTCTTTCACTGATTATTGTTTTCATTTTGATAGCATGTTCCGCGTTGGTATCGGCTTCGGAAGTTGCTTTCTTTGCTCTGGGACCCGCTGAAAAAAAAGACCTGGAGGAAGACCAATCAAGAAGTTCGCAAGCTATTTTGAAGCTTCTTTCCAAACCAAAAGATTTATTGGCAACCATCCTGATCACGAACAACTTTATCAATGTCTGCATCATTATTCTTTCTACGGAAGTCATTGATCAGTTTTTTCCGGATTCCGACCAGCCTAATACACTGCGCTTTTTAATTGAAGTGGTAGGGATAACCACATTCCTGCTCTTACTTGGAGAAGTTGCCCCTAAACTTTATGCTTCCCGGAACACCTTGTCAACAGCTCGTTTCATGGCGAATCCAATTACGTTCATCAATATTCTGCCCCCATTTTCCTGGCTGCGCTGGCTATTGGTTAACGGAACGAATATGATCAACCGCAGGGCTAAAAAACGAGGAATCAATTTATCTTCCGACGACCTGGAACATGCTTTGGCACTTACCAAAGAGGATTCGGACAATGAAGACGAACACCGGATTTTGGAAGGAATTATCAAATTTGGAAATACGGAGGTGAAACAGATTATGAAATCACGCCTCGATATTGTAACCATTTCCAATGAAGCGAGTTTTCAGGAAGTGCTTGACGTTGTTCTGGATGCAGGATATTCCCGCATTCCGATCCACGAAAGTACTTTTGATAATGTAACCGGAATATTGTACATCAAAGATTTGCTTCCATATATCAACCATGAAGTCTTCGATTGGAAAACGCTTTTGAGAAAGCCTTATTTCATTCCTGAAAACAAGAAAATCGATGACTTATTGAAAGAATTCCAGGACATGAAAATGCACATGGCTATCGTTGTGGACGAATACGGCGGTGCAAACGGTTTGGTAACACTGGAAGATGTATTGGAAGAAATTGTAGGCGATATAACGGATGAATTTGACGACGACGACCTTATTTATACGAAAATCGATGAACTAACTTATTTATTTGAAGGCAGAACATCATTGGTTGATTTCTACAAGGTCCTGGAGATCGACGGCAAAGATTTCGACCATATCAAAGGAGAATCGGATACGATCGGCGGATTTATTATCGAACAGGCCGGCCGGATTCTGCGAAATAACGAATACATTCGCTGCGGAAACATCAAACTCGTCGTTGAAAGTTCTGACAAGCGAAGAATAAAAATGATTAAAACCATCCGGGAAAATGATTAGAATAATTGGTTTAGTGTGCTTAGTGCTTGCATTTATGGTAAGCAGCTGCGGTGGAGATGAATTACTGATTCCAAAGCCACCGACTTATTTGCGTACCAATTTCCCCAAGCACGAATATGTGAAGATCGATGATGCTACCACTTATTCTTTCGAACTGTCAAAAGCGTATTTTGCAAAACCTCTGACTTACAAAGGAGAAGTGACCAATCATAAAGAGATTAACCTGGGACCTTTAAACGGGATTCTTTATCTGAACTATTACCCGATCCCAAACCGTGACACACTGGTTCGATACATCAATTTATCCAACGACAAAGTAGACGAACATCAGATCAAAGCAACCGGAATTAAAGACCAGAATTTCATCTTCCCGGATAAAAAAGTTTACGGAACACTCTTTGAGTTCCAGGGAGATGTGGCAACGAATTTCCAATTCTATCTTACTGATTCTACTTCAAATTTCATAAGAGGTGAAGTTCTCATGAATTGCAGACCGAATTACGATTCACTGCGTCCGTCATTGGATTATTTGAAAGCGGACATTCTTCATTTGATCGAAACGCTTGAATGGAAAAAATAATACAGTAAGGACGAAAAATTTTTCGCCCTTACTGACTAATTAATTGGAGTATAGTTTATAAGAATCATTATTTTTATAGAAACTATACTCTATTATGAAAACAACTCTCCTTTTATTTTCATTCCTGCTTTCCTGTTGGGGATTTTCGCAGGAATATTCACGCGCAAAAATTTTCACCGACACCGACGGTCTCCAAACACTTGCAGAACTTGGAATCGGTATTGACCATGGAGTCATAAAACGCGGAACTTTTCTTATTTCAGACTTCTCCAAAAATGAACTAAAGCAAATTCGGGAAGCCGGATTTGAAGTTGAGATCCTTATTCCGGATGTAAAAGCTTATTATGTAAACCAAAACATCGGTCTGGATCCGAATTCCAATTCAACTGAAAAGAATGCTGTACCTTGTAACCCACATACGTTCACGCCAGTTATCCC
>CBINBC010000045.1:0-38281 GCA_966248825.1 uncultured Fluviicola sp.
TTACACAGTCGCACATGTCTTTAGCCATTGCATCATAATCTGCATCGCTTGCCATGTTGCAGGAAGTTACCAGAACTGCACTCGAAATTGAAAGTAAAAGGATTAATTTTTTCATATGTTTTTTCTTTAAAACTAAGTAAATTAATTAGAATGGTTCGTGGAAATTGAGAAGCGAAAATGGATAATTGGTAAGTGAAACTATAAAATTGGTAAGCGATGAAGTAGTTAAGCGACGCATCTCTTACCTACTATTACATTTTTACGTCACCCGTTAATTCAATGCCGCCCCATTCCAGTACATCAAAGCCGTCACGATTCATTTTCTCGATTTTCTGAGGTTTCATGAAAACTTTCCGAGGATAATCGGCTGATGTCCAAATCATGTAAATACGATTCACATGTTGTGGTTTGGGTTCAACTTCCAATTGGGCGAATTGATTACACGCTTCGTCCCTGATAAATTGGATATAAACCTGTTCATACTTTTGCAGTTGCGGGACCCAAAAGGTAATGAAGTCCGTTTTTTCCCGATCGTTAAAGCCGAAATCCGATAAATGCTTTTCCAAAGTTGCGACAACTGTTTCCTTTGTTAGCAAAAAACCTCCCAATTCGGGATCAAACATATTGAAATGCTGTTCCGATTCCCAAAACAGGTAAGGATAGTTTTTTCCGCTTATGCCGATCGATCCGTCCGGATGAGCAGTGCCTTTCCAGCCTTGTGAATAGTCCGGATAGGTGAATGTAAGATTTCCTTTGGCTTTGAGATCGACGGAAATTTCCATGTCAGATTCCGGGTAAAGATAAATAACCGGTTTTTTGACGGGTCGGGGTTCATTCCTTGCTTTGAAATGCAGAGAAATGACCGTAATCATTCCAGGCTTGATTTCAATCGAATCGGTTTCAATTTCCTGGAAATTACTGTCGTAATAAAATTGAAAAACCGCTTTTTTTACTTTACGGATTACAATCACTTCATTTTTGTCCGACATTTTAATGCGTTCATTGCTGCCGTTCATCCCGAAAAGTAGTTCGTGGGTTAGATTGTAATCCGAGTCGAATTCACAAAGGACCTTAATCCGTGAACCTTCTTTAACGGGGTATTTGTCCTTTTCATACCGGACAAAATAATCGGGAATAACTTCAAAATTGGTTGCCAGTAAGTTGAAGCTGACGAACAGAAAAAACACTAAAATGCGCATAATTTATAAAGTTGGTTCTACTTCAATTCCGCCCCATTCAACGAGGTAATTCCCGGATCTGTCCAATGGTTTTAAGGGAGGAACCTTTAATACCGTCGTCTGTTCCATGAACGCACTTGTTTCGCGGAAAAGAATATAAATCCGGTTTTGCCTGAAAGCAGGAACGATTTCCAGAGAAGCAATCGGATCAAGCTGCTCATCCTGCATCCAGATTATTTGGACAACCTTCATTTGCTGCATGCGCGGTCCCCAATAGGTAATGAAATCGGTTTTTTCCTTTTCGTTGAATCCCAGGTTAGTCAGCTTGTTCTCTAAATAAGTTACTGTATTTGAACCTTCAACCTGGTCTGCATGGAGCCAATTTGGTTTTAGTTTTTCTATCGGAAGAGCCGCGTCCCAAAACAAGTAGGGGTAATTGGAACCGTCCATTTGAATTGTTCCGTCTTTGGATGTTTTTCCCTTCCATTCGTTGTGATATACCGGATAGGTAAACTTTAATTCTGCGTCGGTTTTGATTTTCAGATTAAATGGTTCTTCCTTTTGACTGTAGAAGTATATGACCGGTTTTTCCAACATAATTTGTCTTCCTGAACTGGCTGATCCCTGAAAATTGAGCCCGATCTCATAATAATGCCTTCCCGTAAACTCCCGTTCCAGGTTGATTTCCTCAAAGTTTGCATTGACATAAAAAGCCAGTTTGTGTTTTCCTTTCGGGAGGTAAAGTTTAAAAGACCGGTTCTTATCCGTTATCGTAAACTTTTTGGTTTTTCCGTCAACTTTTACCTGAACGACCAGCGAATGCTGATCAAGCATGAGTTGTCCGTAAGAATCTTCGATCCTGAAAACGAATTTAGCACTATCGGCATGAATTTTAGAAGAAACACTGTCTTTAATGATCCAATAAGAAGGAAGGCTTTCTTTTATTCCGGATAACCCGAGAAACGGCAGGACTAAAAAATAGAGGATAATGAGTTTACTGTTCATAATTCAATTGATTTAAATTCAAATCCACCCCATTCAAGGATGTTGAATCCATCTCGTTTAAAAGCTGGAAGCTCTATAGGGTGAATGTATTTTTCAAACCGGTCATTCCATTCGGAAAACCCGATGTATAATCGATTGATCGCTGTTGGTGCCGGATCGCATTGAATGGTTGCAAATTGATCACAAGCTTCCTGCAGGTAGAATTGCAGAAAGACATCTTCGTATTTCATTAATCGTGGTCCCCAATAGGTGATGAAATCTGTTTTTTCCCGGTAGTTCAATCCGGCATTCGTTAGTTGCTCCTCCAGGAATGAGATGACCTCCTGCCTGGAAATGCGATAACCGTTTGTATGTTTTCCGGGTATAAATTCTTGCTTCGAATCCCAAAACAGGTAAGGATATTTCTTCCCGTTAATGGTTATTTGTCCGCTTGGGTCAAGAATTCCTCTCCAACTGTCCTCGTAAGTCGGGTATGTAAAAGTGAAGTTATTTACGGGTTTCACCCGGATTGAAAAATCAACTTTGTAAGTACTTTGAAGGTAAATGACCGGTTTATCAACTTCAATCATCGTGCTCCATGAAAGGAAATTGATCTGAGCTTCATTATCCGTTTGATTCTCAATAAGTATCGAATCAGTGATCACTTCCTCATAACCCGGACCAGGCCAAAATTTAAAAACAGTTTTTTTAGCAGGAATCCGAATCTTTGCCGAAAGGAGTGAGTCCAAAACCAGGGTGTCGACAAATTCATTCACCGAATAATAAATCATTGTTTGATAGCCTGAAGGAATATCCCTGAAATTGGGAGCGTTGAAATGCAGTGTCAAAGATGCTTCTCCGTTTTTGACAGACTTGCTTGATGTAGTTTTGTAGATGTAAAAACCGGGAACAGATTTCCGGAGATCCGAAGCTTTCGCGGCAAAAACAAATCCTATTAAGAACACGAACAAAAAGCCTGTTTTCATAATTCGATATTAGAACAAATGACTATACATTCCAAATTGACTTTGGTTCAAAAAAACGCCAAAAATCAGAAAACGGGATAATTTCTGACAAAACTCCCTTTGGAACATTAAAGTTCTTATTTTTGGCTTGAACAATTTTAACTTATGGACATAAAAGGATTTTTCCAAAGAAACTGGGCTTATTTAGCAATTATCGGCATCGTGCTGATTGTTTTGGCTGTTTTCTTTAAACCTCAGTTTGAGGGATATGGTGTAAAGCAACACGATAACAAAGAAGCAATCGGAATGGCAAATTCGGTTAAAATGTACCGTGAAGCGACGGGCGATGAACCGAAATGGTCCGATTCCGGATTCGGAGGAATGCCTGCAGAGCAGATCGGTTTGGAAAAACCCGGAAACTGGTTTGTATCGGTTTCAAGAGCTTATTTTAAAGTTTTTCCTCAGCCATTCGGGTTGATTCTCCTGCATTTTTTATCGTTCCTGATTTTCGCCCGCTTTTTAAGGTTGAATCCATGGATCGGGTTGATAGGAGCCATTATTTACAGTTTTGCGAGTTATGAGTTGATAGTTATTCAGGCCGGACACGTAATCAAATCTGCAGCAGCAGCGTTCTTACCTGCATTGCTGGGAGCGTTTATTTATGCTTACAAGAGAAACAGGCTCTGGGGAATTGTTTTGTCAGGTGTTCTTATGACGCTGGAGCTCACAATGAACCATGTTCAGATCACCTATTACTTCTTTTTTGTATTGTTCTTCGTGGGAATTTACTTCCTGGTGGAAGCAATCAAAGAGAAGCAGGTCAAAGGTTTCTTCATTACTTCCGGAGGAATTATCGCTGTTTATCTGCTTGCTTTTGTGATCAATAGTGAAAATATTGTACTGACGAATGATTATGCCAAGTACAGTATTCGCGGAGCTAACGATGTAACTATTAATCCGGATGGGACAGCTTCAAAAGGTCAGGGTAATGGTTTGGATAAGGGCTATATTACACAATGGTCTTATGGGATCGGAGAAACTTTCACCCTGATTTCACCTTACGTAAAAGGAGGTGCATCCGAGCCTTTGGCAAAATCTCCTTTTGCTGAAAGCATTCAAAACAGCGATTTAACCCAGCAGCAGATCAATAGCGCTATGAACGGCTATTCCTATTGGGGAGCCCAACCGATTACTTCCGGACCGGTTTATATCGGAATTATTGCCTTCTTGCTGGCGTTTTTAGGGTTGATCTTCATGAAAAACAATATCAAATGGGCACTCTTCGCAGTTACTATTTTGGCAGTCATGCTTTCATGGGGTAAAAACTTTATGGGATTGACCAACTTTTTCATCGATCATGTTCCTGCTTATAACAAATTCCGGGCGGTAACCATGATTTTGGTGATTGTAGAATTGACAATCCCGGTGATGGCGGTTTTATTCCTGAATGAATTAATCAAACAGCGCGAACGCATTATAGAGCAAAAGAAAAAGCTTTTCATTGCACTTGGAGGAGTATTTTTATTCCTTGTAATTGTTAAAGTAGTTGGTTTGGGCGATGGATACACCAACCCAATGGAAGCGAAACAATATGCAGGATTAGGGGAAATGTATACCAAGCAGATCCTGGAAATGGATCCACAGGCTGCTATGGCAAATTACCAGCTGGACATATCCAATCCACAACAAGTGAAGCAGTTTGTGGACATGCAGGTAGATAACCAGATGGAGTCTTACAATGCGGTAAAAATAGCAAGAGAAAAGATCTATAGCTCAAGTATGACACGTTCCATCTTGTTTGTAGTTCTTGCAGGTGGATTGTTGGTGATATTCCTGTATATGAAGTCTGAAAAGACAGCCCGTACGGTTTTATTGGCAGGATTGGTTGTGTTGACATTTATCGATATGGTACCGGTTGCATACAACTACCTGGGAGCAGTAGATGACATTTCCGGCAACGGATATAAATATTGGGAAGACGCGGCTTTGTCTGCATATCCGAATGCGGCTACGAAAGGCGATGAGGAAATTATGGCGGCAGAAGTTGCTAAAAATCCGTCGTTAGCCTCTAAAATCGCTAAAGGAAAAGCAAAAGGAGAGACTTTGGCTGATGACCTTGGATACGAAGGAGCTGCAAGAATGAATGTGATCAATACCTATCGTTTTTACGAGTTGAGCGCAGCTACCAATTACCGTGTATTGGATTATTCCGGAGCATTCTCGAGCAGCCGTGCTTCAAACTTCCATAAATCTTTGGGCGGATACCATGGAGCGAAGTTGAGAAATATTGATAACCTGATCTCGTTCCACTTGTCAAAAACGAATAGTAATGTGTTGGATATGCTGAATGTGAAATACTTCCTGCAACCATTGCAAAACGGACTGGATACGGCTATTCTGAATCCGAATGCACTTGGAAATGCCTGGTTGGTTAAAGAGGTGGAAACATATGCAACAGCGAATGATGAGATCAGGGCTTTAGGAACCAGGTTCCGTCTTGAAAATAAAGGAACAGGAGTTTTATTGGTAAATAAAAAGCCCGCTAAAACTGCAGACGTATATGGCGGAGAGAAATTGCAGTACCTGGTTCCCGGACAAAAAGATTCTCTTACGGTTCAACTGGCAAACGGACTTTCTTTGGGGCAGGAAGCTATGTTTGTAATGGATGTAAACGGAAATACAAACCTTGTTCCATTGATTACTTTACAAATGGACACGGCACAATCATTCACACCATTGGTTCAACTCAAAGTAACAGGTACTTTTGATCCTAAGAATGAGGCTGTGATGTTGTCCTCTTTTTCCGATAAATTGACCAAGAAGAAATTCTCAGGAGAAGGGACCATTAAGCTGACATCATCCAGACCGAATAAATTGACTTACATGGCAGATGTTAAAGGAGACCAGTTAGCAGTATTCTCCGAAATTTATTATCCAATTGGCTGGAAAGCAACCGTTGACGGAAAAGAAACTCCTATTTTGAAAGTAAATTACCTGCTCCGCGGATTGGAATTGAAAGATGGACCTCATAAAATTGAATTTACTTACGACTTACCTAAATACTATACATTCGGTATGATTGCAAGAATTGGTTCAATCATCATGCTTGCCCTGCTTGGATTTGCATTTTATTATTCCTGGAGAAAGAAAAAGCAACCTGTTTCGGAGAATTAACGCAATACTTTTATAAAAGCTAAAAATCCCCGGTCCTTTGCAGATCGGGGATTTTTTATTGGATGACTAAAATTTATTTTTTGAATAGCTGGTGCAGTTTTAGGAGTACAAACCGTTTTGCTCTTGCTGCAAGGCTGCCTTTTCGGTTGGCAAAATAATTTTTCAGGGCTTCGTAAGCGGTTTTGTCTTCTTCCAGTAAGTCCGGGAAGTAAGTAACTGGCTTTTCATTGATTGATACTTCGTAGATGTCGTTAATACCCGAATGAACGCCTGTACCGTCATGGCCAATATTGTGAACAAATGATCTTGAGGGATTCAACGTCAGCCCGTTCATCAAAAAAATGGAGGCATACCAGCGAATGGCCCAGCTGTTATTTTTTCCGCTCTTAAACTCCTGGATTTGTTTCCAGTAATTCATGGTATTGTCTATAGCGAAAGCAGCTTTCTTTTGTTCGTCAAATTGTGCGATAAGTTTATCTATATCGGGTTCAAAATGATTCCAGGCTCTTTCCCAGGTTGCCCAGCCCCAGCTCGTAGCCGCTCTGAAAAAAAACGTTTCCGGAAGGCCTTCTGTTTGTATGGGAAACATGTAAGAACCGATATGCATCACTTTTTCAACCTCGCGGTAACGATTTAATGCATCGTTAAAATAAGTAAGTGTATAAGGCGAGGAAATCATATCGTCCTCATAAACGATGACCTGCCCGAATTCCTTCACCAAGCGGCTTACACCGGCGATGATCGAATTGGCCAGACCTGCATTTTCAGTGCGCTCTATGATTTCTAAAGATTGAAAACCTGTCACCTGGTTAATAATGCTTCTGACCTCTGCTACTTTCGCTTCATCTAGGGGAGTTTTAGCTCCGTCCGAAAAAATAAACAGCCTGCTTTCCGAAGCCAGCTTGTTTTGTTTCAGATATTCCAGCGTCCGAAGAGTATGCTGCGGACGATTGTAAACAAACAAAGCTATGGGAGCAAGATTCTGCATAAACGAAGGAATAATTGTAGCTGTAATGACTTAGAAAATGTGAATATCCTGGTTCGACTTTTTCGTTAAAACGGTATAAGCATTGGCAAATTGTTCCTGTTTCTTTTTTCCAAGCAGGTTTCCCAATGATTTTTTAACGCGGTAAACGAGATTGATCTTCAAATTGTTTGAAAAAGTTTTCGGTGCCTTTTTGATCGTAAACTCACTGAAACGTGTTATTTCAGGATCTGTCAGCGATAATTTATCGTTCAGAATCTCCAATCCTTCACTTTGCAGCAGGAACCGCAAGGAAGTAGGCGTATACATATTGATATGTCCGTAACTCAGGAAATGGTTCATTCTTTTGTCAACCCCAAAGCGATAATCTTTGGGAACTTCTATCACGATGTATTGGGCCACTCTTTTCAATTCACGGATGAGAATACGTTCATGTTCCACATGCTCCAAAACGTGAGAAAGAATGATCAGATCAAAACTGTTATCCGGATAGGGGATCTGGTATCCGTCAAAAACCTGTACTTCTTTCAAACGTGGCAATTTTCTGTCACGTATTTGATTTACACCACTTTGAGCGATTTCCAGGGCATAGAGTTCCGGTGCGAAGCTGCATTGGTCCAGGAAATGCAGAATACTGCCGTCTCCGGCACCCACCTCCAGTACTTTGGTCGGTTTGATGTCTTTGCAAACATCCACAATGTTTTGTGATTTGTATTTCGCTCCAAGCATACGCCAGGCCGTTTGATCGTTCGTGTAGAACTGATCGTATGCTGTTTTTACACTGTCTGTTAGAAATTCTGCCATAGCTGCAATAATAAGTTTGTCAAATATCCAGACAATTCCCGGATTTGTAAAACACGGAGGTAGCTTTGGCTATCAGTGATCCGGGTGAGATTCCACTGAAATATAATTCTTTGAATCCTTTTTCTTTCAGAAACTTCCGGGCAGGACTGTAAACTTCACGCTCGCTGTCATCAAGTACAATGACTCCATTGGAAGAAAGCGCATCAACTGCATATTTGCAGCAATTTACGCGGTCGCGCCCGTCTACAATGACAATGTCGAACTTTTCAGGCAGGGAAGCAGCCTTTTGGGCATATTCTCCGTCACTTTCCAGTTCACAAAAAATCATTTCGGCATTTGCAGGACTGGACTTCTTAATCATGTCAAACCAGGCCTGGTCGTGTTCTACGGAAGTCACAGAACCCGCTCTTTCTGCATAGAAAATGGTTGAATTACCCGAACCGTATTCAAAAATCCGGTGATTTTTAGTAATTCGGTCCTTAATAAAATCAATGAAAGAGTAGGTAACCCAGGGAATAGCTTTTCCCTGTCCGTCGACAGACTGCTTTTTTTCATAGGCATTAAACCATCCGATGTGATGTAAATAACCTTTGTGGCCAAGTGAAAGTAATGCTTTCAAACGACTTGGCTTAGCAATCAGGGTCGTAAAAGCCTTTAGCTTTGAAGGTGTTTTGGAATTGCTCACCGCTTTACTATTTATTGTTTAATTCCGTCGATGATAAGACTCGTGTAGTTCAATTCACCGTTTTGGTTCCGGCTGTCGTGCTCTGCTGAACGTCGGATAAATCCTTTTTCGGTTTCCCAGGGATTATGATGGAATTGTTTGTGCTCATCGAAGTATTCCAAAAGCTCTACTTTAAAACCACTTTCTTCAAATGCAGCACTGAATGTTTTATAGTTGTACAAAACCTTGTGGTCGTCTGCTCCGGCTCCATGTCCTCCCGGTTTCACATACTCAATGTACTCTGGTTTTTCATGAAATCCGTCGGGAACAGCTACGCGTATCCAACCGCCTTTTTTCAGGAATTTATAACAAACACGGAGCGCTTTTTTCCCTTCTTCCGGTGTCAAGTGCTCCCAAACATGTTCAGCCATAATACAATCAACCTGCCCTTCCTTGAAATAATTCAACCAGGTTTTTTCATCCAGCAGGTTTAGAAAATGTGCTTCACTTGGAATCCAGCCCTCATCAAAAATACCTGAGCTCCCTACAACCAGTTTAATTGGTCCTTTTTGGTCTTGAAGACGTTTTCTGAAAGTCCTTTCTTCAACGCCGTTTTTGTATAGTTTTCGATAGAGAGATCCCAAAGTTCTTTTAATCATGACTTTAATTCCGTTTTTGATTGTTGAAATCCAAAGTTAAGTAATAAACCTCTACAGATAACCTGATTGAAGGAACAATCTGCCGGATAAAATGCGTTTCTGAGGGGCTTTGCCGATTTATCACTGATAAAATCGTATCTTTGATAGCCAAAATAAATTGAATGAAGGTTGCGCTAATTACAGGGATTACTGGTCAGGACGGATCATACTTAGCAGAATTGCTTCTTGAAAAAGGATACGAAGTTCACGGAATTATCCGTAGGGCAAGTGTTTTCAATACCGAAAGGATTGATCATCTGATTGGCAAGGAGCATTTTATCCTGCATCACGGAGACGTTACGGACAGCTCGAATATCAACAAGCTGATGTCGACTATCCAGCCCGATGAAGTGTACAACCTCGCTGCACAAAGCCATGTACAGGTTTCTTTTGAAGTGCCCGAATACACCGCACAGGTAGATGCCATGGGAACTTTGAGAATCCTGGATGCTTTAAGGAATTACTGCCCGAATGCCCGTTTTTACCAGGCGTCAACTTCCGAATTGTATGGAAAAGTGCAGGAGATTCCTCAAACGGAAAACACACCGTTTTACCCGCGAAGTCCTTATGGTGTGGCAAAAATCTACGGCTTCTGGATCGTGAAAAATTTCCGTGAGGCTTACAATTTGTATGCATGTAACGGAATTCTCTTTAACCATGAAAGTGAGCGCAGGGGAAAAACATTTGTTACCCGTAAGATTACCATTGGTCTGGCCGAAGTTGCGCAGGGAATTCGTCCGGTATTGTCATTGGGGAACCTGGACTCAAAACGCGACTGGGGATACGCCAAAGAATATGTAGAAGCTATGTGGCTGATGCTTCAGCAGGATGAAGCGGAAGATTTCGTTATTGCAACAGGGAAAACCTATACAGTGAGAGATTTTGTCGAAAGGGCTGCCAAATATGTAGGATTTGATATCGTTTGGGAAGGAACCGGTGTAAATGAGATCGGTGTTGACAGGAATACAGGCAAAAAAATAATCGAGGTGAATCCGAAATATTTCCGTCCTACGGAAGTGGATCTATTGATCGGAGATGCCACCAAAGCAAAAAACAAGCTGAACTGGGAAGCGAAAGTTGAGCTCGATGAATTGGTGCAGATTATGATGGAACACGACATTAAAATGGTCAAACATACGAAGTTACTTGCGGATGAAAAAAGAGGATAAAATTTACATCGCCGGACATAACGGGATGGTGGGAAGCAGCATCGTCCGGAAACTAAAACAGGAAGGCTTTACGAATCTAATCACACGTTCATCCAAAGAATTAAACCTGATAAACCAGGCTGATGTACTGGCTTTTTTTGAAGAAAACAAACCGGATTATGTATTCCTGGCTGCAGCAAAAGTTGGCGGTATCCAGGCAAACAATACGTACAAAGGCGATTTTCTTTACGATAACCTGATGATCCAGACCAATGTGATCCATGCAGCGCATGCAAATCAGGTGAAAAAGTTATTATTCCTGGGAAGTTCCTGTATCTATCCGAAGTTTGCACAGCAACCGATCTCGGAAGACAGTTTGCTGACCGGTACTCTGGAACCGACCAATGAACCTTATGCAATTGCAAAAATTGCAGGGATTAAATTGTGCGATGCATACCGCGATCAATACGGATCGAACTTTATTTCAGCCATGCCGACCAATCTGTATGGTCCGAATGACAACTACGATCTGTCGAATTCACATGTGTTGCCGGCTATGATCCGTAAATTCCACGAAGCGAAAAACAACGGAGTAGGAGAAGTAGTTGTTTGGGGAACCGGAACACCGTTGCGTGAATTCCTTTACGTAGACGATCTGGCGGAAGCTTGTTATTTCCTGATGGAAAACTACAATGAACCGGGAGCGATCAATGTGGGAACCGGATCGGATATTACCATTGCAGATTTGGCACATTTGGTGAAGAAAATTGTAGGGTTTGAGGGCGAGATTGTTTTTGATACTTCGAAACCTGACGGAACACCCAAAAAACAATTGGATGTTTCCCGGATTAATCAATTGGGATGGAAAGCAACAACTGAATTGGAAGCAGGTATTCGGAAAGCTTATTCCTCGTTTTTGGATCAGGAGAAAAAATAAGTCGCTTTGAAAAAGATAACCATCGTTTTACGACATTATCCGCCCAGTAAGAATATCAACGGAATTTTAGCCGATCAAATGGCTCAATACCTGATGAAGGATTCCAATGTGGAAATCAAGGTGTTTTGCATGGATATTACCGAGAAGGGAAATCTTAGTTCGGTCAACCCCACCGGAAATGTTACTCGGATCAAGCAAAAATTCAGTAACAATAACAAGTTCGGAAAGCTTTTCAACATGCTTTGCGATGGATACATCCTGATCAAAAAAAGTAAGAAATATCCTTCGGATTTGATCATTTGCACATCTAGTCCGCCGCTGCTTCCAATGTGGGCATCCATGCTTTTAAAGAAAAAGAAATGGGCTTTTTGGTCACTGGATTTGTTCCCGGAAGGATTTGTATCTGCGGATACCATCAAAGCAAGCAACTGGATTTATCGTTTCTTGCTGAGAAAAACCTACAAAAATGCGCCGGATTTACTGATCTCACTTGGAAATGAGCAGGCCAGGTACATTCTGGGACAATATAAAAAAGCTGTTCCTGTCATTGTTTTACCTGCCGGAGTTTCACTGGAAGATGACCAGCCGGTTTCCGATGAAAGTAAGCCCGAATGGTATAATCCGGAAAAGATCACCCTTGGTTATTTCGGGAATGCAGGACAGGCCCACAATCCGGAGTTCATCCGGGAAATGATTCGTGTTTCCGGAGTTCATGGCTTTCAATTTATCTTATCGGTTTATGGGATTCGGGCTGAGGAGATCAAGGCTTTTGCAAAGAATTTTGAACACGTAGTGATTGTTGAGAATGGGATTGCGCAGGAACATCTGAAGTACATCGATGTGCATTTGGTGACTTTACGGAAATCCTGGACACACGCGGCTGTTCCTTCTAAGGCAGTTACAGCTATTTCTACCGGGCGTCCGATTGTTTTCTGCGGAAGCGAGCAGAGTGATAACTGGCAAATGTTTAAAGAAGCAGCTTGGTTTATTCCGGAAAATGAATCGATGAATACCGAAATAGCTCACTTCCTGAAAGAATTGGATCGGGAAAAAATTGCGGTGAAAGCAGCTCAGACTAAAAATATCATCGAATCATTGAAACAGCAAGTGCTGAACGCTTATTCGGAAATACCCAAACACGCCTGAAAATCGACTTATGAAGGTTCTGATCATTAGTACATATGAAACGCACGGAGGCGGATCGATCGCAGCTAAAAGGCTGACTGCAGCGCTGAGTAAATCGGAGGGAGTAGAGGCGAAGCTTCTGGTCAATGTGGCTCAGACAAAGGATCCTTCGGTTGTAGAGGTTGCTGATACAAAATGGAAAAAATGGATGCGTAAGTTTCGGTTCATTGTTGAAAGTATTCTTTTTCTGCCTTTCGAATTGTCTAAAAAAGAACGCTACTCCTTTTCAACGGCTTATTTCGGAACAGATATTACGAAACATCCTTTGGTTCAGGAAGCAGATATCCTGCATCTTCACTGGATCAATCAAAGCTTTTTATCCCACAAAAACCTTCGTCAGTTGATCGAACTGGGAAAACCGATGGTGGTGACAATGCACGATGTGTGGTATTTTACAGGTGGTTGTCATTATACCCGTGAATGCGATCATTTCATGCAGGAGTGCGGGAATTGTATCCTCATCAAACATTCGGGAGAGAATGATCTGTCACACAGAATCTGGAAGATCAAGAACGATATGTATTCCGATCAAATGAAATTCGTTGCCTGCAGTAACTGGCTGGCAGATTTGGCAAGAACAAGCAGCCTGTTGAAGCCGAATTACATTACCTGTATCCCGAATCCTATTGACCGTGCCGTATTTAACAAGAAAGATCGAATACTTTCAAGGAAACAATTCAACCTGCCGGAAGATAAGATCCTGCTTTTATTTGTAGCCGTTAAAGTGGATAACGAACGCAAAGGATATCATTACCTGTCGGCAGCTCTCAAAAACTTGTTTGAATCCGACTCACCGCTCAAAAAAGACCTGGAGATCGTTGTGATGGGGAATGTGGATGATCCGTCGTTGATCAATTTTTATTTCCCGACCCATTTTTTAGGGCGTTTGAGTAATGTGGATGCGATTGTTTCATGCTACAATGCGGCAAACCTGTTTATTGCGCCGTCGCTGGAAGACAACCTTCCAAATACACTTGTAGAAAGCATTTCCTGCGGGACACCTGCAGTTGCATTTAAGGTGGGAGGAATTCCGGATATCATTGATCACCAGTACAACGGCTACCTGGCAGCATACAAAGATACCGCCGATCTCGTAAACGGAATAGAATGGGTGTTGTCGCAGGATCAAACAGAAATTTCAGACAATTGCCTGGAAAAAGCGCAAAACACATTTTCAGAAAGTGCGGTTGCGCCTCAGTTCATAGATTTGTACAAGACGATGTTATGATACTTTTCCTTTTAAAACGATCAACGGGGAAAGTGCTTTGCTTTCAACAGGTACAACACGCGTAAATACTTTTCCGAAGACAAATAGTGCTTTGTAGAATGCTTTTACAAAAACCGATTGCGTCTTGTAATTCTCCAGCCAAATACTGAATTTCCCGGTGTAGTAAACAGAAACATCTTCAATTTTGAGTTCTGCTGCAATGGATTTCAACAGATTCAGGTCCATGGAATCAATGTTGTGAACATCGTAATTGGCCTTGTCGAATTTACGCTGCAGCCAGCCGTTCACTCCTTTGAAATTTGGAAGAATGATCAGTAAGTCCCCGTTCGGGTTGATGTAATCCAGGTGGCGCTTAATAATTCCTTTGGTATCTTTAAAATGTTCGATAAGTCCTACTGAAAACACAAAGTCGTATTTGGTAGAAACCGGATGGTCTAGAGTCAAGTCGTCTTCGATGAGATGAATGGCATTTTTTTCCAGTCCGTTTGCCTGTAATAGATCATCTACAATGGATTGATCTATAAAGTAATCGAGCAAGGTAGTATCAATGTTGAATTTCTTCTTGATGTAAATCGAGAATGTTCCCGGAAAACCACCCAGTTCAATAGCCGATTTGATTTGTGGACTGGATGACACAACTGCGTTCAGTACCCGTTGGTGAAATCCGTCTTCAGGCACAGGTGTAATTAATTGGTCACGTTTATTGTTCCAGTAATCTTCCCAGAATTTTCGTTCGGTTAACAGGTCCTGATCACTCATTACTTCTGTTTTTTAGTATTTAGAAATATTCCGTCAACCTGGAGCAAGTGTTTGGTTTTTGCATCGCTGAACCCATTTTCCAGGGAAATTAGTGTAAATCCTTTCTCATCCAGGTAATCGATGATTTCCCTGTAAAGAGCTTCATCCTGGTATAGTTGTACCAGAGACATTTCCAATTGAATAAGCGTAATCTGATCCAGCACGTCTTCCGAACCGATCAATACATTTTTTTCATACCCCTGGGTGTCGATCTTAAGCATGACTTTATTCCCTTTTTGATGAAAGGATTGAAATACTTCGTTCAGTGTTCTGATTTCGATTTCCTCAGTCCCGATGTATTTGGATTCAGGCGCACCTTCTACATGTGCATCTTCCATTTCCAGGATAGAACTACTGAAAGAATTTCCGGAGACGTTGATGGTTGTTTTTCCTGCAACATCACCCAAAGCGTATTTATGGATGGTCCATTTTGGATCTTTGGCAGCTGCTCGTTCCAGTCGTTGATAAGCATCGGTTACGGGTTCGAATGAAACGATTTGTCCTTTATAACCTAACATGCGCGACATTTCGCCATATTGACCTGCGTTTGCTCCTACGTCAAACAACAGATCAATCCCATGGTATTTTAAAATTTGAGATCTCCTCAGCCAATCAGGTTTAAAATATTTTAGAATCGGAACTCCCATTTTGATAAGAGTAGCCGCCATTTTCATCTTAAAATTCATAGAAAGAGATCATAGTTTGAAGTTAAAACCTGCCCGCCGGTTTGCCGCATTTTTAAATAAAAGCCGAAGATAACAAAAGTTTAAGTAAGATGACTCGTAGAGATAAAATTACGAAACCCGGAATTCCTGGTGCCGGGAATGCGCAGAATAGCAAATCGTCCCGACCTTTTCCAGAAAATAATCCTTAATTTCGCTTTCAATGGGACTGGTACAAAAAGACGCTTTTCGAACAACTGTTATTTCCTACGCAGGAATTCTTATTGGTTATCTCAATAAAGGTGTTTTGTTTTTACTCATCCTTTCTACAGCTCAAATCGGACTGATCAACCTGATTATTTCAATAGGAACCTTGTTTGCGCAATTGGCGAATTTCGGTACTGTTTATGTCACCTGGAAGTTCTTTCCTTTCCTGAAAAATGAAGAGAAAAAGCATCATGGTTTTTTGCCCTTTGTCCTGTTAATAGTTGGCGCCGGGATCATTATTTATAGTGGACTCTATATTCTTTTCAGAGATCAGATCCAGGAGGGATATATTGAAAAATCCCCGATGTTCCTGGACTATTATTATTGGATTTTACCCATTGGGATTTCCTATTCGCTCTTTATCGTCCTGGAAACCTATCTGCGCAGTCTGTATAAGAATATCATTGCCGTTTTTGCCTATGAGGTCGTTCTTCGGCTTGCAACAACTGTTATTCTGGTATTAAAATGGGTAAATCTCATTTCATTTGAATTATTTGTAGGATTGCATAGTCTTTTATACATTATTCCAACCCTCATCCTGGTCTTTTATCTAAGAAACATCGATGAATTCCAGGTGCGGATTTCAACGATCCAAATTCCAAAGCGATTCAAAAAAATCATCTTTTACTTTTCATCCTATTCCTATGTCAATACATTAGGAGGAGTTTGGGTAAGTTCATTGGATGTGTTGATGATTGCTCAGTTTGTGGGACTAAAAGGAGCAGGAATTTTTGCTACAGTGGTGTTCCTGGCAGGAGTACTTCAAGTTCCATTTAAATCCATACTTCGCGTAAGTGCACCCCTGGTTTCGGACTTCTGGAAACACCGCGAAATGGATAAGATGAAAGAGTTGTACACCAAAGTCAGTTCCGTTTCCTTAGTGATTGGTTTGTCGATGTTTCTTTTGTGCTGGGTGAATATTGATTTTCTGTTTTCGTTTATCAAATCAGAATTTCGGGAGGGAATCTGGGTGTTCTTCTTCATCATGATGGGGCGATTGGTAGATATGTATTTTGGAATAAACGGATCCATATTTTCGACCTCCAAGAAGTACAGATACGATATCTTTTTTACGGTATTCCTGATTGTTGCGGTTTATCTGTTGAATTATTGGTTGATTCCAATCTTTGGAATTGTGGGAGCAGCTATTTCGACGTCGATTGCATTACTTGTTTATAATATCGGGAGATTATTGTTTGTGTGGTTTGCTTACAGATTACATCCCTTTCACTGGAAACAGTTTGTGATCATCGGATTGGGAATTATGACCATATTTGCCGGACATTTCACACAAGGGCTTATAAACAACAAGTGGATCCAATTTTTGTTTGAATCCACTCTTGTCTGTGTCTTATTTTTGGTTCCTATTTATGTGTTTTCACTCGAACAGGAAACGATCAATTATATCAAAAAAGCTCTTGCCTTTATTCGATCAAAATTCGCTTAAGCGATTGTTTTTTTGATCTCTGAGATTGCCTGCTCCAATCCGGAAGCATTTTTACCTCCTGCAGTAGCAAAGAATGCTTGTCCGCCGCCGCCGCCCTGGATCATGGATGCTACCGATTTTACCAGGTTACCTGCATTCCATCCTTTGGTTGAAACCAGGTTTTCATCTACCAAAATACTTACCGCGCATTTATCCTCCTCTTTGGAGCCGATTACTGCAAATAGATTCGGAACTTCTCCCTTTAACTGGAATAAAATATCTTTCACTGAACCGGCATCCAGGTCAATAATGGCTTCCAGGAAGGAAAACTCTTCTTTGGAAACAATCTTCGTCTTCAAATCAACCTTCACCAATTTAGCCTGTTCCTTTTTGAAGTTCTCAACTTGCTTTTGAAGCTGATTGTTTTTCGAAATCAAATCTTCCACAGCCTTTGAAACATCTTTCGGGTTTTTCAATAACTCGTTTACAGACTTCAATTTTGACTCCTGGTCTGCATAATAGGTTTCAACAGCCACATTGGTAATCGCTTCGATACGGCGAACACCTGCAGCTACTGCCGACTCGGATTGGATTTTGAATAAACCGATCTGTCCGGTATTCTTCACATGCGTTCCTCCGCATAATTCTACCGAATCACCGAACTTGATCACACGGACCGTATCACCGTATTTCTCACCAAACAGGGCCATAGCACCCATTTCGGTTGCCACTTCGATCGGAACATTGCGCTTTTCCTCCAAATCAATGCTTGCACGGATAGCCTCTCCAACCAATGATTCGATTTTTGCCAGTTCTTCATCCGTCACTTTCGAGAAATGAGAGAAGTCAAAACGCAGGTAGTTCGGGTTTACCAAAGATCCTTTTTGCTCCACATGTGTTCCCAGTACTGTTCTCAATGCGTGGTGCAAAAGGTGAGTAGCCGAATGGTTGTATGCGGATAACTTGCGTTTTTGCTTATCTACTTCGGCGGTGAAAGGTTTACCCGGATTTGCAGGAAGTGTTTCAGACAAATGAACGATCAGGTTGTTTTCCTTTTTCGTATCAAAGATGATGACTGATTCAGAATCGTTGTAAATTCTTCCGGTATCACCCACCTGACCTCCACCTTCCGGGTAGAACGGAGTTTTGGAGAAAACCAACTGGTAGAATGTTTTCTGCTTTTGAGAAACCTTGCGGTATTTTACTATTTCTACAGCCGTTTCCAAATAGTCGTACCCAACAAATTCTTCTACCGAATCATCGATTAACTGGACCCAGTCATCGGTTTCAATAGCTGTTGCAGCCCGCGAACGGTCTTTTTGTTTGGTCAGTTCTGTGTTAAAACCATCCTCATCTACGGAAAGATTGTTCTCACGGGCAATCAGGCTCGTTAAATCGAATGGGAAGCCGTAAGTATCGTATAATTCAAAAACGGAAACTCCATCAAGAATTGCTTTGTTTTCATTTTTTGCTGCTTTTATCAAACTTTCAATGCGTTTGATTCCCTGTTCCAGGGTTCTGAAGAATGACAATTCTTCTTCACGGATTACTTTCTCGATCAATTCGCGTTGTTTGATCAACTCGGAGAACGGATCTCCCATTACTTCGGAAAGAACAACTGACAATCCGGAAAGGAATGGTTCTTTCAATCCCAAAGTCTGGTATCCGTAACGAACCGCGCGTCTCAAAATGCGTCGGATCACATAACCGGCACCTGTATTGGATGGTAATTGCCCGTCTGCAATGGAGAAAGCAATTGCACGAACATGGTCTGCGATCACACGTAATGCTATATCGGTTGTTTCGTCTTCACCGTATTTTTTGCCCGAAACGCCTTCCATGTGGCGGATCAGCGTTTGGAACAAATCAATGTCATAATTGGATGTTTTGTCCTGAAGAGTCATTGCCAAACGTTCCAATCCCATACCTGTGTCTACGTGAGTAGCGGGCAGCAATTCCAAACTTCCGTCTGCTTTGCGGTTGAACTGCATGAATACGTTGTTCCAAATCTCAATCACCTGCGGATGGTCTTCGTTGACATATTGTTTTCCGTCACCTTTAGCGCGTTCTGCTTCCGGGCGGTTATCCACGTGGATTTCGGTACAAGGTCCGCATGGTCCGGTATCACCCATTTCCCAGAAATTGTCTTTTTTGGAAGCAAGAATGATACGGTCTTCGGAAATAAACTTTTTCCAGATATCGTAAGATTCCTGGTCTCTTGGAACGCCATCTTTTTCGTCTCCTTCAAAAACGGTTACATACAAGCGGTCTTTCGGGATTTTATAGACTTCTGTCAATAATTCCCAAGCCCACGCAATTGCGTCTTCTTTGAAATAATCACCGAATGACCAGTTTCCAAGCATTTCGAACATGGTGTGGTGGTAAGTATCGACTCCCACTTCCTCCAGGTCATTGTGTTTTCCCGAAACGCGCAGACATTTTTGAGAGTTGGCGACACGACGGTTTTTTGGAACCGCATTCCCCAGGAAAAAATCCTTGAATTGGTTCATTCCGGCGTTCGTAAACATCAAGGTCGGATCATTTTTCACAACCATTGGTGCTGAAGGAACAATCTGGTGTCCTTTCGACGCAAAAAAATCAAAAAACTGCTTGCGAATTTCGTGTACTGTCATTGGTATTCAACTTGCGAACTAGCGTTCAATAAAATTTAATGAGCGCAAATTTAGTCGAATAAGTCAATTTTAAAGATGAAAAACCTTGAAATATTCAGATTATTTTGCCCTGAACATCAAGCGCAATACCACAAAAACAGATATGATCACCGTTGTAACAAAAAAGACATCCGGGAAATTCCCGAACACCTTGCTCATGAACGGTTCTCCCTTAGAATTGTAAATCACTGTTTTTACGTTGTAAACCTTCAGAAGTGTGGCACAAATCAATAACATACCCAGTAAAACAATCGCACCAAAACGGTAAATGTGTCTTCGGATTTCGGTGTTACCGATCGTATTGCCTTCTTCACCCAATTTAATATTGTGGCGAAGTCCTTCGTGCTTGAAGCTGGTAATGATGGCTTTGATATCTTTTGGAAGTGTTTCTACAAGATATAAATAGTCTTCTGCTGAAGTAACGATCTTGGATTTGATATTTTTCCATGAAAAACGCTCTTTGATCTTATCGGTTGCATACGGTTTTACCATGTCTATAAGATCTAGTTTTACCTGCAGGGATTCCGCTACTTTTTGGATGGTTACCAGTGTTTTTAAAAGCATGTACAAGCTGCTCGGAATGGTGATTCCGTATTTCATCAACAACTTAAATGTATCTGTGAACAACCCGGAAATATCGACTTCGTCATAAGAATAGAAGGTATATTTCATGGTCAATTCGTTGATCTCAAACTCCAGGCTTTCAATGTCGCGGAAGTTCTCCACTTCGGTTAACTTCAAAAGGGCTTTGGCAATTTTATGAGGATTGTTATCCGCAAAACCGATGAGGAAATCGATTAATCCGTCAATTTGCTTAGGCTTTAAGCTGGCGCACATCCCGAAATCGATCAGTACGAGCTGGTTATCTCCTCGGATAAACATGTTCCCCGAATGCGGATCGGCATGAAAGAAGCCATGTTTCAGGATCATAGTCAAAATGACATTCATTCCGTTTTCAGCAATAATTTTCGGGTCATATCCTTTGACAACAAGGTTTGCTAAATTGTCCGGAGCTTCTCCTTCAACGTATTCCATGACCAGTAATTTTGAGGTGGAATATTTGCTGTAAATTTTCGGAACATACACCCGGTCATCTTCCTTAAACATGTGCGTGAAACGCATCATATTTGAAAGTTCATTCATGAAATCAAGTTCCTTAAGCATAATATCACCAAAATCTTCAATGAAACGGATAAGGTTGAAATTACTGATCTCCGGGTATTGATTTTGGATTTTCTGAGCGAAAATCTGAAGAAGTTTGATGTCCAGACGGATCTTGTTTCGGATATTCGGCCGCTGTACTTTCAGGACCACTTTTTCACCCGTGTGAAGTTTTGCCGTATAAACCTGCGCAATGGATGCAGAAGCGATGTGGTTTTCATTAAACTCCGAAAATACAGTGCTGATAGAAGTCCCAATTTCATTTTCGATGATTTGAATGGCTATATCATCAGGCATTGGACGGGCAGAAGATTGTAGCTTTTTAAGTTCCATTCTTAGACCTTCTGAAGCTATATCGGGCCTGTCGGCAATAATTTGCCCGAACTTGATAAATGTTGGTCCCAGGTCTTCAATGATCAAACGCAATCTTTCAGAGCGTGTTTTCCGGTTCTTCCCTCTCGGATCAAAAATTACCCGCAGAGGTCCTGTTGTAAGCCAATTGGCAACATAATGACCCGCAATGATCCGAATGATTGATAATAATCTGAAAAAATTCTTAAGGTTTGAACTAAAACGAAAAATCCACATAAAAGATCATTATTTATATCAAATGTAATTGAAAGTTTAGTTTCGTGAATAAGGTAAGTTAAATACCGGAACAAATTTTCAGATTTTAGCATTCATTCACATTTTTTCTATCTTTAGCGACTTGAAACAAATTAGTGGTTACAAAATCATTACTGCTAAAAGAATTAACAATTAAAACTTATGTCTAACATTTTTAAGAAGAAATCCATTTCACTTTTGTTGAAAGAAGCCGCTGCAAATGAGGGTGGTTTGAAAAAAACACTGGGTGCATGGTCATTAATTGCGTTGGGAATTGGTGCTATTATCGGTGCTGGTTTATTTGTACGAACTGCAGCTGCTGCAGGTGAAGCTGCCGGGTCCGGAGTTACTTTATCGTTTGCTTTAGCAGCAATTGGTTGTGCTTTTGCAGGACTTTGTTACGCAGAATTTGCTTCAACTATTCCTATTGCAGGAAGTGCATATACTTATTCCTATGCTACCCTGGGAGAAATTGTTGCATGGATTATCGGTTGGGCTCTATTAATGGAATATGCACTTGGAGCAGCTACCGTTTCTATTGCCTGGAGTGAATACCTCAATAACCTCCTCGGCGGCGCCATACCCTATGAATGGTGTCATTCTCCGTTCGAACATGTAAACAAATTAATAGGAACGGAATACATCGCGCAACTTCCGAAAGAATTGATGGCAACTGCTAAGAATGGAGTTGTGATGTTGTCGGATAGCGAATTGGCCAAACTACCGGGAGAATTGAAAGCTCAGGTACAAACCTCCACCGGGTATTTAAATGCACCTGCACTTGCCATTTTGTTGGCAGTAACGCTGCTATTGATCAAAGGAACACAGGAATCGGCTTTTATCAATGGGATCATGGTATTCCTGAAAGTGGCAATTGTTCTGGTATTTATTGCAATCGGTTGGCAATTTATCAACCCTGATAATCATACCCCATATTTAATTCCGGAAGGAGTTGAAAATCACGAAGGAATTTTCCAGCATGGCTGGGGAGGAGTTGTAGGTGGAGCAGCAATTGTTTTCTTTGCTTTCATTGGATTTGATGCTGTTTCAACAGCTGCCCAGGAAGCTAAAAACCCTAAAAGAGACATGCCTATCGGAATTCTCGGATCATTGATAATTTGTACGATCTTATATATTCTGTTTGCACATGTTCTTACCGGAGTAGCTCCATGGGAAGAGTACGAAAAAGCTGGTAAAGAAGCATCTGTTGCATATGCGGTAAATACATACATGCCTGGTTACGGCTGGTTGGCTACAAGTATTACTATCGCTATTTTGGCAGGATTTTCATCCGTAATTTTGGTGATGTTAATGGGGCAGTCCCGTGTATTCTATTCCATGTCAAAAGACGGGTTGATCCCAAAAGTGTTTTCTGATTTACACCCGAAATTCAAGACTCCGTATAAATCAAACATGATCTTGTTTGTTTTGGTTGGTGCATTTGCTGCATTTGTTCCGGGAAGCGTGGCAGGAGATCTTACCTCGTTCGGAACGTTATTCGCCTTTGTGATCGTTTGCGCAGGAATCATCGTGATGCGAAAAAAATTCCCGCATTTGGAGCGTCCGTTTAAAACCCCGTTGGTTCCGTTGGTTCCGATCCTGGGAATGGCGGTATGTACATTTATGATCATTGCTTTGGATTTAACAACCCTAACTGTTGCCGGTTTGTGGATGGTGATGGGCTTCCTGATCTATTTTACATACGGAAGGCGAAACAGTAAAATCGATCAGCAACAGGAATCAGCAGAAGAATCAAATACTTCTGAATAAACTGAACATTAAAAATTCTCAAAGTCCCGATTATCAATATGTCGGGACTTTTTTATGACTGCAAATGGAAGAAAATACTACTAAAAAATCACTCGGCTTACTGGACGCTACTTTCCTGGTTGCAGGAAGTATGATAGGTTCGGGAATATTTATTGTTTCGTCGGAAATGGCGCGCGATTTGGGAAGTTCCGGATGGTTATTGTTTACCTGGCTGCTCACCGGGATTATTACCTTGTTCGGTGCGTTGAGTTATGGTGAATTGGCTGCCATGTTCCCGAAAGCCGGCGGACAGTTTGTTTACATTCGGGAAGCCTGGGGGAAATTACCTTCTTTCCTTTACGGCTGGACAACCTTTGCAGTGATACAAACAGGAGTAATTGCTGCGGTAGCTGTTGCATTCGGTAAGTTTGCGGGTGTTTTCTTTCCGGTTTTGGTTGATAAAACCATTCTTGAATACGGTTCGGTAAAGATTAACGGGGCAAATTTCGTGGGAGTAGCCACTATTTTGATACTCACCATTATCAATGTGCGCGGGATCAATTACGGAAAGATCATCCAGGCAATTTTTACCAGTTCGAAGCTCATCGCTTTGGCGGTTTTGATCGTAGCAGGAATTATAGTAGGTTTTTATTCCGGTTTTTTTGATGAGAACTTCCACGATATGTGGGAAGCAACTTCCACAAAAAAAGAGGAAGGAGGATGGATAACGACGGATTTAACGGCAGTCGGTTTAATGATCGTGCTTTCTACCACCATTATCAATTCGCTTTTTTCTTCCGATGCCTGGAATAATGTGACCTTCATCGCCGGAGATATCCGCAATCCGGAACGAAACTTACCGCGCGCCTTGTTCCTGGGGACCTTTATCGTAACAATTCTTTATATCCTTGCCAATGTTGCTTACCTGGGCTTGCTGCCGCTTCACGGAACTCCGTTTGAAGGGAATTTTGTTTATACAAAAGAAGCAGTACAATCAACCGGTATTCAGTTTGCCAGTTCGGATAGGGTAGGGACTTCTGCAGCGTTTATGCTGTTTGGAAATGTAGCAAATATGCTCATGGCAATCCTGATTATGATTTCGACTTTTGGTTGCAACAATGGATTAATTATGGCCGGATCCCGTTTGTTCTATGCTATGTCGAAAGGCGGTTTGTTTTTCAAAAAAGCGAGCAAATTGAACAAAGCAGGCGTTCCTGCTTGGGCTATGTGGATTCAAGGTTTGTGGGCAATTGCTCTGTGTTTTTCCGGTTCGTATGGAATTTTGATCAAGTTCGCTACTTTCGGGTCAATGGTATTTTACATCGTTACAATTCTTGGATTGTTCAAATTGAGAAGAACTATGCCGGATGCAGAAAGACCTTACAAAGCATTTGGTTACCCGGTAATTCCGTTCTTGTATTTGGTATTTGCAGCGGTGATCTGTGTTTCTTTGACAGTTTTCACTTTTTGGGATACATTCGGGAGTATTGTGTTGATATTGACAGGAATACCAATTTATTACCTGGTGTTTAAGAAAAAACAGCAAGTTGACTAATTTCAAAACAATCTTACTTTGTTTATTAGGGGCAATTACTTTCGGAATAGCTCATGATTTAGTCACAGCGAATATTTGTGTGGAATACTTTACAATCGCTCACCCGAAGGTAATCGAAAGTCAAAGCCCGTTTTTATTGGCGCTTATATGGGGCGTTTTAGCAACCTGGTGGGTGGGATTGATTCTGGGAATACTCATCGTGTGCTTCAACAGTATTGGGAAAGCAGCTAAAATCCCCTTTTCTAAAATTAAGCGATATGTGATTCAATTACTACTGGTCATGCCGCTTACTTCCTTGTTGGCAGGATTAATAGGTTATTTACTTACTAAAACAAACATCATTCATTTAATAGGTGAACTTGCGGAAATCATTCCTTTTGAAAAACAAAATGCATTTCTCGCTGTAGCGTGGGCTCATGTAAGTTCTTATATTGTCGGATTTATTGGTGGAATAATTATTTGCATGAAGATTTGGATGCAGCGCATGTATCCGGCGAGAAAACTAAACGGATGAAATCTAGCTTCGGTTAAACTGCTTTTTTTTCATGTTAAAAACAATTTTTTCTTTCTCGAAAGAGAAAGTCGGATTTGATTTGTTTAAATCGCAGAAGACAGGTCGTTCTTCCCTGATCTCATCAATGATCTTGGTTTGCTGAATGTCATAGGCAAGAATTTGATCCATTGTATGAATAAATAAAATTCCTTGATGTTTAGCCATACCATTCCATCCAAGTGTTGTTATATCCTGGTAATGTTGAACTCCTATTCCGGGCAAATCGATGAGTTTAGTGTCTTCTGCTCCCGTAATATTGCCTTTGCATAAATAAGGTTTCGGTTCAGAAATATCGTTCAGGGTGCGGATCAGAAAATACCCGGATTCTGTTAATAGAATATTTTCCAGGTAGCAATCCGAGACTTTCAAGATCTGTTTTTTCTCAATATCAAGAATAACATATTGATTATAATCACGGATTACCACCTTTCCATCGTATTCGTCGATGGAACTGGTTTGTAAAACCTGGAGACCTGAACAAATGGTATCTATTTGGCCGGTGGAGAGACTGAACGTAATTACATCGGACTGAGCTTTTCCATAAATGATGGATATCAGCCGGTCTTTATACAGAGACGGATATTCACCGATACCCCCACTTTTCAAAGGATAAGAACTACGTTTTCCATGCTGATCCAAAACAATAACCGAATCAACATCATTCATGGCTTTATTGTATCCGGAAAAGATTGAATAATAGGAATTGGAATGAGTTGGTTCCTGATTTGGTTCGTCCTTTTTAAGAAAGCTTGCTATCAGAATGGAAGTTAAATAAATAATTTTGATGGTGTGCATACTTGCTTTTTGTTAAAATTAGGCAATCCAAATGACAAAATGACATAGCTTCATAAGCAAATTTACCAACTTCGTCAGTTAATTTTCTGCTTTAAAACCAAAAACTGCCATTTATGACAGTAAATCAATATACTTCCTCAATGGCACAACCTTTGACTTATGGAAGGAAATTTTGATTAAAAACAAAAAACAATAAAATGGGAAAAATAATTGGAATCGATTTAGGAACAACAAACTCATGTGTTTCCGTGATGGAGGGAAATGAGCCGGTTGTAATCGCAAATTCTGAAGGTAAGCGTACAACACCCTCTGTGGTAGCATTCGTAGATGGTGGCGAACTGAAAGTTGGTGACCCTGCGAAGCGTCAGGCGATTACCAACCCAACAAAAACCATTTACTCGATTAAGCGTTTCATGGGATCTTCCTATGATGAAACACAGAAAGAGGCTGGTCGCGTACCTTACAAAATTGTAAAAGGCGATAACAACACACCAAGAGTAGATATCGACGGACGTATGTATACTCCGCAGGAAATTTCTGCAATGATCCTTCAGAAAATGAAGAAAACAGCTGAAGATTATTTAGGTCAGGAAGTAACTGAAGCGGTTGTAACAGTTCCGGCGTACTTTAATGACTCTCAGCGCCAGGCTACAAAAGAAGCTGGAGAAATCGCAGGTTTGACAATCAAACGTATTATCAACGAGCCTACAGCTGCAGCTTTAGCTTACGGTTTGGATAAAAAAGGAGTGGACCAGAAGATTGTGGTATTCGACTTTGGTGGTGGTACTCATGACGTTTCTGTTTTGGAATTGGGAGACGGAGTTTTTGAAGTGTTGGCAACTGACGGAGATACGCACTTAGGTGGTGACGACGTGGATGAGGCAATCATTACTTGGTTGGCAGATGAATTCAAAGCAGAAGAAGGATTGGATTTACGCCAGGACCCGATGGCTTTGCAACGTTTGAAAGAAGCTGCTGAAAAAGCGAAGATTGAATTGTCTTCAACAACTTCAACAGAGATCAACTTGCCATACATCATGCCGGTAAACGGTATTCCAAAACACTTGGTAAGAACTTTACAGCGTTCAAAATTCGAGCAATTGATCGCAACAATCGTTGAAAGAACAATCGCACCTTGTCGTTCTGCCCTTCAAAATGCAGGATTGTCTACAAGCGATATCGATGAAGTGATTTTGGTTGGTGGATCAACTCGTATTCCTGTGATCCAGGATGCGGTGCAGCGTTTCTTCGGAAAAGCTCCGTCAAAAGGAGTAAACCCGGATGAAGTAGTAGCAGTTGGTGCGGCAATCCAGGGTGGTGTATTGACAGGTGAAGTGAAAGATGTCTTATTGTTGGATGTTATTCCATTGTCTTTAGGAATTGAAACAATGGGTGGTGTATTCACAAAATTGATCGAAGCGAATACAACTATTCCGACTAAAAAGTCTGAGACATTCTCAACAGCTGCAGATAATCAACCGGCGGTAGACATTCACGTGTTGCAGGGTGAGCGTCCGATGGCAGGCGATAACAAAACATTGGGTCGTTTCTCATTGACAGATATTCCACCGGCTCGTCGTGGTGAACCGCAAATTGAAGTAACATTCGACGTGGATGCGAACGGTATCATGCACATTTCTGCAAAAGACAAAGGAACCGGAAAAGAGCAATCCATCAAGATTGAAGCATCCTCAGGTTTGTCTGATGAAGAGATCAAGCGAATGAAAGCGGAGGCAGAAGCAAATGCAGATGCAGATAAGAAGCGTATGCAGGAAGCTGAAACTCTGAATAAGGCAGATTCATTGATCTTCCAAACGGAGCGTCAGTTGAAAGAGTACGGAGATAAGATCCCTGCGGATAAAAAACAACCGATCGAAGATGCTTTGGCAGCATTGAAGACTGAGTTTGAAGCGAAGAACATGGCAAACCTTGATGCGGCAATGGAGCGTTTGAATACAGCTTTCCAGGCAGCTTCCCAGGAAATGTATAACGCAGCAAATGCTGGTGGTGCAGATCAGGGGGCTCAAGGCGGGAATGCCGGAGGAAACTCAGGTGATGAAGTAACTGATGTTGACTTCGAAGAAGTGAACGATAAGAAGTAATAAATAAACCGATTACAAGAAGAGGGCTTTTGCATTGCAGAAGCCCTTTTTGTTTAATGTTGGTGTTGTAGTAGGCACGCGAGGCTTCGCATACCTACTATGCATATTTTAATATGAATACTATAAATCCGGTAATCCGAGATGGATATTACCGATTATAAATCAAATTCCCTTCTGCAATCGTTAACGGGGCCTCAAAATTCGTTTCATACAATCCGCCGGTTCCCAATCCTTGCGGTAAAACCGGGTTGTAATCCGCTGTAAACTGTGCGATGGCATTCAATCCGATATTACTTTCCAAAGCAGAAGTAATCCACCAGGGAATGTTACGTGCATCTGCCAGTTCAATCCATTCTTTGGAGCCGCTGAATCCGCCGTGTAAACTTGGTTTTAGAATAATGTATTGAGGGTTGATCGTTTCAAGAAGTTCAATCTTTTTGTTTGTTTCATTAACTCCGATCAGCTCTTCGTCCAAAGCAATTGGTAACGGCGTTTCTTCACAAAGCTTCTTCATGTTGTTCCAGGATCCGGCTTTGATCGGCTGTTCAATACTGTGAAGGTCCAGCTGCGCTAACTCTTTTAGTTTCCAGGTTGAATCTTCCATGCTGAAAGCCCCGTTGGCATCTACACGCAATACAATTTTCGAAGCGTCAAATCTGGCGCGGATTCCTTCCAAAAGCTTCAATTCTTGTTTGAAATCTATTGCTCCGACCTTTAGCTTGATGCAATTGAATCCTGCATCCAGTTTTTCTTCGATCTGATCACGCATGTAAATGGGATCGCCCATCCAGATCAACCCGTTAATCGGAATGCTGAACCCGGAACTTCTTTTTGCCGATTCGAAATAAATCCGTTTTCCGCCGTTCAATAAATCGAAATAAGCACTTTCCAAACCGAATAGGATAGAAGGGTAATCAATCAGAAGTGCTTTGTTTTTAGCAAACAGGAAAGGATTCGAACAAACTTCAGTTAGTTTTTGCTCGTAGGCTTCATCAGTAGTGTAATCCGGTGATAATCCCGGAATGATGGAACATTCTCCCAATCCGGTAGTGCCTTCAGGATCCGTTAATAGCAGTTTCCAGCCTTTCTTTTGGGTCAGAATCCCGCGACTTGTACCACTCGGACGTTTAAAATCAAGTGTAAACGCCTCAAAGGTTGCCTTTGCTTGCTTTAGAGAATCCATTCGTTGATCGAAACACTGATTACGTATAACAGACTGATGAAAAAAGTACCCAAAGCAACAAGCTTTAATTGCGAGTCCAATTCTTTAGGGATTGTGTTTTTTGCGACAAAAACCAAATGTTTGATAAATAGTATCGCAGGAAGGAATGATATAAAACCGAGCCAGTTCTTAGTCAATACCAGGAAAACTCCCCAGCTTACAAAAGCACTGATGATTAAGAAGAAATGGTATTTTTTTGCATTTGCTGCTCCCAATTTTACAACTAAAGTTCGTTTTCCGACTTTGGAATCGTTTTCCCGGTCACGCATGTTATTCAGGTTCAATACTGCTGTACTCAAAAAACCGATCGTGACTGCCGGAAATACAAGTATCCAGGATAAGGTATCTGAAAATAACGGGTAGACGCCGATGACACTTACCAGGCCAAAAAAGATGAAAACGAATAAATCACCCAAACCATTGTACCCGTAAGCCTTTTTTCCGATGGTATAAGTAATTGCAGCAAAAACCGATGCTACAGCCAAAGCAATGTAAATGTAAACACTGGTGGCAGAAAGGTTCTTTGTTCCGAAGTAAATCAACAGTCCGGCACTTAGAAATGACAAAAGTGAAGTAAGGATTACAGCATTTTTCATCGCTTTTTTCGAGATGGAACCGGATTGAACGGCGCGCATCGGGCCCACCCTTTCCGAATTGTCGGCACCTTTCAAAGAATCCCCCAAATCGTTTGCCAGGTTCGACAAGATTTGAAAAAGAAGGGTTGTGGACAAGGCTAAAGAGAAGATAACCGGGTTCCAGTAACCCTGAAAAACCGCAACAAAAGAACCAACGAGTATTCCTGAAATGGATAAAGGAAGTGTTCTTAACCGAAGAGCACTAATCCAGTCTGATGAATTTGCCATGCTCAAATTTCGGTATTTTATCCCTTCATTGTTCCAATTGGAATTTAAACTTTCTATTTGATTGAAAAAAAGATTAATTTGGTAAGACTAAATCAAGGTATATGAAAAAATTACTTGGATGTATCATTCTATCCACTATTTCACTGGCAACCTGGTCGCAAGACGAAGCAGAAGACCGCTTTGGAAAGAATTTCGTTCTGAAATTTACCCCTACGCAATTGGTTGCGGGAGAATTTAATTTCAGTTACGAGCAGCGAGTGGCACGTATTTTTAGCCTGGAATTGGAAGTCGGACCTACCATTTCTCAATTCGGACTGAACTTTGGAAACCAACGTCTGTGGCGCAGCGATATTTGGGAATTTGATCCGATAAATATGGATGCGGATGCTAATATTGGATTTCATGCATCACTTGCTCCAAGGTTTTACCCGCTTTCAGAAGATAATGAATTGAAGGGACTTTATCTTTCCCCGGTCTTTAAGTATCGAAGATACAATTATTTAATCCAGGATATAAGTGGAGTGCTTGATGATACGAAAGCGAACTTAAGCCAATTGATTTTTCGCTTTAATATGGGCTTTCAGTTTTGGCCGGGTGACGGAAATTTCAGCATCGACATGTATTTTGGTGTAGGACTGGGAACATTCGACATCAATAATAAGTACATGGATAATTACGTGGATGACCAGGGCAATGTTCAATCCCGCTGGGTTGGTACAAGTGACACTGGAGTCAGGCTGAATGCGGCAACCGGAATCAAGTTCGGTTTCGGAATGTAAAGATGAAAAGCCTTAAAATAATAGAAAGCCTTTCTGAGAAATCGGGGAGGCTTTTTCTTGAATTGAAAAGTGGGATTAGTCGAAAGATTCTCAATCCTGAATAGTTTTCGCGTGTCTTTTAACTTTTTACATTTTCAACTCATTCGTAGTTCGGAACTCGTAATTTGAAATTAATATATATGCGTGCATAATTATTTTGTATATTTGGATGTAATCGATTAAAAATGGAAAAACTGGCTCTGAGCAACTTATTGAATATTGAGCATCCGATCATCATGGCACCCATGTTTTTGGTTTCGAATGAAGAAATGGTCATTGCGGGTACGGAGAATGGGATAGCGGCGGCCATTCCGGCTTTGAATTATCGTTCTACCGAACTGTTGAGGGAAGGTCTGAGACGTATGAAAGCAAAAGCGAAAGGTCCGATCGGAATTAACCTGATCGTGAATGCTTCTAATATTTACATGGAAGAGCAATTGAAGATCTGCGTGGAAGAAGGAGTTGATTTTTTCATAACCTCTTTGGGATCTCCTAAAAAAGTCATTGATGCAGCTCATGGAAAGAATATAAAAGTTTTTTGTGATGTTACGGATGTTGCTTACGCGCAGAAAGTAGAGGCTTTGGGAGCTGATGCTGTAATTGCTGTCAACAACAGGGCAGGTGGTCATGCAGGACGAATAGATGCTCCGACACTGATCAAAAGCATTAAACAAGCTATTTCCATTCCGGTTATTTCTGCCGGAGGCGTAGGAACAAAAAAAGAAATGGATGAATTAATTGCAGCCGGAGCGGACGGATTTTCTATCGGTTCGGTTTTCATTGCATCTGATGAAGCAGGCGTTTCGCAGGAATACAAGCAGGCATGTGTAGATTACGGTGCAAAGGATATTGTAATGACCTCCAAGCTTTCGGGAACACCTTGTACAGTTATAAACACACCATATGTAAAGGAAATCGGAACCGAACAATCCTGGTTGGAGCGCATTTTGAATAAAAACAAGCGTTTGAAGAAATGGGTAAAAGCTCTGACATTTTATCGGGGAATGAAATCCCTGGAGAAAGCAGCTTTTAGCGCAACTTATAAAACAGTTTGGTGTGCGGGACCAAGCATTGAGCATGTGAAATCGATCCGACCGGTAAAAGAGATCATTGAAACCCTTACAAAGCCATGAGTAATCCGAATTTGAAGAAATATGGGATGATGCTCCGTCTAATGGGTATTTTTAAAATACCGATGATCGGGTATGTGCGTCCCAGGCTAATTGAAATCAATGATACTGACGTTGTAGTAAAGATTCGATTGAGAAGAAGAACAAAGAATCATCTGAAAAGCATGTATTTCGGAGTATTGGCCGTAGGAGCTGATGTTACAGCGGGATTACATGCCTTTTATTTCTGTGATGAATTGAATGTTCGTCCTTCATTTGCTTTTAAAGCGATGAAATCGGAGTTCATAAAACGTGCTTAAACAGACGTTGTATTTGCCTGTAATGAAGGCGTTGCTATTAGAGAACAAGTACTAAAAGCTATTCAGACAAACGAAAGACAAAATCATTGGGTGAAAGTCACTGCCAAAGATCTGAACGGAGATGTGGTCGCACTTTTTGAGATGGAGATATCTGTCAAAATCAAATAAATTATCAATTATGAATGACTGAATTGTCAAGATCTTTCAATACTTGCTAATTTATAGAATTGATAATTGATAATTGATAATTGATAATTGATAATTGATCATTCTCTTTCACTTCTCAATTTCCAAATAAGTCTATCTTTGCCCAAAAAAAGCATGAATCGTATTACCTCCGAAGCCTGTAAGCAGTTAATCCAGAATAATGAGGCAGAACTTATTGATATCCGCGAGCCGTGGGAAGTTGAAATTTGTTCCATTGGAGGAACACGGATCCCGATGCATAAAATTCCGGAAGTTGCAGAATCCATGGATAAGTCTAAGCATTATATTATTGTATGCAAGACCGGAAGAAGGGCTGAACCGGTAGCAAACTTGCTGGAATGTGCTCATGGGTTTAAGCATGTGGCGATTTTGGAAGGAGGAATTACGAATTGGTTTGAAACATTCGAACCGAATTACGAAATGTACTAAGCATGGTAGAGTTATTCAAACATTTATTTCACCTGGATTTTAACTGGGTGTTCGATCATTACCGCGATTCCATTTATGTGGTCCTTTTTGTAGTGATTTTCATTGAAACAGGGTTGATCATCATGCCTTTTCTCCCGGGAGATTCCTTACTGTTTATGGCCGGAATGTTTGCCGCTAATGGTAAGCTGGATTTGGCATTTATTCTTGGGTCACTTGCTTTTGCCGCTATTTTGGGCGACAATGTGAATTACTGGATCGGTCGTAAACTTGGATTGGGAGTTTTTGAATGGAAAATCAGAGGTCGTCAGTTGGTGAAACAATCTTACCTGACAAAAACGGAGCAATTCTTTGAAAAAAGAGGTGTTGCGGCAATTATTATGGCACGTTTCGTTCCGATTGTCAGAACATTTACTCCGTTTGCAGCCGGAATCGGGAAAATGAAATACCGTACATTTTTGATTTACGATATCATCGGGGGAATTTTATGGATTACTTCCATGACGCTTGCCGGATATTTCCTCGGAGAAATCGAGTGGGTTCGTGAGAACAACGAAAAAGTAGTATTACTCATTATTTTGGTTTCCATTCTTCCGATGCTGATCAGTTTCCTGAAGTCAAAATTCAGTAAGAAAGATGCCTAAGTTCGGATTGGTCGGTAAAAGGTTGGGACATTCTTTTTCGAAGAGTTATTTCGAAGAAAAATTTCAAAGAGAAGGCCTTGATCATACCTTTGAAAACTTTGAATTGCCCACCATTGAAGAGATTGAGAAAGTTTTTAGTATTCCCGACCTAAAAGGCTTTTCGGTTACAATTCCCTACAAGGAACAAATTATACCCTTTCTGGATTCTCTTAATGAAGAAGCGGGTGCAATCGGTGCTGTGAATTGTGTGCGTCTTACTTCGGACGGTAAGAAAATCGGCTACAATACGGATGCTTTTGGTTTTCATCAGATGATCAAACCTTTTTTGACCAATGAACACGAACGCGCGATAATTCTAGGTACAGGAGGAGCTTCGAAAGCGGTTGCCTATGTTTTGAAGAATATCGGATTGGATGTTATTTGGATCTCCCGGAATCCGAAAAATGAAAAGGAATTTCGGTATGAAGCAATGAATGAATACATGCTCCGCGCATGCAAGGTAGTGGTTAATTGCACACCGGTTGGGACTTTTCCTAACATCAATGAATGCGTTCCTTTTCCGTTTGAGTTTCTCACGGAATCACATTTATGTATTGATTTGATTTATAATCCGGAAGAGACCGGATTCCTGCGAGAGGCACACAGACGGGGAGCAACAACGTTAAACGGGCTTTCAATGCTGAAAGAGCAGGCAAATAAGGCCTGGGAGGTTTGGAATAGCTGAGTATTTCCGGAAGCCGCGGTTCGCTATTTGCCAAATGGACGTTTTCTTAGTAATTTTGTCGGATGCAGTCTGTAAAACAGTTGATCCGAGAAGGCGAACACCAGCAACAGGATTTTAAGTTCCGTATTGATGATTCCAAAAAGATTGCACGAACACTCGTTGCCTTCGCAAATACCGATGGAGGCAGGCTCTTAATTGGCGTAAAAGACAACGGAAAGATAACCGGAGTTGATCCCACTGAAGAAATCCACATGATTGAAGCTGCCGCAGAAATGTATTCCAAACCCAAATTAGAATTTAAATCACGTGTTTGGCAGGAAGATATGAAACTGGTTCTTGAAATTTCCATTGAAAAAGCGGCTAATCGCCCGGTTTTGGCAGTGGATGAAGAAGGGAAATGGAAAGCATATGTCAGAAGAAAGGATCATACTCTTTTAGCCAATAAAATCTTGCTGAACGTTTGGAAACACGAGCGTTTTGACCAGAAGAAGCCTGAAAAGATCGGGGAAGAAGAAACGCAGCTGCTTGCAATGATCTCTAATAACCCGGGAATAACTTTGAGCAAGATTTACCGACTGTCAAACCTTCAGAAATCAACGATTGACCGCTTGATAGTATTATTTATCTGCTGGGAGCTGGTTTCCATGGAAATGAATGAGAACGGTACTTTCTATCAGGTTCGCGAGAATGATTAGGTTGCTATTTTGGTGATAATCAGTCTATTTTTTAGAAAGTTCAAAATAAAGTCATATATTCGCGCCAAATTTGAGGATGAATAAGGCTTTTTACATTTCAAGTTTGGTCCTTAGTGTACTATTCAGCGTCATTGTGCTCTACTACATTGATTTGGTTGCCTCTGCGAGATACCCCGATTCATTTTGGGATGCTCCGGATTTTTACAGTTTGGATCAGGGAGCAGTGAAGACGGAAGAGGGGGCATGGATTAGTTTATTATTCTTTTCTTTTTTTTGCGTAACATTTTTACTCGGATTAATTAAAATTAAACGAGTTACAAATAGAGTTTTGTCAATTATTGGCCTGTCTTTAACGGCATTATTTTTGCTGTGGGATTTAGTGATGTTAAGCTCACCGTCGGGTTTAAGTTTTGACGAAGTAGGTGTAGGTTTTTTCTTTTTTATCCCCGTGATTGTGGCTTTTTCCATTGTTGGAATTGTTCAGTCAAACAGGTTTAAAAAACAAGGAGTCCTATACAAACAAAAAGTGGAATCGGATTTATTGGATTCCTAAAAAAATATAATTTTAATCGATGCGTTTAATGTATTATTATATTAGATGCAGAAAAACACAAACAAATGGGTAGACCTCCAACAAAACCAGCAAGATTGCGAGATGGTTTTTACATTGAAGTAAGAAATTCAGGATCACAAGGTATACGAATTAGAAGAGATACTAGAGAGCAAATGCTTCTTGCAGCTGAGGATTATTCACGTACAAAAGACGTAGTAATTCTAGGTGAAATGAAAGATGATAAATGGATTGATCAATAAAATCATTCTTCGCATAAATGTGAAAAAAAGGCTTTCCGGAATGGAAAGCCTTTTTTGGTGTAAAAATGTTTTTATTTAATCATTGTAGAGGTGAGTTGCAACTCACCTCTACTGATTTATTTCGTTCTGTTTAATGAATTACCACCAGTTTCACCGGAGATTTTTGTTCTACAGCTCCCACGTAGCGCACATAATAAACTCCTACAGACAATTCGTCGGTGCGAATTTCTACCTTAGGACCGGCCACTGAATGGGTTGAAACAGTTTCTCCGTTCATATTTACGATTTCAAGAGTTCCGTTCTGAACTGTCTGGTCGAAAATAATGTTTACATAAGAACTCGCCGGATTCGGTACCAGGTGGAATAATTCTTTTTCATTCTCTGCAAGACCGGTAACATCAATATTGGAAAGGACTTCAAAATCATCAAAGTAGAATCCGTCTCCTCTTGTACCTCCGTCAGATTTTAAAATGAAACGTACTTTGATACTGTCACCGATATAATCGCTAAGATTGATTTCCTCCAATACCCAGTTAGGTTCCGTTCCTTCATAAACCGGTTGATTGTTTGGTTGAACAGAACCATTGGCACTTGTTCCCGGAACAGTATAATTTCCGCACTGACCGATCCAATTTGTTCCGCCATCAGTGGAAACCTGGAACTGACAGTAATCATAATCCGCTTCAATTTCCCATTTTGCATAGAACTTGACCATTGCTTCTGTGGCATGAGTCAGGTCAATGGTGTTATTGAACTGGTAAATTTTTGTAGTGTTATTTGCGTAATCTGTCCCCGGAGAATCCGTAAACGAATTACTTGGCGAAACATAAGTTGCGTTAGTAGTGGCCCAGCTTCCGGTCCAGTTTACAGCACTATTTGCTTCGTCAATAAATTGAGAAGTAATACTTCCGAAAGTCTTTACAATGGTGTCGTGTTTTGTCCAGCCGGCATATTCCGTATTCAAAACATATTTGATCTCATCTCCGAATTGGATAACAGGATTCAGAACATAAGAAATTCCTCCGTTTTGAGTTTCCATAATTGCCAGATCGTACGTACTTGGAGTTCCTACGGACTGTATCCCCGAAATAGGGGTGATGCTGACGCTTACAGGACCATTTTCAAGACCAAGTCTGTAAGCCCTGTGGTTAAAATTACCTGTTGTTGCTGCAATCATTCCCGGATCTGTATCTTCTACAACCAAATACCGGTGTGTTAAATGAGATAAGATGAGGTTTGGGAAAACCATATCCTGGCAAATTCCGGTAATTTCATTCACAGCAGGCCAGAAACCACCGCTGGTGTTACTTACTTCAGGAGTCATAGCGAAGATTTTTGGCTTCACAACGGTGTCTACTTTGTACATGTAATCGTCCGAATCTCCTGAAGCCGGATAAAGTGCAGATGATTTTTTGTTTTCATATCCGTTGTATTGTACCATGTGGTGAGTAAAAGCATCGAAATAATCATGGTCTACTGCAAACTCATTGGTGGTCGTTCCGATTGGGAAGAGGATGTCATTGGCGTAAGTATGCGCATTAAAGGCATATTTGAAATCACGATTTTCGCAAAACCATTTGATGGCTTGTGTTTCAGGCTCTGAAAATGGAGCTGTTCCGCAATAAGTTTCATTACTTTGAGTGGCTGATGTTCCGGTTGTTCCCCAGCCATAAGAGTAATTCCTGTTCAAATCGACTCCATAACTTCCACCGCTGTTCGGTCTGCGGTTTTTCCGCCACATACCGCCTCCTGCCGGATCGGTAGTTTGATTATAGATATAACCGTCAGGATTGATCATTGGGACGAAGTACATTTCCGTATTGTCGACCAGGTATTTGATCTCGTCGCTTGTATTGTAGTTTTCAAGCAGGTACCACATATAGAAAATGACTTCAGACAAAGAATTTGGTTCCCTGGCATGATGTGTAGCGGTGTAAAGCACTTCAGGCTCCGCTTCATCCGTATTCGGATTGTCGCTTAGGCGCATCCAATAGATTGGCCTGTTCTGAATACTTAAAAAATCACTGATAGTGTCTTTTGCAGTGATCAGGTTTGGGTATTGAGCCGCCATTGCATCTATCTCGGCAATGAATTCCTGGTAAGTATAAAACCCGCCCATAGTTCCTAAATTGAAATTGGAAGGG
>CBINBC010000046.1:0-37959 GCA_966248825.1 uncultured Fluviicola sp.
AGGCGCGTTTCCAGGTTCAGTATGTAATCCGCCCGCAAACGGAAGAATTGCATGATTACCGGGGATATGCGGGAAGTATCCTGAATGGAGAACTTCATGTCGGAGATGAGGTGACTGTTCTTCCATCCGGTTTGTCCAGTAAGATTTCCAGGATTGAAAGCAACCTGGAGGAAGTTACAAGTGCAGGTAAAAATCAGCCGGTAATTCTTCATTTGGAAGATGACCTGGACATCAGCCGCGGGAATACGATTGTTCCTGCAAGCGCTTTACCGCTTACTGAAAAATCACTGGAAGCAACTATTTGCTGGATGGATAACACTCCGTTTAATTCCGGTCAGAAGTTTATTCTGCAGCAAAACAGTTTCCGCACGAGGGCCGCAATCCGTGAAATCCATTCTAAGATCGATATTCACAGTTTCCGGGATTTGGAAAGCGATGGTACACTGCGTTTGAATGAATTGGCTAAAGTTTCTGTCAAAACAGCGGAAGCAGTAAGTTATGATCCGTTTAAAAAACTGGCGAAAACAGGAGCTTTCATCTTAATTAACGAGAATACCAATCAAACAGTGGCCGCGGGAGTCATTTAGAGAAGGTTAAAGCGTTCAAAGCGTTCAAAAAAGTTCCAAAATCAAAAATGTTTTATTTGAACATTTGAATCTGCTCCGCCGCGGCGGACAGAAACATTTGAACATTTGAAACCAAATTATTAAACAAACAAATCATGATCGAAACAGATATCATTATCATTGGTGCAGGACCAGTTGGTCTATTTACAGTATTTGAAGCCGGATTGCTAAAATTGCGCTGTCATTTGATTGACTCGCTTCCACAGCCGGGCGGACAATGTTCGGAAATCTATCCCAAAAAACCGATCTATGATATTCCGGGATTTCCTTCTGTTTTAGCTGGAGACCTGATCCATAATCTGATGGAACAAATTGCTCCGTTCAAACCAGGATTTACCTTGGGAGAAGCTGCTTCAACCATTGATAAGCAGGAAGACGATTCGTTCATCGTGAGCACCGTAAAAGGAACGCAGCACAAAGCTCCGGTTGTCATGATTGCCGGTGGACTGGGAGTTTTTGAACCACGAAAACCACCTATTGAAAGCATTGGGCTTTTTGAAGAGAAAGGAGTGGATTACATCATTAAAGATCCGGAAGTTTTCCGTAATAAAAAGTGTGTCATAGCAGGAGGTGGTGATTCGGCATTGGACTGGTCGATCTACCTGGCTGAGAATAACATTGCATCGGAAGTGACACTGGTGCATCGAAGTGCTTCTTTCCGCGGACACCTGGATTCAGTGCAAAAAGTGATTGATATGGCGGATTCGGGGAAAATATCCCTGATTACCGAAGCCGAAGTAACGGACTTGAAAGGCGGCAGTTCTTTGGAAGAAGTCATCATCAGCCATTCTAAAAATGGGGAAATTGTTACAAAAGCAGATCATTTTATTCCCTTATTCGGTCTGAAACCTTCTCTGGGACCAATAGCCGATTGGGGACTGGAAATTGATAAGAACGCCATTAAGGTGGATACACTGGATTATTCAACGAACATTCCGGGAATTTATGCGATCGGGGATGTGAATACCTATGAGAACAAACTGAAACTCATTCTGTGTGGTTTCCACGAAGGAACTTTAGCTGTACAGTCTGCTTTTGCACGTATTCATCCGGATAAGAAGAATATTTTGAAGTATACGACGGTAAATGGGGTAAACGGGTTTTAGTATCAATTGCCCGCGTAACGTAATTCCGCAATATTACGTCGGAAGATGTTTATTCTGCAGTAGCTATAAATAAAAAGTCCTGATCTGCTTTGGCGGATCAGGACGTAATATTGCGGAATTACTTTTTCCTAGTGTGAGTGTCCTTCATGACTGTGACCGTCACCTTCTTTGTGCTCATGGTCATGATCTTCCGTTGCAGAACAAAGTCCTACGATTTGGTGAAACACATCGTGAAGACCGGAAAGTGATTTCGTGATCTTTTTATCACTAGCACCGTTTTTGATATCAGCCTCTAATTTCTGGCTGTCAGTAACCAATTGATCAACAGCTTTCTTCACTTTTTCATTATTGAAATCAGCCGGAAATGCAGATGCCTGAAGCGTTTTTGCTTTTTGTACCATCTCACCGATACGCGTTTTAATCGGCTCCAGGTTTCCTTCTTCACTCGGATGGAATGTTTGAGCCATTACTTTGTGGAACTCTTTCAATTCAGCCCAGTCCTGTAATTTGCTTTGCGCAGAAGCCTGACTTGCCAATGCGGCAATCCCGAAACCTACTAATAGTAATAAAGCGATCTTTTTCATTATAATAATTTTAGTTCTGTAAAATTAGGGATGATTTTGATACTTCATTTACAAATAACAATAAATTAAAAGTTTCATTGACAGAATAAAACGATTCTAAATAAAACGAATTAAAAAAGTCGCTACCAATCGGATAGCGACTTTAGATCTTAGAAAAGAATATTTATCAACGTTTGATCAGGCGGCTGAACTTTTCTCCGCTGGTCTTCGAAATGACCTGAAGAATATAGGTTCCTTGCGCCTGACTTTTCAAATCAAGAGCTGTTATTCCGTTAAATTCTTTGGAAATAATTGCACTTCCTTTTGAATCCATTAATACCAAACTGTAATCTCCGGATGTTGCCATTTCGATCGTAATCGGTCCGTTGGAAGGATTCGGATACACGGAAATACGCGATTTATCCGCAACGTCTGCAATTCCTGCTGTGAAGTTCTGGTCTTTCACGATTCCTGCCGATTTATTGCAAATCCAGTTATCCGGGTCAATTTTGGTAATGTTTACGTAATTGGCAGCATTTGGAATAATGAATTGATTTTGACTGCCTGTAATCTGGAAACGGATGGTGGTGTCTGCAACTCCTGTTCTGTCGAAACGCAGTTCCAGGTCATTGGTAAATAATGGAGTCACCGATGGTTTCGAAGTTGTTTGATTGATTTCCAGCAATAAGTCACTTCCTACATTATTCCAGCGCACGGAATAAGTGGGGTATCCTTCACCAAAATACCATTCTTCCATGAAATTCGTTAAATCCAGGCCGCTTTCGTTTTCGAACACATCTGCCAACTCAATACCCGAAGCAACTGAATCTGCATATAATGCCTGGTACGCTTTTAAAGCATCGTAGAAAATCGAATCGTTATTTATCAGGAAACGAAGTGTATGCACAATCGCAGCTCCTTTGTTGTAAACTAATCTACCGGAAAAAATAGCTCCGTCGCTCAGAGAATCTTCTACCCATACCGAGCCTCCGGATTGTGACATAATATCGTCGTGTCTGTCAAGCATATCCTGCAATTCATCTCCGGGATACAGATGTTCAAGCATGATGTATTCCGCATAGGAAGCAAAACCTTCATTTACCCAGATATCAGCCCAGGAAGAACAGGTTGCATGATCACCGAACCATTGGTGTGCCAACTCATGGCAGGTCAAAGTGGGGTTGAAGAATCCTTGTGTTGTCATTGTTTGGTGTTCCATTCCACCGGAAATAGGCGCCATGCAGTGACCGTACTTTTCATCTGCAAACGGATAAGGTCCGAACAAGTCAGCAAACAATTCCATAAAGTCAACGGTTTCATCAATATCATCCTGGAAATTCGGAAGGGTAGCCGGGTTGTCGTAGATGAAATTTTGGATCAAAACCGGACCCGAACCGGCCGGATTCGCCGTTACGTTGTATTCGACATACTTAGCAACAGCTACTGAGATCAGGTAGTAATCGATCGGATGCCTGTGTTTCCATTCGAAGCGGTGAGTACCGTTACCCAAATCAACCACTTGTTCCAAAAGACCGTTTGATCCTGCCTTGCAATTCGAAGGAACAGTAACCCAAACCGCGCAACTGTCGGCTTTGTCTTTCAGGGATTGCTTTACCGGAAACCATTCATAAGCCGCAAAAGGTTCTGACAACGACCAGGTAACCTGGTTTCCCCAGGAAGGAGAACTTTGATTGGTCATTCCGCCGCCGCCCAACGGATTGGTTGCTGAAGTAGGAGGTGTTCCGCTGTAATTTACATGAATCACAAAGTTTTCTCCCTGTAATTTGTTTACGGGAATTTTTAATGCGCTGTTCTGGCGGGAATAAGTAACCGGATTTCCGTCGACCTCAATAGAAGAGATCACGAATGACTGGAAGAACTCAACCAAAGCCGTATCGAGATCTTCACGCGCCACAGCGTGAATTTCACCTGATCCTGAAAGGGTAGTTGTCGTATTCGTCATATTCAGGTCCAGGAAATAATAATGGACATCGTATAATTCGGTTTGAGCAATCTGGGCAACAGTAAATGTATTGCTCTTCAGTTGGGAATTTGTACGTTTTTTTACGGAAGAACATGAACCTTTTGAGTCTTGCGCGTGGTAAAAAAACGGAAGGAAAAGGAGAGAGAGGAGAATTTTGTTTTTCATAGTTTAGTTTTATTGCATCCGAATTTAAGGAATACTTATCAAAATCGGGCGAAAGTGTTAAAAAACAAGTAGCCAAATGCCTGATTCATTTAGTGTAAGGCGTAAATTATTCATTTTAGAAGGATGCGCTTGGAAATAATCCCTAATTTCACTCTTAAACGGTTGTTATTCAAAATTATGGGTTTCAAACCAGTAAAGATATTTAGCAGCACTTTCAAATTAGGATTACTTGTTTTACTTGTTTTCCTGAATAATTCTGTTTCGTACGCTGATTCTATTTCGTATGGGGGGAATTCTGTGACCCAAATGCTGAACCGGGCAAAAGAAATGGAGGATTCGGATATTTATTCGAGTATCGAACTTTTGTCAAGAGCAAACAAATTGGAAGAAACGAAGCGGAAAAAGTATTTAAAGTACGAGATACTGTATCGTTTGGGTGTTTATAATCTACAGACAGGCAACCTGAAATCGGCCATAGATTTTTCATACCAGGCGCTTTCTGTTGCCGAACAAATGAAAGACCACCAGCGTATTGGGGAAGCTGAAAAAACAATCGGACAAATCTTCAAGAACCTGAAAGTATTCCTGAAAGCACGAAACCATTTCGAGCGCGCCACGTCTGAATTCCGAACTGTCAAAAACATGAACGAATATTTTACCTGTAAAAGTTATGTCGGGCATTGTTTAACAGATTATGGTTACGAAACAAATAATACATGGTACCTGGACAGGGCAGAATTGGTCTATAAATCCATTTTGTTCGAAGCAAACACAAAGAAGTTTGATCATTTTGTTTTATCGTCCAATAACAACTTGTCTAATTTATACCTGATCTATTACCAGTTAAGGGAACAGAAGCTTGATTTAACGATCAGTCGTAAGTATGCTTCAAAATGCATTGAAGGTTCACTGGAGATGAAAGATACGGTTAGTTATGCCGTTGGTTATTCCAATTACGGTGAAGCATATGGGTTGGAAGGGCAAATAGATAGTTTGAAAAAGTACCTGGATTTTGCAAGAACGATTTACGTGCAGAAAAAAATGCCGGAGTACATTTATAGTAACTGCAGGCTCTTGATAAAATCCTATTTAACGCATCGTCGACTGAATGAAGCCGAAAAGCTGTTGAAGGAATATAAAATCTTTATCGAACAATTCCAGTTCCTGGCTGAATACAAAAACTATTACGAATATTACTCGAAACTCGAAAACCTTAGGGGTAATTATAAAGCAGCTTATGAATACCGGATTAAATTCGATGAAAAAAGTGAAGAGTATAGTGACGAAGTCAATGCAAAGGAATTGGTCAGGCTTCAATTTCTCTATGATCTAAATAAAAAAAATGAAGAAATTGCGATCCTGAACAAGAACAAAAGGCTTCAGAATGAGAACAATGAGAACCAGGTTGTTATTTTAAACCTGTTAATAGGGAGTATTGCGCTTTTGATCATTTTGCTGATTTTCATTTACATTCGTTACAAAGACCGTGTTTCTTCTAATGAAGTAATCCTTTCCAAGAACAAGCAGCTGGAGCGTTTGTCGATTGTAGCCAGCAATACGAATAACGGAATTAAGATCACGAACCCGCAAGGTATCATTTCATGGGTTAATGAAGGATTTGTCCGGTTATATGGCTGGGATTCTGCTGATGAGTTCTTTGAGAAAAAAGGAAACAGCATTTATGATTTGAGCGGTTTGACAAGAGCTGAAATTTCTGCTTTTATCGAACATGCCGTTGAAACCAAAGAGTCGGTTGTTTTTCAGGCATTTAAGGAATTGAAGAACCATGAGCAGAAATACATTCAGACTTCATTGACCCCGGTTTTTGACGAAAATGACGAATTGAAATTCCTGGTCTATGTAGATACGGATATTACGGACTTACTGGAAGCACGGGAATTGGCAATTCGGGAGAAACGAAAAGCGGAAAATGCATTGAAAACCCAGGAATTATTCCTGGCGAATGTAAGTCATGAAATCCGTACTCCAATGAATGGAATTATTGGATTAACAAGACAATTAAGCGATGAAAAACTTTCTAAAAACCAGCAGGATATTGTCAATACGCTTGGGATTTCTGCAAACGGACTCCTGCACGTGGTGAACGATTTGCTGGATGTTTCCAAGATCAGGGCGGGGAAGATGTCTTTTGAATATGTTCGTTTTTCTTTGAGGGATCTTTTATCGACTTTCGTTAGTTCCATCGCTTACCGTGTGGAAGAAAAAGGCTTGTCCCTAAACCTGGATTTTGACGACAAGTTACCGGATTTTGTTATTGGAGATCCTGTCCGTTTGAACCAGGTTTTACTGAATATTGTGGGAAATTCGATCAAATTCACCCTCCATGGAAGCATCACACTAAAAGTTCATCCGGTTTATCAGAAAAATGGAATGGGTCGGATTCACTTTGAAATAAGGGACACAGGTATCGGCATCCCGATGCAAAAACAAGAGTTTGTTTTCGAGAATTTCACCCAGCTGGAAGATCATCGTACAAGAACAACTTCAGGAACCGGCTTGGGCTTGGGAATTGCTAAGTCATTGGTCGAAGCCATGGGGGGAGAGATCAACCTTGTTAGTAAGGAAGGGAAGGGAACAACACTTTCTTTCGAGCTGGATTTTGAGCTGCATAACAAACACGTAGAAACCAAAAATGTCAGTAAGGAAGACATTGTACTGGTGAAAAACCTGAAAGGCCTGCGTGTGCTTTTGGTTGAAGACAATACAATCAATCAGCGGGTTATTTTATATGATCTGAACAAGTGGAATGTAGAAGTCGAAGCAGTAAATAATGCCATTGATGCAATTACAGTGCTGAAAGACCGTCAATTTGATGTGATCCTGATGGATTACTACATGCCTCGCATGGATGGGATGGAAGCAACCCGTTTTATTCGTTCCAAATTCCCCGAACCAACCTGTTCGATTCCGATTATTGCAATTACCGCTTCAGCTATGGTTGGTGATCAAAATAAATTCATCGAAGCGGGAATGAATGACTATATTTCAAAACCCTTCAACCCGGAAAAGTTGTACCAGCTTTTGGTGAAATGGGGGTATCAGAACAATGTTCTTTTCTCAGAAATTAAACACACAGATCAGGAAGCAGAGCCGGTCTTGATGGACCTTTCTATTTTGGAAGAACGAGCAGAGGGAAGTGAAGAGTATTTGCTGGAAATGTACGGCGCATATCTGGAAATGATGCCCCAGTATTCTATTGACCTGATCCATTTCTTTGAAGACGAGGATTGGGAAGAATTGCGCAAACAGGCGCATCAAATCCTGGGTCCGGCACGTTTATTCGGGATGAATATAACCTCAGAATTATTGCTTAAACTGGAGAAAGATACCCAGCTTAGTAAAGAAGAAATGAAGGCATTGGTTTCGAAAATTGTCGATCAAATTCAAATCTGCGGGAAGACCATACGAGACCAAATGAGAAGAATCGAAAGTTAGGAAAATTATCAATTATCAGGAGTGGAGTTCCCCTTGATAATTAAACCATTCATAATAGATAATTTCAAGTCAGACCGTCTTCATCCAGAATCTTGATAAAATGAAATCCTTTCGGCGAGTATCCCTGGTTGTAATAAAACCGATGAGCCTTGAAGTTATTAGTATATGCATCCAATACCATGATATGGCAATTTAAAGCAATTGCTTTTTCCTCGAGGTAATTTTGGATCAGTTTTCCCGCTCCGGTTCCTCTGGCTGATTGACAGACGATTACGTTGTCCAGTTCCAGGTAAGGTCCGCACCATAATTTGGTACTGAGCCAGTATCCGCTTATGGCAATGCACTCGTCACCATTAAAAACTCCAATCTGCGCATAATTGTGCGGGATCATATTTTCAAGCATAGACCGGTAGTTCTCCAATTCCAGCTCCGGATATAATTCACGAAGAATGGTTAGATGAGGTAACATTTCCTCTAAAGTTTTTAATTCGCGGACGATCATAGTTTTGCTTATTTCAAATTCGTTTCAAACAAGTCCAAAATCCTTCTGTATTCATCAACCCATGCAGGAGTAAATGTAAATCCGTGTGCCTCGGTAGGGAAAATACTCAGTTGAAAATTGGTTTTTCCCAATTCAATAAAACGCTGGTTCAGTCGCACAATATCCTGGAACTGCACGTTATCGTCAACCATTCCATGAAGCATCAGTAAAGGTTTTTTCAGATTCTCTGCAAAATAGATCGGACTGCTTCTTTTGTAAGCCTTCGGATCGGTTGAAGGATAGTTCAGAATATTGCTGGTGTATTCGTGATTGTAATGTGCCCAATCTGTTACAGATCGCAACGCTGCCCCGCAATTGAACGAATCCGGAGTTTTTAGAAGTGCCATTAAAGTGATGAACCCGCCATAACTTCCCCCGTAAATTCCCACACGGTTCGAATCGATGGAAAGGGTTTTTACCAGGTAATTTTTCGCGTCCACGTAATCTTTCAGGTCACGATTTCCCATATCGCGGTAAATATCTGTTCTCCAATTCCTGCCGTAGCCTTCACTGGCGCGGTAGTCTAAATCCAGGATGGTATATCCTTTGGATATTAATAATTGATGGAACAGCATTTCACGCTGGTAATGGCTCCAGTAATAGTGCGCATTTTGCAGATAACCTGCCCCGTGAACAAATAATACTGCTGCTCCGTTCGGTTTATCCGGGGTGTATTTTCGGGAGTAGATCTGTTCGCCGTCGGAGGATGGAATTTGGATAATTTCAGGAGTCTGAAGGGACAATTGATCGAACCCGGGAAGTGTACTTTTGGTAACCGGAACCAGTTTTTGTCCGGGCTTATTTGGAGCAATGCACAATTCCCACGGTTGCGTAGGTGTGGAATAGCGGATTGCCCATGTTTTTTCATCGGGAGAAAGTGTCCATTCAATCCCGAAATATCCTTCGAAAAGGGCTGTGACATTACCTGAAGCCAGATCCAGTTTATAACCGTTCCGAACTCCCGGATGGATTTTGTTCCCGATAAAATAGATCGTTTTCTTGTCGTTGGACAGGAAAGGGTTGCGTACCTCCCAGTTTCCCCCGGTAAGCGCTTTTTTAGCCCTAGAGTTGGAGTTCATGCTATACAGGTGCGAATAACCGCTTGCTTCACTCTGAAAGATGAAATCAGTTTGATTTACCCAAAAAAGGGTTCCTTCTTCCTCGTTCCATTCGGAGATTCCGGGACCGCCAATCCAAGCCTCATCGTGCTGGTGTTCCAGTTCGGTCAGTTTTCCGGAAGCAAGATCTGCCAAACAGATCCAGCGGTCTTTGTTATCATACGAACGAATATCCACCAGCGCTTTGTTTTCGGTTGGATGCATTATTGCCTGGTGAAAACAGATGTCCCGGTCTTTGGAATAAGAACCGGTATTTCCGTATTCAGCAAGGTATTCCGGTTTCTTTCGAATGTCCTTTAACGAAGCAGTATACACAAAGTAAACAGTGTCTTTTCGAACGTCAAAAATCCCCATTCGCGTATTTGGTTCTTTATCATTTACTTTCGGACGAGCCGTTCTGCGCTGTGTAAAACCATCTCCGGTTATGAACGATTCGTAATTCGTATTTGGTTCATCGGCATCCATTACTAAAACAAAAGTGATGTAGTTTCCATCCTGGCTGACATTGATGCGGCTTACATATTCGTTCTTCGCGTAGTAAATCCCTGCCGGCGTAACGCGTTTGGGTTGTTTTTCAGCCCATTGCTTCTTTTGTTCCTGCAATCGGATGAATGAAAAGAGTTCCTGCTGTTGTTGATAAAGAAAGCTGGTATCACTTTTTTCCGCCGGTTGGTTTCCCTGGATAAAATTGGTAACTTGAATGATGCTTCCGGCTATTTCGTTATAACAAAACAAGTTGTTTTCAACCTGGAAGTAAACCAGGGGAGATTGGTTGTTCCTGAAAACTACTCCAATAGGTTCTTTGGCAGAATAAAGAATCTTTTTTAATTTGGTTTTTGGTGTGTAACAGGCTAAATCACCATTTTCATTAAAGTAATGGTTAACAGTTAATTGCGTATGGTTATCTAAAGCCGGAGTCCAAAACAAACGACCATCAACAATCGGAACTTTGCGGGTGTTTTTTTGCTTCAAATGATAGGCATACAAGCTTCTTCCCGGTTCTCCGTTGGGATTCCAGTCGAAAAGCACGGATTCATTATCCATTGCCCATTGAATGTTTTGCGGGGAAAAACCTACAAACTCTTCTCCTTTCATGATTTCTTCCAAACGAATGGTTTGAGCGAAAAAGGAGTGGACAAAAAGAACGCTTAGAACTGCGAAAAGGAATTTAGTGTTCATAATAAGGATGTTTGCGGTATTTTTTTTCAAAATTTCTGGCCATTGACTGCATAGATGGTTTGGGATGGTTCGAAATAACTTCAAATAGTGTTCTCAGTTCGCGCATCAATTCCGGGTAAGCCGGTAAAAAGTGCTTTTCAATCATACGCAGTGCGTGATGTTTTAAAGCCGGGAGTGTTTCCGACTGATGCAGGAAATCGATTAAAAGATCCAGTAATTCTCCGTTTTCCGAACAATCGAACGGAGCACTTACCAATGCATTTGTGAGATTGCGCTGCACAGAATGATTGGTAGTCTGAAGCAGGACCGAAACCATGGAGTCGAACTGCATACGACTCATCAGTTCCGGGTATTTTTCATAGAAATGAACAGCAATCCAGGAAGCATATTCCGGAAAAGGGTATTCTACGGATGCTATTTCATCGAAAATAGCAGTTCTCAGGACTTCATCTTTTTCCAAAACCGGTACCAATTCTGCAAAATTGCGGGTAGATTTGAATTCGTTTAAAAATGCTTGAGCCTGATTCATACCCAAAGAAAAGCATTCTCGTTAAAATGATTTCAATGAAGGGCTGAAAAAACAATCGACAAGTAAAATTGAGAAGGCTTTAAATGGTCGATTCTGCTGCTTCAATTTTTTTTCTGATAAAACTTCAAAATCGCTTTTCCAAAGATCAAAAACAGTAAACAAGTACTTGCTGCTCCTAAAACGATTCCGTTTTTCAGGATGGATTCAATTCCATGATTGATGTGGAATAAAACCAGTGCCAGCACGAACTGTACTATGGAATACCAAATGTTGGCAATGGGTTTGTAGCCGAACATCCCTAAAAAACGTGTTTTTGTGATTCCCAGTACGAAATGGGGAAGGGAGTTGATTAGCAGAAAGCCGATGATAAAATCCAGAAAGAATGCCATTCGATTATTTTTTAGGTAAAACTTGGATGTCCCATTCCCAGTGTTCAGTTTTTTTTACTCCTGATTTATTTTTAATGGAAACAAGGCCTTTTATCTTTTGAAGCCCTTCTTTGGGTTTTATGCGGACCTTTCCGACTCCTTTTTCAGATGGGAGAACTTCTCCATCAATGGATTGAAGAACTACTTCCGGTTGATTGTAAGAATTGAAAGCTGAAATCCCTACTGTAATTTCTGCAGTTTCTCCTTCGCGAATAATAGAAGGTCCTTTTGCATACGGGAGTATCCGATCAAAACCGTAGCCGCAAGAATTGTATCGGGAACTAATATGTGCTAGTGCGTATGAGCGTGCATTCAGAATCTTATTTTGCAGAATGGTTAATTGCGTTAGAGCTCCTATTAAGTTTGAGTGTTGGAATACGGATTGTTCCCACGAGATTTTTTCCCCATTTCTGATAAAATGACGAGGAAGAGTTAACAAGGTATATAGATCTGTAACAGCTTGTTGGTCTTCCATTGGATTGGGAACTTTCGAACTTATTTGAGCGTCTACTTTTTGCCGTAAGTTAATTTCATCTTTATAGTCATTGATATCTAAAACAACTACTTGTCGTGATTCAGAACGACTTATAATTTTCACCATCTCCTTCCGATAAGCTTTAATCTGATTGAATAAATCAAGTTTCCCTGAGCGATTAAAAAGGTCAAAATCAGTTTCTGTATCTAAAATAGTTGTAATGTTAGAGAAATCGAAATCGTTCGGTAAGATAGAATGTTGGGAGGGAACAGTATAGTTTTTCCCGGCAGATCTCAAAAGAGAAACTTTCATTTGATCGATTGATTGAATGATGTCGGCTGTTAAAGTATCGATTTCATTCATTTGATTCCAAATACTAAGTAAAAAACGCCTGAATACCTTCGATTCTTCATTCTTAGGAGTTGTGCAGTAATCTTCTCTGATATGACTTGAGTAACGTTCTCCGTTGTAATAAAGAGTAACATTCATTTTCTGTAGCTGCGCTTCGGAATCAATACTTGTTTGCATAGCAGCACTATCTTTTGCTGAATTACACCCTGACAAAATAAAGAATAGAAGAGCATATGTAATTACCTTCATATTTTGGAATTATCGGTTTGATTGTTGTTATCCAGTCCTGAAAGTACAAAATAAAAAGTCCGGACATTCATCGTCCGGACTTTAAAATTAACTGAGGGTTGATTATTGGTAAATTTCGCGGATTGCTTCATTCAATGAACTTGGCTTTCTTCCCAGAAGCTGTTCCAGATGGTTATTCGGAATATCGAAGTCGCCGTCTTTGGTCCCTGTTGCAAATGCCAGTGAGAATCCGATCATCGCTTCCGGTACGCCGGCTTCACTTAACGTTTTTCTAAAATCATCAGATGAAACGGCATGGTATTCAACTGTTTTTCCGGTGTGAGCAGAAAGCGCTTTAGCCACATCTCCGAACGAATAACTTTCACTGTTCGAAATCTCATAGATCTTGTTCTCATGACCTTCCGAGCTCAAAACGTTTGCAAAAGCTTCGGCCATTTCTGTTCTTAAAGAGAATGGAACTTTTCCTTCTCCTGCCGGGAAATGAATTCCTGTTTCAAATACGTGTTCTCCGATAAACATAGGAAGAACATCCGCATAGAGATTATCACGCAGGAAGGTATAGGTCAAACCTGATTCCAAAATGTGTTTTTCGGTATCAAAATGATCTCCCATGATTTGTTTCAAAGCTGAATGCTCGAAGTTTTGCATAGAAACTCCTGTGTAAAAAATGTGCTTCACGCCGGCTTCTTTAGCTGCATCAACGGCGTTTTTTTGTTGTCCCAAACGATCATTGAAATCGTTGGAAGAAATCAAAAGCAGTTTTTCAACACCCCCGAATGCTTTTACCAATGAGTCTTTGTCGTGGTAATCTCCGGTTCTTACATCAACGCCTAAAGCCTTTAAGTCGGAAGCTTTTTTCTCATCGCGTACCAAAACTGCGATATTCCCGGCAGGGATTTTCTTCGAAAGGAATTCAACGGTTGCTTTTCCTAAATTTCCTGTCGCACCTGTAATTAAAATCATCTGTTCTATTATTTAAATTGCTAATAAGTCCTGATAAGCTATCATCAGTGTTTGTGCAACAAAGCTAAAGCTACTTGCTATACAAAAAGAAGTTGTATACTTTTGTATAGTGGTATCCTTTTGTATAGTTGGATCCTTTAATTTTGCAGCTATGGAATACAAGATCAGTTTTGAAGAAGCAAAGGCGTGTCCTATCCAATTCGTTTTAGCGATTAATGACACCTTGAATGTTATTTCGGGGAAATGGAAAATACCGATTATTGCAACAATGTCATTCGGGAAGCAACGTTTTACCGAAATCCAGCGCAATATTCCTAAAATCACTCCGCGGATGCTTTCCAAGGAATTAAAAGAGCTGGAACTGAACGGAATTGTAAAGCGTACGGTTTATGATTCCATTCCGGTAACTATTGAATATGAGCTGACAGAATCTGCCAAACAGCTAAGTGATGTGATGAACAGCATGATACAATGGGGTATCAATCACCGCAGAGGAATGTTTGAAGACGGAATCCATGAAAAAATAGCAGGTTAATTTTAGAATTTAAATCTTCGAAGCTCACAGAGCAAAGAAGTTTTAAACCTTTTGAACTACTTTTAGCACATGAAACTGACATTTTTCGCACTGATTTTTCCGCTTTTCGGACTGGCTCAATGGGATGGGAATAAAACTCCGACCTATCCCGAATTGATTGATAGTTACAAAAAGTGGGATGCTGATCACCGGGAAATTGAGTTGTACCAAATGGGGGAATCCGATACGGAATATCCGATTTACCTGGTTATTCTCAATGGAGCAGGAGATTCGGTCCAGACATTTCAGAAGGCAAAAGCGAAAACCACTGTTCTGATCAATAACGCCATTCATGCGGGAGAGCCGGATGGAGTAAACGCCTGTTTGCTATGGATCGAAGAATGGATCAAAAAAGGAAAGAAAACAAACGATTTACCGCTTATTGCCATTATTCCCGCATATAACGTTGGAGGAATGATGAACCGTTCTTCTACCAGCAGGACAAACCAGGATGGTCCGGAAGAATACGGATTTAGGGGAAATGCTCAAAACCTGGACTTAAACCGGGATTTTATTAAGATGGATTCAAAGAACATGTTTACGTTTGCAAAAATATACCAGGCATTGGATCCGGATGTATTTGTAGATACCCATGTTTCCAACGGCGCGGATTACCAGTATACACTCACACTGATTCATTCCATGAAAGAGCGAATGGATCCGGGCATGTACAACCTGTTTAACCAAAAATACATTCCCTATCTAACTGAAACGCTTAAAAGGAAAGGTTTGGATTGGGCGCCATATGTGGAAACAAAAGGAGAAACTCCGGAATCCGGTATTGAAGCTTTCAATGATCTGCCAAGATATGCACAGGGATATGGAACGCTTTTTAATGCATTGAGTATTACCGTTGAAACGCACATGTTGAAACCGTTTCCAAAGCGTGTGCAGGCAACAAAGGATTATTTGGACTTTTTGTTCCATTGGGTCGGTTCGGAAGCACAGGGAATTGAAGGTGCACGAAAACAAGCTTTTTTAAAGGATCAATACAAAGTATCTAAATTCTTCCGGCTCAATTATCAATTGACAGAGAAAAAAGATTCGATTCTGTTTAAAGGATACGATTTTGGGTATAAACCAAGCAGTGTTTCCGGGAAAAATCGTTTGTTCTATGATCGTTCAAAACCTTTTACCAAATACATTCCGTATTACCAGACTTATGTAGCGCGTGATTCTGTAAAAATTCCAACGGGATATATCGTTTCGGGAGAGGCTACTGCTGTGATTGAACGATTAAAAGCAAATGGAATCCATTATGTGAAAGAAAATAAAAGCCGCTCACAAAAAGTGCACACGATCCGTGTTTTGGACTTTGAATCCGGGTCGAAACCCTATGAAGGACATTACCTGCATCGGAAAGTTAAAAGTATGGAGCAGGAGGAAGAAGTACTTATTCCGGCCGGAAGTATCCGGGTTCCGTGTGACCAGTCTAAAATCAATTTTATAATAAGTGTTTTGGAACCACGTTGTGAGGATTCATACTTTGCCTGGAACTTAATGGATAGTTATATCCAGGAAAAAGAATATTTTTCGGCCTATGTTTTTGAAGACGAAGCGGCAAAAATCCTCGAAGAGAATCCAAGCCTCCGGGAACAGCTCGAAAAGAAGAAGTCTGATGACCCGGAATTTGCTAAAAGTGCCGAAGCTCAGCTTTTCTTCGTTTATCAGAACTGCCAACGCTTTGAAAAAAAGACTTTTAACCGCCTTCCGATCTACAAGGTTTATTGATCAGCTCTGCAAGAAAAAAGACCTTTGTCCCAAAACTGTCGCAAAATCGATAGAGACTTGGAGGCTCGTTTGGACTATCTTTACGATCATACTGATTAAAGAACATGAAAAAACTGACTTTAAGTCCGCTGCGGTGGATTCTCTCCGGTATCCTAGGACTCACGGCAATGATGTCTGTTGCACAGGATACTACATGGGTCCAAACTTATACGTTTGATACCATCAGCACAAGAAGAGCTGAATTCCAATTTCCGGCAAGCTTAGATACCAAGCGCTTTGAAAAAGTGCTGATGTATTACAAACTGAAATGCAGTCCGTTGACAACCTGGGATAATTATGATTGCGGTGAATGGGATTATTTGACCTATACCCGTATTTTCGATCATACAGGTATTATGGATTCCGTGCAGGTTAACGGGAATAAATACCGGGTAAATACACAATCACCGGCAACGTACACTTACTCAAATGTTTATTACGATCAAAGATGGGTACCGGTTCAGAAGCGGACACCGCTGGTTCCGGTAATTCACCCGGTGTCGGGTACAGGAACAGTTCCTTTAACACTGGTAAGTACGAACGGAAACGGAAAGACCATCCAGTGGATCATTCCGGCAAGTGAATTAGCTACCAGTGGGGTTCTTGCAGGAGATATCCAGGGAATGAACCTGAATATTCTCAATGCTTTCGCATCGCTCCAGGGAGTTCAGATCCGTATGAAGTCTACAGCGGCTTCAACACTTACGGCTTTGGAAACAAACGGTTTTACGACAGTTTACGACAATTCACTTACCGGTATCTCAAGCGGTTCGAATACGGTAAACTTTTCAACGCCTTTTACTTATGACGGTTCTTCGAATTTGATTATTGAATTGAAGTTTACAGATGCACGCCAGGGACTCTCGCAAGTTGATTTGGAAATGGCAGCTGTTTCTGGTTCTAATACGTTGAGTTTTGACAATTCCAATGGCGTATTGACAACCGGTGGCAGCAATTATGCAGAGATTAATCTCAACAATGTGAACCTGGGAGGAGACATGACAATTGCATTTTGGGCAAAAGGAAATGGAAACACCGGTGCGTCAACTTCTATCATTGAAGCGGCAGATTCATTAAACAATCGTATTCTGAATATTCACCTGCCGTGGTCGAATGATAATATTTATTGGGATGCCGGACAAGGGACAGGTTATGACCGCATCCAAAAAACTGCTACAGCTGCAGCGGATGTTGACAACGCCTGGCATCACTGGGCTTTCGTAAAAAAGACTTCTACCGGAGAAATGTTTATCTACAAAGATGGTGTTCAGTGGCATTCCGGAACCGGATTAACGATTCCTGTTGCAACCATCACGAAGTTTATTTTGGGAGCTGGAAAAGACCTGAACAATAATTGGACAGGTTCCATCGATGAATTCTCAGTTTGGTCAGCCGCTCTGGATGCAGCAACGATCTCATCGTGGAAAGATAAGAAGATTGCAGCTTCACATCCGAATTATTCGAACCTCGAAGTATACTACGATTTTGACGGACAATTGGCTTTGATAGATCGTTCCGGTCACAACCGTTTGGGAATGTGTTCTGCTTTGAACATGGTTCAGAACAATCAGCCTATTATTGCAGGTGTTGAAAATGTATCTGCTAGTCCGAAAATAGACCTGATCCAGGGAACCATGAATGCTGCAACAGCCGACTCAGTATTGGTAACTCAGTTTCCGACTCCGAGTGTGGTGTTTGAGTACGCTGAAGGACCACACAGTTTTCACATTGTTTCGAATATGCTGACTTACGATCAGGGAACAGTTGATACCCTTTCAACGACCGGATCTGTTATTCATTCAGCTCCGGGCACAGTAGCTGCAACACTTATCAACGAAGCAATTACTTATCATGAAGTAGCTTTTGAAAAGATCAATGATGTAGAAATCGGGCGTTACATTACACCTTACGGAATCGGATTTACCTTAGGACCGCAAGGATTCACGTGGATTTACGATGTGACGGATTACCAGAAATACCTGCATGGAATGGTGGATCTGGCGGCTCACAATACGCAAGAGTTAATTGACCTGAAATTTGCTTTTATTGAAGGAATTCCTGCCCGGGATGTACACGACATTCAGCCTGTTTGGAATAACTGGACATCCTACAACTATGCAGATATGGCAAATGATGTTGTTTTGCAGGCAAAGAACGTGGTTCTTTCAGATACTTCTGAAAACTTCAAAATTAAAACGCGTTTGACAGGACATGGTCAGGTAGGAAATGGTGCATGCTGTGAATGGCAGGACAAGCAACACAAAATTATCATTGACGGGGTTGAGCGTTTCAGCTGGAGTATCTGGAGAGATGACTGCGGGGAAAACCCGAATACAAAGCAGGGCGGAACCTGGCCGTATGCTCGTGAAGGATGGTGTCCGGGAGATATGGTGCGCGAGTTTGACCACGAATTGACGGCTTATGTTTCACCGGGAGATACCGTATCTATTGATTACGATATTTCAGATGTGCCGGCAAATGATATGGGACAAGCCGGAGGAAATTTCATCACGGCCATAGACCTGGTATCTTATTCGGCACCGAACTTCCAGCACGATGCTGCGATTTTGGATATTCTAAACCCCAATAGTTACGAGTACTACCGCAAATGGAACCCTACCTGTTCGAATCCGCGTGTTATTTTGCAAAATAATGGAGCGCTTCCGTTAACTTCCTGCAAAATCCGTATTTGGGTTACTTATGGGAACTTTATTGACTATACCTGGACAGGAAATTTAGGCTTTCTGCAAAAAGAAGTCGTTGAAATTCCGATCACAAACCAAAATTTCTGGTTCGGAGCAAATCCTGCAAGCGGGTTCTATGCACGTGTAATTGAGATTTCGGGGTCGGGATCATTGGATGAATATTCCCAAAATGATGAATTTAAAACGCAATACACGGCTCCTGAAGTCATTGACGGGCCATTCTTTGTCTGGATGACAACTAACAATAAGGCTAACGAGAACAAATGGAGGTTGGTAGATCAGAATGAAAATGTCATCTTCGAGCGAACAACTCTGACAAACCTTACTGATTACAAAGATACGTTTAACCTGGCTCCGGGTTGTTATTCATTAATCCTGGAAGACAGTGATGATGACGGACTTGGGTTCTGGTATTCTGCGCAAGTGGAAGGTGAAACAACCGGTTCCTTCAGAGTAAGAAAAGTGTCTGGTGCCATGCAGGAAATATTCCCTGCGGACTTCGGTTCTTACCACCGTTACAACTTCTCTGTTGGTTTTGCACTGAATTTAAATGAAGAGGTAAAGAATAATGAATTACTTGTTTTCCCGAATCCTTCTTCGGATAAAATTCGCGTAGAGTTGGTTGGTAATGTTGGAAGCAATGCAAGAATCGAAGTGATTGATATGAATGGACGTGTGGTGAAGCACCAGTCGGTGACGAATATCAACCAAACCTATGCGGCAGATTTCCAGGTTGGCGATTTGCAAGGGGGTTATTACCTGGTTCGGGTAAGCGGAGATAACGGTTCGGAAATGACACCGTTTGTGAAGCAATAAGATCAAATTTCAGATAAACAGATAGGGGCGCGATTAATCGCGCCCCTATCTGTTTTATACAAACTACTTCAAGGCAGCTGCAATTTTATTGAATCCATAAGGCAATACTCCCAGCCCCAAACCATAAAGCACATTTGTAAGGTTTCCTAAATCGACTTTTTCTGTTCCTGTAAAAGATTTATAGAAATAGAAGGTACAAATACAACAAGCCAAAGCAATGGATGTGATTCCGCAGATGAATACGATTAACCTGCTGGTACTTTGAGATTTTTGAGTATCTTCTTCCGTATCTGTTGCAGGTTGATTTAACGCATCTGTAGCTGCAGTAACCTGATCGGGACTTGTAAAAGCTTGTGGATTACTTTTGATAACGTCTGCTTTCGTTTCGAGCGTTTTTGCTGCTGCTGTTGCCACCGCTTTTTTCCTCTCAGCTACTGCTTCTTTATCGATCAGTATTTCACTTAATTTTACTCCGTCTTTCCGTAATTTGAAAAAGATCATGGAAACAAGGACACTGAAAAATGCAACCGGCAGGAAGGTGATGATGTCCTGAACGGCTTTACTTCCAACAGTTGTTGCCGGCTTTACAACAGTGTTATCACTTTTGGCAGTTGTGTCAGTTACAGGTTTGTTTTGAGCCTGTACAGCATTTAAAAGGGACTTGTTATTTCGTTCAATGATTCTGCTGATTGTTGCGGAATCTGCTGTCTGCGCTGAACATACCGTACTTAGAGGCATTAGCACCAGTAAGGTGTAAAAGATGTAGTGTTTCATAAATAGTGATTTTCGTCAAATTTAGTATTAAAAATGAAATAGCAGTAAAATTTGCCAATTTCATAAAACGAATTATCCGAAAATGAAAACCTATTTATTTGCGGTGAACTTCTTTAATTCGTTATACAATCGATTTGTTGGCAGTCCCATTACATTGGTATAAGTTCCTTCCATGCGTTTTACAGCTACATAACCAATCCATTCCTGGACACCGTAAGACCCGGCTTTGTCGAAAGGCATGTATTTTTCGATGTAGAACTTGATTTCTTCATCACTGAGTGTTTCAAATTCCACTTCCGTTCTTTCTGAAAAAGAAACGCTTTTTGTTTTCGATCCGATAAAAACTCCGGTGATGACCGTGTGTTTTCTGCCGGAAAGTTTTGAAAGCATTTGGCGGGCATCCTCATAATCGAAAGGTTTTCCAAGGATCTTTCCATCAAGGATTACCACCGTATCCGAGCAGATCACCGCTTCATCTGCTGTTAAATCAGGAAGAAGTGCATCTGCTTTCAGTTTCGCTAAATATTCGGGTACTTCCTCGGCGGGAAGAGAAGGCGGGTAAATTTCTTCCGTGTCTTTTATCCGTACTTCAAACTGCACCCCGATACCAGCAAGAAGTTCTTTTCTCCTTGGAGATTGAGATCCCAGGATCCATTTTAATTCTTTCATAGAAAATACCAGTAAAAAGGCATACAGCAGCCGATGAGCATGGTAACCTTCAAAATCAGGTCAATTCGCTTTAAATGATTTCGTTCCGGTTTCTTAAGCAATAGCAAGCAACAAATGATCAGCAATAAATAGATCAGAAATGAAGGTGCCATTACCCGGATGAATGTTTCATTGAAAACCGAATATCCCTGGATGATAAAGGGAAGAGATGCTGCAATAATTGCTAGCAAGCTGATTAACGAGATCCATCTGGCTTTGTTAATCCCCAAAACGATCGGAATTGTTTTTGCTTTCAAAAGAAGATCGCCTTCTACATCTTCCATATCTTTTACGATCTCACGAACGAGGTTTAAACAAGAAGCAAAAAAGGCGAGAGCCACGATAAAAAATATTTTCAGGTTCAATTGGGAGATCCAGTTTGCACCTTCCTTGAAATCACTCATGAAATTCGCACTTTGGAACGGAGTGGTAAGTCCTAAAAAATGGATACCGCAAAGCAACGGTACCAGCCCGGTTAAAGCGGCGATAAACAAATTCCCGATCAGGAATCTTCGTTTGAAATACATAGAGTAGAACCAAAGAACATTGATACTCAATAAATGGATAAATACATACCAAAATGTTTCGTATTCCCAGGTTAAATAGCAGGCAATCGAAAAAGCAACAAAATTCAATATCCAATGAGAAACAATGGCCCATCTTGGTTTGATGTATTTACCAATGATCAGCTTCTCGGGCTTATTGATGCGGTCTGCTTTTACATCAAAATAATCATTGATAATATTTCCTGCAGCAGCAATTAAAACCGTTGAAAACACCAACAGGAAATAATCAAGTACTTCATTCGGGTGTGACCGTTTTAATAAGACATCTTCCGACAGGTAGGGAATAAAAAAAACTCGTATTCCATACATAGTCAGTATTATGACTAATAAATTGACAGGTCGTATGAGACGGATGAAATGCATTACTTCACGATCTTGTATTCTGTTCGACGGTTTTCCTGGTGAGCTTTTTCTTTTTCGCTCTCTTTAGTCATTTTCGCAATTGCTTCATCTGTGAAGATAGGCATGGTTTCACCGTAACCTTTTGAAGACAATCGGGAAGCATCAATTCCTTGCTGGATCAGGTAATCTTTTACTGATTTTGCACGGGCATCAGAAAGTTTCAAGTTGGCTGCCGCATCACCGCGTGTATCTGTATGTCCGCCAATCTCAATTTTCGTAGCCGGATTTGCCTTCAATAAATCACGCAGTTTGTTCAATTCTACGTAGGATTCAGGACGTAATGTGGCTTTGTCCAGATCAAAGAATACATTTTTCAATGCTGTCGGTGTACCAGAAGCGGATAACGGTACCATCGGAACATCCATGTGGAATGATTCCTGGTTATCTGCAAGTGTCATATTGAAATTTTGTGAAAAGAACGTATACCCCGGATAACTTACGGATAATGCGTATTCTTCATTGATAGGAAGGGAGACGGTAAATGTTCCGTTTACCTGGTCGGCTTCTGATTTGATCACTTCAGATCCGGTTTTGATATTGATCAGAGAGAATTTCCCGGGGATCGGTTTTTTGGTGATTGCATCGAAAACCAAACCGTCAAAGTAAAGTGTTTTCACCGGACGGAATTTCTCAGGCATGATGAAGTAGTAAATATCCAAATCACCGAATCCTCCTTCACGGTCGGAAGCAAAGAATGCGATTTCTCCGTCTGCACTTACAAGCAAAGAGTTTTCATCGGAACTGGTATTGATCGGATATCCTAAATTTTCAGGTTTGCTCCATTCTCCTTTATCATTCAATCTGGATAAGAAAATATCCAAACCTCCCATTCCGGGATGCCCCTGTGAAGAGAAATACAAGGTTTTTCCGTCGGGATGGATCAGGACAGATTCTTCCATGTAAGGTGTATTGATGGTATTGGGCAGGCGAACGGGAGTATCCCAGGTTCCATCATCCTTTAAAGTGGAAGTATAAATATCAGAATCAGGTCTGCCGTTTCGCGACATCACTTTTCGCACAAAATACAATGTTTTTCCATCAGCGGACAAGGATGGCTGTGATTCCCAATTCCCTGTATTTATTGCTCCCGGAAGATTTACAGGATCAATCCATTGATTTCCCAGTCTTTTTGTGTAGAAAAGATCGCAGCTTCCTTTTCCTTTTCGGTTATCGCCATAGTTTGTCCCGCTTTCATCCGAACATGCTACAAAAATGAGGTTTCGTCCATCTGCAGAAATTGTTGGAGCACCTTCATTATTAACCGTATTGATATTTTTCGGCATCGGAACGGCCATTTCCCAGGTATTGAATGTGCTCAGATTGGAGACGTAAAAATCTTCCTGCTTTTGAAAAGGTCCGTTAACCCGTTTATCATCGATCAAACGTGTAAACAATAAGGTTTTTCCGTCAACGGTAATGGTTGGAAAATACTCAGGGTCTTTAGTGTTTACACCAGGGCCTAAATTTACAGGTTTGAACTGCGTAGGGTTTTTCATGGCTTCCACAGCGAAGTTACAATCGTTGATGACTTGCTTTGCGCGGGCAACATTTTCGGGATGAGCTCCTTTAGCTTGTGTAAAAGTTGTCAGGTTCTTAATGGCATTTTCGTATTCTCCGACACTGTATTCCAATGTTCCCAAATAAAAGTAAGCTGCACCACCGGAAGTTGGGTTCGGATTAATGGCCAGTGCTTTGCGGTATTGCTCAATCGCTTTGTAGGGTTGATTTAGTTCTTCAAACAATTCAGCTTCCATCATATGAGCTTCCCAAAAATTCGGATCTTTCTCCAATGCTTTCTCCAAAAGGGTAATTGCTCCGGCAAAATTTGGTCCGTGTGTTTTCGGATCTATTGATTTACCAGGTTCATTTCTGGCTTGTTCGAATAGTTCAATGGCTTTTTTGTTTTTGGTAGAGTAGGTCATTTGTGCTGTGGAGCAAGAAGCCAGAGCGAGTAGGAATAAAACCAATAATCCGTTTTTCATGTTTAAGGTATTTCTAAATATTTGTGAGTTTGCAATGATATTTTCCATTTCGGATGATTTTTCACATACTCAATAATTGTTGGCAATAATTGTTCCCTTTTTGACCATTCCGGTTGCAAGTAGAGAACGCAGTTTTCATTCACCTTTTGAGAATGATCTTCTGCCCATGACAAATCTGATTTATGAAAGATAACAATTTTTAGTTCGGAAGCTTTCAAATATGCTTCTTCTACCGGAGCTTTAAATTTTTTCGGGGAGAAAGTATACCAATCTACATCTCCTGCCAAATCACTGGTACCTGATGTTTCAATAGCTACATACTTACCGATTGAATGAAGGGCATCAATTAAGACGGTCAAATCATACATGGCAGGTTCTCCGCCGGTTATAACGACCAATTCTCCAGGAAATTGGGAAACAATGTTCCTTAGTTCTTCTGCGCTCATCTTCGGGTGAATGTTCGCGTCCCAGGATTCTTTCACGTCACACCACACACAGCCCACATCACATCCTCCCAATCGAATGAAGTACGCAGATGTTCCGGTGTATTTTCCTTCACCCTGTAAAGTGTAGAAATGTTCCATAACCGGGTACAAAGTAGAACTGTATTGTGTCATAGTTCAAAGGTAGTTACTAATTCCGAATTCCGGGTTCCGAATTCCGAATTATGATTTGCCGGTTAGGTAACGATTGTGGGAATGGCCTTCGCTAAAGCTTCGAATGTTGAAAAGTAAGGATTTAATCTGTTTTGGACTCAAAATCTGCTTAAACCGGATAAAAAACCGTGTGTTAAAAAATAGTACAAAAGACGCTTAATAGTCGGGTGTAAGTCGGTTAGTACTCGGGTGTTTTTCGGGTATGTCGTTTATGTGAAAGAATCTGTTGATTTCCAGTTATGGGTAATGTTACCGTTTTGTGTAATGACTCATTCGGATTGCCAATGCTGAATTTTAGATGCGTCTTGATTAAAAGAACATCGTTTTTGTTATTTAAAAGATTCAAATAATTAGGAAATCGGAATTCGGAATTACGATAGGACTTCCAGGTCACTGATCTCATTGATGTTTAGAATGATTGTTCCGGTATCGTCTGCACTGAAGTTCTTTTTGAATTTTACACCGGTAGCCCATTGGTGTTCGGCATAGGAATGTTTGCGGATCACTGTTTGCGAATAGGTTTCATCAAAAGCTTCAATGATAATGAGGAGTTCAGCTAATTTCCCCTTGATTTCGGTTAATGTGAGATCATATAGCGGAGAATCCTCATTAATTACGTGCACAAGTGTCCAGGTAAGCGGAAAGTAGCGCACGAAATCAACTTCTAAGGGAAGAGTGTAATATTGCCTTTTTAGCATGGCCGATTCCGAATCTTCATCTACCAACGACAGGTTGACGTGAACTTTTGTGTTTAGAAGTACGCTGTTTCGCTGATTGACAATTTTGAACATCAGGGCCATTTGATCTTTGTGCGGGGTAATAATCACATTGTGCGAAAAAGCAATTTTGGTGGATGGTCTCGAAAAACGGCCATAGATCAAACCTGTTGCGATGGCAAAAGCAATTAATCCTACAAAAGCTTCCATGGCTGCAACGAAGGAGGTTAGATTCCCAACAGGAGCAATGGCCCCATATCCCACGGTTGTGAATGTTTGCGCACTGAAATAGTATGCGGCAACAAATTCATTTTGGTTCGGATTGATTCCGTGTAAATGCTCCGTTCCGATCAAACAATAAATACCTGCAAAGAAAAGGTTTGCGACCAAGAAGCTTCCTACCAGGAAAAAACCGAATTTCCAGGCATTTAGGTCGACTAAATATTTGTAAAAGTCTTTGAGCATGCGGATGGTTCCAATCCGTTTGATATTGTAGGAGCCATCTTCGTTCAGGATTCGTTTGACTGATTTTTGGTAAGCTGTTCCTAGCCCGGGGTCTTGTGATTCGTATTGTTTGAATTTGCGTTGTTTGTCCATATCGGCTTGTTTGTTCGAACGATAACCTGAAGGTAATCAATCGAATGGATTCTTTGACATAATTGCGAAATTACGTCAGACTTTTGTAAAATAAAAAATCCCCCCGGCTCAGCCGAGGGGACCTTGTAGTATTAATTAGAGCGATTACGCTGTAACTCCTAAAATTTCGGCCATTTTCGAACCAATGTGAGCAGGGGAATCAACTACATGGATTCCACACTCGCGCATGATACGTTTTTTAGCTTCTGCAGTATCGTCATCACCACCAACGATTGCACCTGCGTGACCCATCGTACGTCCTTTCGGAGCTGTTTCACCGGCGATAAATCCAACTACCGGTTTTGTACCGTTTTCTTTGATCCAGCGAGCAGCAATTGCTTCTAAGCTACCGCCGATCTCACCGATCATAATGATACCTTCCGTTTCCGGATCGTTCATTAATAATTCTACGGCTTCTTTTGTTGTTGTACCGATGATCGGGTCTCCACCGATACCGATTGCAGTTGTAATTCCCAAACCTGCTTTTGCAACCTGGTCAGCTGCTTCATATGTCAAAGTTCCGGATTTGGAAACAATACCAATTTTTCCTTTTTTGAAAACGAACCCTGGCATGATCCCCACTTTCGCCTCATCAGCAGTAATAACACCCGGACAGTTTGGCCCGATCAAACGAGCTCCTGTTCCTTTCAGGTATTCTTTTGCTTTCACCATGTCATTTACCGGAATACCTTCCGTAATACAAACTATTACTTTAATTCCAGCGTTTGCAGCTTCCATAATAGCATCAGCTGCAAATGCAGGCGGAACGAAAATAATAGAAACATCAGCACCAGTTTTAGCTACTGCGTCAGCAACTGTATTGAAAACAGGACGATCCAGGTGAGTTGAGCCACCTTTCCCAGGAGTCACACCACCAACAACGTTTGTTCCATATTCAATCATTTGACCTGCATGGAAAGTACCTTCACTACCTGTGAATCCTTGTACAATTACTTTAGAGTTTTTATTAACTAGAACACTCATGTTTGAGAAATTAGATTTCGTTTTTAAAATGCGATTCAAAAATAGCGGTTTCTTTTTGTTTTAACAATGTTTTGAGTGATTTTATGTTTCGAAATCCAGCTTTTTTCACTTTGAGATTAAATGTCTGCGTCTTTGGCACAGCCTTGTTTTATTTACCACAAAGAGAAGGAGAAGGCAAAGAATCATAATGATTGAATCTGCGTTTTCGACACAGTTCTTTTTGGGACAAGCAGATTCCGCAGATCGGGCTGATTTGCTTAACGAATGACTACGCCTTTGGCACATAGATAGGACTCGAAATAGTACCTGTAATTAATCAGCAGATGATTATCAATTAAGTTTTTAGCCGGACCATTTCGATGGAGGTTTTTGATGTCCAAGCACAATAAATCGGCGATTGAGCTGTTAATCAGTCATTAAAATTTATTTTATGAAAACCTGCATAGCTCTTTTATCAGTATTGATTACCGGAATTGGTTTTTCCCAGCAAGCCGATTCTTCAAACACTAAAAATCCTCGTTTTATCGTAAAGATGACACATGGAATGGCCAACAGTGTTGACTTTGATTTCACCCGATCTCAGTGGGACAAAATAACTCCCGGTTTTGATATCCCGGATTCGTTGACAACCTCATTCAATGGGGTGGATATCAACAACAATAACGGCTCGACTTCTGCCAACCAGTATTACATGTTTTCTTTCTCACTGATAAACGGAGCGGCTAAACAACCGGGGCGTAAATTCCTTGCAACAACAACTTTTCAGTTAGGTTACGGGCCTGAGTTAATGGCTGAAAAACGCTGGTATCATGAAAACAGACAAATGATAGATACGCTGACATCCAGTCAAAATGGGATGGAATATTATGTTTACGGAAACAGAAACCAAACGATTGTAAAAAGATATACTTCAAAAACGGTTGTGTTTGGAGTTGGTCAGCACATTGCTACGAATCCTGCCAGATTGTTTCAGTTTGAGACAGGGTTTGATGCCTTATGTATGATGAGTATACTTAGTGAAACCAGAGCTTCTTACCTGGATACTTACCTGATAGAGGGATTGCCGGATGAGAGTCAGGCATATGCTTATCAACAACCTTTATTGAATGAAAGCCGTGCAGAAACATTTTCTAGCAATTTTATCATGGGATTACTTATGCGCGTGCCATTGGAAATGAGTTTCAAATTATCCCGAAAAAGTCCGGTGGCAAGCCGGATGCGGATAGGAGCGGAGCTGAATCCCGGATTGGCAACTGTTTTTACAGGCGGATTGATCACCACGAATTTCAATATGACCGGAGGAATGAATTTTCGTTTTGCTTTTTGATAAACCGAAGAAAGGATAAAGGTTTAATTGCTAATTTTGGGGTATTAAAACCAACTGATGAAAACCTTTATCCCTTTTTTATTCCTGGTAATCACAACAGTAAGCTTTTCTCAAAAACAAGATTCCATTAAACCGAAAGCGATTTCGTATGTTTTTAAAGCGAATATTGGAATTATTAACCCCAATAAAATTGCTTTTTCGGATGCGGGCTGGCATCGATTAACTCCCGGATTCCAGGTTCCTGATTCTTTCCAGGTAAACCCGAACGGTGCGGATTATTTGGGAAAGGAATTAGATGACACTTATAATGTGTTCTCTTTTTATTTCGTGAATAGTAAAGAAAAATGGGCTGATAAAAACGTTAAGTTCTCGACCACCATTCATTTCGGATTCGGACCAGAAGCGCAGACTTCCGGTTATTGGTTTCACGAAAACAAAACCGTTATTGACACTTTAAACTCCAGTCAAACGGGAAGTCCCTATTATGTAATCGGAAACAGGAGGCAGGATATTCAAAAATATTACCGCGTGAAATCGACCATGATCGGAATCGGAGAGCGTTTTGCATTGAGACCTGACCGGATTTTCCAATTCGAGACCGGTTTGGATCTGTATTTCCTGTTTGCAAAGCCCTCGGTGGTACAGTCTCAAGTCAGAGATAATTATTACATAGAAGGCGTGAATGAGAACAATTATCAGCCGCCGGTTCCGGCACCTGTTTTGAATGAAACACAAACAGCGGATTATACAGCAAAAATGGCGAAGGGATTATTGATATCCGTGCCTTTGGACATCAGTTTTGCCTTGTCAAAGAAAAATCAATTCTTTAAAAGAGTCAGGCTGGGATTTGAAGTGAACTACGGAATCGCTTTTCAATTCACACCGGGAAAAACGAGCTATAATGAAAGTAAAAGCTTAGCGTTTAACTTACGTTATGAATTCTTTGAATTCAGAAGACCTTTTCAACCGAAATCTCAAAAATAAGGGTTGAATTCGCTGGGATTTTATCCAAAGCATCGTCTCCATAACCCAAATGAGGCGGAACAACCATGCGTAGTTTCGTTCCGGCGACATGTCCCAAAAGGCCTAACTGAAATCCTCCGATCAATCCTTTTAAATTGGACTTAAATGGTTTTCCGGGTTCTGTTTGGTCGAATTTACGACCATTTGTGAGCGTTCCTTTGTAGGAAAGTTCCAGTTCGCTTCCTCGCTGGATTTTTTCGGTTCCGGTTCCTTTTTCCAGGACTTCCACAATTAACCCGCCATCCATTGCTTCGTAATTCCAGCGATGTTTTTTGGCATATTCTTCTGCTTTTGAAACGAAGCCTGTTTTCTCTTCTTCCGAATAAGTGTTGCAGCTCAAAACCAGAGAGCCGGTCAATAGTATAACTAACAGATTACGCATATTAATATCGAACGGGGGTTACTTCATATCCTTTTTGGCGCAGTAATTCGATTACTCCGTTTGGTCCGCCTAAATGTCCGGCACCAACTGCAAAAAAGCAGGCTTTGGTTTTCATCAGTTCTTCCATTTTTGGGATCCAGTTATGGTTTCTTTTGTCTAGAAGTTCTTCAGCAGAGCTGCCTAATTCGTCGTTTTCAAGGATTAGTTTGGCCAGACTTTCTAAGTCCTGCTGATAATAGAACAAGGCCATTTCCCTGAAAGTCTTTTCACCTTCTTCCGGATCTCTGACTGTTTTCATAATGAATTCAGCCATTTCTTTTGCCGGAATTTTATCAAAGATGGAAATTTGGTATTCTACCGTTTCTAATCCGCTTACCGGAATATGATCACTCTTGGCTTTGGACTCGATTTCCATATCGACCATACGGATTTTTCCGGTAATCATTTTTTGGAAACTCAGCTGCAGCAAGGTAAAAGGTTTTACTTTTTCAAATCCTTTTTCAAACTGTGCAGGAGTAATCCCGGTCAATGCTGCTCCCCAATTAATGACTGAATCTTTCTGCTGCGGGGTAAAAATATCGAAGCATGAACCTGAATCAAGAGCCATTAATTTCATCATTTCCTTCTGATCCGAAAGATTTGCGATCTCTAAAATGATTTCATCTGATTTGGCAATGATTTTGTCCAGTTTTCCGGGGAAATAGTAGAGCGAATCCGGGATCATGTGGATCGTTCCAAATAAGTATGAGACCTTTTTGTCTTTCCCTTTCACCTGATACAGCAGCGAATTATTCTGTCCGAAAACAAAACCCGAAAGGAGTAGGAAGATCCAGGTAAGCAAGCGCATATTATTTCTCCAGTGTTATTTCTGCCAGGTAATGATCGTCTTCTTCCAGGACACGGCTCGCTTTCAAGCCAACTTTCCTAGCTGCCTGGAATAAATTGTCAAAATCCACGTACAGCCAGTCAAACCAAGGGCCTTTTTGTTTTTTGTATTTCATCTGAAAGCGGAAATTTCCGTAGTATTCCGTATTCAGGTCTACCCACAATGCTCCGTCTTCATCTTCGTACAACGAATGGATATCTGAAGAGTCACATAAGATCTTTCCTCCCGGATTCAACAGTGATTTAGCATGCTCCAATGTTCTTTCCAGGTTTGATAGTTTGCCCGCAATCCCGATTCCATTCATCAGCATCAGAATCGTATCGTATTTTCGATCTTTCAATGAAAAGAAATTGACGCGTTCCGCATTCAGGTCGTTGCTTTTCAAATATTCAACAGCTCCTTCTGAAATATCGATACAGTCGACCTTGAATCCAAGGTCCTGGAGATAAGTAGCGTGAATTCCTGCTCCGGCACCAACATCCAGTACATGGCCTCTTGCCAGGGATAACGCCTTTTGTTCAATCGGAGGCATTTCATCGTATTTTCTGAAAAGTACTTCCAAAGGAATGATATCGTCTTCACAAATGTCGGAGGAGACAATAATATCTTCCGGACGTCTTTTATCTGCGTATTCTTTGATGGCTGCTCCAATCGGATCGCCGTATTTTTTTTCGTTCATCTTTTTAGACTATAAGACTCAAGACATTAGACTCGAGACAATGGACAGTGAATCTGTCTTTGGTCTTTAGTCTTATGTCTATTTAGTCTTGTTAATATTCGTATTCTTCGTAACCTGACAGATCGTCTTCGTCGTAACCATCGCCGAAATCTTCGTCAAAATCATCGAAATCTTCGTCTTCTTCTTCTCCAAAAAAAGCGTCGTCCTGGATCATCTTTGAATCTTCCGGCGGAGCAGTCCCAACAGCCAGTGCTACTTGTGGTTTATCCGGTGTTTCTTCGGTGCGCTCTTGCAATTCGATCAGGAAGATCCACATTCTCAGGAAATCGTAAACCAGGATAATCTTTTGGTCCGACACTTCCATAAAATTACTCAGCTTAGCTTCTGACATCACGCTTGTAATTTCCGTATCTTCATCGGAGTAACTCATATCCATCAAGCTGATCTCATGACCTTTGTCCCATTCATCGTTTGACATAAAGAATGAACCCATTTCTTTGCCTTCAAAGTTGAAAGCATTCAATATAGCCCGATAGAATGATTCAAAGTTCTCATCTTCGTTGATGACAATGTCTCTGAATATTTCCTGATCTTTTTCAGAATCTAATAACACGCGGAATTTTAGCGCACCCATGCAGTTGTTTTTTTACAAAAATACTTTAAATTGAAAAGTTAGAAGGTAAAATTGAAAAGTTTAAACTGTTCAACCGTTCAAAGAGTTTAAAAGGTTCAATCTTCCATTCTTTTAGCTACTGAACTTTATGGTTCCTTTTGAACTGTCAAGCCGATTTCTTCTCCGATTTGAAGCATCAATTTTTTTGCCGTTTCAAAGTCGTTTGGAATTTCTCCTTCCAGGATAGCTTCTTTTATGCGGGTTTTAATAGTTCCGATTTCTCCGCATGGTCCGATATTAAAGGTTGACATGATCAGTTCACCCGAAATAGGCGGCTGGAAATTTCTCACATGATCTTTTTCTTCTACCGCTTTTAATTTCTCCACAACTAATTCAAAGTTCTTCTTGTATTTCTTAACTTTGAATTCGTTTTTGGAAGTGATGTCTGCATTGCACAAAGTCATCAGATCGTCGATATCGTCTCCGGCTTCGAAAAGTAAACGTCTTACAGCTGAATCGGTCACATTGCTTTTCACCAGTGCAATTGGTCGCAGATGAAGTCGGACCAGTTTCTGCACATATTTCATTTTCAGGTCGAGAGGAAGCCTTAATCGGGCAAATATCTTAGGGACCATTCTTGCCCCCAATTCTTCATGTCCGTGAAAGGTCCATCCGACTTGTGTATCAAATCGTTTTGTAGGAGGTTTTGCAATATCGTGGAGGATCGCACTCCACCTTAACCACAAATTATCGGAATGCAGTGCTACATTGTCTAATACTTCCAATGTATGATAAAAGTTATCCTTATGACTTTTCCCTTCTCTTGTTTCCACTCCATGTAATGCTATCATCTCCGGAAAAAACTGATGCAATAGTTTGGTGGAATTTAATAGTTCAAATCCTCTTGATGGTTTTTTTGCCAGGATGATCTTATTTAGTTCATCCATGATACGTTCTTTTGAAATGATCTCCAATCTGGAGGCGTTTTCCAGGATTGATTTCAAACTGCTGACTTCTATTTGAAAATCCAATTGTGTTGCAAAGCGTATTGCCCGCATCATCCGCAAAGGATCATCGGAATAAGTTGTGTCCGGATCAAGTGGTGTTCGAAGAATTCCCTTTTCCAAATCTGCCAGGCCATTGAACGGATCAATAAGATTTCCAAAAGTTTCTTCGCGCAGGTCAAGTGCCAAAGCATTGATGGTGAAATCGCGTCTTTTCTGGTCATCACTCAGGGTTCCGTCTTCTACTATAGGTTTTCGGGAATCTCTTTGGTAAGATTCTTTTCGTGCACCAACAAATTCGACATCCAAATCTTTGTAATTGAATTGCGCGGTACCAAAATTCTTAAACAGGTTGACTTTTTTTACACGCAGTTTCTCTCCGGCCGCTTGAGCCAATTCCATTCCATTTCCTACCACAACAATGTCGATGTCTTTGGATGGTCGATCCAATAATAAATCACGCACAAATCCACCTATTACATAAGCTTCCAAGCCTTTTTTGGTAATGATCTGAGAAACAACCTTAAAAACAGGGTGTTTGAGTTTATGAGCGAAATTTTCTGTTTGCATGCGGGTGCAAAGTTACAGAATTAAGTGCAATCAGCTTCTGATAACCTGGATGGAACTGTCTAATCCGATTTTGATTATCTGAGAAGGAGTTGAAAGTTGCTCGGAAGTACGTAATTCAAGTACAGCATCAACGCGCTCTTTGATTTTCGGATCGATGTTATTGAAATTGGTTGGAAAAGGCTTACCGGAAATGTTTGCCGAGGTAGATACCAAAGGTTTGCGGATACTGCGTATCAATGCAAGGCAAATGGGATCTTTCGTCAACCGGATTCCCACAGAACCGTCCTTTGCCAGAACACTTGGAGCCAGGCCCTGGGCGTTAGGATAAATAATCGTTAAAGGTTTGTCGGACAAATCGACCAGGTCATAGCACACATCCGGAAATTCAGGGATGTATTTTTCAATCATCTGAAAGCTGTCGGCCAATAGGATAAAGCTCTTATTCTCCGGTCGCTCTTTAATTTCCAAAATTCGTTGACAAGCTTCTTCATTAGTTGCATCACAACCAATTCCCCAAATAGTATCGGATGGATAAAGAATTGTTGCCCCTGTTTTTAGCGCCTCAAGGATGTTTTGATCGATGACCATTTTCTTTTTTTGAACAAATTTACTCCAGATGACTCAAATGATAAGTCTTTCTTGTCTCAAAATTAAAGAGCGCTTCTAATTTTTTGTAGTTCTTAATTTGTTCAGGGGTTATTTCAATACCGAGCGAATGAGGAAAATAATTGATATTGATTAATCCTGCATCCCATAGTTTTTTGAGATGAAGGTGAACGGTGGATTTGGATAGATTCAGTATTTCTGTTAATTCCCTGTTCGTCAAATTCGGATACTTAATAAGTAATTCAATCATTTTGATTCTACATGGATGAGCAAGAGCTCTTCCTGTAAGTGAAATGGAAATTTGTTTCGGAGAATAATCCTGAGGTTTTGAAGTTGGCATAATGTATTGAAAATTAAATGAATAAAAAGCTTTCTAAATTAAGTTAGGAAAAAACAGCTCATGAATCAAGCGGTTTTGGAAAAATAAAGTCGAAAATTTCAGAATTCGGGAATTCGACTGTTCGCAAATTAGCGAACAGAATTTGATTTAGAATATTGATTTCCAATTGATTATTATTTTTTGATTAAAATTTTTGTTCTCTCACTTTTTACTAATTTTAGCTCTCAATCCATTTTCAGTGAAAAAAATATTGATAATCGAAGACGATCCGCAAATTAGTTCGTTGGTCCAAAAAGGACTTACGGAAGAGAACTTCGAAACCAAAATTGCCAACAACGGACTGAAAGGTCTGGACGAATTCCATTTTTGGAACCCGGATTTGATCATATTGGATATTATGCTTCCCGGACTAAATGGAATGCAGGTCTGTTCAAAGATCCGAGAAACCAGCCAGGTACCTATATTGATGCTTACGGCCCTTGGAACTCCGGAAAATGTTGCTCTGGGACTGGATTCCGGAGCAGATGATTACCTGCCTAAACCTTTCAAATTCATTGAACTGAATGCACGAGTAAAATCATTACTCAGAAGGATTGATAACCAATCAACAAATCACAGTGTCCATTTTAATTTTGGAGACCTTGTTATAGATGATGACCGGAAAACAGTTACAAGAAATGGAAATCTGATTAGTCTTACATCGACAGAGTACCGTTTATTGCTGCTTTTTGTCATGAATCCCCGGAAAGTGTTTTCCAGGATGGATATTTTGGAGGAAGTATGGGGTATTGGTTTTGAATCGGGAACCAATGTGGTGGATGTTTATGTGAATTATCTGCGAAAGAAACTGATGCAATTCGGTGGTCCCAGGTTAATTCATACCGTAATTGGAATGGGGTACGTAATGCGAGAGGAAGAATGAAAATCCGGGTACGGATCATATGGCTGCTGAGTACTACCTTCGTTGTGTTAGTATTGTTATTCAGTACGGTAGTTTATGTTTTGTCTTCAAATTATGTGTTTAATGATTTTTATGACCGGTTGGAGACACGTACCAATACAACCATTCGTATAGAGCTGGACCATCGTGGAGATAAGGAGTATGTAAAAGAATTCAAACAGGAATACCTGGAAAAATTACCGCATGAAAAAAGCATCGTGATAGAGTTGGATGATTCCGGAAAACCCATGCTCAATTCCAGGCAGGCGAAAGAAGACTCCAATTTTATTTACAAAGTTATAAAGCATAAAAGTGCAAAGGAACGAAGTAAAAACCTGTTGAGATACGGGAAAATCTATGTTACGAAACAAGGGAAAAGTTACGTGGTTTATACTTCCGCTAAAAACATGTATTATACAAAGTACAAGCATTACTTAGGTGGATTGTTGATATCGATGTTTTTTTGTACCGTATTTTTAATCATTATTGTTTCGCTTTGGTTGTCTAAAAGACTTATAAAACCGATCACAGATTTAAGTACAAGCGTTCATAACATTGGTACGGAAAACCTGCATTTCAGAATTCAGAATAAACAAGAGGGCGACGAATTGGGGGAGCTCATCACGACCATGAACAGTATGCTGGATCGGTTGGAAACCAGCTTCGAAACACAGAATAATTTCATCAGTAATGCTTCGCATGAATTAAACACACCACTTACAAGTATCATTGGACAGGCAGATTTGATGCTGAGCAAAGACAGAAGTGCTGAAGAGTATAAGATTGCTCTGAATCATATCCTGGAAGAAGCGGAGAAACTGAATAAAAAAACAAAAGCATTGTTGTTTCTTGCTCAAACAGGTTTTGATGGAAAGAAGATGACCATTGAGAATCTACGGGTTGATGAACTTATTTTCGAAACAATAGAAACAGTCAATCGGATTATTCCGGGTAACAAGATCAGGTTTGATTTTAGTACGCTTCCTGAAAACTTGTATGCTTTGGAAATAAAAGGAAACTCACAACTGCTTCAGCTGGCTTTGTCCAATGTTTTGTTGAATGCATCGAAATATTCCGAAAACCAGGATGTGAGAATTTATCTAAGCCACACGAAAGAAACTATCTCCATTCATGTTAAGGATAACGGGATTGGTATTCCTCCCCAGGACCTGAGCCATATTTATGATCCATTCTTCCGGGCCTCCAATACAACTTCTTTTGAAGGATACGGAATCGGTTTACCGCTCACCAGGAATATCATGCGCCAGCACAAAGGGAAAATCATCGTTCATTCGGAAGAAGAAAAAGGAACTTTGGTGAGTCTTGTTATTCCCTATAAATCCTAAAGAAAAGTTAAATTTAAAATTCTAATCCCGTTTTAATCCGGCTCTTATACCGTCCTTATGACCGTGCTCTAAATTTGGTCAAAACAAATAGAAATGAGCACAACAATTCTTATACCGACGGATTTTAAAGTTTCCTCACTGGAACCTCTAAAAGCATTACTTCAATTTCAATCAGAGGATTCGATAAATGTGCTTTTGGTACATGGAATCTACCTTTCAAATTCCATTTCAGACCTGCTGTTCTTTGACCAGAGCGATTTGAAGATTGAAATGGCAGGAAAAGAGTACCTGGAAAAACTCTATGATTTGGAAAAAGAATTAATCCCGAAAGTAGCTTCTATCCAAGTCGTTTTTTTCACAGGTTTTACTCAAAGTTCCTTCGAACAGTTTACGGAAACCAACAAGGTCGACCGCATTATTATTCCGTATGAACTGAATTTCGACTGGTCTCATAAAAAGAGTATGGATGTTATTCCATTCTTACAAAAATCGAAAGTCAAAAAACAATTGATTGCCTGGGATAACAACCAGTACTCGAACAAATCCAATCAAATAATTGTCACTTCATTAATATGAAACGAAAATTAGTCATATCAGCATGTATTGCAGTGATCACACTGACCTCATTCGGCTATTATGTGTTCAGTCATTCCGCTTATCCTGAAGTGGCGATAGTAGGCGAGTGGAAAGAGGTTTCGTGGGTGTATGACAGAAATAATATGGATGAGAAGGTGAAGCAGGAAATCGGTACCGATGAGCGGGTTGATATCGCAAACCATCTGGTAATCCATGAATTTGAGAATTGGACTTTCGGAAAGAATTACAGCATTAAGCTTCATGAACGCAATGGGAAAGAACATTGGGCTAAATGGCGCTTGAAAGATAGGGGGCGCATCCTGACATTATTAAATGCTGATGGAACGACAGAAGTTTACTCGGTCGAATCCCTGAAGAAAAATGAATTGATTCTTCACTTTGATACGGATGTGCATGCGCGCGGAATCGTGAAGATTACACTTAAAAAAATCAACTAAGGGTTCATCAGCTGACGGATCGATGAAATATCCGCTAAAGTGGATTTCAAAACAATTAAAATTAAGACTATATGCTTCGCAGATTCAGTAATAGCAGGACTTTCCAGGATAATTTAAGACTGGGTGTATTCACCGCTCTCATTGCAGGAATGGTGAACGTGGCATCTTTGGTACTGTTTTATTCCTT
>CBINBC010000047.1:0-32272 GCA_966248825.1 uncultured Fluviicola sp.
AATGCAATTTTGGCAAACACTTTTGCAAAATCCATCAGGTAAAAAATCAATGGACGACTTTGCAATTTCAATAGACAGGATCCCAAAACTTGTTTTCTCCAAAACTCTAAAAAATACTAGTTGGGAAAGTGCGCAGATTTCAGACAAATCGCTTCAGGAAACAATTATTGAACTCAAACAACAAGCAGGAAAAGATATTTTAATTGGAAGTCGGAGTTTAATTATTGAATTATTAAACAATAATCTTGTAGACGAACTTCAAATTTGTATTCATCCTATAATTGAAGGGAAAGGGTTACCATTATTTGACCAAATAAAAGAACAAATTATTTTGAAACTTTTAAACACAAAAATTCTTGACTCTGGTGTAACGATATTTTACTATCAACCGATAAAAGAAAAAATAACGAACCGCTAATATTTGAGTGAGAATTAATGTGTTGAATATTAATGTTTTACATCTTTCAAGCTGCGTGTCAGTTTGACAGGAAAGTAACCAGAATCTGCCACTATGTATGCAATTTACCATTAACTGACGTATCACCCGGAGCTTTCCCGTACAGGTGAGACAAGTTGTGCTTAATCGAAGTTTAATGCTAAATCATTTACCTACAGCAGATTCACTTCCTATTGACGGATATTCATAAGTAATTACCGGTTTTTCATAACACCTGTGCAAGTACACGGATATACCTTTGTTTTAATAAAAAGCAAAGCACGAAAATTCACTTAAAACTAAAAATATGAAAACGAAATCCTTATTACTTGCAGTATTTACAACTATTGGCTTCTCCTGCACATGCTTGGCTCAATCCGTTTCCTGCGCTGATTTTACAGTTTTGGGAATAAATCCGGATCAGGTTGATCCAAATGTGTACAACGTGAGCATTCAATTTTCTGCACCTTCAACTACTTATGTTAATTACCCCTATGTTTCTGCGGTGCTTGACTGTAATGGTGATACAGTGGCAACAGGCGGAATGTCTTTTTTTGCTCAGATCGGGCAAACTACCAATGATTATGCGGTTACGTTAAGCGGATCTTTGGCTTGTGAACCATTAACGGCGGTTTTTGTTTATGGTATAGACGCCTTCGATCAGGACACGTGTTCACTAAGCTTCGGAACGACTGCCGGATTGTCCGAAACATCTGAAGCAACGAATGCATTTTCGCTATTTCCCAACCCTGTAAAAAGTCAGGTTACCATTCAAACCGGCATAGACGAATTGGGTACAGACTACTTTGTGTATGACCATACCGGAAAGTTGATGTTGACAGGAAGGATAGATTTGGAAAACACATCCGTGGATATGAGTCATTTATCGCGGGGCATTTATTTGTTTCGGGTTGGATCGGACTTAAAACAAACGTTTAAAGCAGTGAAGGAATAATATCTTGATGCAAACATACTTTCTGTGAAATCATTTGCAATTATAAATTACCTTTGCAAAAATTTTTTCTATGGCATTGAAATGCGGAATTGTTGGTTTGCCGAATGTGGGTAAGTCGACTTTGTTTAATTGTTTATCTAACGCTAAAGCGCAATCTGCGAACTTTCCTTTCTGTACGATCGAACCGAATGTAGGAACCATTTCTGTTCCTGATCCGCGTTTGGAGAAATTGGAATCGATGGTAAATCCGGAGCGAGTTGTTCCGACAACCATGGAAATCGTAGATATCGCCGGTTTGGTGAAAGGTGCTTCGAAAGGAGAGGGTTTGGGGAACCAATTCTTAGCAAATATCCGTGAAACAGATGCTATTCTGCACGTACTGCGCTGTTTTGAAGACGGGAACATTATCCACGTTGACGGACGCGTTGATCCGGTAAGTGATAAAGAAATCATTGATATCGAATTGCAATTGAAAGATTTGGAATCGATTGAAAAAAGAATCCAGTCTTTGGCACGTGTCATCAAATCAGGGGACAAAGAAGCAATCAAGGAAAACGACTTGGCTTTAGCCATCAAAGAAACATTGGAAAAAGGAAAATCCGTTCGTTCCATGGATTTCGATGAGAATGAGTATGAGATCGTGAAAAAGTTCCAATTGATTACATCCAAGCCGGTGATGTATGTTTGTAACGTGGAGGAATCTGCTGTTAAAACGGGAAATGCACACGTTGAAGCAGTTCGTGAGGCGGTAAAAGATGAGAATGCACAGATCCTGATCGTTGGAGCAAAGATCGAAGCAGATATTTCCGAATTGGAAACCTATGAAGAACGTCAGATGTTCCTGGAAGAACTAGGGTTGGAAGAACCGGGTGTGAACCGTTTGATCCGTTCGGCTTATGCATTGTTGAACCTGCAGACTTATTTTACGGCTGGGGTGAAAGAAGTAAGAGCCTGGACGGTTCCTGTAGGTGCAACTGCTCCGCAGGCTGCAGGAGTAATCCACACGGATTTCGAGAAAGGATTTATCCGTGCTGAGGTGATGAAATACGACGACTACACAACTTTGGGTTCCGAAGCAGCAGTAAAAGAAGCCGGGAAGTTTAAAGTAGAAGGAAAAGAATACATTGTGCAGGATGGCGACATCATGCATTTCAGATTTAATGTGTAAATACTAAATCTTACATATTTGGAAGGCATTCGTTATTTAGCGGATGCCTTTTTTGTGATCGTTCGCTTCAACATTCTGATTAAATAAAGCGATATATAAGAGATGCAGACGGAAACAATGTGATAAGTTAATCCTGAATCATTCAAAGGGAGGATCATGTAACAGCTAATGCCCGCAATGATTCCGATAAAGAACCCAGCGAATGTATAGCCGAAATAATCCACCAATTTTCTTTTTGGTTGAATAGCATTCAATGTGTAAAACGCCGTACTTAAAATAACGATGGATTCGAAACGTACGAAATAGCCTTCGTCTTTACCCATATAAAATCTCAGGCCATAATTCCGGATGCCATAGTCAATATATACAATGATGGCTGCCGTTATTAGAAGAAATATTAGGATAGCGAATGCTTTTATTTTCATTTTATTGAATCACGATTGACACAATAGTAAGCAAAAAAAGCACCGGCCAACCGACCGATGCTTTTCACTTATCCATTTAATTTTAACTTACGGTGATTATTATCTCCATCCACCTCCCAGTGCCTGATATACACTTACTATGTTGGAGAGCTGTTCCTGTTTAATCTCAATCAGGTCAAACTTGGCTTCAATCGCATCCCGTTGTGTCATCAAGACCTCCATGTAATCTGCCTTTGCAGACTTGAACAAGTTGGTTGAAATCGTAATGGATTGATTCATGGCATCCACTTGCTTTTGCTTCAAATCGTAACTGCTCTTCAGGTTCTGAACTTTCGTTACCCGGTTTGTTACCTCGATGTAAGCGTTCAGGATCGTTTGTTCGTATTTGTAAACAGCCTGAAACTGCTTTGCATTCGCAGAAGCGTATTTTGCTTTTAGCGCATTTCGATTGATCAGCGGAGCAATCAAATCACCGGCAATGTTATACAGCAGCGATTGCGGCGAAGTGACCAGGTACTTCACATTGAAAGCCTGGTAACCAACTCCGGCAGTAATGCGCAGGGAAGGGTAGAACTGTGCTCTTGCAACTTTGACATCCAGTTTGGAAGCAGCCAGGTCCAGTTCCGCCTGTCGGATATCCGGACGATTCTGCAACAATTGGGAAGGAATTCCGCTGTAAATCGTATCCGGCACCATTTGCTGGAATGCTGCAGAATTGCGCTGAACAGGTTGCGGAAAACGTCCGACCAGGAAGTTGATCCGGTTTTCTGCTTCAACTATCTGCTGCTGGATATAGAACAAATGACTTTGGTTCTTATAAACCTCTGCTTCGAACTTCTTAACCGCTAATTCGGTGACTTCACCGGCCGTTTTTTGAAGCTTCACAATTTCCAGGGCATTTTTCTGGATCTCTAAGTTTTGCTTCAAAATCTCCAGCTTGTTGTCATAAGCCATCAATTCGTAATACGATTCGGAAATTTCAGCAACGAGGTTTGTGACCATGAAGTTTTTCCCTTCCACACTCGCCAGGTAACGGGATGCGGCGGCATCTCTTCCGTTTCGTAATTTACGCCAGATATCGATTTCCCAGGATGCATTTACACCGACCATTAGATCACCAAGTGGTTCTGGGAAGGCTTTTCCGTCATGAATCGGCAGGTTTTTTTCTACCGCACCGTCACGGGTATATTCTCCCACTTTTTCCACTCCGGCACCAACGCGGACACCGGCAGAAGGCAGGAATTCCCCTTTCTTGGCTCTTACTTCCGCTTTGGCAATGTTGATTTCCTGCATCGTAATGTTCAATTCCTGGTTGTTTTTCAATGCTGTATCGATCAGGGCAACCAGGTTTGGGTCCTTGAAGTAATCCTTCCACTTGATATCTGCTGTATTGGTGCTGTCTTTAGAGACAGCTCCCAGGTACGACTCAGGAGTCGTTTTATTTTCCGTCTTGAAAGCTATTTTCAGGTCTTTACAGGCTGTAACACTGACTGCCAGCGCTGCAATGATTAACCAGCTTCCTATTTTATTTTTAGTGCGCATTGTCTTCGGTTTCATCTGTTGTTGGAAAATTGTCTATTGCGTGAACAAAGTCTTCTGTTAAAGAACTGTCATCCTCATTTTTGATCAGCTTACGGCCATCAGCCAGTGTGCCGAAAATGTAATACAGACCAGGAATAATGATTACTCCGAAAATAGTTCCGAAGAGCATTCCTCCGAGGGCGCAGGCACCGATCGTTCTGTTTCCGATAGCTCCCGGACCGGTAGCAATGACCAATGGAATCAATCCGGCGATAAAGGCGAACGAAGTCATCAAAATCGGTCGGAAACGCACTTTTGCACCTTCAATGGCCGCTGAAAGAACGGTTGCACCTTCGTGGTGCTTCTGCATGGCAAATTCCACGATCAGGACGGCGTTCTTTCCTAAGAGTCCGACGAGCATGACCAAACCTACCTGGGCATAAATGTTGTTCTCCAGACCCATTAATTTGATCAGTAAGAATGATCCGAAGACTCCGGCAGGAAGCGAGAAGATTACTGCCAGCGGAATAATGAAACTTTCATATTGCGCCGCTAATACAAAGTAGACGAAAATCAGTACGACGATGAAAATGTATAAAGCTTCATTTCCGCGCATAACTTCATCCTTGGAAAGTCCTCCCCAGTCAATGTCGTAACCTCTCGGTAATACTTGTTTTGCAACTTCCTGTGCAGCTTTAATGGCTTCACCCGAACTGTATCCTTTTGCTGCAGAACCACGAATGGATGCTGTGGTGTACATGTTGTAACGGTTGATCTCATTCGCTCCCTGTGATTTTACGATTTTCATAAAGGAAGAGAAGGGAACCATTTCACCACGGTCATTTTTCACGTAAAGTTTCATGATGTCTTCCGGCAACCTTCTGTATTCCGGTGAAGCCTGAACGAATACCTTGAAGAAACGCTGGTATTTGATGAAACCAAGTTCATAGGTACTACCGATCAGAATGGAGAGCGTATTCATGGCATTCCCGATGGAAACTCCTTTTTGCATCGCCAAATCGTTATTGATCTGAAGTTCGTATTGCGGATAGTTTGCGCTGTAGAACGTAAATAAACCAGTGATCTCTTTGCGTTTGCGCAGGGCGTTCATGTATTCGGTGTTCACACGCTCGAGTTCCAGATAATCTCCGGTATTGGTTTTGTCCAGTAACTGAAGGGTAAAACCTCCAGCAGCACCATAACCCGGAACAGCAGGTGGGTCAAAGAACTCAATCGTAGCTCCCGGAATCACTTTTGCTTTTTCTTCCAATTCGTAAATGATCTCCTGAACGTTGTGCTTTCTTTCAGACCATGGATCGAGGTTGATCAAGCACGTTCCGGCGTTGGAACCCCGTCCTTCTGTCAAGACCTCGTATCCGGCCAGCGCAGAAACGGATTTGATACCGTCTACTTTTTCTGCAATTCCCTGAAGTTTGCGTGCGATGTCGTTTGTTCTTTCCAGGGTCGACCCCGGAGGTGTTTGGATAATGGCATAGATCATTCCCTGGTCTTCACTGGGAATAAACCCGGAAGGAAGTTTTTCGCTCAATCCGAAAATCCCCAGACCAAATGCGATCAGGATAACGGCCGTTATCAGTCTTCTGTTTACGATCTTATTCAATAAACCAACATATCTTCCGGTCAATTTTTCAAAACCTCTGTTGAACCAATCCAGGAAACGATTGATCGGGGTTTTCTTACGCGGTTTTCCATGGTTATTTTTCAACAACATGGCGCAAAGAACCGGTGTTAGTGTCAATGCAACCAACCCGGAAAGGACGATGGAGGTTGCCATGGTAATTGCGAATTGGCGGTAGAAAATTCCCACCGGACCTGTCATAAATGCTACCGGAACGAATACCGCTGTCATCAATAAGGTGATCGCAATGACCGCACCGCTGATCTCTTTCAATACTTTTTTGACCGCCTGGTATGGAGAAAGATGTTCTTCTTCCATCTTGGCATGGACGGCCTCGACGACGACGATGGCATCATCGACCACAATTCCGATTGCCAGCACGAGTGCAAACAAAGTGATCAGGTTGATGGTCAAACCGAACATTTGCATGAAAATGAACGCACCGATCAAAGAAACCGGAACGGCAATGGTTGGAATAAGAGTAGAGCGGAAGTCTCCCAGGAATAAGAATACCACCAATGCCACCAGGATAAATGCTTCCCCGAGTGTGTGGATTACTTTTTCAACGGATGCATCCAGGAAATTAGATACGTCATAACTGATCTCGTATTCCATTCCCGGTGGGAAGGAAGTCTTTTTCAATTCTTCCAGTTTTTCTTTTACCCGCTCGATCACTTCTGTTGCATTACTTCCGTAAGTCTGCTTCAATACAATCGCCGCGGAAGGATACTCGTCTTTGTTGGAGTAAATATCATAGTACTCACTGCCCAGTTCTACTTCAGCCACATCTTTCAGGCGCAGGATTTCTCCATCCGGGTTTGAACGAATGATGACATTTTTATACTCATCAGCTTCATTGAAACGGCCTTTGTAAGTCAATACGTATTCCAATGCTTCAGCACGTTTACCGTCACTTCGTCCGATACGTCCCGGAGACCCGATAACACTTTGTGAATTGAGCGCTTCCATGATCTCATCCGTGGAAATATTATAGGCTCGCATACGGTCCGGTTTCAACCAGATACGCATGGCATACTGCCGGGAACCCAATATACTTGCCTGACCAATCCCGTTGATACGCTGCAATTCAGGAATCATGTTTACACCGGCAACGTTGAAAATGAATTTCATGTCGGCTTTCGGATCTTTGCTGTAAAGGTTGACATACATCAACATACTCGGCATGATCCGGTTTACGATAACCCCTTCACGCTGTACCAATACAGGCAGACGGTTTAATACCTGTGCAATACGTGTATTCACCTGTACCAGTGCCTGGTCGGGATCTGTTCCCAGGTTGAATACGATTTGGATGTTGGCTTCCCCGGCACTGGTTGCATCGGAAGTCATGTATTTCATTCCGGGAACACCGTTTACGGCTTGTTCCAGCGGAATCAGAACGGATTCGGTAAGTACTTTCGCGCTTGCTCCCGGGTAGGAAGCTCTTACGATAACTGTGGGAGGTGCGATTTCCGGGAACTGGGAAGTGGATAGTCCGCTGATCGCAAGTACACCCATGAATATGATGACCAATGATAGCACGATCGCTAAAACAGGTCTGTGTATGAATTTATTAAACATAATTTGGTCGGATTAAAATGGGTATTACTCCGTATAAACTTTCAAGTTGGAAATCACTGAATTCGGTTCCTGGTACTTGTAAGTGATCTTATCACCGTCTTTTACCTTGCGAATTCCTTCCAGGAGAATGCGCTCGTCTGTTTTCAATCCGCTTTTCAGAATGTACAGATCAGGGATTTCAGAGCGAATAACGATTTCTCTTGAATGCACCACATTGTTTTTATCGACCACATATACGTATTTCTTTTCAAGAACTTCGTAAGTAGCTTTTTGAGGGATAATCAAAGCATGCTTTAACGGAACAACCATTTGGATACTTCCGGTTTCTCCGTGTCTGAGTAATTTTTTCGGATTCGGGAATGTGGCCCGGAAGGCGATGTTACCTGTTTCGTTATTGAAATCGGCTTCAATGGTTTCTACCACTCCAGGGTGTTCGTAGATTTCATTGTTTGCCATTAAGAGCTGTACATTTTTCATGTTGTCGCCCTGGTTAACTGTTTTGAAGTTCAGGTATTGTGCTTCCGGTACGTTGAAGTAAACCCAGAGCTTGCTGTTGTCGGAAAGGGTTGTCAGCAGGTCACCTTCATCAACCAAACTTCCCAAACGAACCTGGAAACGGTCCATGATCCCGTCAAAAGGAGCTTTGATCTCCGTGAAGCCTAAACGTACTTGAGATAAGGATAATTCAGCTTTCGCCTTATCGTATTTTGCTTTCACGAGTGCCAATTGGTTCTTGGAAATAACATTGCTGTCTGCAAGCATTTTAGCATTCAGGTACTCTGTTTTTGCAAAGTTTGCTTCTGCCTGTGCTTTCTGCATTTCTGCTTCGTACATCATCGGCATGATCTGGAACATCAACTGGCCTTTTTTCACCATCTGACCTTCATCTACGTATATTTTTTGAAGGTAACCTTTTTCTAAGGCTCTGATTTCAATATGCTGGATTGCATGGATTTGACAAACGTAATCCTGTACAATTGTAGTGTCTTTTAATAGAGGACTTGTTACCAATAGTTTACCGGTTTCTTCCTTTTCTTCGGTCTTAGGACCGCAGCTTGCAGCACATACTGCAACTATAAGGCTCATGAAAATGAGAACTTTCTTCATAATAATCGTGTTTTTAAACGAATCGTTTTTGTTGTAAAATATGTTTGGATTTTTTTTTGATCCAGTAATAGTTTTCTTAACGGAATATAGAATTGTTTTAAACAGTATCCAATTAATCTGTTAAGAAAAAGAGTTTGTTGAAGCAATGAGTAATTGCCTGCTACTGGATTCTATATTCTGAACACCTGAAAAACGACGTGTCTTTTATTAGCTGCAATAAAAGACAACTGTTCACAGAATACAGAGCTGTTTTTGGTAGTTCCGTAGAGATAATCGAGCGATTGGTCTACCGGGACACCAGTAAAGAACAGATTATTATAAAGGTGTTTATGGGATGAAAAGTCTTCCGTTTCTTCCTCCATGTTTTCAAAGATCAATTCGGTATCTTCCGTTGGGACAGAAGTATTGGAATTGATCGCAGAACTTGATTTGTGGTGTTTAACTACAAATTTGGAGTGTTCCGAATGATTGTGGCGAAAATTAAAGATAGCGTTTACTTCTTGGGAAGGATGTGTATTCAGCTGGTTTGCTCCAAAAACCTGGAGAACACACAAGAGCTGAAAAAATCCTATAAGTAAACTTTTCATGGTGTAAAACTAACTACGAGTTGAAACATAGCCAAATTTTCCGCTGTTAAATATTGGTTAATAGCTTTAATTAAAGGGAAATCATCGGTTTCATTGAACTGCAGGCAATAAAAAAAGGTCCTCATTTCTGAGAACCTTTTCAAAAGTGTTTATGAATTAATATTCATCTTCATTAAATAAGAAGTCATCCTTCGACGGGTAATCCGGCCAGATTTCTTCAATGCTTTCATATACGTCGCCCTCATCTTCTAAATCTTGCAGATTTTCTACTACTTCTAAGGGTGCACCTGCTCGAATCGCATAGTCAATTAACTCGTCTTTTGTTGCAGGCCAAGGAGCGTCTTCTAAGTAGGATGCTAGTTCTAATGTCCAGTACATGTCTTAGTATATTGTTGTTTATTTGCGCAAAAATAACCTTATTCTAAAAAAATCCAAGTGTTTTATCAAGGATTAAAAAAAAACTTTTTAGTTTATTTTTAAAGTTTTAAAAATCAATTAGTTCGTGGTTTCCAAGGGGTTTCAATGGCATTCAGTTCATGAGCCAGTTTCCTGGAAAGCACGAATAAGTAGTCACTTAAGCGGTTCATGTAGGCACTGATCAATGGTTCCACGGTTTCTGTTTCGCTCAAATGAGCTACCATTCTTTCTGCTCTTCTGCAGATACAGCGTGCTATGTGGCATTGAGATACAACAACATTTCCTCCCGGAAGTACGAAAAACTTCATTGGAGGGAGTTCAGCATCCATTTCATCGATCTGATTTTCCAGGTAAATCACATCGCTTTCAAATAGTTCAGGCAGGGTCATTTTTGATTTAACAGGATCTGCTGCCAAATGTGAACCAATGGTAAATAAGCGGTCCTGGATTTCGATCAAAACGGCAGATTTGGATTCTTCGTTGATCAAATCGCGTAACAAACCTATATAACTGTTTAATTCATCCACGGTTCCGTAGCTTTCTATCCGGATATGGTGTTTGGGAAGTCTTGTTCCACCGATGAGCCCGGTTGTTCCCTTATCTCCTTTTTTCGTGTAAACTTTCATAATCTAAAGTTAACGATATTTCACTTATTGGTAGCTTATGTGCTATTTACCATGGAAGATTTTTAGTTATATTTGGTTGAACGAAAACGATTTTTTTAATTAAGTGCATTCAAATAATGTGTCTTAATACATTTAAATAAAAGCTATTATGAAGAAGAACAGTTTATTGGTGGTTGTTGGTATGGCAATCTTAGTTGCCTGCGGAACAGCGAAGAACTCTGGTACTGCGAAAGTGGAAGCATTGCCTACACAGGGAGATGTTGATCGGGTACAAGCTAAATTCCCGGGCTATACACTGGATGAATTGTACCAGGGAAAGCAATTATTTGAGGCAAATTGCAACTTGTGCCACAAATTGAAGAAACCGGCTTCCGAACCGGAATCAGAGTGGAGAGAAATTGTTCCGAGAATGGTGAAAAAAGTAAATAATAAAGAAGGTCATCACATTGATGAAGCAGGACAGGAGAAGATCCTTCGTTATGTGATCACGATGGGATCTGTTGAGAAATCATAAAATTAATAGGGTGAATACCCCAAAAAAACAGTAGGCGCGCGATTAATCGCGCGCCTACTGTTTTTATAAATCAAATCGATCTGCATCCATGACTTTCGTCCAGGCAGCCACAAAATCAGTAACAAATTTACCGGACGCATCTGAACTTCCATAGACTTCGGCGATTGCTCTTAATTCGGAATTCGACCCGAAAACCAGGTCTGCTCTTGTGGCAGTCCATTTCAGTTCACCTGTTTTCCGGTCACGCCCTTCGAACAACTCCTGGTGATCATCTTTTGCCTTCCACGCAGTATTCGTGTCAAGCAGGTGTAAGAAGAAATCATTTGTAAGTGATCCCGGTTTTTGAGTAAGAACTCCATGTTTGGAGTTATCAAAGTTTGTTTCCAGAACACGCATTCCCCCGAGTAGAACAGTCATTTCCGGCGCGCTCAAATTGAGCAGTTGTGCTTTATCGATTAATAACTCTTCCGTAGAAATAAGCGATTTGGCTTTCAGGTAATTCCTAAACCCATCAGCGAAAGGTTCCATGGCAGAGAAAGAATCTACGTCTGTCTGCTCTTGTGAGGCATCCATTCGTCCCGGAGTGAATGGTATCCGGATTTCGTGTCCTGCGTTGCTAGCTGATTTTTCGATTCCTGCACAACCTGCCAATACGATGAGGTCTGCCAGTGAGATCTTCTTTCCGTCGTTTTGCAGGTTGTTGAAATCACGCCGGATGTTTTCCAGTTTTTCCAAAACGGTTCCAAGCTGCGACGGATTATTGACCTTCCAGAATTTTTGCGGTGCCAAACGAATGCGCGCACCATTTGCACCACCTCGTTTATCAGAACCACGGAAAGTTGAAGCCGATGCCCATGCGGCGGATATGAAATGTGATACCGGAATTCCGGAGTTCAGGATTTTTTCCTTCAACATTTCCATGTCTCTTTCATCGACCAACTTGTGATCAATTTTCGGAATGGGGTCTTGCCATATCAGGACTTCGGACGGTACTTCAGGTCCTAAATAACGTTCTATTGGTCCCATGTCCCGATGAGTCAATTTGAACCAGGCTCGTGCAAAAGCATCTGCAAATTGATCCGGATTTTCGTAAAAGCGACGGGAAATTTTTTCATAAACCGGATCAAATCTCAGGGAAAGATCGGTTGTGAGCATTGTTGGAAGGTGTTTTTTGGACGGATCATGTGCATCAGGAATGGTTTTCTCAGCATTTTTTGCTACCCATTGATGTGCTCCGGCCGGACTTTTTGTCAATTCCCATTCGTTGCCAAATAAATTATCGAAAAAATGGTTGCTCCATTTGGTTGGTGTTTGTGTCCAGGTAACTTCCGGTCCTCCGGTCGTGGTGTCGGCACCGAATCCGGTGTTGAATTTATTGGTCCAGCCCAGGCCTTGTTCTTCGATTCCTGCGCCTTCCGGTTCCGGGCCTACTAAATCCGGGCTTCCTGCACCGTGAGCTTTTCCGAAAGTATGTCCGCCGGCAATAAGAGCAACTGTTTCTTCGTCGTTCATAGCCATGCGAGCAAAGGTTTCACGTATATCTTTAGCCGCTGCTATCGGGTCAGGATTTCCGCCTGGTCCCTCCGGGTTTACGTAAATCAATCCCATTTGCACAGCTGCAAGTGGATTTTCAAGATTGCGATCCCCCGAATAGCGGGTCTCATCACTGAGCCAGGTTTTTTCAGAGCCCCAGTAAACATCCTGGTCTGGTTCCCAAACATCAGCCCGGCCTCCTGCAAAACCAAAAGTTTTAAAGCCCATAGACTCCAGTGCAACATTCCCGGAAAGGACCAATAAATCTGCCCAGGATAATTTCTGCCCATACTTTTGTTTAATCGGCCAAAGCAAACGGCGGGCTTTATCCAGGTTTGCATTGTCCGGCCAGCTATTCAAAGGAGCAAAACGCTGCTGTCCTGATCCGGCACCGCCACGGCCGTCACCGATCCTGTAAGTTCCCGCACTATGCCACGCCAAACGAATAAACAAGGGGCCGTAATGCCCGAAATCTGCCGGCCACCAGTCCTGTGAATCTGTCATTAAATGGTGCAAATCGGCTTTTACAGCCTGAAAGTCTAAGGTTTTAAATGCTTTAGCATAATTGAATGAGCCACCCATAGGGTTCGATTTGGCATCGTGCTGCCTGAGCACATTTAATCGCAATTGATTGGGCCACCAGTTGTTGTTCCTGATAACTCTTTCATTGTGGGCATTTCCGTTGGTCGCGCCTGTGAAAGGGCATTTCGAAGCATCTCCGTTTGAGTTATTTTCCATCTTAATCCTGTTTGGTAGTATCCTTAAATGTATTAATTGTTTGGATCAATAAAAAGGATTTTTTTGATAAATGATCCTATAGTATGCGATTAATCGCGTACCTACAGGATCAAAACAATTTGGTTTTGAAAATTTTCGGGCGGATCGTAAACTGTTCTTTTGTTTGCTCTTCCCGGCGCCAAAGGATTCCCATTCGTCCAAGGTCAACGGAAACATGAAAACGCGGATCGGAAGACAGGTATTTCCAGCAGTCCCACATATCTTCGCTCCAGCGTATATCATCGAGTATGAAAGCCGTATTACCGTGGGTATGTTCAAATAAAGCATCTATATAAAGCATGGTTGCTTTGCCCGAATGGTTTCCATCGAGGAAGATCAAATCGTATTTTCCTATTGCAGGAAGTTTTACAAAATCGTCAAATGAGCTGCAAATAGTTGTGATCCCGGAAAGTTCCCAGTAATCGAATTGTTGAGATGCCCGTGATAAAATAGCATCACATCCCTCAACGGTTATTACATGCCCGGCCGGATTTCCTGATTTCAGATGAATAGTTCCTGTTCCTAAAGAAGTTCCCAGTTCCAGGGTTAGTTCAGGTTTGTAATGCCGTGCAATTTTCCATAAAATATCTCCGTAAATTCCTCTAGTGCTTGCATTTTTCGTCAAATCTGAAATGGATCGCATCTTTCCCATTTGTTTGGAACCGGCACCTAAATCGACAATTTTAAATTGATCCTTGTTCTTTTTGATCTTTTGCAGCCATTTTTTTCGTGTTGTGAGAAAATTTTTGTCCACTTTTGTCGTTAAACAGTTATCGACAAAGTCGAAAACAAAGGGAGAGTGAATGCCATGTCTGCCTTTTGACTTGAGTAAAAATCCGAAAATTGATTTGGAATTTTGCATAACACAAAGAAACAAAAAAACGCTACAGGAAGCATGCTTATGCTAAAAACTACAATAGAATTACAGCTGGAACGCTTGCGGGCTCCACAACCTGCATTGAACCTGGTTTCAGCATGCCGTATCAATGAAGGCATCATTGCTTTGGATGCTGAAAAAATTGAAGATCTTGCACAATCGCTTTATCAAACGAACAAAAAGATTGCAGTGTTTATTCCGGCCTCGGGGTCAGGATCACGGATGTTCCATTTTTTGTTTGAATTCCTGGATAACCCGAACGAAACAAACAGTGGGTATGTAGAACGTTTTCTGACGCATATTGAAGATTTTGCATTCTTTTACCAGTTTCCGGGTTCTATCCAAAAAGCTTTGCGTAATAGAAGCATGGACCTGGATGCATTCGTATCGTTTATTTTGAATAATAAAGGCTACGGTTTGGCACATTTGCCGAAAGGATTGATTCCTTTTCATAAGAATGGTCCTTTTTTGCTCTGCCCGATCCAGGAGCATGTGGTTCAGGGGCAGTTATTGAACCAAAATAACTGTTCATTCCATTTTACGATCCAGCCGAAATTCCAGGAATATATCCAGCGTCAATTGGAGTTTTTGGAAGGAATGACCTCGAAGAAGTTTGAGGTGGATTTTTCGGTGCAGAATGCGGAAACAAACGCAGTTGCTTTCGATGATAATTACCAGCCAATCCTGAATCCGGAAGGTGATTTATTGACCAGGCCTGCAGGTCACGGAGCTTTGTTGGAAAACTTTGCAGAAGTAGATGCCGATTTGATTTTCATTAAGAATATCGACAATATTCAACATTATAATCATTCACAAATTGCTGTTGAAACACAGCGTATGCTTGGAGGCTTATTTTTGGAGGTTCAAAGCAAAATAGAAAAATTGACAGCTGATTTTTCGGAAGAGGCCTGGAATGATTTCAATACTGAATACCAGTTATTCCACGAATCGGTTAATAGTTTATCGCAAAACGAAAGGCTGGAACTGTTGAAAAGACCGCTTCGTATTTGTGGAATGGTCCAAAACGAAGGTCAGCCCGGAGGAGGTCCGTTCTGGGTGGAGAACAATGGTGAGATTACGAAACAAATTGTTGAAAAAGCACAGATCAATCCAAAAAGTGATCAGGTCCGTGTGATGATCCAATCTTCGCACTTTAACCCGGTAATTATGGTTTGCCAGGGTAAAAATAGTGATGGTTCCAAAATAGATATGGATGCGTTCAAGGATGAAAATGCTTATTTCAAAGTAAGTAAATCCTACAATGGACAATCCATACATTTTGTTGAATTACCGGGGCTTTGGAATGGTTCCATGGCTAAATGGAATACGGTTTTTGTTGAGATTCCAAGTAAAACATTCAGTCCAGTAAAGTCTATTCTGGATTTACTGGATAAGGCACATCAACCGTAATAATTCAAAAGGCAAAATTCAAAATAGTAAGGTTTTGCATTTTGAATTCATAATCTTGAATTTAGTATAGTTTTTGTCGTTTTAACAGGTACTTCACCAGTACATCCTGTATCGGGTCTTTGATGTCAATTGCATAAAAGTCGACATTGTACTGGGTACATTTCAGGCTTACTTCATTGAAGTAGCGATTGATTTCCGTGGTGTACTTATCTTTGATCTCAGCAGGTTGCAACTTCATTTTTTCTCCTGTTTCCATATCGATCAGGTTGATCGGGTTGTGTCCCAGTTCAAAATCAATTTCGGTAGCTTTATCCATAACATGAAACAGTACCACTTCATGTTTGTTGTGTTTCATATGCTGAATGCTCTGCATAAATTCATCCAGGCGGGAAGGATCATCCAATAAATCTGTGAAAATGACGATCAGGCTTCTCTTATGGCATAATTCCGCTACATCGTGCAGGCAGGAAATTGTTTCCGTCAATTTAGCGTCAACTGCCTGGTATTCGTGCAACTGTTTTTCCATTTCATGCAATAAAAACCGGTGATGTGCCCCGGATGATTTTGCTGGTGTATGTAAAAACAAGCGGTTGTGGAATAGGGAAAGCCCTACCGCATCACGCTGTCTTTTTAGTAATTCGGATAACGATGCTGCAGCAAGGACTGAGAATTCCAGTTTGGAAAGCGTATTTTTTCCGCTGTAATACATGGAAGATGACACGTCGACCACCATTTGGCAGCGAAGATTGGTTTCTTCCTCGTACTTTTTAGTGAACATTTTCTCTGACCGGCCATACAATTTCCAGTCAATATGCCGTGTTGATTCCCCCGGATTGTACAAACGGTGTTCTGCAAATTCCACGGAAAAACCATGAAACGGACTTTTATGCATTCCGGTAATGAAACCTTCTACGACTTGTTTTGCAAGTAATTCAAGATTGCCGAACTGAGCTAGCTGGTCTTTTTGTATGGTAGACAACATGCTTCGAAAATACGGATAAAAGTGATTGTTTGATGGAAGTTTTAAGAATTTTAAGAAAGAACGTCAGCTTCAGGTTCCAGGATAAGTTCAGCTTCTTTTGTTCGGTTTTTTCCTGTCCGGAAAATCGTCCCGATGATCACTCCGAAAATTACCAGGCAGACACCGATTATGGAAGCCAGCTCTAATTTTTCATCGAAGATAAACCAACCGGAAAATAAAGCATAGATCGCTCCGATGTATTGGAAAGGGGCAACAATGGCGGTATCGGTAGACAGGAAAGCGCGTGTCATACAGACCTGTGCTATTTGTGTAAAGATACCGATTGTCAATAAGATCAGCCATTCAATTCCCATCGGCACGGTGAAGTCAAATAAACACCAGATTCCGGTTAGGGGAAGAGCAAGCATGGGAAAGTAAATCACGATATTGATCGTTTCTTCGGTTTCTTTTAGCTTCGATATAGCATTGTAGGCTACACCCGAAAGAACGGCGGAAAGAATTCCCATTCCCATCCAGAAAAGATCCGGTTTTTGACCGCTGAATCCACCTGTTAATCCGTTGAAACCAATGAAAACAACACCGGAAAATGCAATAATACTGCTGAAATACTGCATTTTGCTGACTTTTTCCCGAAACAGCTGCGAAGCGATCAATACAGTGAAAATAGGGGAAAGGTATTGTAGGGTAGAAGCAATTGCCAGGGGTAATTTGTGCAATGTAAAGAAGAAGATGGTGAGGGCAAGCATTCCCGCTGTTCCCCTTAAAAGCAGCCATCTCCGGTTATTTCCCAGCAATGGGAGTCCACGGTATTTGATAATCGCTGCACTGATCAGAAAGGAAACCAGGCTTCTGAAAAAAACCAACTCGTGGGCAGGATATTTTTGAAGGTGGGGAATAATATCGTTTTCCGGGTTTCCGAGTAGTTTCACAAAAAAGTTAACGATGAAAAATGCTATTCCCGAAAGAACGATGTATATAATTCCTCTGATCATACTGCAAAAGTACATTGTATGTTCAATTTCCGGTGATGTTTGTTCAATTTCTATTTACCGTCTGGAAATACTTTTGTAGCTTTAAGGTAAAATAAAACCCAACATGAAAAAGTTCCTGGTAGTATTGTTTATTCTGAGTTCAGTTTCATATTCCAATGCACAAATTGAAAATGATAAGTGGAGTATAACCGGTGAGTTGATGCTTCCTGCCGGAATGGGGAATAAGATGTTCAAGAATTATCTGAACGGATTAGTATATGCACACCCGAAAATCCAATATAAACCTTTCAAGCATTGGTATGTGGCTTTCGGACCAAAATACATGTATTACAAAGTGAACCAATTCCGTATCCCGTTTGAACCGGGAGTAAGTGATGATTCGGTTTCCAATCACCAGAAAGTCTATTCGATGACCGGTGGAATGCATGTTCTGGGAGGAGATATTGAATTAGGCTGGACCAGTTGGGTTGGACCGCGCCTGGGATTGGAATTTGGTGTTCGTGGAGGAATTGCCCAGCATTGGTTTATGACTTCCGGAACCCGAAAGTATGGAAAGCAGGAAGTAGTTGCGGCATACGTTGAACCATTGGTCTCAATTATTTTGGCTTCCGATGAAGCTGTTGCTTACCGCTGGATTGTGGGGTATAACTTCACGGGGTATCAATTCACCGGAACAAGAGTTGGTTCAACCTCCTCCGGAGGGTATACCGAAAAAGACCTGAGAGCGCCAACGCAGTCTATATTTGTAGGTTTTGCAATTTCTCTTTACTTCAATAATCAGCGCTCCGACGTGTTCCTGGATGAGCCTGGAGAATAGAAAGGATCATTGTTTAAAAGTTCAATTGTTCAAAGAGCTCAAGGGTTGAATTTTTGACCTGTTTGAACTTTTGAGCCCTAAATAAGCGTCGCTTATTTAGTAGTTTCCACCATTCACGGTGTTGTGGTTACCATTCGCCGATTTTTGGTGGCATGCTAATCGTCCCGTACCGAAATTTGCCGTGTTTAATAGCTGATTTGATTCAAAAATGCTTGATTTTACTAGTGTTTTCGATAATTCATCTAATTAAATCAAATAAATTTAAACGCTTGTTTAAAATTGTTGTTTAAATTTGTCGCGATTTTAAAAATATGAGCAAAGAACTATCTACAGAAGAAAAGATCCGGGAAGCTGCAAAGAATGTCTTTATCGCTAAGGGGTTTGACGGCTGTACCTCCCGCGAAATAGCGAAAGCTGCGGGAATGAACGTAGCGCTTGTAAACTACTATTTCTGCTCCAAAAAACAACTCTTCAAACTCATTTTTGAAACCGTTATGGAAGATTTTATGCTTTCAACGATTGAGGTTTTCCGAAAAGATCTGAGCCTGGAATCAAAAATGCGGATTTTCATCGAGCGGGAATTTGAATTCCTGACTTCTCATCCGGATATTCCGCGCTTTATTCTATCTGAACTTTCGCGAGGAGATAAGTGTGAATTCGATCATGCCGGAATCCTGGATAAGATTGCCAGTACGGGTGTCTTTGAAGAATTGTTGGAGGCGCAGGAAAAAGGAGTGATACGCAAAATAGACCTCACAAATATCATGTTGCTGATTATGTCAAATTGTCATTATCCATTTATGGCAAAACCCCTGATGAAGTACCTGAATAATTTGTCGGAGGAACAATACCAGGAGCGCCTGATGCTCCAGAAACAATATGTTACGGAAATGCTTATCGGGTACTTGTTTAACCCGAAAACAAATAGTTAAACACATCATTTAAACAAAGATTTAATATGAGAAATGGTTTTTTAGGTGTACTCATGGTTTTAGGAGTCGGAAGCAGTGCTTCGGCTCAGGTTTTGGACCTTGAAACATGTTTGAAGATGGCGGATACGGCCAATTTATCCATTGTTAATTCCCGTTTGGACGTAGCAATGAATAAAAGTCAGGTTTCTTCCTACTTAACTGCGCGTTACCCGAAAATTGTTGCAAATGCCGATTATCGATACAACGCCATTATTCCTGGTCAGCTTTTGCCAGCCGAGATTTTCGGAGGTGCTCCGGGACAGTATGCAACTGTAAAGTTTGGGGTTCCATACGTTTTCAGTAACTCCGTTCAGTTACAGCAGATCTTATTCAATCCGCAGGTGAATTATGGAATCAGTACCCTGAAAATTCAGCAGCAGGTTGTGGAGATCCAGCAGAAAATTACTGAACGCGACAGTAAAACACAGGTTGCCAATACGTTTTTCAATTTACAGGCAGTGAATAAACAAATCGATTTCGTGGATTCAAACCTGGTAAATATAGATCGGCTGATTGCGAATATGGAGGCAATGGAGAAGCAGAAAATGATCGTTAAAACAGAAGTGGATAAGCTGCGCATTAACCGTTTAAATTCGGTAAATGGGAAACAGACGCTTCTTGCTAATAAAGATCAATTGGAAATGTTGTTGAAAATCCTGATCGGTTTACCGGAAGATCAGAAGATTACGCTCGCTTCGGATGATTTGGTGGAGAAGTCTATTTTGGTGGATGCATCAACGATCAATTACCCGGAATTGGAATTAATTGCCGCACAGGTCCGTATGAATGAAGAAGAGAAGAAAGGAACGAACATGAATTACCTACCGTCGCTTTCTTTTATAGCCGGATACAATTATACCTATAACATGAAGCCGGAAGATAATGTCCGCCAGGGAATTCCTTCCGCATTTTTAGGGTTGCGCCTGGATTGGACTTTGTTTGACGGAATGGAAAAATACTACAAGCAAAAGGTGACGAAAGTGGCTCATATGAAACTTCAAAACCAGGAAGAATTGTTGAGCCAGCAACTGCATATGCAGACTGAAAATGCAAAACGCCAGATCGAGATTCAGGTAAATTCATTGGCAATTGCACAGGAACAATTGAAACTTTCTCAAAGTGTTTACAAACAAACAGAGCTTCAATATAATGAAGGAACGGTTGATTCCAACGATCTTGTAAGAGCAAGTACGGATTTACAGCAGGCTCAGACAAATGTTGTTTTGGCATACGTCCAGTTGCGCCAGGCAGAATTAGAGTATTTAAAGAATATCGGAAACGTTAAATAAGAGAAAGCATTGCTTTTCTAAGAACATAAAAAAAGTAAAATGAAAAGAGTTATCACTATAGTCATCGTAGCAGTAGTTTTGGTAGGACTAATTGTATTCAAATTAAAGACGAACCAGAAAGAGGTTAAAGCGAAAATTTTCATCAATGATGTAAACGCAGCGGTTTTAGTTAAAACAGGTTCTCCGACTATTCATTCATTTGAAAGTTCATTGGCTTTCCTTGGAACTTTCGAGCCTTCCCGCCAAAACACGATTGGATCGGATGCAAACGGTAAATTAGTAAGCATTCGTTTTGAAGAAGGAGACCAGGTGCGACAAGGTCAACTGCTTGCAAAGGTAGATGATGAAATGCTGCAATTGCAGCTCGAGAATGCGGAAGTTGGTTTGGAAGGACAGAAGAATGATGACAGACGCTATTCAAACCTGGAGAAAGAAAACGCAGTTTCAGGAGTTCAGGTAGAAAAAACACGTTTGGGAGTTCGCTCGGGTGAATTACAGAAGAAGCAAATCCAGAAACAGATTAAAAGTACTTCTATTGTTGCACCTTACTCCGGAGTTGTGACTAAGAAAATGATCGATTTGGGATCATTTGTAGGACAGGGAACTCCATTGTTTGAACTAACAGATATTTCGAGCTTGAAATTAACGGTAAATGTTCCGGAAAGAGATGTGTTGAAATTCCGTTTGGGACAAGCGGTTGCAGTTCGTGCAGATATTTACGGAGACAGAGAGTTTTCCGGGAAAATTACTAATATTTCCGTAGTAGCCGATAGAGCGCATAACTTCAAGGTTCAGATCACCGTTCCGAACCCGAAAAGAGAATTGATGGCTGGAATGTACGGTTCTGTTCGTTTAAAGAACAATGCAAGTGTTACAAGACTTGCGGTACCGCGCGTTGCTTTGGTGGGATCGTCTAAAAACCCGCAGGTGTATGTGGTGCGTAATAAGGTAGCTCATTTGACTACATTCAATGCCGGAACTTCAGACGGAGATTACATCGAAGTGGTGAGCGGAATTAATAAAGGAGATGTCATCGTTGTAAAAGGACAGGTGAACCTTCAGGACAAAGCAAAGATCAAAACCAATTAATAAACTAAGGTCATGACATTAACGGAACTATCCATTAAGAGACCGTCCTTCATTATTGTAATCTTTACAATTCTGATTGGTGGTGGTCTGATAAGTTACAATCAATTAAGCTATGAATTATTGCCGGATTTCTCTCCGCCAATTCTTACAGTGACTACTTTATATCCGGGAGCTTCTCCTGCAACTGTTGAAACACAAGTTGCCAAACCCTTAGAGGATGCCTTGAGTGGTTTGGAGAATATTTCCGAGGTAACAACTTTCTCAATGGACAATGCATCTATCGTGATGCTTGAGTTCAAGGCTGCGGCAGATATTGACGTTGCTTTGGAAGATGCACAGCGAAAGGTGAATACGATCCTGAACGATCTTCCGGAAGGAGCAAAATCGCCCACCATTGCCAAAATTGAACCGAATGCGGCGCCGGTGTTGCAGGTAAGTGCAATTGCCAAGAATATGGATGATCGGGAATTCATGGAGTTGATGGATAAGCAGCTTCTTCCGCAGATCAAACAGACCAAAGGTGTTGCCGAAGTACAGGTGATCGGAGGTGAAAAACGAGCATTCCGAGTAGATGTAGATAAAGACCGCCTTAAAATGTATGGGTTGACTTTAGGGCAGGTGAACCAGATTGTTGCTGCGGCAAACGTGGAATTCCCGACAGGTAAACTGAAGAATGAGACCGAACAGATGACCGTTCGTTTGGCTGGAAAATTCCAAACGGTTGATGATTTGAAAAACCTGATTATTTATACCGATGGAACTTCATCTGTGCGTTTGGGTGATGTGGCCGATGTAACGGACGGATCGGAAGATGTAGTAACTGTGAGCCGTTTCAACGGATTGAATGGTATCGGTCTTCGAATTAAGAAACAAAGTGATGCGAATGCCGTGGATATGGCAAACCTTACAAAACAGAAGTTCAAAGAGATCGAAGAAAAATACAAGGAAGAAGGAATCAAGTTTACTGTTGCAACGGATACTTCACTTCCAACGATCGAATCCGTAGATGCGGTGTTGCACGATTTGGAATTGGCGGTCTTATTGGTAGCGGCAGTAATGATGTTGTTCCTGCATAGTTTTAGAAATGCATTGATCGTATTGATTGCTATTCCGGCATCATTGATCTCTACATTTATTGCCATGTATCTGCTGGGATACACACTTAACCTGATGACGCTTCTTGCAATGTCATTGGTTATCGGTATCCTCGTGGATGACTCCATTGTGGTACTTGAAAATATTTACCGCCACTTACAAATGGGGAAAGGGCGCAGAAAAGCGGCCCTGGACGGACGTAACGAGATCGGATTTACGGCGTTGGCGATTACCCTTGTGGATGTGGTGGTATTCTCACCTGTAGTTTTCATCGAAGGAACTATTTCGGATATTTTGCGCCAGTTCTCAGTGGTCGTAGTTGTTTCTACGTTGATGTCACTATTGGTTTGTTTTACCCTTACTCCATGGTTGGCTTCCCGCCTGGCTAAGGAAGTAAAATTAAATCCAAAGAATCCGTTCCAATTGTTCCTGATCTGGTTTGAGAATATGATCAAATCGTTTACGGAAGGATATGTGAAGCTGGTTGCGTGGTCTTTGAAACATAAGATCATTATGGGACTGGGAATCGTTGTAATCTTCTTTGCAAGTATGGCTACGATGGGACTTGGGATCGTTGGACAGGAATTCGTTGCCCAGGGAGACCAGGGAAAATTCATGATCAAACTGAAATACGATAAGAGTACCACGTTCGAAGAAAACAACGCAACGACTCTGGAGATCGAACAAATGATCCTTGCCCAGAAAGACGTGATTGATATCGTTTTTGCCAATGTCGGCGGACCTTCTTCCGGAATGGGAGCGGCTTCATTCGGACAGGAAAACAGATCAGAGATTACGGTGAAAATGAAGAAGGATATGCAGAAAAAGTATCCGACTTTGAATTACATGAGTGAGATCCGAAAGAAAATTCAGGACAAATACCCGGGAGTTGAAGTGAAAGCTTTGAACATGGGAATGGTTGATTCGGAAGAGGCTCCGATCGAGATTTTCCTTTCTTCGGATGATTCTGACTTATTGATGAAAGAAGCAAAAAGGCTGAAAAAGCACATTTTGACCATTCCGGGAGCCAAAGATCCGAGCATTTCTACGGATGAGTTCTCTCCGGAAGTTCGTATCGATTTGGACCGCGAGAAAATGGGACAATTGGGATTGCCGATTGCAAGTGTCGGAATGCAGCTCCAAAACGGATTGACCGGAAACGATGATGCCCGCTTCGATGTGAAAGGAGAAGAATACGATATCCGCATCATGTTGGATAAATACGACAGAAGCAATGTGGATAACATCAAGGACATGACTTTCGTTACAAATGACGGAAAACAGGTGCGGCTGAGTGAGTTCGCTGATGTTTCGATTGAGAACGGATATGGTCAGCTGGAAAGAAAGAACCGTATTTCGAACACTACTTTGAGATCTTACGTGTTGGGTACAGCATCCGGTACGGTAGCGGATTCCATTACAGCCTACCTGAAAAAAGAGCCGCTGGATAAAAATGTCCGCATGCTTTGGGGTGGTGAAGTAAAACGTCAGAAAGAATCTATGGGAGCATTGGGTATGGCCATGGGAATCGGTTTGATCCTGGTTTACCTGATCATGGTTGCACTTTACGACAATTTTGTATATCCATTCGTCGTATTGTTCTCCATCCTGGTTTCATTGATCGGTGCGATCCTGGCATTGAATTTAACGCAGTCGAACATGGGAATCTTTACCATGCTCGGGATGTTAATGCTCCTGGGGCTCGTGGCCAAGAATGCGATTCTGATAGTTGACTTTACCAATCACCTGAAGGCGGAGGGAAGATCCACATACAGCGCGCTTCTGGAAGCAGTTCGTGAACGTATGCGTCCGATCCTTATGACAACAATTGCGATGGTAATCGGTATGATTCCTATTGCAACAGCAACAGGTTCGGGAGCTGAGTGGAAGAACGGATTAGCATGGATTTTGATCGGCGGCTTGACAAGTTCAATGTTCTTGACTATTATTGTAGTACCGATTATGTATTATGTCGTAGACAGATTACAGGTAAAATTGACTAGAAAGAAGATAAACCTTGAGGGGGAAGACGATGCTACCGTTCACGGAGTGATCTAATATTTAACTAGCACAAAAGAATGGGGAATCCGGCAGACTATCACTGCCGGATTTTTTGTACTCAATTTCGGTGTCAACTGAGTATTTATTGTAATTTCGATTTGAAGTTTGTTTTAAATGAGGAACTTATCTGCTTTTTTATGTCTTTTTACCGCTTTTTGGAGCTTTTCCCAGGAAGAAGTGACTTTTCGCCCAACCAATATTTCATTTGATTTAAATCGACTGAAAACACTTGATTTCGGAAAGGATTCTCTCGATGGAGATAAAGTCCTTTTCCAATTATTTCCGGCTCCGATGGAGGAAGAAGATCCGGAATTCTCTGAGTGGAAAACTTCCGCTTTCTGGAGTTGTTCTTCTTGCGCCAGGTATGATTTTGTTTCCTATGAAGATGATGAAATTACCGAGAAGGAAACACTTCCTTATGATGCAAATTATACCTGGTGTACAACTATTTTGTATTACCAGTCGGAAGAAGGAAATTTGCGCGCAATTGTGAGTTTTTCCACTTCTCAGATGAACGACGGTACCGGGAGATTTACGCGTGGTTTATTGAGTTTGGCGAATTTTGAAAAGCAGCACGGAATATGGAAATTAATGAATTTCGAACCGTTTGTCAACTTCCAGGGATCGTTTACACAGGCTTCCCCGGTTGATGAGGTCATGATCGGAGAAAATGGCAAGCATTACTTCCTGATTCATGGTGGAGAGGCAAATGGCGTTTCTGCAGAAGAATACTGGCCGTTATACCAGGGATTGTACATCCTGGACGGTGAATCTCTCAAGGAACTTTTCCATCAGCAGGCAGCCAGCTGTTCAGAAAATGGAGAAGCTGTAGGTAGTAATTGGATAACTGCAGTGAAAAAAATAAAAGGAACTTCGGAGGGAGTTCAATTTACACTTGAAATGAAAGGATTGCTGGTGAAGGAATTTGACTGGTACCAGCCATCCATGCTTCAATTCATCAGTAAGGAGGATTTTGATCAATTACCACTGCGTTTCGAATTTGAAGCTGTTCAGCAGGTAACAAAGCCGGAAAAAGGACTGAAAGTCGAAAAACCGCTTGTTTCCGTTACTTATAAGGATGAAAAAGGAACGGTTCGAAAACAAATTGTTGAAACTCAAAATACACCCGTTAAATGAAAATACTAATTACAAGCTTATTCATTTTCACAGGAGTCTCCTTGGTGCAGGCACAGGAGAAAAAAGTATATATCGATGAGTTTCGGATAACAGACCAGGTTATTCACGGAACAATCGATGATAAATATGCGATCACCATGTACCTGAAACTGGAAAACTTCTTTGATGATGGGACCAGTCACACGGTTTCCGGATGGTACTATTACGATAATGTCAAAAAGAAAATTCCATTAATCGGAGTCTGCGCGGACCGCTTTTCACTATACCAATTCACAGATCAAAAACGGGCGGACAGCATCCGGGAATTCAACTCACCGGTTTCAAGTATGTGGGAAGTGATGGATGATTTGAGTAATCGTTCGGGATATGTCGAAAAGTTTGAATTTGAGTATTCGGATTATGCTTACAACGGCACCTGGAAAAACGGCAAAAAGGAACTGAAAGTCAATTTCAATACCAGTGATATTCATTTGACCGGCAGAAATGAGTTTTTGGTGCTTCAGTTTGGTGCTCAGAATAAAAAACATTTTGACATGAAACAGTTTGGCCCTTACTATTATGGTTATTCTGTTTTTGCCAGTAAGATGGATGCAGCGGGCTGTAAGGTTTTGTTGAAATACGAATTGAGCTCCCGATCGAATCCTAATGGAATGTGCGGTGCCGGACAGGAAATAGGATTTTTACTGTTAACGTTTGATGCTAAAGGTAATTTATTGGATTACCGGGACGAACAGGTAGAGAGCTGCCTTGGAAATATTTGGTCCGAAGTAACCGAAACTCCAAATACGGGCGGAAAGAAACTTACTTACAAAGTCATGTACTCCGACGATAAAGAGCGCGCAGTTATCATAGATGGTATAAACTTTACTCTGACCTCTCAGTAAATTCATGAAACGAAGGACAAAACGGTTTTATGTGGTGTTGTCAGGGACTTTTGTCCTGACAATTATTGCTTTTGCTTCCATGTCATCCGAATACGAAGCAGTTTCTGCGGATATCCGGATTGAAACATTTGAGGTGCTTGATAGTGTGCGGAACCGCCTTATTCCGTATGCGGTATATTCGCCCATGCCAAAGGAAAAGGTGAAAGATTCGATTCGGTTAGTGATTTTCAGCCATGGATACGGCTCCAATTATTCCCGGAATTACTTGAATTATTCTTACCTGACAAAAAGATTGGCAAAGTCGGGGTTCTGGACTGTAAGTATCCAGCACGAATTATTGGGCGATCCGTTGATTCCGAAAGAAGGAATTATTCAGGTTGTCCGGATGCCTTTTTGGATCCGGGGTGAAGAGAATATTTTATTTGTACTGAACGATTTTATGAAGAGATTTCCCGAATTAAAAATTAGTTCAGTTGACCTAATAGGTCATTCGAATGGGGGAGATATGAGTATTCTGACCGCAAAAGATCATCCGGAACTCATCCGGAAAGTCATTACGTTGGACCATTTGAGAGTGCCTGTTCCACATGTTTCAAAACCTCAGTTTTCGAGTTTGCGTTCCACAGATAAAACGGCCGATTCGTTGGTGATTCCTTCCGAAGACGACTGTGAGAAATATGGAATCCGAATTGTTCCATTGAAAAAAATCACTCACAATGAGATGAACGATGAGGGATCGAGAAAGCAGAAGAAACAGATCAATCAAATCGTGCAGAAGATTTTGGAAGACCGGTTTTGATTCTTCTCAAAAGGTTGATACGACTGAGTAAATAGATAGATCTCTATCCGTATTTTGAGGTGTTTTGTGGTTTTTGAATTAGTCTCTCAACAAGTAATTATACCGCTGTATCGTATTTTCCAATCCCAGATAAAGTGCATCAGAGATCAAGGCATGTCCAATAGAAACTTCTGCCAGCTGAGGAATGTTTTCTTTGAAATAACGCAGGTTTTCCTGGTTGAGATCATGTCCGGCATTCAATTCCAATCCCAATTCCAAAGCGCGTTTTGCCGCAATGATAAAAGGTTTGATGGCTTCTTCCCGATTTTCAGCATATTCATCGGCATAAGGTCCTGTATAGAACTCAATGCGGTCAGTTCCGGTTTTCGCAGCGTACTCAATATTTTGCAGGTCGGTGTCAACAAAAATAGAAGTGCGTACTCCCCAGGATTTGATGCGTCGGATAATATCCTGCAATGCTTCCAGGTGCTCTTTGGTATTCCAGCCGGCATTACTCGTTAGAACGTGCGGAGGATCAGGCACCAAAGTTGCCTGTGCCGGGCGAATAGCTTCGATCATCTGCATAAATCGTTCATCCGGGTATCCTTCAATATTGAATTCGGTGGTAACAACTTTCGATAAATCCACCACATCCTTTCCTGTAATGTGTCTTTCATCCGGTCGTGGATGAACGGTGATTCCAGCAGCACCAAAGCGCTCACAGTCAATAGCTACCTGTACGACATTAGGGACATTCCCCCCGCGTGCATTTCGAATAGTAGCAATTTTGTTGATGTTTACGCTTAGTTTTGTCATAACTTTTTTCTTTGAGTTGCGACCGCTTCGGTTTTCCCGGTTAAGCGAAGGCGAAAAGCTCTAGCGGTTGGCCAAAGATAACGAGGATTTGACTTGTAAAGATGTTAAAGTTATTAAAGTTCCATCTCTGATTTTAACCTTTTCGAAGAAAATATACCTTCAAAATTGTATTATTGAGGTATGAAAATCATTTCAATAATCACTTATTTGTCTCTGTCCGTGCTGCTTGGCGGATGTTTTTTGTTTGCTCCGTCAGCAGAAAAAACGAATCGAAAGTATTTGCCTAAAGCTCCTTACGATGTCATTATTGTTCCGGGGGTTCCTTATGATGGAAAACATTGGAGCGAAGCTATGAGGAACCGTGTTCAGTGGTCAAACTACCTTTACAAAAAAGGAATTGCAAAAAACATCATTTATTCCGGAGCGGCCGTTTATACCGAATATGAAGAAGCGCACGTAATGGCACTTTACGGAGAAGCGCTGGGAATTCCGAAAGAACACATTTTTCGGGATCCAAGATCAGAACACAGTACTGAAAACGTTTATTATTCTTATCGTCTGGCGAAGAAGCAGGGCTTTCAAAAAATTGCTCTGGCTACAGATCCGTTTCAGTTGAACGGTATGCGTCAGTTCATTAAGAAATTTGAACTTCCTGTTGATTTATTGCCGATCGTTAAAGATACTTTACTGAAACAGGATCTGCGTGAGCCGACCATTGATGCCAGTGCTGCAAAACGTCCCAATTTCATTTCAATTGTAAACAGGCAGTCCAAATGGCAGAGACTGAGAGGAACTTTCGGACAGTACATTTGCTGGAAAGAAGAAGATCTGAAAACAAAACACCTTCGAAAAAAATACGGGGATCGTATTGAACATTGAAAGCTAGTGGGTAAAGGCCCGAAAGTTGCTGGTTACGATAGATTAAATTTCTACAAAGTTTTCACTCATAGCGACCTTTTTAGTACTTTGGCACACAACATGACAGCAAAAGAAGTAATAACAGACGAGATTCCCCCGTTAATTCATACAGATTCAGGGGAGAAGGCATTGATATGGATGGAAGAGTTCAAAGTTTCTCATCTTCCGGTATTAAAAAACGGCAATTTTGTTGGGGTGATTTCCGAAAGTGATATTCTGGATAAAAAAGACCTGGAATTGCCGCTTGATACATTATTTGATCATCTTCCAAGACCTTACGTACCGGAAAATGCTCATATATATGAAGTCTTAGCAAAAATGGCTGAACACCGTATTTCTGTTTTGCCGGTATTGGACAGCACCGAACACTATTTGGGGTGCACCAGTGTTCATCAGTTGATGACATTGATCGCAAATACTGCAAGCATTAAGGAAGTAGGGGGGATTGTTGTCCTGGAAATGAACCGGGTGGATTATTCCCTGGCACAGATTGCCCAGATCATTGAAAGCGAAAATGCAAAAATCCTTTCTTCATTTATTATGTCTTCCGGCGATAGTACAAAGCTGGAAGTTACTCTTAAAATATCCGAAGTAGACTTGTCGCGCATTATCCGTTCTTTCGAACGGCACGATATGGTGGTTAAGGCGAGTTTCCAGCGTTCAACGGATCAGGACGATATGCAGTTCAGGTACGATGCGCTGATGAATTATCTAAATATTTAAGATGCTTGTAGCTGTTTATAGTAAGAAAGTCAATAAAGTTACGGTCCCGATATTTAAACATTTCGTAGCCCTCACCGAGCGTTTCGGCTGGAAGCTGGTACTTGAAAAAGAACTCAAAGAGCAATTAGTGAAGAAAGCGGGTATTTGCAAAGATGCAGAGGTTTTTACAAGCCATTCTGATTTTCACAGCGGAATTGACCTGGCATTCAGTATCGGCGGCGACGGAACATTTTTAAGGACCGTTGCTTACATCCGGGATTCGGGAGTTCCGATTCTGGGAATCAATACCGGAAGATTAGGTTTTTTAGCAACATTGGGTGATGAATCTTTTGACAATGCGTTGGAAATGGTCAATCAAAAGCGCTATGATTTTCAGAAAAGATCCCTGCTTCGCGTGGAAACTGAACGCAGTATATACGGCGCAGATAATTTCGCGATGAACGAAGTGACACTTTTAAAGAAAGATACTTCTTCCATGATCACTGTGGATGCTTTTCTGGATGATAAATATTTGAATTCTTACTGGGCAGACGGTTTAATTGTTGCTACTCCGACCGGTTCTACCGCATATAACTTAAGTTGCGGAGGCCCCATTGTAACACCTGGCTGCCAGGTTCATATTATTACACCGATTGCACCCCATAACCTGAATGTTCGCCCGGTGGTGGTTCCCGACAACATGCCTATCAAATTAAGAATTGAGGGTAGAGAGCGGAATTATTTGATCTCCATTGACGGGAATGCCAAAAGTATCAAACAGAACGAAGAAGTTTTGATCAGAAAGGCCGAATATATGATTAATGTAATTAAATTAGAGGACACTAATTTCTTGGATACGATTCGAAACAAAATGTCGTGGGGAAAAGACCAAAGAAACTAACGTTTTAGGAATGAAATCAAAAAGGACATCACTTGCGGATATTGCCGAAAGTTTAAATGTTTCAAAATCTACGGTATCGTTTGTATTGAATGGCAAAGGAAAACAATTCAATATCAGTGAGACGACACAGAAACTAATTTTGGATAAAGCAAAAGAGCTGAACTATGTTCCGAACTATTTTGCGAAAGGGTTGAGAGAAGGTAAAACACAGACCATCGGTCTGGTACTGGCGGATATTTCGAACCCGTTCTATTCCGAATTAAGTAAAGCTATCCAGGAAGCACTCTATGAAAAGGGATACAGCTTATTCATCGTTTCTACCAATGATGACAGTACAATGGAATTGAAGTTAATCCGTGACCTGATACTGCGCTCGGTAGATGCGTTGATTATTGCTCCATGCAATGGGATTCCGGCATTGAAACCTGTTTTGGATGAAACACCCATTCCGGTTGTTTGGGTAGATCGTATCGGAGATGAATTTGCTGACTTTGTGGGAGTTGATAATTACATGGAAGCTTCTATGCTGATCAGGAGATTCTCGGTAAAACCCAAGAAAGTGGGAATTCTCCATCCTAAAAGATCCGATGTTATGACTATTCAGCTTCGTATCGACGGGACAAAATCCGCATGTGAAAAACAGAAAATTCCGTTTGAATCTGCCCAGTTGAGCGAAAACCAGGAAGAAAGTGTAGAACGAATCAAACAGTTAATCGACAGTGGTGTGGATTCGTTTGTGGCGTTGAACAATAAAGTTGCACTTCACGCAATCAATGCATTGAATATATTGAAAGCGGAAATCCCGAAAAAAATCCGGATTATTTCATTTGATGATTCAGAGGCTTTTTCTTATTTCGCACCTCCGGTAACAGCTTTGAGACAGCCGGTAAATGGTATTGGTAAAGAAACGGTAGAGCGGCTTATGGATCGATTGAAAGAATCTACTGAAAATCGCAAACACCTGATGATGGAATGCTCGTTTATCGAAAGAGGCTCACACTAAGATGTTCAAAAGTTGAAATGGTTCAAGAGTTTAAATTGAACCCGTTTTTCAAAGTTTAAACCTTTTGAACTTTCCGTAAGGTACAAAAAAACCGCAGACAAACTCTGCGGTTTTGTGTCGGTAATAGATGTGTTAGAATTTCTTATCTAACAAATAGATCCAAGGTCGTAACTGCCTCCAAATTAGAATGCTAGTTCATTTGAATTATTCGGCAGGTGTTAAAAAAAGTGAGCACCTATAAATAACAATATGAATGATTCTATT
>CBINBC010000048.1:0-31712 GCA_966248825.1 uncultured Fluviicola sp.
AGAGATTTTTGACAATGCTTTAGGAAAACTGATCGAAGGATAAAATTGAATTATCAATTATAAATGAAATAATTATCAAGGGGCTTCGATTAACACGTATGCCCCTTGATTATTTATAATTGATAATTACACAAATTGTTGAATGGAAATCATCTCAAAATACTTCCCCGATCTCACAGAAGAACAACGTTCTCAATTTGAGCGATTGGAAGAATTGTATTTGTTCTGGAACGCACAGATTAACGTGATTTCACGCAAAGATACCGCTGATTTTTACGAACGTCATGTGCTCCATTCACTGGGGATTGCAAAAATCATGGAATTCACGCCCGGCTCTTCCGTTATGGATATTGGTACCGGCGGAGGTTTTCCGGGGATCCCATTAGCTATATTATTTCCGGAAGTACAATTCCACCTTGTGGATTCTATCGGGAAAAAGATCAAAGTAGTAAAGGAAATTGCCCAGGCTTTGGGACTGAAAAACGTTCGTGCGACACATGCTCGTGCTGAAGAGATCAAGGAACAGTTTGATTTTATCGTTAGCAGAGCGGTAACTGCTATGCCTGCATTTTTACCCTGGACTAAGGGTAAATTCAAAAAGGAAAGTAAAAACCCGCTTCCAAATGGGATTTTGTACCTGAAAGGAGGAGACTTGAAAGAAGAAATGACTCCCGTAAAACAACTATTTACTATCCATACCCTTCAAACTATTTTTGCAGGCGAGTTTTTTGAGACAAAAGCTGTGGTTTATGTTGATATGACCGGCAACCAAAGCCAATTAACTGCTTTTCAGTAGCTTAAAACCAGTTTCAGCCTTAAAATCCACAGAATATTCATTCAAAATTAACTTACAGTCAACAAAAGACACAATTTGTTCATTTTGACAGCTTGTTAGTCTTTTAACTATTTGTTATTTTGTATACTTGTATTAAATCCTGTGATTATGAAGGTATTACACCTACTACTCTGCGTATGCACAAGCATATCCTGTGCAGTTTTTGCTCAAACGGACTATTCCGTGATCGGTTCCAACCGAATGATCCAAAAACATCAAAAACCGGAAAGAATCCGAAAAATCGCTCAAATTGATCCGCAAAGACTTCAGGTCCTGTGGAATTATTTTTCAGCCAGCTTTTCTTTCAATAGTACTGAAACCGGTATTTCTGTTCAGGAACTGCTGAACATCCAGCATTTCGACGTTTCGGAATACGAATATCTGAGACAACCTAATGAATCCGTTCAATTCATTTACCGGGGAAGTATTTCAATTACATTAAAGTCGGGAGCTGAGTTAAACACCTTGCTTCAAGGCTACAATTTAAATTCCCTGGTCAACGAACTTCCGGAAAGACCTTTTCCAACATGGACAAGTACGACTTTCTCAGAAGCAGATTTTCAATCTTACAAACAAAATGTTTGGGAATGGGCAAGAGATTACCCGGATGAATATATGCAATTGACTTCCGACAACAACCGCCTTCATGTTAGTTTTAAAGAATTCAAGACAATGGATGATGTCAGGCGCACAAAAATCCTGACAGAATGGAACTACTTAATCATCGATTAAATTCCCCTTTATGAAAAAAAACTACTTACTATTACTTATTTCAGTATTTGCTGTTTATTCGGAAAATATACTGGCTCAATGTTCAGGCGGTTCTTCTTTTTCCACAGTTGCCGCACCAACTGGCTCTACCGCTACAACGATTAGCTCCTGTAACTGGGCAGGTGATTACAATACGATTACCGGAGTTGTCGCAGGAAATTCTTACACACTTACCGTTTCACCTGCGGCGTGTATTACTGTTCACAGCGGATCACCTACCGGACCAGTCGTTGCATTCGGAACCTCATCTGTTCCCTTCACAGCTGCAACATCAGGAACCTATTACACTACTATAAACACAAACTGCAGTGGATGCGGAACAGGTACAACTTGCTTAACCACTACCATTATATGCAGCTCCTGCGCCGGACCATGTGGCACCCCATCACCGATTTCAGGATGTGGCCAGGCATTCACAGTAAGCACAACAGGAGCTTCTTCATTTATCTCTACATTGTGTTCAACTTCAACACCCGGTCTGGAACAGGTCTATAGTTACACAGCAACTTCGACCGGGAATTACTCTTTTAATGTTACCTCAGTAACCGGCGGAGGTTATGTGATTGGATGGAAAACTGGCGGTTGTTCCGCCACCGGGTGGAACTGTGCCGGCACCGCTACTGTTCCCGGTTCCGTGGGATCAATCCCGCTCGTTTCAGGTACCACTTATTATTTTGTACTTGATGCCACTTCAACAGCCGCATCAAGCATTACCTTTTCACTCACTTGTCCGGCCGGTGGTCCAACGGTTGCAGGAGATTGTGTCGTCGCAGCCAATGTTTGTTCCAACGCGGCTTTTGCTATCGACCCGAACGGGTATGGAGCAATCAATGAAATTTGCGCCGCAGGTCTTTGCGCCGCCAATCCGGACGTGAATGTGAACGGTACCAATCCGGGGTGTCTGCTTTCGGGAGAATTGAACAGTACCTGGATGATTGTAAATGTATTAACAGGTGGATCACTAACGTTCCAATTGGGAACTCCGAATTCCGGAACATTAAATTGTTTGGACTGGGCACTTTGGTCTTATTCTCCATCCACCTGTGCAGCAATCAGTGCAGGAACACAGGCGCCGATTCGTTGCAATTACAATGGCTCTTGCGAAGAGTTTACAGGTATTTCCTCCACTCTTCCGGCAGGAGCAACTTCCATGACCAATTGGGAAGCACCTTTAAATCCAGGTTCCTATACACAGTACCTGATCTGTTTGTCCAATTATTCCTCCGCAAATACTACCGTACCCCTATCATTCGGCGGAACAGCAGTGGTCAGCTGTTCACCACTTGGTGCGGAAACCATGAACCTATCCGGGGAAAGCGAGTCGGGGTACAACACTTTGAAATGGACCAGTTCAAGCGAATTCAACGTGGACAAATACATCATTGAGCGCAGTGAGAACGGAATCGAATATTTGGAAATCGGAAATATCGAAGCACAGGGTTTAAGTTTGGAGGCTTTGGATTATCAATTCGAGGATTTGCAGCCCCTGACAGGTATGGCTTACTACCGGATTAAACTGGTACGCAAAAATGGAACAGCCATATCTTCAAATACTTTAGCCATCGAACAGCAATTCATGAATGACCTTGAAATGGTAAAAGCATTTCCAAATCCAGCTGACGAAAACCTGAATATTGTTCTTTCATCCAAAACAGAGTCTGCCTATCAGTTGACACTTTCAACCCTGAACGGTCAGAAGGTATTTGAAAGCAGTCAAACCATTCAAAAGGGATTAACGTACAATTCGATCGATATCCGCGAATTCCAAAACGGGTTCTATTTCCTGACAGTTTCACACGAAGGTAAAATCATTTCTACGCATAAAATTATCATTGAATAAATTTCTATTCGTTCAAAATAACCAGGACCGATTCCTATAAAAGGATCGGTCCTGGTGTTTAACATCATCCAATTGCATCTCGAATGGAATATCAAAAAACGATTTGAATCTTTTTTGGTATCTTAGAGGTATCATGAGAACAGAAGGAACGACACCGGAACAGGTGATTGCAAACTGCCCGGAAGATCGGCAGGAAGCAATGATCAAACTTAGAAAAACAATATTGGACAATCTTCCTGAAGGATTCAGCGAAGGAATCGGTTATGGAATGATCGGTTATGCGGTTCCTCATTCTTTGTATCCCGCAGGATATCACTGCGATCCCAAACTACCTTTGCCCTTTATGAGTTTTGCATCTCAAAAAAACTTCATCGCTTTCTACCACATGGGAATGTATGCAAATCCGGAATTATTAAACTGGTTCCAAACAGAATACGCCAAAGTGAGTAAGACTAAATTAGATATGGGAAAAAGCTGTGTCCGTTTTAAAAAACCGGACCAAATCCCTTTCGAGTTAATCGGTCAGCTGGTTTCAAAAGTAAAACCTCAAGAATGGATCGAAACTTACGAAAGCATTTATAAATCCAAATCAAAGTAGATTATGAGTGAAGTACTAGATAACATGAATTTTTTCTCCCAGAAGAATGTAGATCTGGGGAGCCTGAACTACCCCCTAAAATTCACTTTCAAGATCGGGACATTGGCAAACGATTTCGTCATTGAAGACGCAAACTCCGCAACATTGGCTTATGTACGGCAGAAAATGTTCAAGTTTATTGAAGAGATCCAGGTCTTCACTGACACAAATAAAACAGCCCTGGAATTCACCATTAAAGCAAATAAATGGATCGACTTCTCGGCAACCTATGTTTTCACAGATAAGAACGGGATTGAAAAAGGGCGTGTAGCCCGTAAGGGCTGGGCATCCATCTGGAAAGCACGGTACGATGTCTATGATCAGCAAGAACACCTGGCTTTTCATATCATGGAAGAAAACGCATGGACGAAAGTTTTTGACGGGCTATTAAGTGATATCCCTGTTTTAGGATTGATTTCAGGGTATGTATTCAATCCAAAATACATTGTGGGAAGACCGGACGGATCAAAAGTGATGCGTTTGAAGAAAAACCCTTCCATGTTCGGCCGAAAATTCACTCTTGAAAAAATCGGGCCGACTCACAACACCAGCGAAGATGAATGCATCGTCCTTTCATTAATGATGATGATCCTGCTAGAGAGAAGACGCGGTTAAACAGATGAAACCAAATCAAAAAGGAGTGCACCGTGGCGCACTCCTTTTTTTACTCAATTTACCTAACCCAACCTAAATCCAAACGGATCCGATCGCTTTTTCAAAAGGACTATCCCTTCAGGGATGCTCCTTTTTTTACATTAACCAATTTACTAACCTAACCAAGTCATTCGTATTTTATTGTTCCAAGTTTTGCAGGTCCATTTTTTTAGAAGAATCCAGGAGCCATCTATTTAAATCGACACCCCCTATTCTCCAAATTAACTATTCAACTTACCTAACCTAACTCAAAACCTTATTCGGCAGCCCATGTTGTTTTTAAGCTAAGAGGAGCCAAAGGCTTGACTCCTCTTTCCACTATTCAACCTAACCACCTACTATTACTTCATCTTCATGATTCCCGGTCCAGTAAGTGTTTCCCGAAGAATGAAGGAGCATCTGCCGAGGCAAACACCCCTTATTCTTTACACTATTTAACTTAACCTAACCGAAAGCGACTATTTTTTTTAGTAATACCGCCCCTACAGTTGATCGTTGAGAAGCTGCCTGTAGTAAGGGACAACTTCTCTTTCACCATTCAACTTTAACCTAACCACTCTTACTATATCTTCAATGAATCATTCTAAACTACTTGTTTCGTGGAAGAACCATTTTCAAATGCTCCTCGAACACGAACACACTACAAAGCTACCAGGTATACCGGCATCCGGGGATTTTTTTTGATAAGTGAGCAGAAATAAAAATAAGTGAGTAAACCTATTTGAAAAGTGCGTTTACAATTGTATTTTAGAAGAACTATTCATTTGCATTTACTCATAAAGAAAAAACAAACCATAACCTTTTAACATACTATTTAAAATGATTCATTGTGTAATCGTTGAAGATGAAGTCATCTGTCAGCAAGTACTTTTACAAAAACTCAGGTTCCATTATCCGCAATGCGAGGTACTGAAGGTTTTTGACAATAAAGACGATGCAATTAGCTACCTGAAATCAGCAGATAATATAGACCTGGTATTTTTGGACGGACAAATAAACGGCGGAACAGGGCTGGATGTTCTGGCAGCCTGTGAAGGCAGGTCCTTTGAAGCGGTATTCGTAACAGCTTATGATAAGTTTGCCATTGATGCGTTGAATGCTGCTGCATCTTATTACCTGTTAAAACCAATTCGCACGGAAGATTTCAAACGGGCAATGTCCCTTGTCCTGTCCAAGATCAATCAGTCAAACTCAGCAAGCACCATACTTGTTCCTTACAAGGGAAGTTATACTGCTCTCAAGTACGACGATATCATTTACTTCGAATCAGACGGAGCTTATACCAACATCATTACAAAAGGCGATAAGATGGTTTCTTCTAAAAACTTAGGCCATTACGAAAAACTGCTTCCGAAAGAACAGTTTAAACGTTCGCATCACAGCTATATTCTCAATCTCAACCACATGAAGCTTTTAACGAAAGGGAGGACCGGAACGATTAAAATGGTCAATGGTACGAAAATCCCGGTAGCACAACGACGCATGCAGGAATTCATGCAGCTTTTTAATGAAAAACCCCTTTAGCTAATTCAATACAGATCACGTTGCCAAATAGTTTTATTCATCCTTTCTTTAAAAAGGAAGGAATCATTTGGACTTGTTGTTTTTCGGCCCGAATGTGATTTCTCAATGGATATCGTCTGGAATAAATTGAAAAAGTTTCTCATGCGAGAACAACCGATTTACCAGGCAATCTGCTCATTTCCTCCGGCTTAAGCCCATTAAATTTTCACAAACTTGAAAACATATCGCTAAAATACTATATTTATGCAAAAATAAAATAGTATCCGATGAAAATTGAAAGCTGCCCTAAATGCAGGAGCCCCAAAATCATCAAAAGCGGAATTGTAAATAATCGCCAGCGCTACACCTGCAAGCAATGCTCCTACAATTTCACCGTTGATAAAATCGGCAAGAAAATCGATGACTACTACATCACCAAAGCACTTCAGTTATACCTGGAAGGATTAAGCTACCGGGAGATCGAACGCATCATCGGAGTCTCTCATGTCACTGTTTCCAATTGGGTAAGACACTATAAAATCAAACGTTTAAACGACGGCATGTACCATCCTACTTACCGGATCATTACACACCAGGAACTCGTTGAACAATTAAAAAACAAGGACTTCCTGACAGGAGCAGGAATGATTATCACAGAACTCGGAGACAAGTTCATGCTTATCAAATGGGAGCGCTTCAGGGATTAACTATACTATTTACAAAAATATATAACTCTTTTTATAGTCTAACCTGAATTACGGAATATTGGTAAAACGAAAACAACCAGGAGCTTCCGGAACTCGACGGCTGTTTTGGCTACGAACTTTTTAAACCGTAATTCGAACAAACATGAGTAACAATACATCTACCAAAGGAATCTGGAAAGTCATTTCAGCCTCCTCAGTCGGAACACTCATTGAGTGGTACGACTTCTACATCTTCGGAAGTTTGGCCGTGGTTATTTCCACCAAATTTTTCCCTGCCGACAATCCTGTTGCAGCATTTCTCTCTACTTTGGCAACATTTGCAGCCGGTTTTGTCGTGAGACCATTCGGAGCTTTATTTTTCGGACGTTTAGGTGATTTGATCGGACGAAAATACACCTTTATGGTCACCCTCCTTTTAATGGGAGGAGCAACCTTCTTAATTGGCTGTGTGCCTTCTTACGAAAGCATCGGAGTCTTTGCACCCATTTTAATCCTGGCACTGCGCCTGCTCCAGGGACTTGCTCTCGGAGGAGAATACGGCGGAGCCGCAACTTATGTAGCAGAACATTCCCCAGGTAATCAGCGCGGATACTGGACCTCCTGGATCCAAACAACTGCTACCTTCGGACTTTTCGTTTCATTGATGGTCATCCTGGTAACTCGAGGCGCTTTGAGCGAAGAACAATTCGACACCTGGGGATGGCGTGTCCCATTCTGGGTTTCAATCCTGATGGTACTGGTTTCTTACCTTATTCGTAAGAAAATGCACGAATCACCTGAATTTGCAAAAGCAAAAAGCGAAGGAAAAATCTCTAAAAACCCATTAAAAGAAAGCTTCGGAAATAAACTGAATTTCAAATTTGTACTACTTGCGCTTTTCGGGGTTGCTATGGGACAGGGCGTTGTGTGGTATACCGGACAATTCTATGCTATGAGTTTCCTGAAAACCGTTATGAATATTGATGCACAGCAGGTTGACACACTGATGGGAATCGCGCTTTTGATCGGAACCCCATTCTTTGTTGTCTTCGGATGGATGTCTGATAAAATAGGCCGCAAGAAAATCATGCTGGCCGGAATGCTTTTAGCAATTATTTGTTACCGACCAATCTACCGGTTAATGTATGAGCGAACCAATGTTGAAAACAAAAAGGAACTGATCATATCATCAAAAACCGATGCCTCTTCAAGTATTGTTGCCAACGGTACAGATTCACTCTATGTTACGACGACCAATTATTCAGATGGAACCGTCTGGAACCAAAAGAAAACCGTCCACCTGGATGAATCCGGGAAAGTCATTGTCGCAGCCGGAAAACCCCGTATCGACAATAAGGTTTCAATCGCCATTCCGAATTCAGACAAATGGTTCCTGACCTTCCTTGTTTTCATACAAGTCATCTTCGTAACAATGGTTTATGGCCCGATCGCAGCATTCTTAGTAGAAATGTTCCCGGTTCAAATCCGTTACACATCCATGTCGCTTCCATACCATATCGGGAACGGGATCTTCGGAGGGCTTCTGCCTGCTATTTCAACTTACCTGGTAACACAATCAAAGGATACGGGCAATACTGAATTCTACCTCGACGGCTTGTGGTACCCGATCATTATTGCCGGAGTCAGCTTCCTGATCGGACTGATTTACGTGAAGGATAAGAAACCGGAACAAGTGAGTATTAACTAATTTAAAAATACGCCTTATGAATATTTTCAAACGAATTTTAGGAGTTGTCTGGCTTTTATTAGCAGCACTCTCCGCTTACTTCTGCATTGTCAAATTTGGAATTCCCAAGTTCTCCACGGGAAGTCAGGACGACCTTGTATTTGGGATCATCATTCTCTTTATTCTCACTCCGCTGATTGTTTTAGGATTGGCAATTTTCGGGGTTTACGCTTTGAAAGGTGAATATGACGACGAATAGTTGATCAACCTGTTTCATCAGCAAGTAGGGGCGGAAAATTTTCCGCCCCTACTTGCTTTAACAATTTGCAAACAGGCACATACCAACAAAAAAGTCCCGACCGGTTGCCGATCAGGACTTTCTTTTTTTATAATCTTTTACAAAGCGTTCTCCACAATTTCATCCACCACCAGCGGATCCAAAAGGGTTGAAGTATCTCCCAAACTACTCACATCGCCTTCTGCAATTTTTCGCAGGATACGACGCATGATCTTTCCGGAACGTGTTTTGGGCAATCCCGTAACGAATTGGATCTTCTCCGGAATAGCAATTTTACCGATCTCTGCCGTAACAGATTCAACAATCGCTCCCCTTGCCTGATCCTGGTCCTCAACCGAAACTTCATGCTCACAAACCACAAACGCATAAATCGATTGTCCTTTTACCGGATGCGGATACCCCACCACAGCAGACTCGATAACCAATTCATTCGTATTGATCGCATTTTCTATCTCAGCAGTACCAAAGCGGTGCCCGGAAACATTAATCACATCATCAATTCGCCCGATAATACGATACATGCCATTTTCATCGCGCTTTGCTCCGTCTCCGGTAAAATAATACCCGTCGTAATGGGAAAAGTAATTGATGCGGCAACGCTCATGATCTCCGTAAGTCGTTCTTAAAATAGACGGCCAGGGGAACTTGACACACAAATACCCTTCTTCATTCGCCCCTTCAATCTCTTTTCCTTCCTGATTCAATAAAACCGGCTGGATTCCCGGCAAAGGATAACCTGCAAATGTTGGTTTCTGAGGGGAAATATTTCCAATCCCTGAAATCATGATTCCTCCTGTTTCTGTCTGCCACCAGTTATCAACCACCGGACAACGCCCTTTCCCTACATGCAGGTGATACCATTTCCACGCTTCTTCATTGATAGGTTCTCCAACTGTACCGATCACTTTCAAAGAATCCAGGCTGTAAGAAAGCACATGATCCTCCCCGGAAGCCATCAGCGCCCGAATGGCTGTCGGAGCTGTTAAGAACTGATTTACTCCGTACTTATCGATCACCTGCCAAAAACGCCCCGGATCCGGATAAGTAGGAACTCCTTCAAACATAACGGTAGTTGCACCACTCAGCAAAGGCCCGTACACAATATAAGAATGTCCGGTGATCCAGCCGATGTCTGCCGTACACCAAAACACATCACTTTCTTCGTACTGATATACATTTTGGAACGAATAAGCCGTATAAACCATGTATCCGCCACAGGTATGTACCACCCCTTTCGGTTTACCGGTAGAACCGGATGTGTAAAGGATAAACAACGGATCTTCTGCATCCATTGGTTCAGGAGCACATTTTTTTTCTTGTCCGGCAACTGCATCCGACCACCAAATATCCCTTCCGGGCTCCATGTGCGGCAACCAGCCCAGGCAATCAAAAACAATTACTTTTTCAACGCATTCGGTATATTCCAATGCTTCATCAACCACCCGTTTTACCGGAATCTGTTTCGGACCACGATTCAATCCGTCCGAAGTAATGACCAATTTTGCCTGTGCATCATTGATCCTGTCGGCTAAGGCTGTTGCGGAGAACCCCGCAAAAACCACCGAATGGATCGCTCCTATCCGTGCACACGCCATAACAGCTATTGCCAATTCGGAAACCATCGGCATGTAAATACAAACGCGGTCGCCCTTTTGAATTCCCTGAGCTTTCAAGGCATTGGCAAAAATACAGACCTGCTCGTACAATTCACGATAGGTATAACGTATAAACCGTTGTTTCGGATCATTCGGCTCCCAAATCAACGCGAGCTTATTACCGCGTTTTTCCAGGTGCCGGTCCAGCATATTTTCCGTAATGTTAAGCTTCGCTCCCTTAAACCATTTAATATCGGGTTCCGTAAAGTTCCATTCCAGTACTTTATCCCATTTTTGCATCCATTGGAACTCATTAGCTATCTCTTCCCAAAATTCTTCCGGATTTGAGACGCTTTGAGCATACTTTTGATGATACTCATCCAGGGTTTTAATTTGTAGTTTATTCATAGTTCCAGTTTATATACAGATTTTACTTCAACAAATCAACGATTTCCACCATCAACTGCTTTGTGCTAAAGGGTTTTGTGACGTATTTGTCAGCTCCCATTTTAAGGCCTTTAGCAATATCTTCCGGCCTCGATTTTGCAGAAAGGAAAATAATTTTCGTGTGACTGAAAATCGGATTCGTTTTGATTGTCTGACAGACATCATATCCGTCCATATCCGGCATCATAATATCCAGAATTATCAAATCCGGAATGTGTTCATTAGCTGCGCTCAATGCCTCTGTACCATTTCGCGCTATTAAGGGAACAAATCCTTTCCTCCTCACCAAATAGTCTAACGACAATACAATATTCGGTTCATCGTCTACTATCAAAATCTTCTTTCCTGTCATAATTCTTAATCTCTGTTCTGGGTGAATGGAATGCTAAATGTAAATACGGCACCTTCCGGCTTATTTGTATCCACACCTATTTTCCCTTCGTGAAGTTGAATAATTTTTTTTGAAATTGCCAATCCCAGCCCACTTCCTTTTGGCTTTCTCATGGTTTGATTTTTCGCCTGGAAGAACTTTTCAAAAATAATCTCGCGCAACTCCGGAATCACTCCGGGACCATTGTCGGAAATTTTCACCTGGAGCACCGAACCATTTCGCGCAACATCAATCCACACTTTCCCATTTTCTTTATCACAATATTTTGCCGCATTTGCCAGCAAATTCAAAACAACCTGCGTAATCCGATCCGAATCCGCATACAATTCAGGAAGCGAATCCTCAATGGCAACACAGACCTGGATGTTGTTTTGTTTAAACACACCGTCCAGGGACTGCAGGCAATGCTGGATCAATTCAGGAACATCTACTTTATCAATAATCAGCTGATGCTTCCCGGACTCAAAATTCTCCAGGTCCAACACCTGCGATATCAATCTCGTCATGCGATTTGATTCTTTCAGTATCGTACTTAGAAACTCCCTTTTCACCTCATCCGGCATCACATCTTCCTCATCTGATAATAGTTCGCTTAAAGCTTTGATCGAAGTTAAAGGAGTCCGCATTTCGTGGGTGACCGTGTACAAAAACTCATCCTTCAGCAAATCATTCTCCTTCATGCGTGCATTTGCCAGTTTCAATGCTTCAGACACCCGCTTCAATTCATCTGTTCGCTGCTGCAGTTCTTTATTTACCGCAATGATTTTTTGGGATTCTTCCAAAATATTCACCACATCTTCCATCGACAATTTTTCTTCCTTCACTACGGATGAGATCAAAATTTTTGCAGAAGACGCTCCCACTATCGGACTCAGCATTTTCTCCGAATAACCAATTAATCGAGAATCCAACTCATCCTGTGCCGCGAGGTCAATACCTTGCTTCTGCGCAAAATGATTGAGCTCTGCGGTAACTCTTCTTTCTCCCAAAAACCGGGATAACAGCGATTTAATATCCGGAAAGAAGGCCTTCCCCTTCCACACCACACCGGAATCCACATCTGCCGAGTAATTCATGATATCAACATACAAAGCAGCCTGATTCTGCTCCAAAGCCGTTTGCCTGGTCAATATAGAACCAATGGTGTAGCCCAGGAAATTCAACAGCAAACTCCAAAACAACACGGTGGTAATCAGATCCCCTTCCGGTCTTACAGCGTTAAAATTATCATCAAACATCCCGTGAATATTCACATTCAAAATGGTAGGTCCAATCAGGAAAACCAGCCACACAAGAAATCCCAGCGAAATACCGATGATTGCTCCGTATTTATTCCCCAGTTTCCAAAAAATTCCACCGAGAATAGCTGGTGCAAATTGTGCTACAGCAACAAAAGAAACCAACCCGATGGAGATCAGCGTGAAATCAGCCACAACCAATTTGTGATAGAGATAAGCCAATAGAAGCACGGTAAAAATACTCAGCCGCCTAAAGAAAACCGGAATGCGGTGGTTACGGTCCCTGAACCGGTTCAATACAAATCGATTATTGATAAAACTCGGCATCAGGATCGCATTCGAAACCATTTTACTCAAAGCATGTGTTGCTACGATAATCATTCCGCTCGCCGCTGAAAAACCTCCCAACAAGACCAATAACGCCATCCACCCGCTATTCAAATGCATGGGAATAGAAAGCATATACATATCCGGGTTCATTTTATGTCCTGCAAACATATTGTTCCCGATAATTGCAATGGGGATTACAAATACATTGATCAGTAGCAGGTAAACCGGAAACATCCAGATAGCGCGTTTTACCTTGCGCTCGTTGGCAGCCGCCACTACTCCCATTTCAAACTGGCGGGGAAGGAACAAAAATGCCAGCGCAGATAAAAAGATCATTCCGAACCACTGACCATAATCATTATTCGCATTCAACTTGAGTTTACTTGCATCGAAATCAGAAAACAAATCCGGCTTATCGGAAGCATAAAAGACAATGTAAATTCCAAAGAAGAGAAAAACAAGTAACTTCACGATTGATTCCAGCGCAATCGCTCCGACAAGTCCCATATTTTGTTCTTTTTCCTGAAAGCGCTTAGTGGTGAATATTATAATAAAATAACCCAAACCCAGTGTTACCAACAGACTGGTATCGACGTACCGCAGCCAGGCATTCTGTTCGGTCCCGTTATTGGTCACTATTGTTTCAATTGCTTTATCGATCCCGGTGATCTGCAGGGCGATATAAGGAATAATTCCCAGCATTAAAAGCACTGCAACCAAGCGGTTCAGTCCGATGCTTTTATCGTAACGGTTAGCAATAAAATCTGAAAGAGAAGAAATCCCCTGCGCTTTGGAAATACGGATAAACTTGCGGTAAATAAACCACAGGAATGGCATTAGAACGATCGGACCGATGTAAATAGTCAGGAACTGGATGTTGTAAGCAGAAGCACCGCCCACACTTCCGAAAAAAGTCCATGCCGTACAATAAACAGCCAGTGAAAGCGCATAAATCGTTGGTGAGTTAGCAACCCGCAACCTCAGCCTGGTGGACGCATCGATCTTATATGCTACTAAAAAGAGCACCGCCAGATACACCACTATGACTAAAATCAGTAAGCCACTCATTTTTTAATTACGAATTACGAATGCCTAATTACGAATTAAACGCAATGGCATCCAGTAGTCATTCTTTGTTTCGTTTGGCTATGAGAAAACCGACCGCACTGACGCATAACACTACCCCAGAGAAATAAATCAGCAAAGCCGGAATTCCCAACCAAACTTTCCCTTCCATCAGATGAATGATCGGATAGTTAAACAAAACGAACCCAAGTAACCCAAGCAAAAAATAGCTCGTTTGAATTTTGCGTTTATCCATGTTTCTCATTGAATCTGAAAGATACATCAATTTACAGGTAAACCATAAACTGAAGGGTCAACTCATTCTTATAATTAATACTTTCAATGTTTGAAAAATCAGGTCTTGCACGGTAATTCAATGTAATCTTTGAATGATGCCCCGCAAGGAACACATTCAAGCCGGCATCAATGGTATTCACCGGGACCAATTCAGCTGCTGCATTGCGTAATCCCACAAATCGCGCATGTGAAAATGCTCCGTAAACCTGGAAACGGGTGGTTAATTTGAAATCCGGCAATAAATACCCCAACTGACCATAAAAAATCTGTCCCGTCCCAAGAGTTGGCAAAGCATTTCCGCGGTAAACTCCACCACCATCAGCAGTATTCAAAATACCGATACTTCGCACATAGTCTTTTCCGAAATTGTAATTATAATAGCTTCCGTAGAAAGTGATAGCATCTTTTCTTTTACTCAAAGGCATATCGAGGAACACATCTGCTCCGAGCTGCAATTGATCCTGAGTGATCGTGTCTCCATCTGAATTCCGATACCACATTCCGTCTTTCCAATGATCGAATCCAACCCCGATATTGAATACTTTTTTCGTTCCCAAATAAGTTCCGACCATGAAGGGCAACAGATTACTTTCTTCATCCAAAAACTCATAATGAATGTATCCGGCGGTGCTCCATGAACGGTTGTAAGGATTGTAATCAGAAACATTGGTGGTAATTGCCTTTACCTCATTCGCCTGGAAAGGATCATTCGCAGCTAAACGGTAATCCAGCTTTCCAATCTTTCCTTTTGCAAAAATCCCCAGGTAACGGGCGAACTGATCGCTTTTATCAATGTTGTACCAATTGAAAATAGGAGCATCCTGTACCATGAAATTCAAGGTACTGGCGCTCGTCATACGGGAAACGCCGTTCCAGTAATGCAATCCGGCCCCGATATTTAAAAACCGTTTGAAAACGGTATAATCAACATAAGCTTCATGCAGGAATAATTGCGGTTTTTTTCCATTTGTAGCGGCAACACCTCCGCTAAAAGTACTTTGGTTATTGATCCCGAAATGCGTCAATATCAAAAAGCGGTCACTGATTTGGGAATAAGTCAGAAAACGTGACCTTCTCAGAGAAATATCGTATGATTCGTTAATCGGTTTTCCGGCAAGGGTGCTTCCCGTGTTATTTTGATTGTACTTCAACCAGATTTGATGCCAGGTGATGAATCGGATATATCTCGACCCGTCCTCATTCAATTTAATTTTTAACCCGCCTTCATAACCGGGAAATCCTTGTCCGAAAACAGGACCCATAAAGAGCACTATCGTTCCAAAAAGTAGCAGATGTTTCATATCTCTTTCGAATTTTCGTTAATAACCGGGATAGTGAGGCTAAGAGACGAAAAAGAAAAGAGCTTTCAAAAAGACATATAGGTAATTGTTAAGTATATATTTACCCCCTATTTTAAAGGGAAATTTTAAAAAAATAAAATCAAAGCAAATCCCGCGAAACCAAAAAAATGAAAAAATCCTTTTAAATAAAAGAAAAATTTCAACTATTTATTTTTTGTAAAGCTATATCATTTTAGCAATATTGATAAATGCGTGGCTTCGACTCCGCTAAGGCACCGAATTATTCTAAGGACAAAATTGAGTTGGGTGGCTGAGCGGAGTCGAAGCCACACAAAACAAAAAATCCTGACGCTTCGGTCAGGATTTCTATTATTCATCAATTTTGTATTTCTTAAAGAAGGAATCCCAATCCCAGAGGAAATTGACCATCACCTGATCCATACGTTTCAGGAACAGCGGATTAGGAGACTGAAGTCGTCTAAAGTATTCATCCTGAAAGTCGTTCAGATCGTATTTCTGGAATACTGCTTTAGACATCGCATAAACCATATTCTTAGACGGATGGTTGATACGCTGCATAAATTTCTGGTACTCTCTCACTTTAGCCTCTGCATCTGCAGCACTTACCCCCATCAAAGAGCCCATTTGCTCAAAAATGATCTTTTCAATTCTATTTGCCTGGACCGTTTCGAAAGTCGTTTCCAAAGCAGATATATTTGCAACAACTACAATCATAGTGAATTGTCCGTTACGCTCTACAGGAATTGAAGGTGAGTTGACAAAAGCCAAATCTTCATTGATTAGATCCACAACCTCAACGAAACCATTGTCGACTATCTCGAAGATCCCATTCAGGAAAACATTCGCTAACTGTGTGTCCGACAATCTTTTTTTTAATAGTGTCCCTAGCATAGGCCTGCATTATTCGTTACTTACAAATTTAGGTGGGAACCTCTTGTTATTTTTAAGTCATGTTATTTAAATGTTAACTAAGTTATTAACATTATTTGTCCAAGTTTTCACAATCTTTCAACGCTTTTGGTTTTTGGTTGTACATTTATGAAAAGAGCAGTATGAAAGTATTTCAATTCCTTGTCTTTTTACCAATCCTATTCGTGCTTTCATGCTCCGATGAAAGTGACAAGAATCTGAATAATTCCTCCGGTCAACTGCTTACACTTTCGGGAAAACAACAACGCGATACTGTATTTTTAAACTTCATGATTCCGGAAAAAACCATTTTTGCAAAACGCACCGGAAAACTGGAACGGTTGGTCGAGAATCCCGAGTTCAAAAAAAACAACCTGCTTGTGCAGTTTGATAATTACGATGCTTTTGTTGAATTAAGCGGAGAAAAAGAAGCCCTGAAAGAAGATTTGACCAATCAGCTCAACAATAATCTTCCCCAATCTTTGAAGCCTGTCGAAAAGAAATGGCGCGATTTTGCAGCAAAACTAACACCTGATAAGATAATGCCTGCTTTCCCCGCACTTGAATACAAGGAAGAAGCCGGTTTTATTGAAGAAGCAATGATTCGCAAGAAATATGATGAGATCCAAAAGAAAGAAGCGGCGGTTCAAAACTATTTTCAGTTGGGCCCCGAAGACGGATTCATACTAAAAACCTATGCACATACCGATGATTATGTCAAAAAGAACAAACCACTAATTTCTTATCACCCGAAAAAGATCAAAGTAAAAGTGGAAAGTTCTTTTCCGCTGACACGTCAGATTCGGAAACAGATCACCACAAACCTGTTCGTACGGATCCCGATCGATCAGGCCAGGCTTTTAAAATCGTCCGAAAATGAAGCCCTTTACCAATTAACGCTGAACCAAAAACTCGACAAGCGGATCTGCCCCGAATACCTGCTGATCAACCTCGACAAAAATGCATTCAATATTCCCGAAGATTATATCGGGAAAGATGGAAAAGTGATCGTTCTGTCAGAAAGCGGTCCCGTGAAAGAAAAAGTCTATTCGAAAAATGGCAAAAACAGGATTTTCAGCAAATCAAACTCTCTAAAAATCCAAAAGCCTTAGATTCCCATCACAAAGACGGCTTCAACTCCCCTTCTTCTTCACAAAATAATTATCCTGGTACTCGATCGGGTAACTCTGAATCACAATCGTATCTCCGCGGTAGAACATCGGTTCATAGTTCCCCTTGCTTCCGAAAAGCACATGATTCTCATCATCCAGGAATGGCATTTTAGCTTCCACAAAGTGCATTTTGCGCTCCTTTTTTCCATTCTTGAGAAATAAGATCTGGTCCTTCCTGGTAATCCGGGCGGTGAAATGATCTTTCCCCTCTTTTGCATAAGAAGTAGACCTGTCTGCAACCGATTTATAAAAATCGTAGTCTCCTAATAGCTCGGGATAAACACGTTCGATAAGACCGTCACTTTTGAACGAGCACAATAGGAATGCTGCTCCGAGAATTAAACCAATTGATTGCTTCATAAAAACGAAAATACCCAATTTATTCCAGTTGCAATTCCAATTTGAGGGAAGTACAGTCCTGATTGATTTTATTGTATATTTGATTTAATGAGAAAACGGAACTATTACCTGCTTATCGGACTTTTTGTAACGGCGTGTACTTTCAGGTCATTGGCTCAGGATATCCATTTCTCACACCTCAACCGCCAGCCGATTTACCAAAACCCGGCTAATACGGGACTTTTTGCCGGAGATATCAGGCTCACAGGAAACTACAAAGACCAATGGCGAAGCGTAACCGTTCCCTTTCAAACATTTGCCGTAGCAGGCGACATGAAATGGAAGCAAAAGGGAATCAACTTCGGAGCATTGCTCTTTCACGATAATGTGGGCGACGGATTTTACCAAACCCTGGAATTCCTCGGAAGTGTTGCTAAAAACCTCAAATTGACTTCGGATTCGTCCCACACTTTGAGTGTTGGCATACAAGTCGGATTGAATTACCGCAAGGTAAACATGGACAAGTTCTACTTCGATAATCAATTCAACGGACTCATTTTTGATGCCAGCCTGCCGACCAATGAAGCTTATCAGAACGACAGCCGTGCAAACCTGACAAGCAGCGCCGGGATCGTTCACGCATTCTACTATGGAAAAAGCAATTCGGTAAAAACCGGGATCAGCGGACACAACTTAAACCGCCCGAATCAGGGATTCTACGGTGTAAAAGTTCCCCGGGATATCCGTATCAGCCTCTACTCTCAGGTAGATCATGCAATCAACAAAGAATTGGCGGTAATTCCCGGACTCGGATTCAATCTCCAGGGGAAATACCGGGAATTGATCATTGGGTCCCAAGTTCGGTATACCTTAATCAATAAATTGGGAACTTACCGCGCAGTCGACGGAGGATTGTGGTTCCGATCACGCGACGCAGTTGTAGTCCGATTGGGATTAGCCATGCAGAATTGGTCTGTGGCGGCAAGTTATGATACCAATATTTCCAAATTAATACCGGCCAGTACTGCCCGCGGAGGCCTGGAAATTTCTGTTGAGTACATCATCACCCGTTTTAAACCCAAAAAAGTCATTCACCGCATATGCCCAGATTATATTTAATCCTTTTTGCACTGATCTCATTTACCGGTTACGGACAGAACCTGTTGGGTAAATACCTGGATTTTGCAGACGAACAGTATGCAAAGGGAGATTATATTTATGCGCTTCAGTATTACGAAAAAGCCATGGAAATGGACTCCAATACGGTGAGCATTTTATGGAAATATGCCGAAACACTTCGGGCATACAAAGATTACCGGAAAGCAAGTTATTACTACCAAAAAGTCTACGAAAAAGAAGAAACATCCATGTATCCGGCAAGCTTGCTCCAATGGGCGCTGATGGAAAAACAGAATGGGCATTACGCCGAAGCTATCGAATTATTCAAACGGGCAAAAAAGAAATACTCCAAAGACAAACGCACCTACAATTACCTGAAATCGAAGCGCGAGCTGGAATCCTGCCTGTGGGCACAAGCCGCATTGAAAGACACTTCCGACCTGGAACAAATTGAACTTCCGAAAGGATTGAATACCGTCAATTCGGAATTCGGGCACACCATTTCACAAGGACAATTCGTACTCTCTTCCATGCGCAGCAAAAAAGAAAATGTTGGTGAAGAGATGCTGGACGACAACTACAAAAATCGGCTTTACTTCACTTCCTGGAAAGACAGTTTGAAAGAAGTCAATCCCGGGTTATTGGAAGCTTTGAACAAAGCAGATATTCACACCGGAAACGGATGCTTTTCTGCAGATGGAAAACGCTTTTATTACAGCAATTGCGGCGGGGATGAAAATCAGTTCAACTGCCAGATCTGGGTATCATCCTTCCAAAGCGGTAAGTGGTCGAATCCCAATCCTTTGGGTGAAATCATCAACGAACCCGGAACAAACAATACGACCCCAACCATTGCAGTGATTGAAAATGAAGAGTGGCTCATCTTTTCCTCCAACCGGGAAGACGGAAAAGGTGGAATGGACCTGTATTATTCAGTTATCAAGAACAATGGAAACCAGTTTTCGAAAGTCAGGGCCTTAAATGCTGCGAATTCATTAGACAATGACATCAGTCCGTTTTACAATGCGGATAAGAAACGCTTATACTTTTCCTCCTCCTGGTTCGATGGCTTTGGCGGGTACGACGTGTTTTACATCGAATTGAAGAACGGAAGATGGGAAGCTCCGCAGAATTTAGGCCTACCGATCAACAGTCCGGCCAATGATATTTATTACTTCGAAGACCGGGACAGCATGTATGTTTCCAGTAACCGGATCGGAGTTCAATACGTTAAAAACCCGACTTGCTGCAGTGATATTTTCGGATACAAACATCCGCGCATTTTTATTCCGGAAACAAAAAAAGAAACCCTGGCCGAACTAAACAAAAGACTTCCGGTAACGCTTTATTTCCACAACGACATTCCGGACCCTCGTTCCAAAGAAACAACTACGAAAGTCAATTATATCAACAGCTACAATGACTATATTGCCATGCTTCCCGAATACAGGAAAGAATATTCCAAAGGGTTAACTGCGGAAAAAAGTGTGGAGGCAGAAGAAGATATCGAAAGCTTTTTCCTGGAATATGTAGAACAGGGCGTAAAAGATTTGGTATTATTCCAAACACTGCTTCTGGAAGAACTCCAAAAGGGTTTCCAGATCCGTTTAAACATCCGTGGATTTGCTTCACCTTTGGCAAAAACGGAATACAACGTAGCTTTAACAAAACGCCGCATCATGTCATTGGGAAATTATTTAAGAGCTTACGACAACGGTGTGTTTGCTCCATACCTGGACGGAAACTCGCCCAACGGCGGAAAACTTGAACTGGTAGGTGTACCTTATGGGGAATATACTGCCAACCAGATTACCAGTGACAATCCGAACGATGTGAAAAATTCCGTATTCTCCCGTGCAGCAGCAAGAGAGCGGAAAATTGAGATCCAAAGTGTGAGCTACCTGGAAACCGATTCCATTTTTTTCTTTATTGACTGTGTACCGAATGTGATTACCCTTGGAAAGATTCAGCAGGGAGCAAACAATTTCCAGTTCGCTGTTCACAACAACCACGAAAAAAGCTTAAAGATCAGTGCTATTAAAACCGAAGGCGATCTGGTCGATTTTACTTATGCGGGCAACATTCCACCGAGAGGAAGTGTCCTGGTGCAAGCTGCCACAGCGACTAAACTTCCCAACGGTATTTTTTCATTCCCCATCCTCATTTATTTCGAGGGATATGACGCTCCGATTCGCCTGATGCTGCTGGGAGAAACGCCTAAATAGCAAAAGCTTGAATTGAATAGTTATAAAATGTATCTTTGCCCGTAAATCCAAACTATGTCAGTAGAAAATGGTGAGTTGCCATTAGCAGCTCGTCCGAGGTTGAAATTTATAGATATGGCTCGTTCGATAGCCATTTTGATGATGCTTGAAGGTCATTTCACCGGTTCGGCACTTGCTGATAAATACCGGGACGATAACAATTGGCTGTTTAGTTTCTGGCACAATCTCCACGGACTTACGTCTCCCCTGTTTTTTGCTGTCACCGGAGTGGTATTCGTTTACCTGCTGAGTAAAAACACAAGCGAACCTTATTTCAGCAATGAACGGGTAAAAAAAGGATTCGGACGTGTGAAAATGCTCTTGTTCTGGGGCTACTTCATCCAATTCGACTTTATTACGTTTATCCGGGATACCGGGTATGGATTCGAAGCTTACGGAAAACTGAAAAATGCGAGTTTCTTCGACATGATCGGCTCCTGGTTCCACGATATTCTCGTTCCTTTTTATCCGACGGCTTACAACGCAAAAGCATGGATATTCAATTATCATTTCAGTTGGTTCCAGGCATTCCATGTACTGCAGTCCATCGGATTCGGGATTTTTTTCCTATTGGTTGTTTTCGGCATTTACAAGATCATCAAAAAAGGTCCGCTTTACATCTATTACCTGGTTGCTGCATTGGTTATTTTCATCATTTACGGATACATGAAAGAACACATCAAGTTGTACGGTGTTTCGGAAGGGATCAAAACGGTGAAAGACCCACGTTATTTTATTCCTCAGGGAGCTCCGAAATTTATTCAGAACATGATGTACGGAGAATTCTCCGACTTCAGCTTTGTTCGTTATTCAGGCTATGTATTGATGGGAGGTATGATAGGAGCGATCATTCGTCACTATGAGAAGAATGTGCGTCTGTGGTGGTTTGGAGTGACCTTCATCCTTATTGGTTTGTTTTTCAATATCGCAGGTCAAAGCCTTTTCCATGAGATTGATCAGTTAACAAACTGGCTGGGAGGATCCGGTTGTTTTGAAAACAATTCCACCGGTTTTGCCCGCATGGGACAGGTTGCCATGTTGCTGGGAACTTTGATGCTCATTGATGCGAATTTCAAGATCAATGCTCCGCTGTTCCTGAAAATGGGTCAGACTACTTTCCCGGTTTACATTGTCCACGTGATTATATTATATGCCGGAATTATTGGTATCGGACTTGATCCTGAGCCCTGGTACCATCGTCAGTTCAATCCATGGATCGCGGTTTCAATCTCCGCATTCTTCATTACGGTCTTCGTCATTATGGTGAAGTACATCGAACCATTGACAGAATTATACTACAAAGTATTCGGCATTTTCTATCCTAAACGAAAAAAACAGCTTCGTAAATGAATAAAATAGCATTATTCTTTTCTTTAATCACCGGTCTTAGTTTTGGTCAGCAACCCGCCAATGTATTGTTTATCGGGAACAGTTTTACGCACATGAACAATATGCCGAAGATTTTCGAGCATTTGGCACAATCCAAGGGCAAAAAAGTCTATGCTGATTCCATTGCTGTGAGCGGAAGTACCCTGAAAGCGCACAGTGAAAGACCAAGTACTTACATTAAAATGAAAACCCGCAAGTGGGACTATGTATTGATCCAGGGTTTTTCCAGGGAATTTGCAGAAGACACTTCTGTTATTTTGAAGGAATCCATTCCTTATGCAAAATTATTGATAGACAGTGTCCTCAAAACAAGTCCATGCGCACAGATCTATTTTTACATGACCTGGGGATACGAGAAAGGATATCCGGAACAGCCAGCGAATGACACCTATCAAAAAATGCAGCAACGTATCTGGAACGGATATATGATGATGAGTGATTCTCTGAATTACCCGGTAATCCCGGTTGGTGCCGTTTGGAGGAATATCCGTGAAATGCATCCGGACATTGATCTTTATTTCACGGATCGTTACCACCCGAATGCTTTGGGAAGCTTTACGGCAGCGTGCACTGCTTATGCTTCTATTTTCAAGGATTCTCCGGTTGGAGGAACAGCACCTAAAAGAGTAGACAGCACTTACTGGAGAGTCATCGAGCAGGCAGCTGCAAATGTGGTCTTAAAAAATTTAAATCTCTATAAGTTGAACCAAACACGCGTTTTCGACATCAAGGAAACACCAGTTATGGATTTCAAAATAAAGGAAACCTGGCTGGCAGCACAATTCACCAATCAAACGAGTAATAAAGGTGATTACTATTGGGATTTCGGAGATGGTGTTACTTCAACCAAAAAGAACCCGAAGCATTATTACAAGACATCCGGGACTTATACGGTGACTCTGCACATGAGACAAAACTGCAACAATTTTACCTTAAAGAAACGTGTAACAGTTTCCAACAAAGTAAAAAAGGCAAACCAAACCAAATAACAGAATGAGAAACAGAAGCAGAATGACGTGAGTATTCTGTATCTATTTTGGACTAATCAAAGATCATTACTTTGTCTTGACAACTTTATCCATCTTTACACTTACTTAGAAACAGAAATTGATTGTTAGAATGAGACTTTATCATCATTCTCATTCTCATTCTGTCTTAAGGTAGTATTGAAATTCCTTCGTTCGGTATTTCTTTCCGACAAACTGCTGAATGCGTTCGTACTCATTTTGGTTGAAGATTGCGAGTTTATTCGCTCCCTGCGGACTTTTCCCATAGATTGCCGAGTACATGGTACAAGCTACAAGATACGATCCTTCGTAGGTAGGATGTGAGTTATCCTTGAGGTATAATTCGGCCTCCGGGTAAGTCACAACATAACTTCTCCAAACTTTTCCCACGGGAATCACGGGAATATTATACCGATTTTTGAGTTTATGGTATCCGGAAGCGACTGCTTTCAGCATGGAATCCGGATTCGAGAAGCGTTCTGTTTTGGGATCTCCTTTGCGGTAAGGCCAGGTCATATAGAAATACACCTTCGCATCTTTTTGGTTCTTGCGGATCATCCCCAGCATTTTATCCAATGCCGGATAAGTGCGTTTATTGAATCTTGCAGAATCGCGCAGCATGTCCCTGGAAGAGCCCTGCAGTACAATCACATCCCAATCCTGACTGTGCAGTGCTTTATAAAGTTTTTTCCGCTTCGAATGCAGGTAAAAGGTATACTTTCCGCGGGTGATGTGAGAAACCCGGACTTCTTCTCCTTTAGATTGAGCAATTCTTTCGAAAATTTTGGGCATGTTATTCCGGTAGGTATAACTGTTGCCTACAAAAAGTATATGGGTTGTATTTTTAGACTCCGAACAAGAAAAACACAGTAAAAGAAGCAGAACAAATAAAAAGTTACCTGCCCTGCCCGGATACATTTTACGCATTTTGAATATCTTGTGCAATCTGAGCCAGTTCTTCCTGGCTTAAAGTCAATTTTTCCTGTGCAAAATTCATATCCGCAACTCCATTGATCGGAATCAGGTGGATATGTGCATGAGGAACTTCCAAACCAATAACGGTAACGCCGATCTTACGGCATGGAAAGACTTTCTTGATCTTATGGGAAACCTCTTTGGCAAAGATCATCATTGCCGCAAGTTCCGAATCTTCCATATCAAAGATATAGTCCGTTTCTTTCTTGGGAATGACCAAAGCGTGCCCCTTTCTCAAAGGCATGATATCCAAAAAAGCCAGAAAATCGTCGTTTTCAGCAATTTTGTGACACGGAATTTCTCCTGAGATTATTTTTGAAAAGATTGTAGCCATATTAGCGCGCAATATCCATTACTTCAAACTTGATAATCCCGTTTGGAGTTTGTACATCTGCTATATCTCCTACTTTCTTTCCTAAAAGTCCTTTCCCGATCGGGGAATCAACGGAAATCTTTTTCTCTTTCAGATCAGCTTCACTTTCAGCAACCAATGTGTATTCCATCTCCATGTTGTTGTTCACGTTCTTAATCTTTACCCGTGACAAGATGAAAACTTTGGAATTATCTATTAATGAATTGTCAATGATTCTTGCTTTGGAAACCAACTCTTCCATTTTAGCAATTTTCATCTCCAATAATCCCTGCGCTTCTTTTGCTGCATCATATTCAGCATTTTCAGACAAATCACCCTTATCTCTTGCCTCAGCAATTTGCTCTGATATACGTGGACGTTGCACCGTTTTCATTTCGTGCAATTCATCCTTCAACTTCTTAAGTCCTTCTTCTGTATAATATGCGAAATCTGACATAATTCTTTGTTTGTTATGAGCTATAAATAACAACAAGAGAGCCCAAAGGACTCTCCTGTTACAACAAATATATGTTTTTTTATCTATCGAAACAAACCGATTTTCGGTATTTCGAGGTGTTATTACGGCTAATTTTCCAATTTGCAGCATACTTTTCAACTAAATCCACAGCTAAAAGTGCTGACCATTCAAACTTCGGCCTTTAAATAGTCTCCAGATCGACTTGGCGCATTCCTCCGAAAAACTTGACTACACGCTCCCCGATCCCCGGAACTTCTACATGGATCAAATAAACACCACTTGCAATCGGAACTCCAATCGCGTTCTTTAAATCCCAATCGATTGTCGTGATCTGATTGTCTTTCTTGAACTGGCGGATCATCTTACCACTGACATTGTAAATAGTGACTGTACACTGATCCGGTAAGTTTACAATCTTAACACGCGTGTCAATTCTGTTACGCTCATACTCTGAGAATGCATAGTATGGATTCGGTACCACATTGATCAAATCCAATGCGGATGCCAATACGTCTCTGCTAGCTGTTGTTGTCTGCAAATCATCCATGGACCAGGAATACATCGGTCTTCCGCCGTTAACTCCTGTTGCATTGTAATCCGCATATTGCTTGTTCACGCGTAATTTCAATCGAACATCTGTTTCCATGAAGTCATGCCCTGCTGCTGTTACCGTATTTGCAATCCACATCAAACTGGTAAATACTTTTCTATAGGCCAAAGCTGTCCCTGCCTGGTATTGATCATAAACCCAATTGTTGGCCCCATCATAATAAGGACAGCCCTCACCGTTCACGTCCACTCCGAATACCCAAATCGGCTGGTTGCCTCCAAATACAGTAAGACCGTTTCCATCCAATTGTCTGCTTGACGGATTCCATCTCATATCGGCTCCATTATCTCCTCCCAGGAAAGAGTTCTCTCCGAAAGCCATGTGTAAACGTGATCCTGTTTCCAAATCGATGGCATACCCAGGGAACCAGCTCATTCCGGTTGTTCCCGATCCGTCAGGCTTCCAGTCTTTACCTACTGATTGGGCTTTACGAAGTTCTCCCGGAAGACCTCCATTCTGATTCAGGCTCGCATCGCGGCCCAATTCAATCACCGCGCAACGTGTCCATTTTGATTGATCTGAGGTGATCACAATATCCACACTCGGCAAATACTTGATCGATGCATTCAACCGTGCCAGGGAAAATCCGGTGTAGGACGCCGGGTATGCAAGCGGCATAAAGGCAGATTGGTAACCGGTCAGCTTATGCGGAGCAACTCCTCCTCCCAACAACTTGTTGTAATTCTCCTTGGGATCCTTCCCGATCTCATCCGGGTACAAACACGGGTTCTCATTTCCCAAAGCCGGATTACAATCTATCGGTTGAGGGTTATTCGTTCCGGTCCGAATCCAGTTTCTGGGTGTGTAGGATGCATCGTCCTTCACGAAATCCAACCACTGTTTGGTGGAATCATCATAAGAAATACTTGCTGATAAAGGATCTGTATACAGGTAAACAGAAGATGCTACTGCAGACGGGAAATAATATTTTTCCTGGACTATTTCAATGGAAACTCCCCATTTCGGAACCATTACAACCTGTTCGTTCTGCTGGTTGATGGTCATATCGGATGTCACATAATCAATCAACGTTGCCCCCGGACCTTCGAAATCGTAATGATAAATGGTCCAGCTTGCAGTATCAATTCCCTTATACTCGGAGGCAGCATTACCGTTTCCGGACGGACCAACATAATCATGGAATTTACACTCGAAATATCCTCCAACCACATTTAAAGGGTCGATAACCTTCACATTGATCGGAGCACCATTGTAATCATACTCCAGCTCTCCCAGGAATCCGTTGGCAACGATTGAATTCTCTGATTCAGATGTCAATTGCAATTCTCTTCCTCCGTTACCTGTTCCGTCCAAACGCGTGATGCGTGGAGTCTGTCCGTAAACCGAGTTTGCCTGAGAACCTCCCAATTCAGGAGCTATTTTATGTGGTACTGCTGTAATTCCTTCCAGTGGTGTTCCATCTGCATTAATCCGCGAACGCAAATATGGCTTTTTCTGCCCGTCCAGGTATTTCGGATCCGAAGGATCATAAGGTTTATAATTGTTGTATCCATAAGCAACTGCCAGGTAATAATACGTCTTGAAGTTTACCAGTTTACGATCACCCTGAGCAAACAAATCCTCCGTTACCCTGAACGTATGCTTGATTCCCTGATCCGAACCTTTCACTTTTTCTACCGGAAAAGAATATCCGACCAATTCTTCATCTGTTTCAAAATTAATCAGGCGTTTTACCCCGTTTTTAACATCACACTGTGCTACCAAACGAGCTACAGTCTGATCATCCAAATCTGTAACACCAACAGAAGCATCTTTCAACTGGTAAATTTGGTATCCTTCAAAACGGTAACTCTTATCGTAGATAATCGGGTCTCCGTTTGGCAAAGTATCACCTGCACCATTTGGATCCACGATCCCAATAACATCTTCTTCGATATATTTCTCCTGATAGTTGTTCGAATTTTTCGGATTATCCAGCATAATGATCAACTCATTCCCCATCTCCTGGATGGTCATTACCGGGGCTGCGGGCGGTTCCAAAATCCGGAAACAGTTATCGAACAAAGCCTGGGCTTTCGTATCTGCAGTTTTCAATGCATTCACAGAAGAAAAAATTTCTCCTTCATAGCTTCTCGCATAAACAATCCCAACTGTGATATTATTTACTGCTCCCGGGCGCAAAGTGAATGGTCCGGCTGACTGCACAAAACGACGATCTCCGGCAGGGTTGGATGTGGATCCGGATCCACAAGGTTCAAATTCCGACCAGTCAAATCCAGGGTCAGTACCTTCTGTTGCCCAATGCAATGTATCTGAGTTTGCGGGGAACATATAATTAGTCGGGATACCAGTGACACATGGTGCTCCCGGAAACCCGGTCCCGCCGTAATACAGCTGATCTCCAAATCTCCATAATCCTTTCATGTAATTATAAAATTGAGGTGCTGAAGTCGGATCAGATTGTGGTTCTTGTCCGTTTCCGGTATAGATTGTAAAATTACGCATTCCATAACGTTCATTATCAGCAATCGTATCCCCATAACCAATACCCAAACCTCTATAAACAATGCCTTTATTTGCAATGGCATCTGCAACAGTTGGTGTAATCCATTGCTTTGTGATCGAATCAAAAACTGGTCCGGGGTTATCCATTCCATCCACATCCTGGTATGGACCTTCAAAGAAATCAACTCCGATTGCCGGTGGATTTGCTCCGAATCCCGGTCTTCCTGAGTTTGGTTCGTCGTTTAAGTCACCATTATACATGTAACTCAATCCCCGTGTAACGTCACATCCCGCATAGTCATCATTGTAGTTACCCAAATCCGCATCGATATATTGAGAGAAATAGGTGTTGTATAACGTTTGAGTACCCCGGTTAATCAACTCGTAGTTGTAGAAAGTCATTTTATTGATCTCATCATCTGTTGCAAAAGCAAAGGCCTGAGCATGAATTTCCATTCCGATCGGATCACCCTGAGATTCCGTATGGATGTTTCCTCTATCGTTAAATACCCACCAGTTGGTAAGGTCTCCAAATAAAGTGACGCGTCTATCCTTTCCGCATTCCACGTCATCACGACCTAAGATATCGTCATACCAGGGATAATCGCCATCTTCCGGCTCATAAAACATGTCTTTATCATTGTCATAGAATGGCGCCAGGAACTGATCTTGTCCGCGACCTACATCTCCGTTACCCGGCCACGCGTTTATTTGCGCAATGGTTTCATTAGAGGGTTCGGGGCAGTCATTTGTCGGACATTCCTTCCAGGTAATAAACTGAATAACCCCCGCTTTGGTGATCGTGAAAATATTATCATACAGCAAACACTGGTCCGGATCAATAGTTCCTAAATTGTGATCACGGGTTGCATTATCTCCTTGCGGAAAATTCGGGTTAAAATTTCCCGAATTTGGGATTGCGCTTAGCGGACCGGGCCAAAAATCATTCCCTTCCCGAAACTTCACTGCAGCAATTTTCAGCAAACCGTTGGTATCTACTCCTCCCATCCACAGTGCTCCTGCGTAAATGGTTGTCACCACAGTTTCACTTCCCTTCCTTTTCGGTACTGTGTAAGTGGCCAGATTATTCGCTCGATCGAGGAACAAAAGACCTCCTGTTTCCAGTTGACAACTAACGTCATTAAAGTCCATAATCTTACGGTAATTCGCAGGTGCACATGTTGCTGCCTTTGTTACCGGGTTGGGTTTCGGCTTGCCGCCCTGTTTCCCATTCTTCTCGTGATCGTGATTGTATGCATTGGCCTGACCAACGAAACAAATCATAACCAGGAGAGATAAGTAGTTCGTTTTTCGTTTCATAACTTATTTTTTGAGGTATCAAACTTGCTACTACTAAACAGTCCCCGGTAAACTGATTTCGATTTGGTAGCTCCCCCTGTTTGGGTTTTAAAACAGAACGTTCGATCCTAAAAAAAGGTTGGTGGTTTTCTATCAATTACGGCCCAAATACAATCATTTTCGGATAAGCTGTAGTTCTTGTTTATTCTCTTGCGGAAATGAAACAAGAAAACTATCAGACAATTTTTTATACTGAAAATAAAAGCAAAAAAAGAGCCCCGACGAAAATGTCGGGGCTCTCTAAATATTCGGCTTTCTTTTCAGAAAGTCACTGACTTATTTTAAGCTGATTGTAGCACCAAAAGTATGGATAATTCCAAATTGGCCTGCCAATCTCATTGCATACTCCAATCCTAAAGCAGATTTCTTTTTACCAACTAATGCGTCAGCAGAGAAACCAGCCGTAAAACCGGTTAATGCATTCGAACGGTTTTCCGTTTTGAAGATTCCTTTCTCAGCGATGTATCCAGCACGAATGTTAAATGCAGCTTTGCTGATTGTCAATCCATAATCCAATCCTAAGCGGTATTGATCTTTCTGGAAAGAATTTGCTGTAAACGCTGCCGCTACAATTAACTTATTCTTCTCATCAAAGTTGAAGTCATAAGACCCACCAATATTTAACAAAGAAGGTAATTCAAATGTTGCGGAACGCTGCTCCAAAGTAGCAAGGTTACCATTCGTTAAATAATTAACCTGGTCAGATAAACCATCTCCTTTGTACTTCATTACAGGACCTACGTTCTTCAATGCAATACCAAACTTGATTTGATCTTGTTCACCGGTAACGTAACGGATACCTGCATCAAAAGCGATACCGTTTGCTTTTAAGTTGGAGATACTTTCAGAAATCACTTTAAAGTTAACCCCTCCGTAAATGCTTGATGAAAAGCTGTGTGCAAAACCAACGTTAAACACATTCATACGTGGTGAAAATGTACCCAGTGTACCATCCGGCAAATCTACCGTTGTCATACCGATGTCTCCAAAGTTCATGGATTGAACAGAAACTGCAATTACTGTTGAAGGAGTAATTCGCTGAGCGATTCCTGCAGAGTTTAATGCAATTCCCGCATTTCCCATCCAGTTTGTCCGGTCGAACTTGATCTGTGTTTTATCTGTAAATGCTAAACCGGCAATGTTTGTGAAAGTAGCTTCCAATCCATTGACATGAGAGACTCCTGCATCTCCGATACCAATGCTTCTAGCCCATGGATTCACCAATAATTGGGTAGCCCCGGCAGATCCAATACGATCTTCGTTCCCGGCGAATACGCTGGAGTAGCTCATCACTACCCCAGCAATTGCCGTATATCTTATAATTTTATTAATCGATTTCATACGTTTTACTTAACAGAATGAATTAAATTGTTTCCAGATCGACTTGGCGCATTCCTCCGAAGAATTTCACGATACGCTCGCCGATTCCCGGAACTTCCACATGGATCAAATAAACACCACTTGCAACCGGAACTCCAATCGCGTTCTTTAAATCCCAATCGATTGTCGTAACCTGATTGTCTTTCTTGAACTGGCGGATCATCTTACCACTTACATTGTAAATAGTTACTGTACACTGATCCGGTAAGTTTACAATCTTAACACGCGTGTCAATTCTGTTACGCTCATACTCTGAGAATGCATAGTATGGATTCGGTACCACATTGATCAAATCCA
>CBINBC010000049.1:0-30341 GCA_966248825.1 uncultured Fluviicola sp.
CTTTCTCCCATTTTTGGAAGACGAATTTCAATTTGTGCCATATAACGACTAAGAATTCTCGATTAATTTTCGTACAAAAATAACGGAAAAAATAGGATTTTCACCAATGCTTTTTATTGATCTAACTTTTTCCACGATTTCCACAAAATCTGGATGTCCCGTAAAACCGAATATTCGCGTGCGTAAAGCAAATCCAGTTTGGATTTCAGGTTCTCGTCCAAACCGCTTAATTGGTCGGTAGGAGTAAGAATTCCTTTTTTGATTTTGGGTAATTGCTTGTTGGAAGAATTGCCGGGATCGTTGTAGGAAACAACCGTTTTTCTTCCGCTGATCAGTTTGAAAATATTCCCCAGGAATTGGAATTTATTTTTGTAGACCCAAATCATGAATGGAGAAGTTACCAGTAAAAAGATCCCGACCAGGAAATCAAATAATCTTTTCTGGCGCTTTTTAGCCGGCTGACTAATTGCATTTATTTCCAGGATATACAGATCACCGGCTGTCTCAATGGAATTGGAACCGATCAGGTATTGGCTGTCGGGCTGCGCAATTTTGTAATCGACCGAAACATCCGGAATAGCCGTCATCCAATGTATGATATCGGCGGCGCTCAGGTCTTTGGCACAAAAGATGATTTCATCAATGTTGTGTACACGGACGATCTGTTCCAACTGATTGATTGATCCGAGCGAATCTTTTCCATGGTTTTCACTTAATGAAACGGAAATGATCCGTGCAATTTTGGGTTGTGTTTGATGCAGTAAGTTCGAAACACGTTCAAATTCTTCCGGTGAACCTACAATGGCGAAATTGGCATGCTTGCGGCCGTTGATGGTAAAACGTTTCCCGATTGCCAGGTGAAGAACAGATCTCGAAAGAATGTAATATCCGATCATCCAGCATGCGCCCAATAGAATGAACAAGCGTGAGAACTGCCATTCTTTCGGGAAAAGTGCATAGAGGATCAAAATAAATGCGGTTCCGATCGCGCCTCCGAAAATAAATTTCTTAAAAGTAATGGGCTGATCGTACCCGCCCTGCAAAGCAACGGAAGTCATCCAGATAAAGGTGTAAACCAGGATCAGGATATTGGTGCTCTGTTCGGGAAAATCGATCTGTGCCTGCTGCCAGTAATTGGTCAGGGCAAACAATCCCAGCAATAAATACAAAGTATCAAATACCGGAAGGGTGATCTTGCGGATGAAACGCATCCCGATTGCCAGTCCTGCCCTGAAATAAATGGCTGAATTGATCAGGAAGGAAAACAAACGCGCATTCTTTTGAGAGAAATGCTTGCGTGCAAAAATGACCATTGCGCGGTAAAAAACGAATACATAATTTACCGAACTTTTTTTGGTGCTTTCTCCCTTGTAATGAATAATACGTGTTTCAGGAAAGTAGACGTTTTTGTATCCGCCCTTTACAATCCGGTATGAAAGGTCGATGTCTTCACCATACATGAAGAATTCTTCGTCCAATAAGCCCACTTTGTCCAAAGCTTCTTTGCGCATCAGCATGAATGCACCGGAAAGGATCTCAATTTCGTTGGTCTCAAATTCAGACAGGTATCCCAAATGATACTTTCCAAAAATCTTTGACTTGGGGAAAATGCGTGAAATACCGAATATTTTATAGAATGCAACTGCCGGAGTGGGCAAACCTCTTTTGGATTCGGGGAGGAATACGCCTTTTCCGTCAACCATTCGAACTCCCAATCCACCGACTTCCGGGTGCTCGTCCATGTATTTGACTACTTTGAACAAGGTGTCTTCTTCAATAACGGTATCCGGATTTAATAGCAGTTGGTATTTGCATTCGGAAATTTCCATGGCCTGGTTATTGGCTTTGGAAAATCCTTTGTTGTCTTTGTTGGCAATGACTTTTACCCATGGAAACTTCTCGCGGACCATTTCAACAGATCCGTCAACGGAATTATTGTCGACCACCCACACTTCTGCCGGTTCCTGTTTCATGGCTTCTGAAACGGAATTCAGACATTGCTCCAGGAAAAAGACAACATTGTAGTTGACTATGATAACAGCAATTTTCGGAGCAGAATGGGTCACAATTACGCGAGTGTATGATGTTTATTTTACGGCAATACAAGAAATCTCAATCGGCACGTTCATCGGCAGTTTGGAAACCTGAACAGTTTCTCTTGCCGGAGGCACGTCCTGAAAGTATGAACCATAAACGGCATTCATCTCGGAAAATTGTCCTAAGTCGGTCATGAAAATGCTGCATTTTACAATGTGGTTCAATGTCAGACCGGCTTCCTTCAATAAGGATTCGATGTTTTTCAGAATTTGGTGCGTTGCAGCTTCAATCGATCCGACCTCTAATTCTCCGGTAAACGGGTTTAAAGGAATCTGACCACTTACATAAACGGTGTCACCGCTAATAATTGCCTGGCTGTATGGCCCGATCGGAGCCGGAGCTCCCGGAATTTGAATTGCCTTTTTCATCGATTCTTTTTTGCAAGTTTAGTAAATTTGGGGCACATGCGGTTTTTATTAGTAGATAACTTCGATTCCTTTACCTATAATATTGTTCATTATTTGGAGCAATGTGAGGTAAATGTGGATGTGGTTACGAATCTGGAAGTCGATTGCTCTTCACTTGGAGATTACCATGCAGTTGTTCTTTCACCCGGACCAGGACTTCCTCCGCAGGCAGGAAAACTCATGGAGGTAGTTGCCCGGTCATTTGCTCAAAACATTCCCTTATTGGGCGTGTGCTTGGGAATGCAGGCCCTGGCTATTCATGCCGGAGATACTGTTTACAATCAGGAAATCGTAAAACACGGACTAGCCGAGGAAATTCAATTGACAAAGAAATCTCTTTTTTACGAAGGTATTCCGGACCGGTTTGAAGTGGGATTGTACCATTCCTGGGCGGTTCGCCTGGAAGAAGATTCTCCGTTTACTCCAACTGCTTTTTCTGAAAGTGATGTCTTGATGTCGATGGAAATTCCCGGGAAGAAAATCTATGCCGTTCAGTTCCACCCGGAAAGTATTCTCACTCCAAACGGGCTTCAAATGATCCGGAATTTTGTGGGGATTGTGAAGGGATAAAGAGTAAAAGTTCCTGGTAGCAGAAGCCGAGATCTGAATAACTGCAGAGGCTTGTTTGGTGCGGAGATTAAAATCCGATTAGAATTGCGTCTCGGGATGTTAATTCCTATGCATTCATATAAAAAAGTTTTATATTGGGGTAAAATTTGAAACTATGAAATGGATAACCACATCGTTATTTCTGTTGTTTTTTGTAGTTGCCAAGGCGCAATCCTGTATAGGTACGTGGGTTACAATTGACGACAAAACCGGCAAGAAGAAGTCTAAAGTGGAGCTTTACAAAAAGGATGACAAGCTTTATGGAAAAATCACTTACCTGTATCCGAGAGAAGGAAGGGAAGACAATCCGAAGTGCAAGAAATGTACGGACGACCGTAAAGATCAACCCTTGGTAGGTTTGCAAATTGTACGCGGATTGAAATGGGATGGAGGCGAATGGGAAGACGGAACGATTGTAGATCCGGAAAACGGAAAGGTGTATACTTGTGCGATTTGGATCGACCGCGATGATTTTACCAAGTTACATGTTAGAGGATACGTTGGTCCGTTCTACAGAACACAAACCTGGGTAAAAGCAGATTAAATAGAAAATAGAGCATACAAAAAACCCCGATCCTGTACATACGGGATCGGGGTTTTTTATTTCGTTGTGTATATTACGCAGCTTTCTTTTGGCAGCAAGTTCCTCCGGATTTCTCGCTAGAGCAAGAACCTTTTTTGCTTTTCTTCTTTTTACCTTTTTTCTCATCGTGCTTAACGATAGAAACAGTTGTGTTGTTAGAAGAAGCGTAAACTGTAGCGCTTACGGAACCTACGAACATCAATAAAGTCAATGCAACAAATGCTTTTTTCATGATTCAAGAATTTAATTTGCTTAAAAATACAATTAATATTAGAATGAGCCAAGCTTCGTTAACTTAGCTTTAACATCCTGATTGATTTTAACATCTAATTTCGTGCCAAGAGGTAAAAATACATCTACACGGGAACCGAATTTAATGAAACCGAATTCCTGTCCTGTTTCTGCTGTTTGACCTTCTTTAGCATAATAACAAATACGTCTTGCAACTGCCCCTGCAATTTGGCGGAACAATACTTCCTGCCCGGAAGAGTGCTGTACAACAACCGTACTGCGTTCGTTATCCGTTGAGCTTTTCGGGTGCCATGCGACCAGGAACAATCCTTTGTGGTATTTTACGTATTTCACAATTCCGCTGATAGGAAAGTAATTTGCATGCACATTTAACGGCGACATAAAAATAGAAACCTGGATACGGCGGTCTTTGAAGTATTCCGTTTCTTCTACTTCTTCGATAACTACTACTTTACCATCTGCAGGGCATAATATGTCCGAATCTGTGAACGTAAAAGTACGTTTGGGAATTCTGAAAAACTGTACGACCAGGTAGAGCATAACCAATGCTCCGGCTGATAATAACAGGAATAACCAAAGCCAATCTGTTTTCGTGTACAGCCAGTAATTTCCCCATTGGATTAATCCTAAAATAATGACTGCAATAATAATGGTAGTTGTTCCTTCTCTGTGAAGTGTCATGTTTTTATGTTAGCTAATGAGTGTCAAAAGTACGTATAAAACGGGAGCTACGAATAGCATTGCGTCAATTCGGTCGAGAATTCCACCATGTCCGGGCAAAATATTTCCGGAATCTTTGATGTTTATAGAGCGTTTTAATTTGCTCTCAAAAAGATCTCCAAGCGTAGCCAAAATACTTGCCAAAACAGATACTCCGGCAATTGCAAGGGCATTTTGTGTGTTGAATGATCCTACAAAATAAAGTATCGCCAGCATCACTATCGCCGCGCCGATCATTCCTCCCACAAATCCTTCACGGGTTTTCTTGGGAGAAACACTTGGGATAAGTGGAGTTTTTCCGAACAAACGGCCAAAAACATAAGCCAAAGTATCATTCAAATAAATTGGAAGAAGCACGATCAGCAGCATTTGCTTGACCAAATGGTTTTTAAGTGTGTAGGCAATAGCAAGTGTCCACATCGGTAGGACGGGGTAGAAGAAGTTGAAAACAAAAGGGCTTTTGAAAACGAAATCGATTTTTTCCTTTTTGAAGATCCAGTAAGAGAGTACTATGATGGTTGCGATCAGGATTCCCCAGAGAACCAAAAGTGCAGGAGTTTCCACGAAATAATCCCAAACCGGGTTGAACAGTAAAGGGAAAAAGTCCTTTGCTGTTTGAATTAAAAGCGGCATAAACAAAGCTGTTACCAGGAGAAGAGCCGGCAGTTTCATCGTATGTTTGAAAGGGCTTTTCTTACTCATTTCACCCAATTCATGTGTGCCAAGCATGGTAAATACGTAGAAAACGATATTCAGCAAATTTGCATTGTTTCTCACGTCATATACGAAAGGAGCGAAAACAACCATCAAAAATAAAGCCCCGAAAACGGAGCGTATCAATACATCTTTCATATAAAAAAAGATCCCCCGACAATAAATGTCAGGGGGATTTTGAAGTTTATTACTCTTCTGTCTTATTGGTATTATCCAACGGTTCTATCGTAGGATTAATGATATTCGATTCCGAATCAGCAGCCGAATTTTCATTCATAGTATTTTCCGGATTGAAGTCTGCAGCCTGAGCGTCTTCACGCGGAGGGTTATTTATTGCAGTATTTATTTCTTCTTCCGAATTCCATAGGCGCTTTCCGAAAATCTCTTCCAAATCTTCTTTGAAAATGACTTCTTTGTCCAGAAGCTTGTTTGCCAAAGCACTCAGTTTGTCCTTGTTTTCGGAAAGAATCTGCAAAGCTCTCTGGTACTGTGCTTCAACAAGCTTACTTACTTCTTCGTCTATGATACGTGCTGTTTCATCCGAATAAGGTTTTGTAAATGCATCACGTCCCTGTGAATCGTAGAAGGAAATATTCCCTACGCGTTCGTTCAATCCGTAGATGGAAACCATGGCATAAGCCTGCTTGGTTACTTTCTCCAAATCACTCAAAGCTCCGGTAGAGATTTTTCCAAAGATCAATTGCTCGGCAGCCCGACCTCCCAAAGCGGAACACATATCATCCAGGATTTGCTCCGTAGTGGTGATTTGCCGTTCTTCCGGAAGATACCATGCAGCTCCCAAAGAACGTCCGCGTGGTACGATCGTTACTTTTACCAATGGATGCGCATGTTCCAATAACCAGGAAGTAGTTGCGTGACCGGCTTCGTGGAAAGCAATTGCACGTTTTTCTTCCTTGGTAATGATTTTGTTTTTCTTCTCTAATCCACCGATAATACGGTCAACTGCATCCAAGAAATCTTGTTTTTCAACAAACTTTTTGTTTTTACGTGCAGCGATCAGTGCGGCTTCGTTACACAAGTTAGCGATATCAGCTCCGGAGAATCCTGGTGTTTGTTTGCTCAGGAAGTCGATATCCATGTTCTTGTCCAGTTTCAATGGTTTTAAGTGAACCTGGAAGATTTCCTTACGCTCATTCAAATCCGGCATATCCACATAGATCTGGCGGTCAAAACGACCTGCACGCATCAAGGCTGCATCCAGTACATCTGCGCGGTTAGTTGCTGCTAAAATGATTACCCCGGAGTTCGTTCCGAAACCATCCATTTCAGTTAATAACTGGTTCAATGTATTTTCACGCTCGTCATTGGAGTTAAAACCGTTGTTTTTGCCTCTTGCGCGACCTATTGCGTCAATCTCGTCGATAAAGATGATAGCAGGTGCTTTTTCTTTTGCCTGGCGGAACAAATCACGTACGCGAGACGCTCCTACACCTACGAACATTTCTACGAAATCAGATCCGGAAAGCGAGAAGAAAGGAACTTTTGCTTCGCCTGCAACTGCTTTTGCCAATAAGGTTTTACCGGTTCCCGGAGGACCAACCAATAAGGCTCCTTTCGGAATTTTAGCTCCCAGTTCGGTATAGCGCTGCGGACTTCTTAAGAACTCAACAATTTCCTGGATTTCTTCCTTAGCTCCTTCCAAACCTGCGACATCTTTAAATGTTACGTTTGTGGATTTTCCTTTTTCGTAAACCTGTGCACGGGATTTCCCGATGTTGAAAATCTGGCCTCCGGCACCACCGCCTCCTCCGGACATACGGCGCATTACGAAAACCCAGATCAAGACAATGATCAAAATAGGTAAAAGGAATCCGATGATTGAACTGAAATAGTCACGCTCTTCAACAGGTGGAGCTGAAATAGTTGCTTTTCCTTTAGCCACAAGACGCTCGTTAATCTCGTCCAATTTGGTCTCAAAATTCCCTGCATCTACAATATCAATGGAGAAAACCGGAGTGTTTTTCTGTGTAAAGTTATTGCCTTTCTTTTCCAGGGCGCTTTTAATGTACTTTAATTCCCCCTTGGGATTCGGATTCGCTTTGATTGCTTTTTCACCTGCTTCATTGAGCTTAAAGTCTACACGTTTGTAATTCACAATGCGGGCATCAGCGATCATGCTGGAATCTGCTAAGGAATAGAATGTGTTGATGTTACGCAGTTGTGTGTCCGAAGAACCGTTGAAGTAAGCAGCAAAGATAATTCCCACTACGATCACAGCATAAATCCAGTATATTGCGTAAGGATTCTTTTTCGGTTTGTTTGAATTGTTATTTTCAGCCATAATTGAGTTAATTCAAATTTGGAATATCTGTTCTGATTGCATCTGACCAGAGGTCTTCCAATTCATAAAAATGTCGTGCATCCTTGTAGAAAATATGCGCAACTACACTTACATAATCCAGTAAAACCCACTCGGAAGTCGTTTTCCCTTCCTGATGCCATGGTTTTTCCTGTAATTCCTTTCGCGTATGTCTGGTTACCGTTGAGGCAATACCATCCACCTGCACACTGGACTCACCGGAGCAAATGACAAAAAAGTCGGTAACTGCATTTGAAATGTTTCGTAGGTCTAATACAACGATGTCTTTCGCTTTGTTTTCTTGCATACCTTCAACGATAGCGTCGCAAAGTACTTTAGAATCTATGTCGTTTTTTATTTTATACATTCGTAAATTTGTAAGTACAAATCTAAGCATTTATTAGCTTGATTTGTGCGATTGTTAAATGCAAATACTTGTTAATAAAACATGATTGGTCAACAAATAATCCAATTACATGAGGTAGACTCTACTAACAATTATGCTGCCAAGCTGCTTTCGGAAGGGAAATTGACGCATGGGACTGTAATTTTGGCAGAGCATCAAACCGCGGGAAGGGGGCAGAGAGGACGAAATTGGCAGTCTGTGGGCGCTAAGCAGTTTACAGGAACTTATTTTTTGAAAACTGATTTTTTGTCAGTTGACCACCTGTGTTATCTCAATATGGCCATCGCATTGGCTGTTCGTGAAATGGTACAGTCATTTACAAGAAAGCAGGTGTCGATTAAATGGCCCAACGATATTTTCGTTGGCAGCCATAAAATTGCAGGGATTTTGATTGAAACCAATTGGAAAAATGGCCGGGTAGAAGGAGCAATCGTTGGAATTGGAGTGAATATCTCCCCGGTACAAAGTGTTGGTTACGCGACTTCATTGGAAGAGCTTTCCGGAAAATCCCCGGAAGTATTCAGTATTTTGGATGTCTTATCCAACCAAATGAATGTGTTTTACCAGTATGTCCAGCAGGCAGACTTCGGCTTTTTGAAAACAACTTACGAGTCTCTTTTATGGAAAAAAGATGAAGCGATTATATTGGAGGAACGCCAAAATCCTGTACCGTTTACCGGAATAATACGCGGTGTTGACCAAATCGGTAATTTATTGGTGGAAAAAGACGGGGTCGTTACAATCTATCACAACCAGGAATTGAATTTTGAAGCGAATTATGGGAAGGAATTCCGAATTCCGAATTCCTGATTACGAATTGATTTTTAGGGTAAATGATTTTAGCGCCTTGCCGAGATCCAAATTCGTAATTCGGCATTCGTAATTCGGAATTATTCAAATTGTTTCTGAAGGTTTTTCGTCATTACGACAAAAAGGCTGGTCAACGGTTTTTCAACCATCATTTTCATAAACATATTGATGTTTGCCTCGAATTCAAGGTGTCCTTCACAGGTTACTCCTGTTTCTTTCAGAATGATTGACAAAGTATAACTGAACGGTGCTTTTTCACCGGATTCCATGACAATCTTTGTGTTAGGTTCTTTCGAAACATAGATGAGCGGAATAACGATTCCTCCCTGAGCCTTGAAAGAACAGCCTTTTTCATCATACTGAAAATCAGATATCTTGTCTTTTGGCAGTAAGTGCTCAATATTCTTTGCGTCCGAAAGAAATTCAAATACCTTTTGTGCCGATGCATTTACCGGTGAAGAATCCGTTTTTAGTAACATATCTTAGTTTTTCCAGTTGTCGGGATTGATCTTCCATTCTCGCAGAGATTCTACATCAGAAGATGTTACGTAATCTGATTTCAAAGCCTGATCGATCAGATGATCGTAATCTGTTAATGTAACGAAAGCGCATTCTGCATTGGAGAAGTTTTTGATGGATACATCAAAACCGTATGTAAAGATTGCCACCAATCCCTTCACTTCCAATCCGGCCTCTCTCAAGGCTTGAACTGCTTGTAAGCTGCTTCCTCCGGTAGAGATCAAATCTTCGATGACAACTACACGCTGTCCTTTTTCGAAGTGACCTTCGATCATATTTCCCATTCCATGAGCTTTCGCCGAGCTGCGAACGTAAATAAAAGGGATTCCTAATTCCTGCGCCACTAATGCACCTTGTGCAATTCCTCCTGTTGCAACACCTGCAATAATATCCGGTTTACCGAAATGTTCAAGAATTGCATCTGCATATCCCTGGCGAATGTATGTTCTGATTGCCGGGAAAGAAAGCGTAATCCTGTTATCACAATAAATAGGAGATTTCCAACCGGAAGCCCATGTAAATGGAGAATTTGGTTGTAATTTTACTGCTTTGATCTGTAGCAAAAATTCCGCTACTTTTAGTGCTCGATCTTTATTTAAAATCATAGTGCAAATGTACAAAGTTTTTATTGATAATTCGGTTATTGAATTTTTGGATTCATCGGAAGAAATACCTTCCAGGAAGTATGATTTGGTTTGGAATTCGCTGGAAAATGATTTGTCAAAGCTCTTGGATGTGTTTGATTTTTCGCAAACAAACAGCTGTTTGTTAGTGGTTTATGAAGATTTTGAGCTGGCGTTCAATCGTGTTTTCCATGCGTATGAGTTTATGGATGCTGCCGGAGGGATAGTAAAGTGTGATCGGCGGTATTTATTTATTGAACGACATGGAATGTGGGATATCCCAAAGGGAAAATTGGATGCCAATGAGCAGCCCTGGGAAGCGGCCGTTCGCGAAATTGAAGAAGAATGCGGGATCCAGGGACCAACAATTGATCATCTTCTGGGGATTACTTTTCATACCTATTCGTACATGGGAAGACCGACTATTAAGAAAAACTGGTGGTATGCGCTCAATTATACCGGGTCGATGGAAGTTTTTCCGCAGGAGGAAGAATCAATCACGCAGGCAATCTGGATTGAAAAAGAGGAATGGGGCATGATCCGTGAGAATACTTATGAGTCAATTAAGGAGGTGCTGAATATGGCGAAGAACTTTTGAATTATCAATTGGAAAATGATCAATTATCAAGAAAGAAGATTGAACGGAGTCGAAGTCCCTTGATAATTAGTCTATAAGACGGTGTTTCTGCGCGATTTTTACGGCTTCTATTTTGTTATGTGCCTGCAGTTTGCTGTAGATGTTTTCAATGTGCTTGCGGACGGTCGATGGAGAAATGATCAGGTTTTCCGCAATTTGTTTGTAGTCCATTCCTTTGCTTAGCTGATTCAAAACATCGATTTCGCGTGGAGAAAGCTCCGGTCTTTTTGTATCCGATTTTTCTTCATCCGGTTTGATAGGATTGCGCAGCAGTCTCAAGGCTTTAAATGCAATTCCGGATGACATAGGGGCTCCGCCTTCTACGATTGAAAGGATGCTTTGGAGCAGGACCCGCGGATTTTCATCTTTTAATAGATACCCGTTTGCTCCTGCCAGGATCGCCTGGAAGATAGATTCTTCGTCGTCCAGTACCGTCAGCATAATGATTTTGATCTGCGGATAGCGTTCCGAAATCATGCGTGTTGTTTCGATACCGTCCATTTCGGGCATCTGAATATCCATCAATATCACATCCACCATCGGGTCTTCTGCTAATTTCTCCAGGAACAATTTCCCGTTGAATGCATGGAATTTGAATTTCAATTCTCCTGGAAAGAGGGCTAGTTTTTCCTGGATGGATTTTGCTAAAAAAGGGTTGTCTTCGGCTACTGCAATTCTTATCATGGCGGGTTTAAATGTTCAACATGTTCAAAAATTCCGATAGCTATCGGAATCAAAAGGTTCAACAGTTTAAAGGGTTCAATTTTAGCTCTGATGTGAACTTCGGAACTTTTTGAACGGTTGAACTTCTATGCAAATTACGATGTTTTAAATGCAATTATCAATACGTCAGATGCCGAATGTGCAGGAAATGGTTGTTCCTCCGTTTTCCGGGCTGGTGAATCCGAATGTGCCTCCGATCTGTTCGCAACGGTAACGCATATTTTGCAATCCATTTCCGTTTCCTTCTTTGACTTTTATACCTTTCCCGTTATCGGTAATTGTTATAGAAACTTTGTCCTTTTTTTCTTCCAATACGACCCTGATCAGGGTTGCTTCTGCGTGTTTCAGCGTATTTTGGATTGCTTCCTGAATGATGCGGTATAGATTTAGTAATTCTGTAGATTTCAACGGATGGTCCTCGTTCACATGGTTTGTAATTTCTATCGCGAGCGGGACTTTGTTCTTCAGGCTTTCCACTCGCGTTAAAAGTGCTTCGATGTTTCCATCCTCGGTGTTCATCGCCCATATCGTACTTCGAAGTTCCTGCATGGTATTTCTCCCGAAATCACTCAGGTCATGCAGCCTGGAATTGAGGTTTTTGTTTTCTTCGTCCAGGTAAGTGAGGTTATCGATGGACGAGATCAGGTAGGTGATCTGTGATCCGACATTGTCGTGCAGCTCTCTTGAAATGCTCAGTTTTTGATCGTTTAGTTGCTTTTCACGCAAATAATGTTCTTCTTGTTTGGTACGCATTAACTCCTCTTTTGCAATTTTTCGTTTGTGACGAAAAAAGAGGAAGACTACCACGAAAAGTAGGGAAAGCGTGGCAGAGATTCCTATCCACACCGCCTGGTACAATTGGTTTTTGGCGTTTTTAGCTTCGCTTTGTGCCAAAGCGCGTTGGTGCTTTTCCAATTCGTATTTTCCGAATACATCTGCTATGAGTTCATTTCCCTGGAAAATGGTGACACTGTCCTGGTAGCTGTTCTTAAGTACTAAATATTCTGCGGCCTTTTGGTAGTTCTTACGATTTAGTTCCAAATCGGCAAGTCCACTGTAAGCATTCAATATCTGCCTGTATGACTTAGTTTCCTTGACGAGTTTCAATCCCAGATTCAGGTAGTAGGCAGCCGAGTCGGGTTGATTGAGATCGACAAAAGAGTTTCCGATATTCACGGCAATAATCCCTTCTCCTGTTTTGGAATGCAGTTTCCGGTATATTTTGAGTGCCTGCTGATAGTATTTCAAGCCGAGGTCGGTATTTTTCGCGGCTCTTTCAACAACTCCCAAGCCCTGGTAAACCATTGCCAGTTGTTCGGGCTGGTTGATCTCTTCGGCTATCGGCACTGCTTTCAGGTACATTTCCCGGGCTTTATCGAATTGATTTAATTTTTGGTAGCAGGATCCCAGGTTCCCGTAATTGGAGAGTTGAACCATTTTATTATCTGTCCGGACGGCAATATCATGGATGTCCAGCTGCATTTTGAGGGCTTCTTTGATAAATCCTCCAACTTCCAGCACGTTTGCGCTATTTTGATAAATTTGAAGGAGTGTGTTCTCATCTCCTACTATTTTTGCAAAATAAATGGCTTTATTATAGGATTGCTGTGCTTTTTTAAACTGGCCTAATTCGTAGTAACCGTTTCCCAGTTTTGCGTAGGAAGAAATCATTCCTGTGGTATCTTTCAAACGCATCCGAATTTCAAGTGCTTTGTAGTTCAGGTCTACCGATTTTTGAAAATCCCCGGTAGTTAGGAAAGGCATGGAGTAATCGTTGTAAGTATTGGCTAAAAGCGTTTCGTTGCCGAGTGTTTTTGCCAGTTTCAATGATTTGGAACCGAAAGCGATCGCTTTTTTTGCATCGGATCGGAAGTAGTAGAAAGTCAAATCGTTTAACAGCCTGACTTTTTCGATTCCCCTTTTTTTAGGGATAAGGCGTTCGAGTGAATCCAGCTGCTGTTGTGTTTGGGAAAATGATACTCCGGTGCTTAGGAAAAGGATGCAGCTTAGAAGCAACTTCATGGAACTCGTTTTGAATGGATTACGAAGATATCTGTTAATTACGAATTCCGGGTTACGAATTACGAATTCTAAATAGCTTTCTGATAACTATGGACTGTGAATCTGCCCCTATCGGTTTGCCATTTGACAAATTCAAATTGACTAATTGGTGAATTGGCGAAAAGGAGTTTCGGGCATTTATATCCCGGAAATTTTTGCATTTAATTTTTTGTTAATTAAACAACCATTCGGAAAAGAGTTCGTATTCTTGTATAGTTAAAACTCACCGATCCTGCAAGTGCAGGGCGGAATCTAAACAAAAACACATGAAAGTAATCGCAATTCTTGCAGTTTCACTGATTTCATTTGGAACTTTTGCACAAACAACGAACGATAAAGCGAAAAAAGAAGTAAAAACAGAAACAAAATCGCCTGTAGCTTTTAAAACTTTGAAAATCGAAAGAGCTGAAATCCCTTACGATTCTAAGGAACCATTCGTTTTCGAATTCAAGAACAACGGAAAAACTCCTCTGATCATTACAAATGTTCAAACTTCTTGTGGTTGTACAGCTGCTGAGAAGCCGACAGAACCGATCGCAAAAGGAAAATCTTCCAAAATTGTTGTTAATTACGATACGAAGCGTGTCGGACAGTTTACCAAAACAATTACTGTAACAACAAACGCTTCTACTGAGCCGATTATTTTGACAATTACCGGTAAAGTATTGCCTCAGGAAGCAGCACCGGCTGAATCTCCGAAGACAAACTAAGATCTGTTAAATATAAAAAAGCAGGGGTGGAAAATTTTCCACCCCTGCTTTTTGTTTTTAGTTCGATTAATCCTGGATTTCGATTGCCAGGATGCGGTCACCTTGTCTGATATCGTCAACTATGTCTACTCCTTCGGTTACTTTTCCGAAGCATGTATGGTTGCGGTCCAAATGAGCTGTATTGTTTCTGCTGTGACAAATGAAGAATTGAGATCCTCCGGTGTTTCTTCCGGCGTGAGCCATTGAAAGTACCCCGCGGTCGTGGAATTGGTTTCCTCCGGTTAATTCACAATCAATTTTGTAACCCGGTCCACCTGTTCCGGGCATTCCTGTTGCACCTTCACGTGAGTTCGGACATCCTCCCTGGATCACGAAATCAGGTAATACGCGGTGAAATGTCAATCCGTCGTAGAATCCTTCTTTAGCCAGCTTCACAAAGTTAGCAACTGTATTCGGTGCATCTTCCTGGTAGAAGGTAACACGCATATCTCCCTTTTCGGTACGAATAATAGCTTCCATATAAATTATTTTTTGCAAAAATAATTTATAATTTACGAATTCCCAATTACGAATTCCGAATGGGAGTTCTGGCATGTTCGCAGGCTCACCATTTACAACCTTTTATTTTGATCGGAAATGATTCGCGTTTAACTTAACTTATTCTTGGACTCTTAATTTGCAATTGGCGATTTATAACGCGTAATTCTTTTAAGGTTTTTAACAGTTTGCCTTCCATGGTAACTGCTGCAAGTGAAAATGAATTGTACATTTGCCTCATGAATCATACAACTATCGCTCGAGATAAAATCAAACAATTTTCATCATTTTCCCAGGCTTTTGGGAATCAATCAACATTCGGGCAATTTCTAACAGCACCGCTTCATTCGATTGAAGATTTGCAGGTGCAGGCGCAAAAAAAGAAGGAAGTTTATTCTTCCGAAACACGGAAAAATCTGGTCTCCGTCTGGAAGCAGCAAATCGGTTCTTATGCATCGAAAAGCCAAATGGAAAACCTGGAATTGCTGGCAAACGAAAATACGTTTACCATTACTACCGGGCATCAGTTGACGCTTTTTGCCGGACCGCTTTACCTGATCTACAAGGTGCTTCATGTTGTCCGTCTGTCGGAAGAGTTCAACAAAAGTCAAAATAGTTTCAAGACCGTTCCGGTGTTTTGGATGGCTTCCGAAGATCATGATTTTGATGAAGTAAAATCGGCTCATTTATTCAATCAGAAATTGACCTGGGAATCGGAGCAGACAGGACCCGTGGGTCGATTCAATATGAACGATTTCAACGAAGTGAAAACTCTCTTCAGTGCATTTTTTGAAGGGAAGGAAACGGAGATCAATGAATTGCTGTCAATCGCTGAGAAGCCGGATTATGCTTCGTATTTGCAGGAATTTATCAGTAAACTGTTCGCTGAATTCGGAGTTTTGGTGCTTCAGCCGGACAGCCGTGATTTAAAGCAAGCGTTTGTTTCGGTTATTTTGCAGGAAATCTCTGCTCCGTCTGCGCATGAGGCAGTTTTAAATACAAACAAAGCAGTGGAGGAAGCAGGTTACAAGCCTCAGGCAAATTCGAGAGGATGTAATTTGTTCTATTTAAAAGCAGGAGAGCGTTTGCGCATAGAACCAACAGCAAATGGACTTGCCATTGACGGTCAGGTTTACAGCAGGGAAGAATTAGCTAAGTTGGTTGAAAAAGAACCGGAAAACTTTTCTCCGAATGTGATCCTGCGACCTGTTTACCAGGAAACGATTCTTCCGAATTTGGTTTACGTTGGTGGAGGTGGAGAGATGGCTTACTGGATTCAGTTGAAAGGTGTTTTCGATGTGCATCAGACTTTATTTCCGTTGATTCAGCAGCGTGTTTCCATGCAGTTGATTGATGGAGCTTTGAAAAAGCGGATGGATAAGTTGAACTGGCCGGAAGAACGTTTTTTTGAACACAGGGACGATCTCAAGAAATTATTTCTGAAGGAAAATGACGGTGATGACCTGGATCTTTCCGTTCTGTACGCTGAATTCAATGCTTTACGCGCAACGATGATCGAGAAAGCTAAAACAATCGAGGCTACTTTGGAATCTTTTGCAGAGGCAGAAGCTGTTCGAATGAAAAAACAATTGGAATCCTTTGAACAGCGTTTGGTGAAGCAACTCAAACAGCGGCACGAACAAACCCTTCAGGCTATCGATTTTATTTCGGAGCGGATTATTCCTGAGAATTCTTTGCAGGAAAGGTATTTCCATTGGCTGCAGTTTGCACCGAGTGGGGCTTATAATGAATTGCTGCATCGGATTCATAATGAGATTGATCCGTTTGAAGCGGATTTGATCGTAGTTGACCTGACGAAATAAACTCCCGCAGAGTTCGCAACGCTTATGCTGAAGCTTCAGCGAAGGCACAGAGGAGCGCAGATGTTTTGTTATTTTTAGATGTAGTATATGATTTATACTCAGATCAAGTATTTAAGAATTGGTTCTGTAGTGGTAGGTTTTTTGATGCTTATTCTATCGGTTTTCTTACCGTATTATGGTACTTGCGAATGGAACTCTGATGAATCAGGAACAATTGAGGTTTTGGTTTTGAGTTATACTTCCGGAGTGTTTTGGTTGCAGTTTTTATTCACTCTTGCTTTATTTGTTTCGGGGTATTTCTATCAGGATATTGCGAATAAAGCGTTGTTGTATACTTTTTCATCGATGCTCATAGTATGTTTGCTTTTAACGTGGGATCCGCCTACATTTGGTGCTACTCCTTGCGGCAGAAGTTCAGAAATAGGGAGAAATCTTTCTGTTTTCGGTTCTTGTTTTGTGATTCTGGGTACGCTTATTTCTATTTATAGAGAAGAAGAATAATTTAATCTCAATCAAGCATAACATTATGATCAGCGTTATCTGCGAAATCAGCGGGAGACAAAAAACGGTTGATTCAGGAAGGAAATAAAAAACTTTACACTAATTTCGGCAATTCAACGTTTAAGCCAACATGCGAAACCAATTTCTAGTATTCCTTCTTGTTTTTATGCCTCTGACCGCGCTTTGGTCACAAGTTCAGGTAAACGGAAATGTACTGGATAACCGCAAAAACGGATTGGCTAACGTGAGGCTTTTCTTTATCCTGGAATCAGATACCATTTTTAGTTCGACAGATAGAAACGGGCGTTTTGATTTGCAGCTTGTCCCCGGAAAGTATGGGATGATCGCTCAGTTCGACAATGAGAACGAATACCGGAAAAATGTTCAGATTCCTGAAGTAAGTTCATTTGTTCTTGATCCTATTGTGTTCGATTTTGGGATTATTGACGGTGTTGTGATCAAAACGACCAAGGAAGAAGTGAATGGTCTGGATAGAATTCCACCGATCGACCTGCAAAAATTACCCATGGCGAACGGTGTGACGAGCTTATTGGTGCTGACACAGGCCGGGGTAAACTCCAATAACGAACTGACTTCGAATTACAATGTCCGCGGAGGAAATTACGATGAGAATTTGGTGTATGTCGACGGGTTTTTGATCAACAGGCCTTTTCTTACCCGTTCCGGTCAGCAGGAAGGATTGAGCTTTATCAATACGGCTTTGGTCAATGATATCTATTTCTCTTCGGGAGGTTTTCAATCCATGTATGGCGATAAGCTGAGTTCTGTTTTGGATATTCACTACCGGAAACCGGATTCACTGCGCATTTCCGGGATGGCTTCTTTACTTGGTGTAGAAGCTCATGTGGAAGATAAAATCGGAAAACACGATCGCTTTCAATATCTATTCGGTGCACGTTACAGGGCTAACGGTTATTTATTGAATTCCCTGCCTACAAAGGGAAATTACAACCCGGTGTTCTGGGATGCTCAGTTAGTTACCAATTACACGATGAACGAACACTGGTCCTGGACCATACTTGGTCATATTTCTTCCAACTTGTACCAATTCGCACCGCAAACGAGTCAAACCGACTTTGGAACGGCAAATCAGGCTTACTCTTTCAATATTTATTTCGACGGTCAGGAACGAACCAAATTCCTGACTTCTACGGTTGGAACTTCCCTGAATTATTCCTCCAAAAAATACCAGGGAAGAACCTTTTTCACCTACTTCAGAAGTGATGAGCGCGAAACCTTTGATATTTTGGGAGAATATTACATCAATGAGCTCGAGATGGACCCTTCCAAAGAGGAATTCGGTGATTCTATTGCCGTTTTGGGGGTGGGGGGATTCCTGAATCATGCTCGTAATCAATTGCAAGCGAATATCTTCAGTGTTTACCACGATGGATCTGTGATATTTAAGCCGAAGAACGAAAATACCAAGCACGAATTGAAAGTTGGCGCGGGAATCCAGATTGATCATTTCGACGATGTACTGAGCGAATGGAAGTACGTAGATTCGGCAGGTTATTCGCAAGTTGACCAGCCGACCGAGGAAGTGGACCTTTACGAAGTAATCAAGGGCAAGCTTCAATTGGAGAACCAACGTTACAACGGATATATCCAGGATCATTGGGAGTGGAAAAAGCCCCGGAAGAATATACCGGTCCAAAAGAAATTGACTTACAAGGATTCAACAGGAACGCTTCACGAGAAGATAATCCGGGATACGATAGCTGAATCTCGCTCTGGATTGAGCCTTGATTACGGTTTACGTGGAACTTATACGACATTTAACAGCGATGGATTCATTACTCCGCGTTTGACTTTGACTTATTTCCCGGTGAAGTATGTTTATCAAAACGGAAAATTTGTACGCAGAGGAGTCCGCTACCGTTTTTCGTCCGGTTTGTATTACCAGCCTCCTTTTTACAGGGAATTCAGAACCTTTACGGGGCAGTTGAACCAAAACGTGAAATCGCAAAAATCAGCACATTTTGTACTGGGAATGGATTACAGCTTTTTCATGATGAAACGTGAATCTCCATTTAAATTCTCAGCAGAAGCTTATTACAAGTATTTGTGGGACGTAAACCCTTACGAAGTGGACAATGTTCGTACACGTTACTTTGCAAACAATGATGCAGTGGCTTACGCAGCCGGTTTGGATTTGAACCTGAACGGTGAATTTGTTCCCGGCTTGATGTCCTTCTTCAAACTCGGATTCCTTTCCACGAAGGAAGATATCAAGGGTGATTATTACTACGATTATTACAATGCTGCAGGTGAGAAGATCATTTATGGATTTAGCGAGGACCAGGTTGCTGTAGATTCTAACCGGGTTGATCCGGGGTATATCCGAAGACCTACCGATCAGCATGTAACGGTTGGAGTTTTATTCCAGGATCACATGCCCGGATTGCAGCAGTTGACCTGCCAGGTAGGAATTACTTATGGTTCCCGTTTGCCTTACGGTCCGCCGGATCATTCGCGCTACAAGGATACTTTGACGATGAAATCTTACTTCCGGGTAGATATGGGAATGTCGTATGATATTTTATACCGCAAACCCGGGAAGACACGTAATTTCCTGAAGAAAATGGAAAGTGCCATTATTTCTTTTGAAGTATTTAACCTGCTTGGGGTGAACAATGTACTTTCGAAACAATGGGTGCAGGACGTTTCCGGGAAGTATTATTCAATCCCGAATTATTTGACCCAGCGGAGGTTTAATGTGAAGCTGATCGTCAGGATTTAGCGATTTTTGAACCACTAAGCACACTAAGATCACAAAGATTTATTTGAGCTAACAGCATAATCCGATTTAACTTGCACCGCAAGTTATTCACAATGTCCTTGTGTGCTTTGTGCTCCTTGTGGTTAAAAATGAATGAGAATTTATCAGGGTAACGAGTTTCGTTTTCATCACATCTGCTCCAACACCGCAATGCGTTTTTCGATAGGAGGATGGGTTGCGAATAAACCTGCAAATCCTGCTCCGTCTAAAGCTTTGTGTTCGATAAACATCTGTTTAATGTCTTCGCTTTTCACATCTGAAACTTCCGAATGACCGGAGATTTTGCGCAGGGCAGAAGCCATGGCATGCGAATTACGCGTCATCTCGACAGCACCGGCATCCGCCAGGTATTCACGTCTGCGGGATAAAGCGAATTTGAACAATACGGAAAGCAATAAAGCCACAGCGGAAATAACCAAAGCGATCAGAACGCCTTTGTTGTCGTCTTTATCTCTTCTTCCGCCGCCCCAAAGTAAATTGCGAAGGAGCATGTCAACTGCAAAAGAAAGTATCCCCACAAAAATGATGGAAACGATCAGCAGCCGGACATCTTTGTTTCGGATGTGTGTTAATTCATGGGCAATTACACCTTCAAGTTCTTCATCGTTCAAATGTTCAATGATCCCTGTAGTTAAAGTAACTGCATAGCTTTTTTCGTTGATCCCGCTTGCAAAAGCATTTAAGGCCGGGGAATCGATCACATACAATTGCGGCATTTTCATACCGACAGACATACATAAGTTTTCCGTCAGGTTATAAACGCGCATGTTTTCTTTACGTTCCAACGAACGGGAGCCGGAAGCCATCTGTATCATCGAAGCATTGAAGAAGTAGGCAATCAGGAACCAGATCAAAACACCAGCGATTACAAAGGGAATCGTTACGATAAAGCGCTGATTTACCTGATCCATGTGGTCTTTTCCTCCCATCATAAAGAAGAAAAAAGCATAGACTCCCGCTAAAATCAGTAGCGGGAATCCAGCCAATATTAAAGTTGACTTTAAATTATTGCTTCGAATTTGTTGTTGAAGACCAATGTATGCTGCCATTAAAATCGATTAGAATTTAACTTCCGGTGCTTTGTCCAAAGTTTGGCGTTGGTCAACTCCCAAATCAAACATCGGTTCTGTTTTGTATCCTTTGGATTTAGCAATAATATTGCTTGGAAACTGTTCGATCCCGTTGTTGTATTCTTTCGTTGAAGAATTGAAGAAACGACGAACTGCTGCCAGTTTGTTTTCCATATCACCGATTTCCTGCTGCAAATGCATGAAGTTTGTGTTTGCTTTCAAATCCGGGTAAGCTTCCAACTGAATGTTAAATCCGTTCATGGCAGAAGTCATTTTATTTTCTGCTTCGATCTTTTCTGCAATAGTTCCTGCACGAAGATATCCCGCCCGAGCTTCGGTAACGCGTGTCAATACTTCACTTTCGTGGTTCATGTAGCCTTTAACAGCTCCCAATAATTGTGGAATTAAATCGTAACGCTGCTTCAATTGCACATCAATGTCCGCAAAAGCGCTTTCGCGGTTGTTTTTCAATGAAACAAGTCGGTTGTTGATAGAAATTAACCAAATGATCAAAATCAATACAACACCTCCAATAATTAGTCCAGCGATCATGTTTTTAAGTTTAAAATGTTAAGCGAATATAGTACTAATTTTTGTTCGTATGCGGGATTAGGAATTCTTAACTAAAAAGACGTTTTGAACGGACGGTTTTAGGGTTGAACGAATGAAATGTTTAAATAGTTCAAACAGTTCAGGTATTCAATTTGAACCCTTTTGAACCTTTGTACCGTTTTGTTATTTAGCAGCAATTGTAATACATCACAGCTTTTCCTTTTTTCTTCGAAAAAGCAATGTGCCTTCCGTCTTCCTTGCCCAGTAAATAATAAAAGCCAATGGACTGCCCGTTTGCTTTGATTTCATCCCAGGTTTCTTTGTCAATGTAATAGCCCTGATCTTCAAAAATTACGTCGTCTTCAATAGCCGGACTACTGAATTGCTTCTCTGCAAAGAATGTTTTGATTCGTTTGGTAATAAAAGCATCGGTGTCTTTTTGGGAATTGATATTCCCGGTGAAGTCGTATCCCAGCAGGAAATTTGCGTCGAACTCTTCTTTCAACAGGTTTTTTCCTTCGGAATTGGTAATGGTAAAGAGTACTTTTCCCTTCATCAGGCTTTCTCCGGTGACCACAATACGGAATTCATCTTTCTTAGCCGGATCTGAAAAAGCGTGAAACACCTTATTCTCAAGCAGGTATTCCGATTTCTCAACAGTCTCTTCGGCTTCCATTTGAGCTTCCGTTTTCGGTTCGATCTCCGCGGATCTTTTGGCTTTTTCCCGGGTGGATTCACCACAAGAAGTGATCGTCATGGATATTCCGACCAAGAACATTAAAAGTGAATAGTTTATTTTGTTCATATCTTCTGTTTTTCAATTTGTTCTAACCAGTTTACGATTCCGGCCTTCACCTGTAATTCAATCTTTTTCAGACCGTTCAGCGAGTCAAAGGTTACGATCTTTCTCCCGTCGGGGTAGTTTTTTCCTTTCAGGATGGAGTCATCGACTTTTGAGCCGGTAGGGAAGACCAAAAGGAATTTTCCCCGGTGTAAATTCACCACCAACAGATCACGTTTGTACTCTTTAGCATCAAACGCCTTCATTTCTCCCGAATAATAAAAAGCAAGTGAGTTCCATTTGATGTGTTCCCGGATTTCAGGATCGATTTGCTGCACAAAAGTCCGTACATAAGTCAGGAATTCTTGTTCAACCGGTTCCAATAAGGAAATGTATTCACTAACTTTTGGATCTGTCATGGTTTTATGATTTGCTTTTGACATAAATGACTTCTTCTGTTCCTTCCGTCGTTCGATTCTCCAGGTAAGTTAAACCAATTTTTTCAAGTACACGAACCGAAGCACCATTTTCCGGCATGGCTCGTCCAACGATTGTTTTCATTCCGAATTGATCAAATCCCAGTTCCAGGCAGGCTTCTGCAGCTTCGGTAGCGTATCCGAAACCCCAAAACTTTTTCATGAACCGGTATCCGATGTCGAATTCATCCAGTTCGGGAATGTATTTCAAGCCGCACCAGCCCAAATATTCGCCGGTTTCTTTCAGGATGACTCCCCAGCGCCCGAATCCGTATTTTTTGTAAGATTCGTAGTTCTCCAAAAATTCACGGGCTTCCTCCACACTTTCAAACGGATCATCGCCGGTATAGCGCAATACTTCCGGGTCTGAATTCAGGATGTATGCATTTTCCGCATCATCCGGGGTCATTTCACGGAGCAGGAGACGGGGAGTTTCGAGTATTTTAGTCATTATTTTGAATTGTGTGATTTTTAAATTTCTATCTGTTTTTATAACCTCGATTATTGAGGTTTGTATGGTATTTCAATAATTTCATCCTTATATCTCTCTGCAATAATTTTTTGTTGCTCACCAGTTAGCAGAACAGCTTGTAAATCATTATCACTATATAAGAGAAAAAATGATTCTTTAGCATGATTTTTTTTCAATAGTTCATTCAGTTTTTTGAAAAATCTTCGTGGTGCTTTGTCCCATGAATGACCATTTTTTAATTCCTCATCGGTATAAAGCTGAATTTCTTCACCATTCAGAAATACTTCCTGAGATATCTCATAGTTATCATCAGGGGTGACATCTAAATGAAAGTTTCGCTTACTTAAAATCTTGTTTAACTGAGGTAAGAAAAAATCAAAGTTAAACTCCGCTAACTCTTCAGCATCAACAAACAGAATTTTATTATTTCGTTCGTCATAAATATCAAAGTCCTTTTTTAGATGAAGCGTTTGTTCTTCTATTCCATGACTGTCGGCATATTGTAGAAAATTTGAAGCAATTAACTGATTTCCGAAAATTGAATCAAGAGTTTGATTTTCAGTGGTTGTTTTGTTGCTCGTACAGCTGAAACATGATTGTAAAATGAGGAGTGGTAATAAAAATTTCATAATCGAATGGTAGATATGATATTAAATTTATTCAAAAAACAATTATGCGATTGAACTGAATACTTTCATTCGTAATTCGATATTCGTAATTCGGAATTAGTTGATTTCAATTCCCATAATACAAACATCATCGATCTGCTCCAAATCACCTTTCCAGTTGAAGAAGGTCGTTCTTAAAATGTCGATCTGACGGTTGATTTTTTCATTGGAAATTTGAACGAGCAGGTTTTTCAGGTTCTTGGCTTTGAATTTCTTGGATTCCGGTCCGCCGAACTGATCAGCATAACCATCTGTGATCAGGTAAATGCGGTCGCCTTTTTGCAATTCAACGGAGTGCGTTGTAAATGGCTTCATGTCAAAATGTTTCCCGATCGGCTGCTTGTTCGGTTTGATCTCCAGCATGTCCTGGCTTTCCTTTTTCCAGATCCAAAGCGGATTGTTGGCCCCCGCCCAGGTGATCTCATTGGTGCTTTTGTTCCAGGTGCAGAGCGAAATATCCATTCCGTCGGAAATTTCAATATCTTCCTCTTCTTTCGAGAGTTCATCTACAATGAGTTCCCTGGTTTTGTCTAAAATTAATCCCGGATCTCTTAATCCGAATTCCTTTACAGAACGATTCAGGGCATTGTGGCAGACAACACTCATCATGGCTCCCGGAACTCCGTGTCCCGTGCAATCGGCAACAGCAAAAATGATGGAGTCATCAGTTTCTTCCAGCCAGTAAAAATCTCCGGCAACAATGTCTTTCGGTTCATACAAGACAAAATGTTCCGGAAGAACTTTTGCACGTAATTGCGAAGAAGGGAGAATGGCTGTTTGAATACGTTTGGCATAAGTGATAGAGTCCAGGATCTCGTGGTTTTTCTCTTCAACCTGCCGGTTTTTTTCCTCAATAATCACCTTTTGCTTTTTGACCTCGTTCCAGCGACGATAAAGGATAAAAGAGAAACCAAGGATCAGGATTCCCACAATGGCAATCGCCCAGTTAATGATCAGTGCCTGTTCCTGTTTCTTTTTATTTTCTAAAGCAGTTGCAAGCTGGTTCAAACGCTGTGTTTCACGCTCCTTGTCGAACTTGTAGTTCATTTCTTCCTGGGTCTGGCGGCGCACATTTTCTTCGTTATCCAATTCTTTTTCAATTTCACGGAACTTCACCAGATATGCGTAAGCCATTTCAAAATCCTTCTTTTCATATCCCAGGTCGGATAAACTTTGATAAACGGATTTCAGTATTTCTTTGGCACCTAACTTTTGTGCCAGTATTTCTGCTTCGGATAAATAATTACCGGCTTTTGCAAGTTGTTTTTGCTTCAGGGCCACCACTCCTAAATTTAATTTCGAAGTAGCAATACCCAGGTTTTGTTTGAGGTTTTGCTTGATTTTAAGTGACTGGAGGTGGTAATATTCCGATTTTTCGTACTCCTTTTTATTTTGATAACAAACCCCCAGGTTATTGTAATCATCAGCTAAACCAATGCTGTCTTTGAGTTCCAAATCAATGGCTACAGACTGATTGTAATAATGAATGGCTTTTTCATATTTTTTCTGGTCCATGAAAACGATAGCCAGGTTATTGATCGATGCAGAAATACCTTTTTGATTGTTTATTTCATACCGGATCTTAAGTGATTTTCGGTGGTATTCAAGGGCTTTCTCATACAATTTTTGATTGTTGTAGATCAAACCGATATTGCTCAGAATATAGGCTTCATTATCTCGGTCTTTTAAGCGTTCAGCAACACGCAGCGCTTTGAAAAAGTGCGACAACGCCTGCGGATAATCTCCTTTGTAATCGTATGCAATCCCAATGTTGTTGTTCATCAGGCTTACAATGGAATCCTGCTTGTATTTATGTGCCAGTTTCAGGGATTCTTTTCCGTAGCTGATCGCTTTGTCATAATCGCCGTAATACCAGCCGTAAGCAATGCATTCATTGAGCAGCAGTAATTTTTTCCGGATGTTCTTTTCGGATTTTCCCAGCTTGTAAATAGAATCAATACTGCCCGTTTGTCCCCGGGAAGGAACAAAAAACAACAACAAAGCAATAGTGAGCAAGGAATTTTTCACAACACAATAATACATAATATAGTCATAAGCTTTGTTAAAGGAAAAAACATTTCGTGTGTTTTGATTATTCCTAAATGATCTCTTGTTACTTTTGTGCCAGTTTTTGAGCGTAATGGAAATGGAATTGATCACCACATATATTTGTAAGGATTTTGATATAGGCATTCACAACAACATGTTTGGTGGGAAATTGATGTCATTAATTGATGACGCCGCCGGTTCATTTGCCTCACAAATCTGTGATTCTCCCAATATGGTTACGATCAAAGTGGACGAATTGGTTTTTAAAAAGGCGGTGAAATCAGGTGCTATTCTGAAAGTTTACGGGAAAGTAATCCGCTTCGGGAATTCGTCCATCGAATTGTATATGGAAATCCGCAAACACAATGTGTATACGGGAAACCAGGACCTGGTGACACATACCAACATGACATTTGTGCGCATTGACGAAGAAGGGAAATCACTTCCGATTGCAGATTACGTTAAAAAGCGGCACGCACTTCGCATCGAGAAATACGGGAAAGCGCTTTTACTGCCTACCGAAGAAGGGTTTTCTGCGGAATAAGTAACTAACTTATTCAATTTAAGTAGTGATGTGTCGAGAGTGAATGAAGTCCTGTTTAATAACCAATCTGCTATGACAGGTGCAAATAGAGTGATTTACCGCATTTCTAAATGACCAAAAAATGGAAGAAATGACCATTTGATGATTTATTTGTTACTACTTGGTTGTTCTGTACTGCCGGTGATATTTTTTTTCGACAGCCGCGACATACTCTGAATTTGACTTATCTTTGAGGCGTCATAAAAGAAAAAACGATTACATGGAGCAACAAGCACCCTACAAATCCAAAAATAACATCCGAATTGTTACGGCAGCATCGCTGTTTGACGGACATGATGCAGCGATCAATATCATGCGCCGTATTATCCAGTCGACAGGTTGTGAGGTAATCCACCTGGGTCATGACCGTTCTGTAGAAGAAGTGGTTGATACTGCCATTCAGGAAGACGCTCAGGCGATTGCGATGACTTCTTACCAGGGAGGGCATACGGAATACTTTAAGTATATGTATGATTTGTTAAAGGAAAAAGGTGCTCCGCATATCAAGATCTTCGGTGGAGGAGGAGGGACTATCCTGCTTTCCGAGATTGAAGAGTTGCAAAATTACGGAATCACGCGTTTATATCATCCGGATGACGGCCGTGCACTTGGATTACAGGGAATGATCAATGATTTGGTAGAACGTTCCGATTACCCGGTTGGGGATGTGTTGAACGGTGAAATCAATCACCTGGCTGAAAAACATGTTCCATCGATTGCCCGTTTGATTTCCGCAGCGGAAAATTATCCGGAAATGGCTGCTCCTGTTATGACGCAGGTTCACGAAATGGCTGCTAAGAATGATGTTCCTGTTTTAGGAATCACCGGTACAGGTGGTGCGGGGAAATCTTCTTTGGTAGATGAATTGGTGCGCCGGTTTTTAATGGATTTCACCGATAAGCAAATTGCAGTTGTTTCTGTGGATCCTTCAAAAAGAAAAACAGGCGGAGCATTATTGGGTGACAGAATCCGCATGAATGCGATCAAGAACAACCGTGTTTATATGCGTTCTTTGGCAACCCGCCAGTCAAACCTGGCTTTGTCCAAGCATGTTGCTGAAGCGATCCAGATTTTAAAAGCAGCAAATTACGACCTGATCATTTTGGAAACTTCCGGTATCGGGCAGTCAGATACAGAGATCTTAGATCACTCAGATGTTTCTTTGTACGTAATGACTCCGGAATATGGAGCAGCAACACAGTTGGAGAAAATTGATATGTTGGATTTCGCAGATGTGATTGCATTGAATAAATTCGATAAAAGAGGAGCTTTGGACGCTTTGAGAGATGTTCGTAAGCAATTCCAGCGCAACCATAATTTGTGGGATAAACCGGTAGATGAAATGCCTGTTTTCGGTACTATCGCTTCTCAGTTCAACGATCCCGGAATGAATACCCTGTATAAGGTAATCATGGATAAGGTGAAAGAAAAAACGAATGCTCCTTTGGATTCTAAATTCGAGATCACCAAAGAAATGTCTGAAAAGATCTTCGTTATTCCACCGGACAGAACCCGTTATTTGTCGGAAATCTCAGAGAACAACCGCAATTTTGACAAGTGGGTCAATAGGCAGGTGGATGTAGCTGATCGATTATATGGTTTACAGCGTTCGATTGAAACCCTTCAGGCGAGTTCCATGGACGACAAAGACCGTTTGGTGAAAGGTGTTCAGGAAGCTTTTGAAACCGTAAAACGTGACTTGGATCCGCACAACTGGCAGATTTTGGAAGCCTGGGAAGCGAAAAAAGCTTCGTATGCTGCACCGGAATTTATTTTTAAGGTGCGTGACAAAGAATTGAGAATGGCTACGCATACGGAATCCTTATCTCATACACAGGTTCCGAAAGTGGCATTGCCGAAATTCAAATCCTGGGGAGACATTTTGCGTTGGTCATTGCAGGAAAATGTTCCGGGAGAATTCCCTTATACATCCGGATTATTCCCTTTCAAAAGAGAAGGAGAAGATCCGACCCGTATGTTTGCCGGTGAGGGAGGACCCGAAAGAACGAACCGCCGTTTCCATTATGTAAGTTTGGGGATGCCTGCAAAACGCTTGTCTACGGCATTTGATTCGGTTACTCTATATGGAAATGACCCGGATTTGAGACCTGATATTTACGGAAAAGTAGGGAACTCAGGGGTTTCAATCTGTTGTTTGGACGATGCGAAGAAATTATATTCGGGATTTGATTTATCACACCCGGCTACTTCGGTTTCTATGACCATCAACGGACCGGCTCCGATGCTGCTCGGGTTTTTCATGAACGCGGCGATCGACCAGAATTGTGAGAAATACATCAAGGCTAATGGGCTCGAAAAAGAAGTGGAAGCAAAAATTGCAGCCATTTATAAAGCAAAAGGAGTCGAGAGACCGAAATACCAGGGACCGCTTCCAGAAGGAAATGACGGATTAGGTTTGATGCTTTTGGGCGTAACCGGAGACCAGGTACTTCCGGCTGACATATACGCAGAAATTAAAACAGAGACTTTAAAGCAGGTTCGCGGAACCGTTCAGGCAGATATTTTGAAAGAAGATCAGGCGCAAAACACCTGTATTTTCTCCACGGAGTTTGCATTGCGCCTCATGGGTGACGTGCAGCAATATTTTATTGAAAAGCAAGTACGTAATTTCTATTCCGTTTCTATTTCCGGATACCACATTGCCGAGGCAGGGGCAAACCCTATTACTCAGTTGGCATTTACTTTGGCTAACGGATTCACTTATGTCGAATACTACCTGAGCCGCGGAATGGACATCAATGCATTCGGACCGAACTTATCCTTCTTTTTCTCCAATGGAATTGATCCGGAATACGCCGTTATCGGTCGTGTTGCAAGAAGGATTTGGGCAAAAGCATTGGCAAAGAAATACGGTGCAAACGCACGAGCGCAGATGTTGAAATACCACATTCAAACCTCCGGGCGTTCACTGCACGCACAGGAAATCGATTTCAATGATATTCGTACAACACTGCAGGCTCTGTATGCGATTTACGATAATTGCAACTCTTTGCATACAAACGCATATGATGAGGCAATTACCACTCCGACAGAAGAATCGGTGCGCAGAGCAATGGCTATCCAGCTGATCATTAACCGTGAGCTAGGGTTGGCGAAAAATGAGAACCCACTTCAGGGGTCATTCATCATTGAAGAACTGACCGATTTAGTGGAAGAAGCAGTGTTGTCTGAATTTGACCGTATTACAGAGCGTGGCGGAGTATTGGGTGCAATGGAAACAATGTACCAGCGTTCAAAAATCCAGGAGGAATCTTTGTATTACGAAACATTGAAGCACAACGGAGATTTCCCGATTATCGGTGTAAATACCTTTTTAAGTTCAAAAGGTTCGCCTACGGTTGAGCCGAAAGAGGTTATCCGTGCTTCCGAAGAGGAAAAGCAATACCAGATTACGATGTTGAATGCTCTGCATGAGAATCATAAAGATAAACTGGAAGCTATGCTAAGTGAACTACAGCGTACGGCGATCCAGAACAAGAATATTTTCGAACAATTAATGGAAGTGTGTAAATACGCCTCATTGGGACAGATCACGAAGTCTTTGTTTGAGGTTGGTGGTCAGTACCGCAGAAATATGTAGAACACTCATCCATTCTTTTGATTTAATTGCCCTTTTTGTATTCTGTTACAAGAAGGGCTTTTTTTTTGTTATTGAAAATTAAAAACTAAAATCTAAGTTGTTGATAATAAATGTGTTATAAAAATTATGTTTTAATCGTATAATCGTTTTTTTTATAACGGATTGAAATTTTTATGAATCTGTGAAAGATTAAAATTTAGGATGGTAGATCGAATATTTACAATAGTCTAGTGA
>CBINBC010000050.1:0-29782 GCA_966248825.1 uncultured Fluviicola sp.
GTTTGTTCCATGATTTAAGGATGTAAACTCCTTGAGATGCAGATGTAATTAATTGGTTTTCAGATTTCTCATCATTGTTCAAGATTTCAGTTATTGCTTTTCCATTCAGATCGAATATCTGGTAATATATAGATTTGTCTGCGAAATGGATGGATATCACGCCGTCATCTGAAGTAAGCCCTGTGATCAGTTTTTTCGAATCCACAGAGCAATTGAAGGCAGCAATGAGATCGCTGTATTCCAGTTCTCCGTTAAGGTCCACAGATGTCAAACGATAATAAATCTGCTTGTCCCATTTGCGTTGGTCTATATAAGTGTATTCCAAGGGTTCTTCTGAATTACCACTGGCCTGGATAATTGCAAGCGGGTAGAAAAGTTGTCCGTCATAAGTGTACTCAATGGAATAATGGTCCAGACGGGTTTCAGTTTCTGCCCTCCAAAAAATTCGATTGAATTCGCCTTCGCAATTGGTTTTAAAAGCGCTTAACTCGACCGGAAGCACTACTGTTGAGGGACAGAAATACTGTTGATTGTTCAAACCTCCTGTTGCGGCTGTTGCTCCCCAGTAAACCGTATTGTCACCACCGAATACGGAAGTTACAAAATTTCCATTGCAGGTAAGACGAAGACTTCCATCGACATAGATTTTAAGATTCTGTGTTGCCGGATCCCAGGAAATCATAATAGTATGAACAGCCCCGTCATCTAAGTTTGCAAGTGAAGCAAATGCTGCTACCGGACCACAATAGGGAGCTCCGGGCCCTTGCAGGTTACCATCTATTTCCACCGCAATGTGATCTGCAAGCATATCGTATACGTGTGCTGGATTGTCGTTATCATAAGTGTCAAATTCGATCACCAGTGAATTGGGAATATTTCCTGCTCCCAGCTGTCCTCCGGCTGTTCCGCATGCTGTTGGATTGGGTTGGAAAGTAAAAGTGGTTCCATCCGCACCGTTGATATTGTTCCCGAAATAATAATTCAAAGAGAGATTAAACGGCTGGTTGAAATCAATTACGGTATTGTTCCATGCGCATCCCGTTTGATCGGATGTTTCGGGAGTGAGCTGGATACAGCTTTGTCCGCCGATTGTCTGGTAGCTGGCATTTCCATTCAAACAATAATTTCCTGTGTTTGCAACCATTTTGTAAGCCAGGGTTACATTCGAAGTCAGATCGTGAACGCAGTTGTATTTCGAAATCAGGATACGGACTGTACCTGTGAAGGTTGCTGTCCAGTTAATGGAGGCATTTGTTCCGCAAATATCATCGGCGTAAACGATTTGAGTTGCCCCGGTTGCATCCAATAGCGTTAACTGCGAATCCATGGAAGAAGAACTGCCGCCTGCACAAAAGGTAAATTCATATTGATTGCATTGAACGACGTTTACAGTGTAATACCTTCCATTTTGAGTTGCCACTGTTTGATAAGCTGCTGTCGGAGTGAGTGATCCGGATGCGGTTCCGCCGGTGCATGCAGATGCACGCATGAGGAACAAACCACTAAAAATTAGTAGTAGGATAGTTTGCTTCATAATCGTGTAGTTTGAGACAAACTTACTAAAACGATGTAGTTATTTCCTAATGTTTTAACAAAAAATTTACTAAATATTTAGGTTTGCTTTATATAGCATAAAAAAACTCCCTATTAAATAAGGAGTTTTTTCATTTTAGACTGTAATTTTATGGACTTAAAAACTTGGGCTGCTAACTGTTTTAAAAGTCCTCGTCGAAATCTTGGCATTTTTAGGATATCTCACCGAATAACCGATCTCCAGGTTTGCCGTTTCTCCCGGCTGGAGGGTCACCATGTAGGACACTTCACCGGTGAGGTCATTCTTTTTGCCTGTACCGATAGTTTCTGTCGTAACAGTGATCTCGCTTGAATTTGATAAAGGAATTTGATCAAACACGTTGATTTTTACAGGAACTGTTCGGTTGTTTCGGACCTGGATATCATAATAATAGGTGTCTTTTTTTGTGCTTCCGGAAATTTTCTTCGTACTCATCTCAGATTTTAGCTTACGCAATACCTGGATTTTGGAATCACGCCCAAAAGAAAGGCTTAAAGTGTCGTCTACATTATTCGTATTAATCTCGCTCACACCGACATAATTTCCTGCAAAATAGACGTTCGTTGGTCCCGGGATCAGATCCAGGTCCTGCCATCCGACACTGTTTGCCAGCAAGAATGATCCCTGGTCTAATTTCGGTACCGAAACATGAGTGAAAGTAGCCGGCATGTTGATTTCCTTAATTTCTACAATATAAGGTTTTGCATCTGTTGGACAAGAGAATGGATGAGCAATCAGGAATTCGGCATTCAGATCGGAAATCTCAATTTGCTTCATGGCAACCGTGCTTACTTTTTTACCTTCATTTTTGCCTCCGAATCGATCAGAACTTAAGAAACCTGCAGTATTCTCAGTTACTTTTTGATCAAGTACGTAATTATCATAAGCACGTTGATTGGCCATGTTGATCTCATTCATTACTTCGTTTCGGTAATCTGCTTTTTGCTGGACAGGCTGAACGTACGATTTTTTAGTGTATTCTGCCTGCTCCCCGTAGCGGATGTAAAACGGGTTTAAAACAGGAGAAGCGGCGCTCAGAAGCGGATCGGATGTACTTAAAGTCAAAATAACGTTTTTCCATTCATTTCCGGTATTGTTGTACACTTGCGCCTTATATTTCAGGTTGATAGGCTGATTCAGGTCTGTGGCTGAAAGATCGTAGGTTGCTGCCCAGCCACAATCAGATACGAGGTATTTCAAAGTACCTGAAATATCGGTACTATTATCTGCATCGATCAATACAATCACCTGGTTACTGCGTTGATTCTCCGTATAATTCAATTCTGTCAGCTGGAAACGGGTGTCGTTGATCTTTGCAGAAAGGATATCTTGTTCTTTTTTGATTTTGGTAATGGTTTTATTGATCTCAAAAGTACGGGTGCGGTAGTATTCTCCGGCTGCTTTGATCTGATCAATCGTTAGCGTGTTTTTACCTTTTAAATCCTTATTGGTGTTTAAAATCCCGAGTTCAGCCTGGTAAGAGCTCAGCAAATCTACATTCAGCTGATGGCGGTCTTTCAGGTGTTCCAAAGAATCCGCAAGAATCTTAATTCTCGGGTTCCATTGTTCAGCCGCTAAAAAATCCATTTCGGTTGAGATAGAAACCATTCGAAAAGTACCTGAACCGGTAAATTGGATGGTTCGCGGGTCTGCAAATGCTGAAATTCCCGAAAAGATGATCTTATTTCTTCCCTTCGTCAATTTGACCTGCGTTTCGTGGGTCATTTCACCCGCAGTAAGGAAAAGCTTTACACGCTTAATCTCCGTTTTAAGAACCTGTTCATGAATGTTCTGAGCAAAAATTGCCAGGGGAAAAAGAACCATCAATAGGTTTAGAAAGTGTTTTTTCATAGAATTGGTTTTAGCGTAATACACATAAGCAGTATTTCCGTTCAAAAACAAATTGTTTTATTTCAAACAAAATGTGTTAAAACAAAAACTTTGTGAAATAAATTATTTGTTTCTAATTTTGGACCTTGAAAAGTAGTAATAAAATGAATTCAAGACTCTTAGAATCTGTTGCCGGCGAATATGGAACTCCGGTTTATGTGTATGATGAAGCAAAAATTATTTCGCAGTACAATCGTCTGAAGAACGCCTTCGGAAAGCAGGAAGTGAAATTACACTATGCCATGAAGGCATTAAGCAATATCAATGTATTGAAAACACTCAAAGAGCAGGGAGCAGGTTTGGATGCTGTTTCGATAGAGGAAGTTCATTTGGGGCTTAGAGCAGGTTTTGAGCCGGAAGAAATTATGTATACGCCGAACGGTGTGGCATTTTCTGAGATTGAAGAAGCAGTTGCCCTGGGAGTAATGATCAACATCGACAACCTGAGTGTACTGGAACATTTCGGGATGGTGTTCGGTGGTTTGGTTCCGGTTTGTATCCGGATAAATCCGCACATTTTGGCCGGAGGCCATGCAAATATCTCTGTGGGTCACATCGATTCCAAGTTCGGAATTTCAATTCATCAGTTAAGACATATTCAGCGAATTGTTGAACATTATAAATTACATATTGTTGGTCTGCACATGCATACGGGAAGTGATATCGTAGATGCGGATGTGTTCCTCCAGGGAGCAGATTTACTTTACCAGGCTGCAGGCTATTTCCCGGAATTGAAGTTCATGGATTTCGGTTCGGGATTCAAAGTAGCTTACAAAGAAGGCGATTTCGTGACTCCTATCGAAGAAATCGGGACAAAGATCGGGGAGTCTTTTCAAAATTTCTGCAAAGAATACGGCCGTGAACTGGAATTATGGTTTGAACCCGGAAAGTTCCTGGTAAGTGAAAGCGGAGTGCTGTTGGTTTCTGTCAATGTGGTAAAGCAAACAACCTCAACTGTTTTTTTGGGAGTAAACAGCGGACAAAACCATTTGATCCGTCCGATGTTTTATAATGCATATCACCGCATCGAAAATATTTCGAACCCTGCAGGACAGAAAAAATTGTATTCCGTGGTAGGTTACATTTGCGAAACAGACACGTTTGGCTATGACCGGCCGATTTCAGAAGCAAAAGTTGGCGATGTACTTGGGATCTACAATGCCGGAGCTTACGGTTTCAGCATGAGCAATCAATACAATTCGCGCTTGAGGCCTGCTGAAGTTTATATCAGGGACGGAGTTCCGCATTTGATCAGAAAGAGAGAAACGCTGGATGATGTGATTCGAAATGAGATAGATTTGTCATTGAGTTCTTCCTACGCTACATATGAATAAGTAAAGGCTTAAACGCTTTTCGTTAACCAAATCTTCGTTGAGTCGACAAGCAATTGCCGGCTCAATGATTTTGGAAGAAACTTTTTTTCCGGGCAATAATGATCAAATCGGTATCAGATTCTGCTTCTGAAACGGCAAAAGGTTGTTTTTGGATTGAAATAATCTGAAAACCGATTTGTTCCAGCAGGCGTACCAAAAAATCAGCTTCGTAATAATGCATCATCAGTTCTTCCCCTGTACTTGATTTTTTCAAACGTGAGTTTTCGTAAAGGTCTTCCATGGTACTTAAGTAAATGACCCCATTTTCATTCAGTTTCTCGAATACTTTAAATAGGAATAACTCAACCTGGTCTATCGAAAGATAGGGAAAAAGAAACCCGATTATGACCGCATCAAAATTCGATTCCAGGCGATCGATCAGCAGGGCATCGTAAACCAAAAAGCGGGCACCGGGATTGTTTTTTCGGGCAAGGTCAATCATATTTGGCGCCAGGTCTATGCCCAGCAGTTTTAATCCTGGTAGGTGTTCCAATAAATAGTGACTGATATTTCCCGGCCCGCAAGCGATATCTAAAACGTTTGAGCCATCTTCCAACTGGTCCAAAAGTATTTTTAAGGATTCATCATAATGATCTACAGAAAAGAAACGTTCCTGGTAAGAATCAGCTAATTTATTAAAGAGGTCAACTGCCTTTTGATTATTTGTTGTGTTCACAATTTTTTCGGGTAAATTAGCAAAAATAGTTGCTTTTATGATGCGCGTTTTAGGATTTGTGATCGCCTTATTGTTAATGCTTCCGCTTTTCTCGTCCTGCTCGGATAACGGTAAAAAGAACCCGAAGGGAAAGTTGGAAGGAAATGAAAGAAAAAAGAGAAACAAGAAAAGTACGGAGGAGGAAAGATCGACCGCTTCCCCTAAAAATTATGTGTTTGTCCATAATGACTCATTGAGTGATTATATCAACGCTTATAATAAAACCCTGTCTCTATTTGAGCTGCCAATAACAGAAAAAGATATTCCGACACAGTTTGGAAATGCACATGTTTTGGTATGTGGAAACGCTAAAAATCCGCCACTAGTGCTTTTTCACGGTATGAATGCGAGTTCGACCATGTGGTACCCGAATATGAAGAATCTGGCCAAAAAATACCGGGTTTATGCGATTGATTTTTTATTGGAACCCGGGAAATCGACATGCACTATGAAACGTCTGAATAAAGATGAAATAGCGGCCTGGTACGATGAAATATTCTCAAAATTGGGTTTGAATTCGTTTTACCTGGTAGGATGTTCGCGTGGGGGCTGGCTTGCTACGGCAGTTGCATTGAACACACCCGGAAAAATAAAGAAATTGGTATTACTGAGTCCTGCCCAGACATTTACGTGGATTCCCCCAAGTTCTGCTTTGTTGAGTAATATTACTTACAGCATTTCTCCGGATAAAGAGAAATTAACGAATATCCTCGCCGGGTTATCCGTTAGGAGCATTAAGATAAGTAAGACCTATTTCGATCAGTATTATCTGGGAACAGAAACGAAAAATATTTCTGTGTGTATTTTTGAAATGACTCCATACTCACGTAAATCGATGAGGACTTTAACAATGCCTGTTTTGGTATTGATAGGAGACAAAGACATCATTAATAATCAACGATGCCTGGATAAAGTGATGAAATGGGTGCCAAATCCCGATACGGGCACGATCCGAAATGCAGGACACTTTCTAAGTTTTGATCAGCCGGAGATTGTCAATTCACGAATACATTCCTTTTTAAGTAATAAATAAGTTGTTTAATAATTAACATTTAGTTATTATTTAGTTAATCATTTGTATTTCATACGAATTAGGCAACTACTTTATTGTAAATTCGTTCTTGAATTAGAATTTGTAAATAATTCAACACTATGAGATTACTACTACTAGCAGCGATAGCTACGGCTATTGGTGCAACTACTGCGCACGCACATGAAAACGTTGTGCCCTTAAACACTGTTTGCAAACCTTCCGGCGATACGCTTTCAGCCGATTCCCTGCAAAAACTCTACCGGCATATTGATCTGCTGTCCGTATTCGATTTGAAGAAATGGCGTGAATCCTACATTTACAAAAACAGGACACAACCTTCCGATTTGAATAAGCAAATACTGGCATATATCGAAGAACGCTTAAAAGTTGTCAAATGAAAAAGCTGATCTACTTTTTTGTCTTTGTTCTGATCGGTGTTTCAGGCTTTGGACAGCCGCCCTGCGGGTCAAATCCTGCTGCCGGGAATTCTTGTGCAACTGCAACTCCTATTTGTGAATTGAACGGATATTGCGGCAATACGTCATCGACATATACGGTTAATACCTGGAGTCAGTCGTGTGGTTTCCTGGGGCTGGGTGATTGTGGGTTAACAGGTGAGTTTTGCGGTTCTATTGAGAATAATTCCTTTTTGTCTTTTGTTGCCTCTTCAACATCTATTTCATTCAATTGCTGGGTTTATAATTCAACCTATGGTGATGGAATCCAGATCATGATCTTTTCGGCAAACAATTGTTCCGGAACAGTAACTTCTTATTACTGCAGTCAGCTTGTACCGTCTGCATCAGCTCAAAATGTATCTGCGAGTGGTCTTACCCCCGGAAATACTTATTACATCATGATAGACGGGTTCGCCGGGGATATTTGCGATTATACCTTTGCAGCAAATACCGGGGTTGCAATTCCGGTAGATGTTACTCCTGTTACTTCAACTATTTGTGCCGGACAATCCGTAACATTGACAGCTACAGGAGGAAACGGAGTATATAACTGGGCAGCTTCACCGAATCTTAGTGGAACAACCGGTTCTACTGTAACTGCAACACCTCCGAGTACTCCCGGAACTTATACTTATACCGTGAATTCATCCGGAGGAAATCCGCTTTGTCCGTCATCTACTGCCGCAACTGCCACTATTACGGTAAATTCCTGCGGTGGATGTACTGTTACAGCCGGAAACAGTGGTGATGTCTGCCAGGGAACAACAACCTTTAACTTAACGGCAACCAATGTAGCTGGCGCTGCCTGGAATTGGGTAGGACCAAACGGATTTACATCCAGTGTTCAGAACCCAACGAATGTTCCGGTACCGGCAGCGGCAGGCAGTTATACCTATACCGTTACAGCAACTGTTGCAGGAACACCATGTACTTCTACAACAACTATTGTTGTGAATCCTACTCCCGTTATCAATGCTCCACTGACTACCATCTGCCTTGGAGGGACAAGTAATTTAACCGGTACGGGGACTGCACATTCTTCAACTCCTTGGGCATCATCCAATACTGCTGTTGCAACAGTCTCAGCTTCGGGAGTGGTTACAGCTGTGTCTGCCGGAACAACTACCATCACTTATATGAATTCCGGCGGATGTACAACTACACAAACAATAACCGTTGTTTCCTTACCAACAGCAGCAATTTCAGGAACTTCCAGCATCTGTGAAGGACAGAGTGCAAACATTACTTTCACCGGAACTCCGGATGCAACAGTCACCTACCAGGCTGGAGGAACAAACCAAACGACCATTCTGGATGCTGCCGGAAACAGTACTGTTTCGGTTTCACCAACTGCCACGACGACCTTTACACTGGTTAGTGTTCAGGTAAATCCACCGGCTGGGTGCAGTTCAACCTTATCAGGTTCTGTAACTATTACAGTTACTCCGATTCCCATTGCCAACGTACCCGTTCCGATTACTGTTTGCACGAATGCGGCAGTGGTAATTCCGGCATTTACTTCTGTTCCTGCAGGAGCAGCATTTACCTGGGGAAACAGCAATACAACAATTGGTCTGGCAGCGAACGGTACGGGAAATATTGCATCGTTTACCGGTTTAAATCCGGGATCAGGCTCCAATACCGGAACAATTACCATAACGCCGACTTTGAATGGGTGTCTGGGGGCGGCTGCTGCTTTTACAATTACGGTTGATTCACCCCCGCTTGCAAATGCTGGAAATGATATCAGTATTTGCTTAAATGCCCCCGGTACAAATCAGATAGGAGAGGCACCAACTGCCGGGGTCGGTTATTCATGGACACCAGTTACCGGATTGAACAATGCAGCTGTTTCGAATCCAACTTTCGACGGAAGTGTTGCCGGTGTGACCACTTACACGGTTACAGCAAGCGTAGGAGCTTGTTTTACAACAGATGTGGTTACTGTAACTATTTTTGATCTACCGGTAATTTCATTTAATAGTGATCTTACTTCCGGATGCAATCCGCAGGAGATAACGTTTTACAACAGTACTCCGAATGCATCCGATTGTACCTGGAATTTTGAAGGAATTGGAACGGATAATACTTGCGGAACGGTTATTCAAAATTATACCAATGATGGAGTTTTTGATGTGAGTTTAACGGTTACAGATTTGAATGGATGCGTAAACACATCTTCTATTAATGACATGATTACCATATTTCCACAGCCAGATGCAAGTTTTAACACAACTCCGACTGAGCTTTCAACTTATAATCCATTCGTAAATACAGACAATAATTCCATCAATGCGGTTAGTTATTCCTGGGAATTTGGTGACGGAACGACTTCTACAGCTTTTAATCCGAGCCATACTTACCCTGACAGAGCCGGATCATATACTATCACATTGTATGCAATGAATGGGATTTGTATTGATTCGGCAACCACAACGGTTGAGGTAAAGGAAGATTTAACCTGGTTTATCCCCAATTCATTCACACCTGATGGAGATGAGTACAACAACGTTTTTTTACCGGTTTTCAATGACGCGTTTGACAAGCAGTCTTACACCATGCTGATCTTTAACCGATGGGGAGAAGTCATTTTTGAAACTCACGATACGGCTTTTGGCTGGGATGGGACATATAACGGGGAACTTTGTAAAGAAGGAGCATATACCTGGAAAATAGTCATCAAGCAAAAAGTGAAAGATTACCGTGTGGATTTGATGGGACATGTGAATCTTTTGAAATAAGTTCCGGAAGCAGGGATTAATAAAATCGAAAATCCGCGGTCAGCAATTGCCGACCGGGGATTTTCTTTGACACCAACCACTACTTAGCATCTTATAGATTTTGGAAGAGTTCCAATTCCACAATTTTCGGAACTTGTTTCTTCGTGTTAAACTGGTTGAGTGAATTACACTCAGCTTCTATCAGTTACGCTGATTCTTCTTTTCTCTGACGTGCAGTGCTTTATGATAAATAATTGGGAAAACCAATAGGGTAAAAATGGTTGCAGTAACCAAACCGCCAATAATTACGATAGCCAGAGGTTTCTGACTTTCCGAACCGATTCCCGTGCTGATTGCAGCGGGTAATAATCCGATTGCCGCCATCATTGCCGTCATAATGACAGGTCTTGTTCTTACTTTGACTGCGTTTACAATCGCCTGGTTTAGATCTTCCATTGTTTTGGACTGCTTGTGGAATTCTGATATCAGGATTACACCATTTTGGACACAAATCCCGAATAGGGCAATGAAGCCTACTCCTGCGGAAATTCCGAAGTTCATTCCGGTAACATGCAGCGCCAGGATCCCGCCAATCAGAGCGAAAGGGACATTGATCAATACATAGGCAGCATCTCGTGCATTGTTGAACATGATGAAGAGTAGAATAAATATCATGATCAAACTGATAGGTACTACTTGAGATAAGCGCTGGCTTGCCCGAACCTGGTTTTCAAATTCTCCGTTCCAGCTCATCCGGTAACCATCCGGAAGTTTTACATGAGCTTTCACTTTTTGCTGAGCTTCAGCAATGGTACTTCCCAAATCTCGCTCTCTCACAGAGAATTTTACACCAATAAACCGTTTGGTATTGTCGCGGTAAATAAATGCAGGACCGGTAACCTGTCTCACCTTTGCAACCTCTTTCAGAGGAATACGATTCCCGTTAATTGTTGGGATCATCAGCATCAAGATATCCTCTTCGTTCTTTCTGAAGTCTTTGTCGTATCGAATACGGATATCGAATTTCTTTTCTCCTTCGTATTTCTGGGTGGCTGTTTTCCCCCCGATTGCCATTTCGATTACTGCTTGTGTTTCTGCTTTGGTAACACCGTAAATAGCCATTTTCTCTTCATCCAGGACAACGCTCATTTCCGGCTGGCCAATATTTCTAAGGATTCCTATATCTTTAATTCCCGGAACATCTTTGATTTGTTCTAATACCCGGTTGGCATATTCATCCAGTTTATCAAGGTCATCACCATAAATTTTGATTGCATTCGAAGCATTCATTCCTGCTACAGCCTCGGCTACATTATCGATAATTGGTTGCGAATAATTGTAGTTGATCCCCTGGTATTTTTTTAACTTTTCATCCATTTGTTCCACAAGTTCATCAAGGGTAATCCTGCGCTGCCATTCTTCTTTCGGTTTCAGGTTTACCTGCATTTGGACGTAATAGAAACCGCTTGGGTCTGTTCCATCGTTACTTCTTCCTGTTTGGGAGAGTACACCGTTTACCTCCGGGAATTTGGTCAATTCTCCACGCAAAGTATGGACCATTTCAACCGTTTTGGGAAGGGAATAACTCATTGGCATTTTAGCTTCTACCCAAAGTGCTCCTTCGTTCAATTGCGGCAGGAATTCTGTTCCCAGCCAACGGGTGGAAAAGATTGTTAATCCGAATGCTGCTAAAGAAATAAGAATTGTCAGTTTCTTCCGGGCAAAGGTCCAGTTGAAACCTTTAGCCACGATGTTACTCACAAATCTTGTGAAGAAGTTTTCTTTTTCCACCACGTTTTTCCGAAGTAGGAGTGAACTCAGAACCGGGACAAGTGTCAGAGTGAAAATGAGTGCTCCAAGCAATGCAAAACCAAGTGTCCATGCCAGTGGAGAGAACATTTTTCCTTCAACTTTCTCAAAAGAGAAGATTGGAAGCAAGGCAGAGATAATGATCAGCTTGGAAAAGAAAATCGCTTTTCCCATTTGTATACCGGTAGAACGGATCAATCCCATTTTTGCCAGGCGATTGAATTTTTCCGTTCCGACTTGTTTCGCTTTGTGATCGAGGGCTACAAAGATTCCCTCAACCATGACAACCGCTCCGTCAATGATAATTCCGAAGTCAATTGCACCCAATGATAATAAATTGGCACTCATTCCCTTCAGGTAAAGCATAAAGAAAGCAAAAAGCAGAGCAAGTGGAATGATGATCGCTACGATAACGGTTGTTCGCCAGTCGGCCATGAAAATAAACACGATTACAGTAACTAGTACAATTCCTTCTAACAAATTATGCATTACCGTGTCGGTACAGTACTTCATGAGGTTATCGCGGTCGTAGAATGTTTCCATTTTGACATCAGCCGGAAGGGTGGTGCTATTCAATTCATCAATCTTTTCTTTTACGCGCGAAAGAACTTCGCTCGGATTTTCTCCTTTCCGCATTACGACAATTCCTTCTACGACATCGTCCTGTTTATTCAAGCCAACTTGTCCGACACGTGGAGCACTGGATTCCTGCACTGTAGCTACGTTTTTTACAAGGAGCGGATTCCCGTTGAAAATATCCACAATGGTATTTTCAATATCTGTTTTACCGTCTAACAGGCCGATTCCACGCACTACGTATGCCTGACCATTCTTCTCAATAACATCACCCCCTACATTGAGATTGGATTTGCTGACAGCATCGTACAATTCCAGCGGGGTAAGGTTGTATTGCTGCAATTTGACAGGATCTACAGAAATCTCGTAGATTTTTTCCTGTCCGCCGAATGCCACAACATCTGCAACCCCTGAAATACTTCTTAACTCACGGTCTATTGTCCAGTTTTGGATGGTTAGCAATTCCCTTGAATCCCTATCCCTGCTTTTTAGTACATACCGGAAGATTTCTCCCGTCGGACCATAAGGTGGTTGGACATCTGCATCGACTCCATCAGGAAGCTGAACGTTTTTTAATTGGTTATTGACCTGCTGCCGTGCAAAGAAATCATCCACGTCGTCTTCGAAAATAACTTTGATTACGGAAAGACCGAACATGGTAATGCTTCGTACATTTGTTTTCCGCTGTACACTGTTCATGGAAATTTCGATGGGAGTAGTTACAAAGCGTTCTACTTCTTCGGCGCTTCGTCCGTTCCATTCGGTTACGATAATAATCTGCGTATTGGTAACATCCGGAAATGCTTCGATGGGAATTCGTATATAACTGATCACACCTGCAACAACAACCAATCCGACCCAGAAAAACGTGAAAAATTTGTTCTTCAGGGAAAATGACAGGATGCTTTTAATGAAATTATTCATGTTTCCTGTTTTAATCGTTTAATGCATCGTAAATCAGTAAACCATTTTTGGAAATGATCTTTTCACCGGTTTTCAGCCCGCGATTGATGTAAGAAATGTCCCTTAGCTGCCTGTAAACTCCCACTTCACGTGTTTCGATATCGTGGCGGTTTTTGAAAACCATGACCCAGTATTTATTCTTGTCGAAAATGATGGAGGAGGACGGTACGGTAATCATCCGCTGATTTTCTGAATAATGCACATCTACCGTACAATTCATTTCCGGTTTTAGTTTGAAATCCTCATTGGGTAAGGAGATGCGTATTTTCATGGATTTGGTTTGAGCGTCAATCACATTATAGATTTTCTGGATGGTTGCTTTATACGGATGGTCCGGAAATGCTAATGTCTGTACCGTTACGTCATATCCTTCTCGGATCTTGCTGATATCAATCTCATTTACGTTTGCTACAGCCCAGATTTCTTTTGTTTCTGCAATTGTAAACAGGGCTTCCGGATCGGTGGATCTTAGCTGCTCATTCTGGAACAGCGTTTTAGTGATGACAAAACCACTCATGGGTGCTACAATGTTATACACAGAACCGGATTTCAGGTTGTAGATTTTGTAAATTTCATTGATGCGTTTCAGTTCAGCTTTAGCCATTTCTAATTCTTTGGATGCGATAGCCAGGTCTTTTTCCGAATTCAATTTTCCGGCGAAAAGATCTTTGGCAACCTGCAGGTTTTTTTCAGCGGTTGAAACATCATTGATGGCATCGAGGCGTTCTTTCTGGAAACCTGCAATTTCCACACTTTGTATGCTGGCAAGGATTTGCCCCTGTTTGACATAATCACCTAACCCGACATTGATGGAAGTAACGACACCGCTCAAAATAGGGTATATCTGCGCCATTTTATTATTGTCAGCTTCGATTTTCCCGAACAGGCGGATGCTGTTTTTGACATCTTGTTTGTCGGTTGTGTAGAATTCACATCTTTTCAGCATGGTATCACTCATGGTGAATGTTTCCACTGTTTCTTCAGGTTTATTCCCACAGGCACTGAGGATTATCAATATCATGAACAGGTATATTGTTATTCCTGTATACGTTCTTCTTTTTTCCATTTTAATAAAGATCTTTTCCGGTTAATAGGTTGATATGTTCTGCCGACATGACTAATTGGGTTTTAATGCGCATTAATTCAGCCAAAACATCGTTATAAGATTCAAAAAAATCGATGAATTCGATGATAGAAATGTTTCGTTTTTGAAAGTTTACCGTCATACCTGTCACCGTTTTTTCAAAATCATCGTTGTAAAGCTCATAAGCCTTTTTGTACTCCGAAACGGTTTGAATGTAATACGCGTAGTGGTTATTGATCCGGCTGATGATTTCGTTCTCCTTTGCTTTTAGATTGTATTCAGCTTCCTGCAAACGGTACTGTGATGTCTTGATATTTCCCTGGTTTCGGTTCCAAAGCGGCAGCGGAATTGCAATTCCGGCATTGAGCTGGTTATTGAATGCGCCGCCCCGCTGATCGTAAGAGGCAAATAAGTTGATATCCGGAACAGCCGCTCGTTTCTGGTACTTTAAATAGTGTTCGGCAAGGACTTTATTTTGTTTGATGACCAGTAACTCCGGCAGGTTTTCCATGGCGGTTGTTTGAATATCCGACAAGGATGCAGGAATAAGGTAATGATCCATATTAAAATCTGCGGGATCGGGTAAAACAACGGAGCTGGTCTGCAGTAAGATCTGAAGATCGGTCTGTGTTTGAATGAACATTTGGAATAATTCAGTTCTGTCATTATTCAACTGAATATATGCGCCCCGCAACCTGACCATTTCTTTCAGGGATATATTTCCTTTGTTTACCTGGATTTCGTAGGATTTTAAAAGTGTATCAAGGGAATTCAACTGATTGGTATATTTCTTTAACAGGAAATCCTGCTGACCAATCGTGTAGAGGTCGCTGTGCAGTCTGAATTTCAACTCGCGTACCAACTGCTGGAATTCCAATTCTGCTATTCCCACATTGGTTTTTGCCAATTCAATTTCAGCACGCCTTTTTCCTCCCAATATGATCAACTGTTCTAATTGGAAAGCTTTCTGTCCGGTTTTTCCGACATGAAAAGCTTGGTTGTTGGACGGATCATAAGCGTTTACATCTGCTGTAAAAATCGGATTGGGGTAGATCTTTGCCTGGAGAACCTGTGCTCTTTGTGCTTCGATGTCCATGGAAGCTGCCAGGAGGTAGTAGTTTTTGGACAGGAAAATACTGTCAGCCCCGCGTATGCTGATATGGAGTGTATCCTGCGCAAACAAACCGAATGCCGTCAGAAAAAGGAGGGATAACGATGCTGCTGCTTGTTGCATGTACTTCTTTTTTAAAGTACAAAACTCCGTTTATAGAGCTTAAAATCGCCTTAAAATGATTAAAATTTAGCTTAAGGAAGTGTGATCTTAAAGCGGTTGGTATCTTTCGAAGGGGACTCGTAAATAATTGATCCTTCATGCATAGTTATAATTTTATCGACGAATATAAGGCCTAAACCGAATCCTTTTTTTCCTTTACTGTTGGCTCCGCGGAAGAAATGTTTGAAGAGGTAATTCACTTCCCGGCTATTGATGATTTTTCCTTTGTTCTCAAAGAATAGTTCCAATTGCTCCTGGCTTTTAATGTAAATGGATGCGTGATTGTCGGAACTATAGTTAATGCTGTTTTCCATCAGGTTGGAAAGAACTGCTTTCATGAGCCTGGGATTTCCTGTGATCTCCAGTTTTTTTTCGTCGATGGGCTCTGAATAATCGACAGAAAAAACGAAATCCGGGTAAACATTTCGAAGGTCATCGGAAACATCAAAAATGAGTTCGTCTATTCTGAAGCGTTCATTGAATTTATCTCCAGCTGTTTCTATTTTTGCTATTTCAAGCAGTGAATTGATGATTTCACTCAGGCTTCGAGTATCCTCTTTTTGGTTCCGGATCATTTTTTTTAGTTCCTTCTGGTCGGTTTCTTTTTCCATTCGTTCAAAATTGGAAACAAGAATGGCTATAGGAGTTTTTAACTCATGGGAAATGTGATGTACCGCATGTTTTTGAAAAGCGAAGGCTTCGTTCATGCGTGTCATTAATTCATTGAAAACCCCGGCCAGAACGGCTAACTCATCGCGGGTATCCGTAAATGTGATGGGTTGGAAGTTCGAGGAAGTGAAATCATACGAACTGATTTTTGAAGTAATGTCTTCCAGCGGAGTGGTAATTTTGCGCGAAATGTAGAAAGACACCAGTATAATGACTGCAGTAATACCAATAAAGGTGAGGATCAGGATATACCTTAAATAACGCAGTTTTGAATAACCAAAATCGTCATACGCCTTACTGATACCGTAATAAACTCTTCCTTTCCGGGAAATATAGGTTCCAACGACATCGTACAACCCGTCTTTTGTTTCGATCCACTTGTTTTTGGGGTTTAGATGAACCAGGATGTTCTTTGAAACCGGAACGGGTATATCTACGATATTCGAATAGATAAGATCTTTGTCTTTGTTAAACAGAAGGAGTTTTTCATTGTATATTTCATTGATGGTTATTTGATCCAGTGTTTCAATAATGTCTGCATCAGATTCTTTGATATCCGACAGGAATTCGAGGGTGGTTGCGATCTTTTCTTTCTGTCGCATCTGGAAACTTTCTTCCCGGTTCTCTGAGAATAGAATATAGATTAAACCAAAGGTAATAGCTGTAATGGCTGGGATAATCAGTGAGAAATAAAACAATATTTTATTGCGGATTTTCATTCCGGGTCGAAAAAGTAACCGTATCCGATTTTGGTCTTAATGTTTTGCTTTCCGAATGGTTTGTCGATCTTACCTCTGAGGAAGTTGATATAAACTTCAATGGTATTGGTGTTTGCGTCCACGATATTTCCCCATATTTCTCTCACCAGGTCTTGTTTGGAAACCAATTCGCCTTTTCCAGAAACGAGTTTAACCAGGATTTGGAATTCGCGGGGGGTAAGGGATATTTCCTGCCCCTGGCGTGTCACTTTTTTGGTAGTTTGATTGATAACGACATCATTGGCTATCAAAACGGTATTTTCGGATTGATTTTTACTGGATGTTTCACTCCGTTTCAGCAGGGATTGGATACGTAGCAATAACTCGCGCATGTAGAATGGTTTGGTTAGGTAATCATCAGCACCGCAGTCGTATCCTTGCACTTTGTCTTCCAATTCGTCAAAAGCGGTGAGCATAATGACCGGAGTTTGGGTATTGAAGGAACGGAAATTCTTGCAAACCTCGTACCCATTCTTTCCGGGTAGATTCACATCCAGGATGACACAGTCGAAGTTCATTTTTTTGAGCAATTTTTCTGCAATATTACCATCATAGGCAAATTCTACTCGGAGTTGTTCTTCCAGAAGTGCATCACTGATATTGCGGCTTAAAATGGCATCGTCTTCGACTAGTAAAATGGACTTCACCCGAGATAATTTTAAACGTTAATGCTGCAAATTAAGTTTAATTGCTCATTGAACATGGAAAAGTGGCAAAGAATTATCAATTATTAATGATTCAATCATCAAAGATCTGTTTTCTCATTAGTATGAAATGAAGCAGACTTACAGTCATTTTGGTTTGGGAGTTATGAGGAATTAGGCATTCGGAATGAGTTCCGTTGTAATTTTAGCCGAGAGCAGGCACAATGGAATTCCTCCGCCTGGGTGTACGCTTCCTCCGGCGAAATACAATCCGTTTATTTTGGAGAAATTCGGATGTCGGAAGAATGCCGCCATTCGGTCATTTGAACTTGCTCCGTATAGTGCCCCGGCAAAGCTGTTGGTGCGTTCTGAAATTCTCAGGGGGTCCAGGTAATCTTCTTCTTCGATCAAGGATGCGATATCTGTTTTCAGAAGCCGGTTTATTTTTTCAATAACCTGTTTTCTTATTTGAGGGCGGAGTTTTTCCCAATCCTGTCCCTGATCGCTGGGTACATTGATCATCACAAACCAATTTTCTTTTCCTTCCGGTGCGTCGTTACGGACCACTTTGGAAGAGATGTGTATGTATACAGTCGGATCATCGCTCACTGTACTTTCTTCGAATATGGATTCGAATTCTTTTTTATAATCACCACTGAAAAGAATGTTATGGACATCCATTTCAGGAAACGATTTTCCAATTCCCCAATAAAAAATGAGTGCAGAGCTGCTTGGTTCCTGCGCCATTGTTTTTTTAGGAATTTTCTGATCGGGGATTAACTCACTGTAACTTTTTTTGACATCACAATTGCTTATTACCAGGTTTGCAGGATAAAATCCTTTTCCGGTTTCTATTCCGATTACTTTTTTGCCGGTTATCCGGATCTCTTCTGCGCGTTCATTGAAATGGAATTTCACTCCCAATTCTTCTGCCAACTTCATGCAGGCTTTCAAAATGTGGTGCATTCCTTCTTTTGGGAAATAAGACCCGATTCCGAATTCCAGGTGTGGGATGCTGTTCAAAACGCCGGGAGCTTTGTACGGATTGGAACCATTGTAGGTGGCAAAACGGTCAAAGAGCTGAACTAATTTCGGATGGTTCAAACTTTTCTCATTAACAGCATGCATGGTATCGAACAAATGCAGTTTAGGCATAGAAGAAACTGTTTTCAGGATATCCACAGAAATATAAGTATTGAACTTATGCAGTGATTTTTCCAGGAAAGAATGACGGGTCCGCTCGAAAATATAGGAACTTTGATCCAGGTATTCTTTCAATGGAGCAGAGTCGATCCCTAGTTTTTGGGATACTTCTTCGAGGAGTTTTTGCTGATCGGCAGGTGTGTGCAAAATCGTTCCATCCTCGTAGAAATAATGGCAAAGCATGTCGAGTTGTTGGTAATTGAAATAATCCCTGGGATTTTTGCCTGCAAGCTCAAATAATTCGTCAACCAAATACGGAAGGGTGAATAGGGAAGGACCAGCATCAAAACGGTAATTTCCTAATTGGATGGTGGTGAGCTTTCCTCCCGGATACGCGTTTGCTTCAAACACAGATACCTGGTATCCTTTCAGACTTAAACGGATTGCGCTTGCAATTCCGGCAATCCCGGAACCTATGACACTGGCTTCTTTTCCCATGACCTAAAAGTAATTAATGCATTTCTAAAGGGAATAATATATTGGCTTCCTTTTTTCATGCAGATTTAATAGATTTACACAGGTACATTCAAAAATAAATCTATGGGAAGAGCAATTGGAATCGGTGGGATTTTCTTCAAATTTAAGGACGAAAAGGCCATGATAAACTGGTATAAGGAAGCATTGGGACTCAATCCGAATGATTATGGGGTGTTGTTTTCGTTTAACGGAAATTCGGATCCTCGGGCTTATCTTCAATTGGGTGTTTTCCCGGAGACCAGTGATTATTTTGGAACGGAAAGCCAGCGTGCAATGATCAATTTCCGGGTAGAGGGACTAGAAACCCTGCTGGTGCATCTTCAAACAATGGGTACGGTTATTTGCGATAATATTGAGACTTACGAATACGGTAAATTCGTACACATCCTTGATCCGGAAGGAAACCGCATTGAGTTGTGGGAACCGACTGACTCTAGTTTTGATAAGGAGAATGTTCAGGCAATGCGTTAGCATCCAAAATGTAAACCGAGTTGAGTGTTTCTTAACCCAAGTCAATGAATTTGGGAAAGCTGCTGAATACTTTTGTGCTGTATTGAAAATCGAACAAGCACATGAAAGCAGTTTATTGTACAGGATATGGAGTCCCGGAAGTATTAAAAATCGTCGAAATCCCAAAACCGATTCCCCGGGCAAATGAATTATTGATCCGGATTCATGCTACGGCGGTTAATTCCGGTGATGTACGTATTCGCAAAGCCGATCCCTGGGCAGTGAGGTTGTTCTTCGGACTTTCGAAACCACGGAAACCTGTTTTAGGAGGCGTTTTTTCAGGGGAAGTAGTTGAAGTAGGCAGTGCTGTCAGCAAGTACAAAGCGGGCGAAGTTGTTTTCGGCTCAACCGGAATGGGGTTTGGAGCTTATGCTGAATTCAAGACCCTTGCAGAATCGGCAACAATAACGTTCAAACCAGAGTCATTAAGTCATTTGGAAGCGGCGATTATTCCTTTCGGAGCCATGACAGCTTTGGATTTTATCCGAAAAGCAAAGATTCAGCCCGGTCAAAAAGTGTTGGTTTACGGAGCGTCCGGTGCTGTAGGTTCGGCGGTTGTTCAATTGGCTAAGTTTTACGGAGCTGAAGTCACAGCCGTCTGCAGCGGTACTAATGCCGAATTGATGCAAAAGATCGGAGCGGATAAGGTGTTGAATTATCAGCGGGAAGATTTGGTATTAAATAAAGAGCAATACGATGTGATTTATGAAGCGGTAAACAAATTAAGCTTTTCGGAAAGTATCCGTCAGTTGAAGAAAGGTGGGATTCTTATTTTGGGAGCAGCTGACTTTTCAAAAATGATCCGGGCGGGTTTTGCAAGAATGACCGGCAAAAAAGTGATAACTGGCGTGATCAAAGAATCGGCTGAAGGAATGGAATTCGTGAAGGAATTAATCGACCAGGGAAAATACCAGCCCGTTTTGGACCGGGTATATACTTTGGATCAGATCGCACAGGCGCATGAGTATGTGGATTTGGGACATAAGAAAGGGAATGTGGGAATAGAAGTAATTACGAGTTCTTAATCATGTTGTATGGTTAAATTCCACATACTTCTTAAAAACTATCTTTATCTCCCTACTTTTTGTCGGCCCAAAAAGTAGCAAAAATGCCTTAGCACAATTACGACTTTCAGACAACCAACCGATCCGGATCAATCCACGAAAAGGCAGGATCAGGATCCAAAATGCAATTCTGCAGTTGTTTTACAAACACTACAGAATTAGCACTTTTCGGGATTGATACCCAAATCGACTGGTTGTCGCTTCTTCAAAAAGAACTGAAGGACGGGTAATGATTAGAAAATTCTGCAATAGTTCTACAGGTCGTGTAATTGTGCATTTTGGCAACTAGTATTGATTCACCAAAATATTGAAAATCGGATTTTCAAAAAGCAATCTTCCGGAATTATGGACCAAAAACAAAGAAAACCAAACTCCAATACCAACCTATACAAAGTAAACAGAACAGTATATTGAAAAGAAGCCATATTATCACGAATTCTCTCCGATTGGGATATAAAAGATCTTTAATTTCCGGGTATTTACTGAAGACTATTTTTTCACTTTTCTTTATAAAAAGATGAGCAGGAAATATCATTACCAGAATTACAGGTAGAGTAAGAATCATTTTAAGGTATTCATTTGGAATGAATGCTTTTATTAAAAGAAAAGTAGGAATTAAAATCGGTAGAGAAACTATCGCATGATCGCTTCCATAAGATCTTTTGCGAAGTATAGTTTGGCCACAAACAAGAACTATTCTGAAATTCGTTGTTATCGAATAGTTTTTCAACTGGTTCAATATAAATTTCCAATTCATGATCCTTATTTCTCGAACAATCTTTTTCGGATCCTGCTCAGTGATTCCGGTTTTACCCCCACATAACTGGCTATCAGGTATTGAGGTACGCGCTGGAATAGCTCAGGTCTTGTTTGCATAAGGTTTAAATACCTTTCTTCGGGAGTATCTGTGAAATACGAACCTGAAAGTTCCTGCTGTTCAGCAAATACTTTTTCCATGACTTTGCGGGAAACGGTTTCCAGTTTGGGAAATTTCGCATAAAGCTGTTCTTCCTTCTCCCGGTTCCCTACAACCAGGGTGCATTCATCGACGCATTCCAGGAAATGTTTGGAAGGGGAGTTGCTGCTCATACTCTGCATAGAAATGACCCATTGTTCTTCGGTGAAAAAGTTGTTTGTTTTTTCTTCGCCGTTAACCAGGAAATATTGTCTTACGCAGCCCTGAAGTATAAAATAAGCTTCCATGGATACATCACCTTCTTTCAGTAGAATAGTCCCTTTGGGAAATGTCTTAACCGTAAGTGTTGCCACAATTCCATCGATTTCCTCCTTAGAAAGGGGAAGAATCCTTGAAAAATAAGAGAGGAGTTTTTGTTCCATGAGTTGAATTGAATCACAGTTCTTCCAGTCGCAGATAGAGCCGGATGAATTGAGTGTAATAACAGCAAAAGTATCCTACTTCTATCAATTTGCAAACCTTTCCTGATTCAATTCGACTCCTCTACTCATACGTCCATTTTATTTACAGGATTTAAGAGGAGTAAAAAGAACACCTCAAGTTTTATGAATGCCTTGTTTCTAACCCAAAAAATTAAATACCAATGAAATCTTGTGAAAATATATCGGCTCAATAGCAGGGTGTCGATTGACATTCAGCAAGCCGATAGAATATCTTATCTCCGGTGAAAAATTAAAACTTTTAAATGCTTTATCCAAACCAATCCCAAAGTCAATGGCTAAATCAGCATTGGCAGTATAATCTGTTTTTTTTGAAATCGGAAGTTTAACATTTGGACCAAAAAGGAAGTAAGGATTTATTTTTCCCTTATAGTCCTTAAAAATAAAATGAGTCATCAAATCCAGGCTTAGTGGCATGACTTTGTAAGTTGTTGGTGAACCGTCAGCGTTGACCAGGTTAAGCTTATTATTGTTAAAAGACAATTCTGTTTTGGGGGAGATTGAAAAAAGTCTGGAAAATTCGTAATCAGCTAAAATTCCCAGTTGGAAACCAAGGTTGGTTGATTTTGAAATAGCGGCGGGGAATGCTCTCTTGGTTATTAAATTGGAATAGTTTATGCCTAGATTAAAGCCATACTTCATTCGCTTTTCTACAGGAGTGTTTTCTGTTTGTGCATACAGACGTGTTGAGCAAGCTATCAAGCTTATAACAAAAACTACTTTTTTCATAATTCATGGTTGTTTAATGATGAGGTAGATTTTTGTCTTATATCATTTGTTTAAATCCCTTAACGACATTCTTTCAGTTATATTTTGGTAAAAATGTTTCGAATTCCAAAAAATAGAAATATCCCGGGTAAATTTTAATAGAAATTGAATTCGTGTACAACTGATTGATAATTAAATATTTATTTTTTTTGTTTGATTAAATACCTAATTTTCTTAGGTAAAAATTTGTATACCTAAAATTCTTATGTATATTTGTCCTATGTATTCATCAGAACTTTTAAAAGGTACGCTTAAAACAATCGTTCTCAATCTGCTCAAGGACAACGGCAGAATGTACGGTTATGAAATTACCCAACGCGTCAAAGATCTTACCGGTGAGAAAATCCAGATTACCGAAGGAGCACTTTATCCGACACTGCATGCGCTTGAGTCACAGGGCGAATTGCAGACGGAAGAAGTATTCATAGGGAAAAGGGTACGCAAGTACTACACGCTCACCGAAAAAGGGCAGTCGACAGCCAAAGAGAAAGTAAACGAATTGGTAGATTTTATGAATACCATGAAGTTTCTGTTGGATTTAGAGCCAAGAACTGGAAATGGTTAGAGTTTCAGACGAGCAAGTTGATTTTATTCTTCATGAAATTGAAGCGCGTGGGGTTACTATTGAAGATCTGCAGTATAACCTACTGGATCACATGTGCTGTATTATTGAGAATGAAATGTCCGAAACAGACGACTTTGACCAGTTCTTTCAACGGCTCTTGCCTCGATTTTTCAACGACAACTTGCGTGAAATTCAGGAGGAAACAGAATTGTTATTAACCTTCAAACATTTTTACGCCATGAAAAAAACAGTAAATATTTCAGGACTTTTAGCAGCCGTTTTTACCCTCACAGGGTCGGTTTTTAAAGTCATGCACTGGCCCGGGGCCGGGGTTGCCTTTGTATTAGGGATAGCTATCTTCAGCTTTATTTTTCTCCCATTGATGATAGCTCTTAAATTCAGGGATGAAGGAAGCAGGACCGATAAATTAGTTCTAAGTTTCGGATTTTTAGTCGGGATTATTGCTTCCCTGGGTTTTTTATTCAAATTAATGCATTGGCCGGGCGCCAACATACTCATGCTTTCAGGCCTGGTATTATTTACCTTTGTGTATGCTCCCATTTATTTCTTCACAAGGATCAGAAGACCTGAACTGCGTTTCAATTCCACGGTCAATTCTGTTTTGATGATGGCTTGTGGAGGGCTGTTATTCGCGATGTACAATTTGGGATATTCCACGAAAATAGAGGAATCTTCTCAACAGGCTTACCGCTTGCTGAACGAAGAAGTTCAGAAGATGGAACGGTCAAAAGTGGTATCTGTGAACCAACAGGACGTGAAAGAACTTCAAAAACATGTGGTGAAGCTGAACCGGGAAATTGTGGAAATGAAATCATTGATTATTCGGAGTTCAACCAAAATGACAGAACAAGAGTACAATACAACATCAGAAGATGAAGCCTACAGCCGTTTGCCGAAAGAAGAAGCTATGTCGCGTGTATTGAATGCTTCGATGAAAAGTAAGTGGGCAACTATTTGCAGGCTTACTGAAGAAGTTAATGGAAAACTGAAAGCGGCTTACCCGGAACATAAAGACCTGGTATTTGAGATTACTTCCATTGATTTGCCATCAAACACAACCAAAATAGCATTGCAAAACCTGACATTGATACAGATGCACCTGAACCTGTTGAAATTAATCGCCGGTTAAATTATCATTTTTTGAGTGAACCAAGGCAAGAGAGGAGATCGAAAGATTTCCTCTCTTTAATGCTGTTTATTTTAAACGCGAACCATATTGAGCAACCTTTTCCCGGTTCCCGGCTTGTTCATAGGACATAATCATTAAACGCAGGGCATTGGTGTTCAAAGTATCCTTGTTGTAAATTCCTTCAAAAGTCTGTCCTGCTTCTGTGTATTTAGCCGCTGCGCCATAAGTATTTCCCAGGTTTGAAGCCATTTCGGTATCATTCGGATATTTTTGAAGCCCTTTTTCGAAAGCAGCAATCGCTTCGTCATACCGCTTTAAATTGAAGAGTGAAATTCCGTATCGTTTGTGATGACCTGAAGTGGCGTTTTTCCATTGGGTAACCGACTTTAATGAGTTAACCGTTTTCGGATAATCCTTTAAAGCAAAATAAGCATCTCCTAAATTTCCATAAAGAGAAGTATCTTTCGGGTTCAGTGCAATTGCTTTTTGGGTATACAAAACAGATTGATCGAACCGGTTTAACCGGTACTCAACCACGCCCAGGTTTGTGAAAGAATTCACGTCCAAAGAGTCGATAGAAATTGCCCTTTTGAAACTGGAAGCGGCAAGTTGTAATTGATTCTTGTTAGCGGATGATCCCTCACCGGCAGCATTCATCATCACAACGCCGTAATTGAATTGAACACGAGCACTGTTGGGACTGTTTTCAAGATCTGCCGTGAAAAGAGTCGTATTGGATTCCCAGACCTTATTACGTTGAATGGTTTGGACAGCGAACAAAATTCCTATTACCAGTGAAGTTAGAACCGCTCCGGATTGCCATTTTGACGCTTGTTCTGCTTTAAACAGGGTAAAAAGAATTAGAACTACAGAAAGAATAATACCCAGTGAAGGAGCATAAATTAATCGATTGGCGTAAGTGGTACCGATCAAAGAGAAAATGTTGGTGACTAATGCAATCGATATGAAAAAGAACAAGATACCAAATCCGATTTCGGGTTTTGACTTGCGTGTTTTTACAATGACCAGCCCCAAAAGGACTACAATGACTAAAGTGGCAATCACAGGAAGAGAAGAGAAGCTCAGGCATGGAAGCTGATTGTAGGAATAATCATAACTCAGATTAAAGGGTGCAACGGTTTCCAGCAAATAACGTCCTAAAATACCGATTCCGGTAGCGTATCGTGAACCACTCTCACAGGCAACCAGTGAATTATCATGGTAAGTGTATTGGATAGGAGGAGTAGGATCTGAATGAATAATAAGTTGGTGTAAAATTAGCCAAACACCTGCAATGACAATTAGCGGAATCAGTTTTCTGAAAGCAGAGAAAGCAGTTTCTTTTTTCATCATCCAAAAGTAGAGTCCGAAAATAGGTAAGTACATGATTCCGGCTTCTTTGGATAATAAACAGGCTAAAAATAAGAGAGCCGGTTTAACTAGGTCCGTTGGTTTTCCGCTTCTTACCTTAAGTAAACTTAGAAAAGTGAGCAGAAAGAATAAGAAGCAAAGAATCTCATCCCGGCTTTTGATATTTGCCACTACTTCCGTATGACTTGGATGGACCATAAATATCAGGGTGACAGCGAATGAAACCCAAACGGAATAACCGGGCAGCAATTTGAGCAGGAATTTAAAAAGCAAACCAATCGTCAGTGCGTATAAAAGCACATTTACGAAGTGGTGCAGGGCAGGATTATTTGGAGAAATAGCCCATTCTATTGCAAACATGACCATTGACAAAGGACGGTACAATCCTGCATTAGCATCCCAGAAACCTTTCCAGTAGAAAGTAGAAAACAGGTCAGGGATTCCTCCGAAACCTTCCTGCACAAATTTGTTGTTTTCGATTACCGCCAGGTCATCCAATACGAAACCGTGCCCGATAGTAGGAGCAAAGAGTAAAAAAGCGGCAATGGACAGCATCCAAAAAAGCCTTTGTTGGATCATTCGTGAATTGTCAATTAATGGAACCGCTGCAGCCGCTTTTTGTGATGACTGCTTACTGGAAGAGGTGTTTTTCTTTGACATAGCATTGCTAAATTAGACTTATTTGTGGGTTGTTAGGTTCAGTTCAGGAAAAAAAGAGATAAAACTAGAAACGGCGGTCAATTTGACCGCCGTTTTAACGAAGTAGTATTTTTTAGTTCTTCACAATTCTTTGAATAGAAGTACCTAATTCCGTTTTGATTCTTAATGTATAAACACCTCTGTCATAAGTACCAAGATCAACCTGGTCTCCGGACTTAATTTGAGTTGTCTGAATCAATTTTCCTTGAACATCCATTACTTCAACAATTGCTGAAGAAGCATCCATGGTCACGATTACCACATCATGAGTTGGGTTTGGATGTAGTGAAATGGTAGAGATCATGTTTTCTTCGATTCCAACATTTGTGATGTTGACACAGTTAGATGTATCCGAACATACTCCATCAGATACGATTACTGCATACGAACCATTTGCGGTTACTGTTAACGTTTGCGCTGTTGCACCGGCAATCGGTGTATTCGTCGTACAGTTGATCCACTGGTAAGTTGTACCTGCAGAAGCTGTAATTGTAGCATTACCGTTATCGGTAGCAGATGCAGTAACCGCTGGATTTATCGTTAAATCAAGAATTAAAATAGAATCACAGCCATTGACATCAACTAAAGTGTCAGAATACATTCCTGATGTCGTATACGTTGTTCCATTTTGAGTCCATGTATAAGATCCACAAGCTGATTCTGACTGCGTACTTGAGAAACCTCCGATTGTAAGGTTCAAAGTAATAACTGAATCACAACCTGCAGCATTTGGAATGGTATCCGTGTAAACTCCCGAAGCAGTATAAGTCATTCCGTTTTGAACCCATGTGTAAGTTCCGCAAGCAAACTCAGATGAACTTGAACTCGTAGGAGTGGTGATGGTCAAATCTAAAGTTACGATTGAATCACAACCTCCAGCACTTTGAATGGTATCAACATACATTCCCGAAGTTGTATAAGTCACCCCATTCTGAGCCCATGTATAAGAATTACAGTTGCTTTCGGTAACTGTGTTTGTAAGTTCAGTAACAATCGAAAGTGTAAGTGTAACAAGCGAGTCGCAACCGTTTACAGTCTCGAATGTTTGCGTGTAAGTCCCGCTTGTAGTATGAGTTTGTGTCCCCCAACTATAAGAGTTACAAGCAGATGCTGAGAAACTGCTGGTAATTGGTGCAGATTCCGTAATAGTGAAAGTTTGAGTACTTTGACAGCTATTCGCATCAGTAACTGTTACTACATAAGTTCCGGCTGCTAATCCTGTTGCTGTTGCAGCAGTTCCACCTGAAGGAGCCCAGGAATAAGTATATGTTCCGGTACCACCAGTTGGTGTTACTGTTGCTGAACCTGTAGAAGCACCGTTACAAAGCACATTTGTCTGCGAATTGTTTGAAAGATCCAATGCTGCCGGTTCCGTAATTACAAAAGACTGAGTAACTGTACATCCATTTGCATCGGTAACTGTTGCAGTGTATGAACCAGCTGCAAGTCCTGTTGCTGTTGCACCGGTTCCACCGGAAGGAGCCCAGGAATAAGTGTATCCAGGAGTTCCACCAGTTGCAGTTACTGTTGCAGTACCGTTTGCTCCACCGTTACATGAAACTTCCGTTTGTGAAGCACCTGTTATTGCTAGTACAGGAGGTTCTGTAATCGTAAATGAAACGGTCGCTGTACATCCGTTAACATCTGTTGCAGTTACAGAATAAGCACCCGCTGTCAACCCTGTAATGGAAGTAGTTCCATCACCAGTTGGTGTTCCCGGAGTCCAGTCATAGGTAAAGGCACCTGTTCCACCCGTTGCAGGGTTTACAGTTAGAGCACCGGTGTTTCCGCCAAAGCATGCGACATTTGTTTGTGCTGCTGCCGTAAATGAAATAGCAGAAGGTTCTGTTATGGTAAATGATTGTGTAGCTGTACAACCGTTAGCATCAGTAACAGTAACAGTATATGTCCCGGCAGTCAATCCAGTAATGGAAGTTGTTCCCTCACCAGTTGGTGTTCCGGGACTCCAATCGTAAGTATACCCCGGAGTACCGCCTGTTGGTGTATTGATTGATGCAGAGCCATTGGAGCCTCCGTTACAAGCAATATTTGTTTGAGCGGCAGCCGTCGCTGAAATAGCTGTAGGCTGAGTTACCGTCGCGTTTACAGTTCCTGTACAAGCATTTGCATCTGTAATTGTTACAGAATATGTTCCGGCTGTAAGTCCTGTTCTATCTTCCGTTGTTGGTCCGCTGACCCAGTTAAAGGTATAAGGTCCAACTCCACCGGTAGGAGTAAGATTGATAGCCCCGTTTGAGCCGTTAAAACAAGAAACATCCGTAACTACTGTAGTTCCTGAAACTGCTGATGTTGGTTGAGTTACTGTTATTCCTGAAACAGTACCTGTACACCCGTTGGCATCTGTAATAGTTACCTCATATGTTCCTGCTGTAAGACTTGTTCGGTCTTCAGTTGTTGGCCCGCTGACCCAGTTAAAGGTATAAGGCCCAACTCCACCGGTAGGAGTGAGGTTAATTGCACCTGTATTTCCACCGAAACAAGCTACGTTAGTTACTACTGTAGTTCCCGAAACCGAAGAAGTCGGCTGAGTTACAGTTACGTTAACTGTTCCTGTACATGCATTGGCATCAGTGATTGTAACAGAATAAGTTCCTGCGGTAAGACTTGTACGGTCTTCCGTAGTTGGTCCGCTGACCCAGTTAAAGGTATAAGGTCCTGTTCCACCGGTAGGTGTAAGGTTAATTGCACCTGTATTTCCACCGAAACAAGCTACGTTTGTAACTACTGTAGTTCCTGAAACAGCAGAAGCGGGTTGTGTTACGGTTGCGTTTACAGTTCCTGTACATGCATTGGCATCCGTAATTGTTACGGAATATGTTCCTGCTGTAAGACTTGTTCGGTCTTCGGTAGTTGGTCCGCTGACCCAGTTAAAAGTATAAGGTCCTGTTCCGCCGGTAGGAGTAAGGTTAATTGCACCTGTATTTCCACCGAAACAAGCTACGTTTGTAACTACTGTAGTTCCTGAAACTGCTGATGTTGGTTGAGTTACTGTTATTCCTG
>CBINBC010000051.1:0-25357 GCA_966248825.1 uncultured Fluviicola sp.
GGGTCAGACACGATGGAGCTAAACGTGGTAAACTGTGATGACGATTTACCGAACATCATTACACCAAACGGCGACGGAATCAATGATTACTTCGTGATCGACGATGCTTATTCGCAGCTGGGAAATTCAATTATCATAATCAACCGCTGGGGAAATCTCATGTTTGAAGCAAGTCCTTATTTGAATGATTGGGATGGTGATAATTGTTCGGACGGAGTATATTTTTATGTGTATTATCCGAAAGGAAGGGAGTTGGAACCACGTAATACAAAACACGGTTTCATTCATGTGGTCGGAAAGAATTGATCCAAATTGAAATTGAGATGAAATCAATTTGAAAACAGTAGGGATCAGTCGCGACTGATCCCTACTGTGAATTTCCTGAAACAATAGACGATTTGTCTTTTCGCAAACGTTTTACAACCAGTAAGCAAATAATTCCGATACACAACCAAATTACATCAACGGAGAAAATTCCATATTCTTCACTATTCCAGGTTCTCCAAAACCAGTTTCCGGAGCTGATTCCATTTACCACCGGGATTATCAAACCCAAAACACCTCCGGTGAGTAAACAGAACTTATTGGTGAATGCCTTATTCCTTTTCCAGGTAAGCAGGATACTCAATACCAGCCAGCCCAGGAAAAAACTGTAGTTCAGGATAGTTTCGCGCAATCCGGACAAGGTTTCCGGAAGTAGTTTTGAAAGAATAAAACTTCCTGCCGTAATTGGAAGCATGGATAAACAAATGGCCAGGTAAATCGATCCGACGCGTTCGTTGTAACGTCTCTTTTTCTCGGTAATATTTTTCTTGTTGCGAGCTTCCAGCCAGATCAAAACACCTGAAATAATGACGAAACACGTCAGGAATGCCATCAGGAAATAAATTACCTTTAAGAAATAGGTACTGAAAGTTCCTATCTCTCCGAACTGCGCATAATGCAACCTTCTGACGGAAGACCAAACATCGTCGTAATACCCCATATTTCCCGGAGCCTTGACACGAAGCTCTTTTCCGGTTTCCGCATGAAAAGTGACCGATCCCTGTCCCAGAAACCGTTCACGAATACTTTCGGAACCACTGATCTCTACCTTCATAGTCTTGCTTCCGTAAAATGCGATATGCAGCCTGTCTACTTTAAAATCAGTCCATTTGTTGGTGGTTTCAGAAACCAGTTTGTTGTAGTCTACTACATAAGTCTGCTTTTTTCCAAGCGTATCGGCAGAAGAGGCTTCCCGGATCACATCATCATACATCTTTGCCGTATCGCCATTGTAAATCCATACAGCATTTGAACCGGCAACCACAATACCCAATCCGAACATACATCCCGTTAAAGCATAAATAAACTGGAACGGCAGCCCAATAACTCCCAAGGCGGTGTGCGCGTCTGTCCAAACGGTTTTCAGCTTCTGTTTGGGCCTGAAGACAAAGAAATTCGACTTGATCTTTTGCCAATGCACCAGGATTCCGGTTACGATTGCCAGGAAGAAGAATAAAGCTACCAATCCGGAAATGTAATAACCGATCCTGTCCAATTGATAGTAGAAATGAAGCAGGTATAATAATTCTCCGAAACTGAATGAATCTTCATGACTCATCAAGGTGTAATCCTTCGGATTTACCTGGTACTCATGGATTATTTTCCCCAAAGAATCCGTCTTAGGGTCCACCGAACCGGAAATATAAACTGCATGCTTATTAGAAGTTCCTTCGGAATAAACATAGACATTCCTGCCGTAAAGTGAGGGCACATTTTTCGCAATCGAATCCATGATCCGATTGTAATCGGTCTTTTCGGACTTTACAACTGCTGTTTTTACCACTTCATACTTTCCGCTTTCCCACTCACCTATTTCCTGGCGGAACAAAGTAAAGGCACCTGCGAAGAAAATAATGAAGAGTCCGACGGTGATCGTAATTCCGCTGACCGTATGTAAATGAAAGAATATGTTGTAGTTTCTATTGTTCATAAAAATCAATTTCTTCCGAAATGAATGAATATGTAAAGCACGATTAAGATCCCGGTGTAATACAGCCAGCATTTCCACCCATTTTCGAAAAGGAACGGCAGGATCATTAAGGTAATCCAAACCGGGAACAATCCGTATACGGAAGTGATTACTGCTGTTTTATAATCCGGAAGCCAAAAAGCCAGAGCAGCAAACAAGAAGGAAGAAATCAATAAACTGCCGATGATAGCTGCTGTTACTTTTGCAAAGCGCTGCCAGCCGGAGGAAAGGTATTTCTTATTTGCCGGCATGGGAATGTGTTTTGGATTGTTCTTTTGTTAAAAGAGGCCTTAACAGAATGATCAGGCTTGCGAGCATCATCAAACAGACCAAATCATAGAATAATCCGCCTGCAAAACCAAACAGAAACATGAATCCTGCTAAGGTTATCCCGATCAGAAAACCTCCAAGGCCCAGCGATAATTTACGTTGTTTGCGGATCTGCTGCTCCCGGGCTGTTAAAACGTACGTTGTCTTAGCAGAATTGGAGTAAAGCAGGTAAAACCCGACGCATTTCAAGATGAATAGACCAAAAACCATGTGCTGCAGGAGAAATTTTCGGCAAAACTAGTTTTTTAGCGGGGCGACTTCAATACCTGAATTAGGGTATAACGATTCATCGGATTCCTTTAGGAAGGTACTTTTTTAATTCCTAATGCCGAATTACGAATTACGAATTGTTAATCGTATGATTGGTCACAATCCGAAAAGGTACTCTCCATTATCCGCAGACCACTTTTTTTGCATTGCTGCATCTGCAAATCTCTTTTTTACAAAGCAGTTTTGTGATTTTGAAAACTCGAACACAACTGTATCTTTAAACTCAGGATGAACTCCGCTAGAGCTTTCATATTCTATTTGATAAGAAGTGAGCAGAATAATTTGCTTTTTATTCATCTCCAGCTCCCGGGTTTCAACCGTTTCTCGGATTGCAGGGAAGGTTTCCGTATCTATAGCAAAGAAGTATTTTGTGTAAGAAAATAAAGTAGTAAAACGATTGTTTTTAATTCTGATCAAACTTCTTGAAAGGCTTAAATTAGAAGATCCCATTCCTACGTCTCTTGTAACAAACCAATCATTTTTAAAATCGTAACCGATCTTTTCAAACCCAAAAGAATCATCCTCCTGATATATTCTAAGCGAGTCCAGGATTTCATAATGATCTTTATGTAATTTCAACAGCCTGATCATATTATCCACTCTTCCCAAACTCTGGGTAATGTAAAGTCCCGTTTCTTTTAGTTTTACGGTATGAATGCTGTCTCGAGGAATTTCGTCAGATTTTGCCAATGTTCTCTTGACATCATCAAGGCTTACAAATGCCTTTTCTGCTGTATCCTTATTTATTGAAGAAGTAGTACACGAATAAATAATGAATATATATCCAACGAAGGCAATAATTCTGGTCATGGTTGCTACACTATTAACTTTCTAAATTACTGCTTTTTGTAATAATAAAAATTATCATATTCAGATTTAAGGTATTCACCATTTTTTAGTTTCAGAAACTCCATCTTAACAACCGGAAAGTCGTGCCTTTGAAATTTCAATTCAATCGTTTTCCCGGAAGATTTCCATTTTCCTTTCGTTACCTGTGGATTGGAACCATCCAAATTTGTTTCAATATACTTCAACTGATGGAATGCTTTCAAACAAATAATTGTTTCTGTTAATTTAATCGGAATCTCTTCTGTTTGTGGGTGTTTTGCTCCCTTTGGAAGGAATTCCTGGTGATATGTCCCAATATAATTCTGGGAAAAGGCTTTAGAAACAATGCTTATGAAAAAGATCATAGACAAATCTTTAAAAAGGTGGACTAACTAACGTAAATACTCCAGGCTATATTTTAATCTCAGAGTAAAAAATGGGGCATTAGGAATTCGGCATTCGTAATTATTTCTATATTAACTTCATGAAAAACAAGATAGGTAGCAATAAATAATTCACAACCTGATCTACCTATCTTATACCCTGCAAGCATGACAGCTATTGAAAAATTGACATTTGCCATTACATCGTTTTCCAAAATGAGTGAGGAGGAATTCAAGCGCTCTCTCCCCTTCTGGCAGGAACGAACCTTCAAAAAAGGCGAATTCTATAACGAACGGAGTCATATTTGCAAAAATCTCGGATTTATTATTGAAGGAACTTTCCGCGGTTACATTATCGAAGAAAAAAGCGGTGAGGAAAAAAACGTATTCCTTTATTCATCCGATCAATTCGTGGTTTCCTTCAAAAGCTTCATCAACCAGGTTCCATGTGACTATTATACGCAGTCAATGACGGATTCGACAATTTTGTACATCAATATTGTTGACTTACTTGCTCTGTATCAGCAATCCCATCAGTGGGAACGTTTTGGAAGATTACTTGCGCAGGAAGCGTTCAACGTTGCTATGGAACGCAGTGAAAGCTTTCTCTTTAAAACTCCTGAAGAACGTTATCTGGACCTTATTAAGCACCATCCTGATATTTTTAATACTGTTCCTTTGTACCATATTTCTTCTTATTTGGGGATTCAGGGTCCTTCTTTGAGCCGCATCCGGAAGAGGTTATCGGGAAAGTAATTGTGAAGTCTACCCTGTTTTTTGCACGTAAATCTGATAGATCTCGCAGATATCATAATTATTCACGTGTTTCCGGCAAGCGGAAACTTTCACTATAAGATCTTTTTTTGAGGAAACGAACGATTTTAACCTGGGTTAAAATTAGTGCAATTGAAAGGGTGCAACTTTGTCCTATAAGAAACAGCAACTGATAACAAAGTCAGAGCACTAAATGAAAAAGTCATGAAAACGTCAAAAACAATCGTACTGATCCACGGATTATTCGTCAACAACACAAGCTGGGCTGCATGGAAAACCTATTTCGAAAACCAGGGTTACACCGTTCACACACCGGCCAATCCCGGACATGAAGGAAATCCGGCTGAACTTAGAAAAAACACCCTGCCCGGCCTTACGAAAGTCGGTTTCGAAGATGTGGTGATGAACATCGTTAAACTCATTGACACACTTCCGGAGAAACCGATTGTAATCGGGCACTCATTAGCCGGATTGGTTGTTCAGAAACTGATCGAACTGGACAAAGCCGTTGCCGGGGTTAGCATCGACGGGGCTCCTCCAAAAAATGTATTGGCTCCGTGGCAAACCATCAAAATGGTACTTCCGGTGGTCAACCCATTCAAAACAGGAACTCCATACATGGGAACGAGAGAATGGTACCACAAAGCATTCTTCAACAACTATACGAAAAGTGAAAGTGATGCATTTTATAACGAGATCGCAGTTCCGGAAAGCCGCAAAATTGCCTGGGATTCTTTATTGAAACCATTCGCCAAAGTCGACTTTCGGAAAGCGCATAATCCGCTGCTGTTCATTGGCGGGGAAAATGATACGATATTCCCTGCTACATTCACTAAGAAGATTGCAGGATCATACAAAGACCCAAACAGCACTGTTGAATTCAAAGCTTTTGCAGGAAGAAGCCACTTTATTGCCGGGGAAAAAGGCTGGGAAGAAGTTGCAGAATATGTATTAAACTGGATAGAGAATGTTCAATAATTTAACCGCTAAAAACAAAAGGTTCAATGAAAATCTCATTGAACCTTTTGAACTGTTTAAACTTATTTTATCTCTTCATAATCCACATCCTGAACATCGCCTTTCGGAGCTGATTTGGAAACGGAAACCTTCCCGAAATTCTTCAGTTTTTCGTTTCGCTCCTTCACAAAAGCTTTTTCACGAGCCAGGTCTGCACGTTCTTCGTCCAGGTTTCGCTTAGCAATCATAACACGTCCGAGAAACCGGAGCAAAATCAATGCTCCGAGTATCATCAAGGCGGTTTTAAATAAACCGGATATGCTCGCTTCAACTATTTCAGGATGTGATAACATGTGTCTTTAATACTATTCATATTTAACGACTGCGCTGACGCTTGTCTGTATCGAATCGTCAGCCACGGCTGACTCTTACTTAGATAAGTGCATGTTTCTTTCAGAATAGATCTTCGTAAAGAACGGATCCTTTAAATTCTTAATGAAACGAATTGCTTCACCGGTAGACTTCATTTCAGGCCCTAATTCTTTCTTCACATCCGGGAATTTCTCGTAAGAGAATACCGGAATTTTGATCGCATATCCTTCTTTCTTCGGATTGAAATTGAAATCTTTCACTTTCTTCTCGCCCAGCATTACCTTCGTTGCGTAGTTCACATACGGTTCATCGTACGCTTTCGCAATAAACGGAACTGTACGCGATGCGCGCGGATTAGCTTCGATCACGTATACTTTATCGTCTTTGATGGCAAACTGGATGTTGATCAGTCCGACCGTTTTCAAAGCAACCGCAATTTTCTTAGTAATGTCTTCGATTTGCTGCATCACGAAATCTCCGAGGTTATACGGAGGAAGTACGGCATACGAATCTCCGGAGTGGATTCCCGCAGGCTCAATGTGCTGCATTACTCCGATTATGTAGACATCTTTTCCATCACAAATCGCATCCGCTTCCGCTTCAATCGCTCCACCCAGGAAGTGGTCAAGCAAAATTTGGTTGCTTCCCATTTCGTTGATGATGTCTACTACGTGGTGCTCCAATTCTTCTTTATTGATGACGATCTTCATTTTCTGACCACCCAATACATAAGACGGACGAACCAATAACGGGAAACCAAGGTCATTTGACAATTCAATTGCCTGTTCAGCGCTTTCCACCACCCCGTATTTCGGGAAAGGAATGCCGTGCTCTTCCAATACTTTGGAAAAACGTCCGCGGTCCTCAGCCAAATCCAATGCTTCGAAGCTGGTTCCAAGGATCTTAATCCCGTAACGTTCCAGTTTCCCAGCAAGTTTCAATGCTGTTTGTCCGCCCAACTGAACGATTACACCTTCAGGCTTCTCGTGCTGGATGATATCGTAAATATGTTCCCAGAAAACCGGTTCGAAGTACAATTTATCTGCTGTATCGAAATCGGTAGAAACCGTTTCCGGGTTACAGTTGATCATGATCGTTTCGTAACCACACTCCTTCGCAGCCAAAACTCCGTGTACACAAGAGTAATCAAACTCAATTCCTTGTCCGATACGATTTGGTCCTGAACCCAAAACAACCACTTTCTTGCGATCGCTTACTTTACTTTCGTTTTCGTATTCGAATGTAGAGTAATAATATGGTGTCTGAGCATCAAATTCTGCAGCACAAGTATCTACCAGTTTGAATACACGCTTGATCCCCATTTCTGAGCGCTTGTTGTGTACTTCAGACTCCAGGCATCTTAGCAAGTGCGCTATCTGACGATCTGCGTATCCTTTTTGCTTCGCTTCGAACATCAAATCCTTCGGCATATTCCCAAGGTGGAACTTCTCAATACGGCGCTCCAATTTAATCAGGTCCTCGATTTGTTTCAGGAACCAGGTATCGATGCGTGTTTTTTCAAAAATCGTTTTGAACGGAATTCCCAGTTTGATCGCATCATAAACATGGAACAAACGGTTCCAGCTCGGATTCTCCAATGAATGCAGAATAGCATCCTGGTTGGTCAATTCTTTTCCGTCGGCACCCAACCCGTTCCTGTCAATTTCTAAAGACTGACAAGCTTTTTGCAGCGCTTCCTGGAACGAACGACCAATTCCCATCACCTCACCTACCGATTTCATCTGAAGTCCGATGCGGCGGTCTGTTCCCGGGAATTTATTGAAGTTCCAGCGTGGTATTTTTACGATTACATAATCCAAAGTCGGTTCAAATAAAGCCGACGTTGTTTTTGTGATTTGATTGCTCAATTCATTTAAATGGTAGCCAATTGCCAGCTTTGCAGCGATTTTAGCGATCGGATATCCTGTTGCTTTTGATGCCAATGCGGAAGAACGCGATACGCGCGGGTTAATCTCGATGGCGATGATATCTTCGTGCTCATCCGGAGAAACTGCGAACTGCACGTTGCAACCACCTGCAAAGTTCCCGATAGAGCGCATCATTTTAATTGCCATATCGCGCATACGCTGGAAGGTAGTATCTGACAAAGTCATTGCCGGTGCAACCGTAATGGAGTCTCCCGTGTGAATCCCGATCGGATCAAAATTCTCAATAGAACAAATGATTACTACGTTATCGTTTGAGTCACGCAGTAACTCCAACTCGTATTCCTTCCATCCGATCAACGCTTTATCGATCATTACTTCGTGGATCGGGGACAATTGCAGTCCGCGCTCCAATAATCCGTCGAATTCTTTCGGATCATAAACAATCGAAGCACCGGAACCTCCCAAAGTATAAGAAGGACGGATACAAAGCGGGAAGCCAAAGTCCTGTGCGATTTCTTTTCCTTCCAGGAAGGATTTTGCGGTAGCCTGCGGAGCCATGCCCACGTCGATTTTCCCCATCAACTCACGGAACGCTTCGCGGTTCTCGGTAATTTCAATGGCAGCAATGTCGACACCGATGATTTTCACACCGTATTCTTCCCAAATTCCCATTTCATCGCACTTGATTGCGAGGTTAAGGGCAGTTTGTCCTCCCATAGTTGGCAGTACAGCATCAATTTTGTGGTTTTTCAAAATTTCGATGATGCTTTCAGGTTCAAGAGGTTGCAGGTAAACATTGTCAGCAACGACCTTATCTGTCATGATTGTAGCAGGATTCGAGTTGATCAGTGTTACTTCAATACCTTCTTCCCTGAGGGAACGAGCGGCTTGAGAACCTGAGTAGTCGAATTCACATGCTTGACCAATAACGATGGGACCTGAACCGATGATTAGTACGGACTTAATGGAATTGTTTTTCGGCATTATGCGCTTTTTAAGAGTTCAATTTGTAATTTTTGTAATCAAATCTTTGCAACATGGTAAATGGCTCTACCTATACTACAAATTGAGCGCAAATTTAATGAAATTAATCCGGATTCTTACAAAACCGATTTTGTTTTTTACGGAGTTATTAACACGAGTGAATAACAACTATTCCAAACCTATCCTGGAATATCTATTTCTTTAATTTCAGATTTTTTTCATTTTAATGCAGGTCCCGGAACTACAAGTTTAATTGTTGAAATCCTTTCATGTCATCAATAATAACAGCGAAACCGGAGATAAACATAGTTATGTAATTAATGAGGATTCAATAATAAAACTAACTGATTATTAATGAGGATATTTGGATTTATCATTTTTTTTACTCAATTTCACAAGGACTACAAAATACTGAACTAATGTCTTTGCGTAACTTCTGGCTTATTTGTCTTAAAACACTTGGTATGTGGCTGATCATTAATTTGTTTATCTCCCTGCCAAACATGATTTACAACCTGACAACTCTTTTCACAACTCCTGCTTCGGGAATGAATTTAACGATTGGAATTGCAAATGCTGTCTTTGTCTGCGTCATTTATTTTCTCATTTTTCAGTTTCTGATCCTGAGATCACATCAAACTATTGATTTTTTGAAACTGGACAAGGTATTTGAAGGAATACGTATTCATTTGGCAATTCCTTACGAAAAATCACTAAAGATCGTCATTATACTGATCGGAGGTGCGCTTCTTATTAATGCTATTCCAAACCTGGTTGAAAACATCTATTGGTTCACAGAAGATGACATCTTGTTTAGCCAAAGTCTGAAAACGATCAATATCATTATCTATTCCACATTGATAATCATCAGTTTATTGATCATGACCAACACGAATGGGGTACGCCGCTACATCACTAAAAAGCAGGGTGTCGGATAAATCAATTCTGAACCATCTTTGTTTGATCGAAATACTTTTTCGTTTTCATCGCTTTCAGCAATAAATCCAGGTTTGATTTATCTGATGCAGTCAAAACAATGACTGGTCGTTTTTTTTCATCGAAAAATGCATAGATCTTATTGGTTGTCATTTTTACTTTAGACAGTTCCGGAAAGAGTTTTTTCACTGCTTTCATGGTTGTTTCCTGGTTTCGGTCGATGATAATCAATTGTGTTTGATCACCGGTTTTCAAGTATTCCAATGAAGTTGGGTCCAATATCGGCGAAGAGAAACGTGAGTTGGTTAATTGGAAGTAATTCCCCACTCCATTCATCACTTCATCCATTGACGGACCGTCGTTGGCATCATTGTAAATAGATACACGATTTAAAAGAATTCCGTAATCCGTGATTGAATTGGGAAAAGTAGCTGCAAATAAGTCAATTGCTTTGTTTATGAATTCCCGGTCTATTTGCCTGTTTGAAGCAATATACTCCGAAACCAAAGGATACAATGCTTTTCCAAATCCATTAATATACTCGTTATTATACCAGGGATTCGGATCTAATTCACCGCTCAGATACTTACTTGCCCATCCGTTCCCCAAAGCCGTAGCCAATCCTTCGTCGAGGAAATTGTAGGCAAATGATTTATAAGGCGATTGATTTTCTTCGAACCATTTATCGATTTGGTGTTCAAATGCAGCAGGCTGTTCGTCGTACAATACATGGCACATTTCATGCAAAACCACACCAATCCTTCCTACATGATCTGTTTCATCCGTCAAAACACCGATACACAAACTATTTGCATGGGGAGTCGCATAACTGCTTCCACTCGCCCCCGGAATCGGGTAAAGCGCTACCTGGAACGGCATTTCAGTTATCCAGCAGGAATTGTAAAAACGATTGATTTTCGTAAAAGCTTCGGAGCATTGAGAAGCATATTTTTCCAGGATCATTCGCTGGTTAGTCAATTTGGCTTCGTGGTCTTTCCAAATGATTTGGTCGTAATAGGTTTCAGCCTGCTGCATGGTGGCGATCAATTTCTGCAAATCACTGTTCGGTAAGATGCCAATAACCCTATCCCTGAATTCAGCAATGGTAGCTGAATTTACAAGGGCAATAGCTATAAAATCATAAGTTGACCGGGTTTGACGGCGATTTTCAGGAAATTCATCCCTTTTGAATTGGTAATTCAAACGAATATGGGCATAATCGGTGACCAATTGTGCGAATTCCTTATCCCCTGCTGTTTTTTCATCAATAAACTTCTGAAGCGAGCCTGAAGTGGAATGGCTATATATAGAAGTCTCCAGGAAATTAAAAATACAATACGGCTTACTTATCTTAAATTGAAAACCGATGTTTTGAGTAAATGCGGTTTGAAAAAGCAGGCAAAGCACCGCAAGGATCATCAATTTTTTCATGAGTTCGTTTTAGTGTGTTAGTGTCGTAGATTCTCCAGAAGTGACGCCAGCGCATAGATTTCTTTTGTTACAAAGCCGTTACTGCCGGATTTTGAAGCTGATAGAAAGCCGATGGTGTATTTTTCGGATGACAAGATCATTCCATTTCTCATCTCGCCGTGAGTAAAAAGAAAAATCGGATAACTAAACTCTATCACATCAAAAGGATCACGTTTCAGGACTTTTTTAGCGCTCAGGCAAGTATCTTTTTTTAGTCGTCTGCCCTTCACAAAAGCTACTTTATGGACGATATTTCCGGACGGATCTTTTATCGTTCCGAAGAGATTGTTCGCACTGGCAACCCCGTTTTGATGGATCAATACTCCTGTCTTCACCAAATCAAAAAGTGAAGTCCTGAAATAATACCTCGGGTAGATTTCACCGTCAGCACAATCCCGTTCGTTTTCAGATACATCCAGTTGCTTTAGAAACGCTGACCATTGGCTACAGGAATAATCATCAAAAGGATATTTGTACTCCAAAGAAGGTGCCGACATCCGGTAAAGCCTGGAAACCGTACTGTCGTATTTTTTACGGCTATATTTTCCAATCCAGGAATAAGAATCTGCCAATTTCACTCCTTTCTCAAATGACAGCAATATTCCGTACATTTTCATCATTTGGAACCGTTGGCTGTATACCTGGAGTTCTTCCGAGTTTTTCCAATAAACAACGTTTCCGGTTTTATTTTCCAGGATCATCATACCGCTAACCTTTCTACCGGAATCTTTTGCAATGTAACGGTTCACCTCCCGCTCTATTTGGGGATCTAAAAATGTTTGAATAGTTTGGCTTTTTGTACTGTCATATTCAGGAACTTCCGTCAACAGCTGTTTGGTTAAATGCTGAATAGCGGTCGAATCCTTGATTTCCCTTCCATTCGAGTAGAGAAAACGGACTTCTTTTTTCTGATTACAGGAAGAAACCATTCCGAAAAGTATCAAAACAGGAACTAACTTTATAAGTAAGGAATGGTTCAGTGAAAACATAAACTAACGATCTTTTTGGTGTGCAAAATTCTTTACGCTCAGCCAAACTAATAAAATTCCGAATATGAAAGTTACTTGCATTCCAATTAAACTTGAAACTGCAAGTTTGTCCGAAAAAAAACCTGCAAACCAATTCATGGAATCATTTACGAAACGGTACTTTAATGCCCCCATGAAAAATAAGACCAGGTAGAGCAATCCTACTGCGGCCGTATTCCACAACGACTTTTTCCTTATCCAATTGACACTGAGTGTTAAAATCAATCCGAAGGCAAGTCCAAACATCATGAAGTGAATTGGCTCTGAAACCAACTGTCCGACCGTTACATCAGGCTCCATGTAAAGCTCCTCGCATCGACCAATCTTATCGGAATTACTTCTGCTGAGGCATTCATACAGATCCGATCGCCGGAAAAGGCAAAATTTCACAAATGCTTCCTCAAAAAAGAATAAAGAAAATAACTGGAGAAGAATATTCCGGGGAGATAAGCTTCGGATGATTTTCACAGTTACAACACAATATTATTCACCGGAGTTAAAGCCGGAGGAAGATCCGTTTCTCCGAGCATTTCTCGCAGGTCTATTTCAATTGTACGGCTGATCTGCGAGATCGGGACATCGTTTGCACCGCCTTCAAAGGGATTTTCTGCGCTCTCACCCACTTGTTCCAGCGAAGTAAAAACCCAGGAAATCAAGACGCTGAATGGAACAACCAACCAAACCATATATCCTTTCATGAAACCATCCACATACTCATTCAGTTTGGCAAATTCAAAAAGCATTCCGAAAGGCAATAGAAAACAAAACAAACGGATAAAGAACATATTGATCGTAGCAAATTGTCTGGGATAAGGAAAATTCTTGATCCGCTCACTCTTTCCCTGGTGCTCGAAAAGCTCGTTCAATACTTTTTGCATTTCAATGTGTTGAAACGTATTCAACTGGTCGGAATCCAATAGCTCTTTCAGTAATTTAGACTGCTTAGCCAATAATTGGGTAGCACGATTCTTAGTTTTTAGAAGCACATCCAGTTCCTCCCGGCTGATGTATTTAATCATTTCGGTTTCAAAATCGGATTCTTTTTCGGGTACATGGAAGTATTTGCTGTATTCCCTGTTGTAGGATTTTGAAGCTGCTTCCCAGATTCGCGAATCTCTCATTTGATATCTAAGCGCTGTCAACCAGGCAAAATGACGATAAATCAACTCTTTGCTTTTCGCATCATCAGACACCATGTTTTTGCTCATTGCTCCCCACGAGCGGCTACTGTTTACAATTGATCCCCAAATCTGCCGGGCTTCCCATGTTCGATTGTAGGCCTGCGTATTTTTGAAACCAACAATAAAAGCCGTTGCTGTACCCAATAATGCTACAACCGTCCAGGGAATTGCAATCCAATAAATCTGAAAGATCTCGAAGAGAACAACCGGGAAAATTCCCAGCAGTGTTAACCAAAAAATATTTCTTCGGGTCCAGACAATAAACTCTCCGATATGGTATGATTTTCCTGCGTGCATGTTTTTGTTTATTTTCTTGAGGTGAATTTGCTAATGATTATCCCGACTAAAACGACCGTATAGAAATGTCCGGCAATTCCCATAATAGAAGCAACAAGCTTGGTATTCGGAGCAGTTGGAACAATATCTCCGAAACCGATACTTGTCATCGAGATCGAACTGAAGTAAACCAAATCCATGTAAATGGAGGCACTCCCTTTCATATCCACTCCCTGAAACGAATGGGGATTGTTATAAATCAGAAGTTGAAGCAGAAAAACACTGATTTCGATGAGTAAGAAGTACCCACAGGCCGCAGCCGAAATAACGTCCGTATCAATGTAACTCGGTTTTAGCAGAAACTTCAGTACTTCGTAAAAAATAAAAATGAAGAACAGCACGTAAACGATATTCAGTACTTCGAAATAAAACCTCACATCTTTCACAAAGGAAATACCAATCGGAAAAAGTACTACCAGGATAAACAACAAGTTCTTGATCCAGCTTTTCCACTTATCCTTACCTATGAAGATCCCGGTACAGGCTAAACCAAGAAGCAGCATATTGATCGGCCAGATCACATCCCTGTAATTGTTTTGGTCCGTGATAAAAATCCCGATAAATAAATGCTGAAGCAAAGCAATAAGCAGCACTTCATACTTTCTTCGTCCAAAAAATTCAAGCAGTTTCGCCATCCTTAGCATCCATTTGTTCTCAAAGATAATTTTTCCATCCAAATAACGTCCCCGAATCGTTCCTCAAAAACAAGGCACATTGTTTCCTGAAAACAGTTCGTTTCTGAGCTGAAAAAAGTACCTTTACAACAAAATATGTTTCCATGAAATTGGTTTTAAATCAGCATCAGATTGAGCAAAAGATTATGCGGTTGGCGCATGAAATCCTGGAGAATACTTACGGAATTCCCGAATTGTTTATCGGCGGGATCATCGGAAACGGAGAAACGTTTGCTCGACAGATTACGGAAATAGTTCGAAAGAACAGTTCCCAGGAGGTAACGTATTTCAAAATCGAGCTTGACAAGGACCATCCGCTTGACTCGGAAATCAACTGTTCCATTGATCCGACGCTCTTTCACGGGAAATTAGTCATCCTCGTTGACGATGTGATCAATTCCGGGACTACCATGCAGTATGGTGTGATGAAAATCCTGGAGCAGCCTGTACGAAGTGTGAAAACGGTTGCGCTTGTTGACCGGATGCACCGCAGATATCCTATTAAATGTGATTTTGTAGGAATGACTTTAACAACAACTTTGGGTGAACGCGTAGAAGTAATGCCTTCTAACGGTTCGCTGGAAGCATTTTTAGTATAATTCAAAATGCAAAATTAAAAATTCAAAACATGTAGATTTTTGAATTTTGCATTCATCATTTTGCATTCTTATGAAGCGAATAACAGAATCCGAAAGCAATCATCATGACCTGGACAGTAAGTCGACAAGAGATTTGCTAATCGGGATCAATGAAGAAGATCATACAGTGCCGCTGGCAGTGGAAAAAGAAATCCCCCAAATTGAAAAATTGGTAGACGGGTGTGTTGAACGCATGCGCGACGGTGGTCGTTTGTTCTATATGGGAGCAGGTACCAGCGGGCGTTTGGGAATTGTTGATGCCAGTGAATGCCCTCCTACATTCGGTGTTCCACATGGAATGGTAATCGGAATTATTGCCGGCGGAGATCAGGCAATCCGAAAGGCCGTGGAATTTGCAGAGGACAACCGTGAGCAAGGCTGGAAAGACCTCGAAGCATTCAACATCACGGAAAAAGATATCGTAGTAGGAATTGCAGCTTCGGGAACGACACCATACGTTCTGGGAGCTCTGGAAACAGCAAAAAAACACGGAATCCTGACCGGCGGAATTTCCTGCAACCCGGGTTCACCTTTAAGCCAACTAGCTGACATTGCAATAACACCCGTTGTGGGTCCTGAATTCGTTACCGGAAGTACGCGTATGAAGAGCGGAACAGCTCAAAAATTGGTTCTAAACATGCTTTCAACAGCCATCATGATCCGCCTGGGACGAGTGAAAGGAAATCGTATGGTAGACATGCAGTTATCCAATGAAAAACTGGTAGACCGCGGCACCAAAATGGTCATGGATGCAACCGGACTGGATGAACAGCAAGCAAATGAATTGTTGTTGAAATACGGTTCGGTGCGGGTAGCTGTTGAAGCTTTCAATCAATAATAATCGTATCTTTGAATACCTAAATCATAAAACATGAAAGGATTTCTTTCCATCATTTCGTTACTTTTTATTTCATTTCACGCTTTCACTGCTTGGTATCCGGTTAATGCAGGTATCGCAGATGATTTCACCAGTATTTCCTACAAGAACCAAACAACCGGTCTAATTACCGGGAAAAAGGGAGTCTATCTTTCCACAACCGGGGGAATTACACCCGGAAGTTGGGCGCGTGTACAAAACTGTGCAACTCCGGCAGATTCGATTGTTTACAATCATTCCCAATTTTATTCCTCGGCTGAGACCAACGAGTATACATCACTGTTTATCTATTTCTGCGGAAAGGATACCGTTAATTCGACAGGTGTTATATTCAGATATTCTATGGCTTCAAATACCATTGAGCTTGTTTATTCCGGAGGTTCCCGTTTCAATAAAATAGCCAACAATTCGTCTATTTTAATGTACGCTGTGGGCGATAATGGGAAACTGGTGTATTTCAATGAATCTAATCCTGTTGTTCAGACCATTTCGACCGGTTTTTCGTTTAATCTGACATCCATTGATGCCACAGTTACCAACTTAAAGATCGGATCAGACGATTACCTGATTCATGGAACGATTACAAGCCCTGGGAGCGTTACTTTCACTTCTGATTATTATCCGGGCAGAAACCTACGGGATGTCGTTTTTATGAACGGTACATCTACTTTCGGGTATGCTGTTGGTAAAAACATGATCTGGTTTCAAAATCCATCCATCTCTGAACCTCATAAATACTATGCAGATTCATTAATGGCCAATTCAGTGACTCAAGGCAGCGGGTTGTTTTTTATTGGAACAAATAACGGAATTTATCAGACCACCTATTATGATGTACTGGAATTCCAGCCTTCTTCCATTGGAAAGCGGATCCAGGGCATTTGTTCCATAGTTCCTAGTTTTTTAATTGCCTGCGGAGATAATGGTGTCATTCTTTATACCAATGTATCGGGAGGAACACCGGAACCTTATGCCCAGATCGATTTTAACGGTGCGTGTTTAAACATTTCACAACCCATCAATACTACCAAAGGAACAGTAACAAACTGCGCCAACTACGTAGATAATGTATTGATCAATTCCAATTGTAATAATTATTACAACTATACATTTACTACGCCGGGAACGCATGAAATCAAATTGGTCGTATCCAATGCGTTTTATTCCAAAACAATTATTAAGAACGTAGAAGTTGTTTCGCCACCGTTAAGCCTTTCGACGGCAGTAGCGGACGATACACTTTGCAAATCGGAGGCTCTTGATATTACAATCTTTGGTTCTCAACCCGGAATTTATTATTCACTCTATAAATCCGGAAGCAGCGTTTCCTTCGGAACTTCGGAAGTCGGAGACGGAACGGACCTGGATTTCCATACCAATTTATTGAACGAGACCGGTACTTATTATATCAAAGCAGCCGGTACCATTGCAAACTGTGTGACAACTTTTTCAACACCTATTTCAATCGTTGTCGAACACCCCGAAGCAAAATTTCATCGTGATCTGATCAATGCTGAAGCGAATGAGCCGGTTCATTTTTATGAGCATTGCAGCGAAGCTGTTCATTTCGAATGGCAATTTACTGGAACACCATTTATTACCAGCTCCTCACTGCCGGACGTGACCAATTCGTTTGCAGCACTCGGTTCATCACCCGTCACATTGATAGCAGGAACAGCCAACGGTTGCTACGATACGCTGACGGCCGACGGTCCTTTTGTCTACCAGCCTTATACGGATAATTCCTGGTTGATGGTAAATACAAAAATCCAGGGTAGTACTGATCCAACTGTTACCGGGGAAGACATCAAAAAAACCATTAAGTCAAGAACTTCCGGGTACCTGGTTGCAGGAGACTACCTGAACCGCGTTCTCCATTCCAGGGTCGGAGATTCCGCCAGTTTATCCGGATATGGCGGGTATGTTGCAAAATATGATGACCTGGGAATCCTTAAATGGTGTATTAAAACCGATCCCTTACCCGATGCAAATTATCCCAGGATATTTGTCTCAGATATTACAGAAGACACAAACGGGAACATTTATGTAATTGGTAAAACTCCTTCAAACGGGATCATTGATAATCGCGGGGACACCTCTTGCGGAAACCAAACTTTCATCCTGAAACTGGATTCCTTAGGAAATACCATTTGGAACAGGACGAGCTATTTTACGCATGGAGAACCATTTGCCATCAATCACGATTATGACAATTCGATCTATGTCACTTCGCTCTTTTTCCAAAATCCAAACGGGCAGGCTTTTCCATTAATGCTGAATGGTATTCCTGAAGACACGCTGCGATTTACGGAATCAGTTTGTGAATTATGCAATCACCAGTACAAAATTCTCAAAATCACTGATGCAGGCCAACTGGAATACGATTTCATGGTTGAAATTAGTGCCACCAACAATTATGTTTCTCCTCAAGTTGTATTTGATTCCTCCAATAATCTTTATTTATGGGGAAGCAAGGAATTTATAGGAACTATTCACGCACCAATTACAGGAAGTATTGTCCAGGTAGATGCTGCTCCTTCCAGCATCGGAGGCAATCTATATATCAGTAAGTTTGATGTCAACGGGAACTACCAATGGAAAGTGGAAGGATATACGGAAGATACTCCAAACGATGTTACGGAAGTTATCACGATGAAGGCTGATGCATCCGGGAATTTGTACCTTACCGGAAGGAATAACTTCGACGACCCTTCACATCCGCAGATAATGATCAATGCAGACAACTCACTAACTCCTTTTTACGGTGGACAGTATTTTGTGGCTAAAATTAATTCGAGCGGGATGACACAGTGGATCAACGGGAATTACAAAAGTGAATTTGGAATCGGATTTGATCTATTACTGGATGGTGACACTATCTATACCGTTGGGGAGGCAAGAAACTACAATAATCAGAATATCCCGCTTGAAATTACCGGGACGAATACCTCCGTATCAATGCTTACAAGCCCCAATAACTATTTTGTAGCGAAATACCTGACAGACGGAACAATCCTTAAAAGCTACCTCAATGGTCCATCCGATCTGATTTCAGGTTTATATGTTGACAACTACAATTTCCCGGATCTGATTCAATTAAACGACGGGTATTTTTTACTCAATAAAACGATTGAGACTTCTATCTATGCTCCGGATACAGCAATTGATTTCGGTTACTCGCTGCCACCAACAGGCCAACCGGATGGAAATCAGCTCAAAATTAAACTGGAACAGGGAATTGAATTTTTACCACATTTTTATACGGAGTTGAACTACCATGTTTGTTATGGCGACTCTTTTACCTATCCTGACGGGACGGTTCTCCCTGTTGTTCACTACTATACTTCACGAATTGATTCCCTGGTATCTGTAAACGGTACAGACAGTATTGTCAAATACCAGGTCATGGTCTATCCGAATCAATATACGACCAACAACCTGGTTGTCTGCAGAGGAAGTGATGTGCTTCTTGGCGACGGTACTACTTTAAGCAATATCCAGGACGATATTTCTATTACCTTAACACTTCAAAGCATTCACGGCTGTGACAGCATTTCTACTGTAAATATTTATATCCAGACAGTTAGTAATTTAATATCTCACGTTGGCAACCATTTGTATGTACCGAATGTCTCTGACTCCTATCAGTGGGTAGACTGCAGCCTTGATTTTATTCCGATTCCAAATCAACAGGATTATTCTTTCACACCAATAGAAGATGGAAGCTATGCTGTTATTGTCAGTATAAACGGATGTGTGGATACTTCTAATTGCTATTTGCTTGATTTCCTTTCCCTGGATGAGCCGGTGATTACTCCATTGGTTTCAATCTCCCCAAATCCTACACCCAATAAAACAACTGTAGATTTTGGAAGTACGATTGACCGGGGAACACTTGTCATTTATTCGAACGATGGTCGAAAAATAGATGAAGCCACTCTACAGGATGTCGAAAATTATGTGATTGATCTTACTAATTTTGAAAGAGGAACCTATTTTGCAAAGATAACTTCTGCAAATCTTCCGGATTCCGAATTCATCATTGTAAAAAATTAGCATTATTTCAAACCTGAAAACATGGGACGATTGATTCAACACTCATCAGACTTAACGGTCAATCGTCCGGAACCGGTAACGGAGAATATCCCGGTATTGGAATATTCAAAAAACATCGATCCGAAATACGCCGTTGACGCTTTGCTCGAAGGAAATTATGTATTGGTGGTAGATCAGTTCAGCAGCGGAATTGCCGTTTTAGATGAATTGAAGAAGAAGCTGTCGAAAAATAAGACCGATGATTCTTTTCAATCCCAGCGCAGTTACCGGGATACTTTCCGGAAAGTAAGTCAGTTATTGTTGATTGAAATTTCCGACCATAAATTACATGTGCGAAAAGCCCCGGAAATCGGCTGGATCAAAATCCTGTACCCGGAACTTCCTGATTTTTTCCTTCCGTTTACCGACGTACAGGGATTGAACAGCTCCTGGCAGTGGTACGAAAAAGGAATCCGAATTCCCGGACTGAAAGAAACGCTTCATCCCTTTTACGGAACATACTTCCCTACCCGTTTCGAGCACATTGAATTGTTTGTTGCTTACCTCAAAACTTATTCAGGTAAAAAAGACCGTGCATTTGATATTGGGATCGGAAGCGGTATTTTAAGTAAGCTGTTCCATCAATTTGGTTTTAAAGAAGTTAATGCTTCAGATATAAATCCAAATGCATTATTTGGAAATCTTTATAAGAACGAACTCGTAGACGATCAGTCGCAACTGATCGCTACGGTTCCCAATGAAAAGATCAAATTGTATTACGGAGATTTATTTGCAGAATCAGGAGTCAAATCGGACGTGGTTGTTTTCAATCCACCGTGGATTCCGCTGCCAAAAGAAGTCTCAGGAATTGACCTCGCCATTTACTACGACCAGGAATTATTCCCGCGCTTTTTCGAAGAAGCTCAGAAACATTTGAACCCGGGAGGACAATTAGTTATTCTCTTTTCAAATCTGGCCGGATTAATGGATCCCAACTTCGTTCACCCGATTGAGGTCGAATTGAAAACCGGAAAACGCTTTGAATTGGTCCGTAAAACGACCAAGAAAGTCGCTGCTGCTTCGTCTAAAACAAAACGCAAAGCTGTTTGGCGGTCGGAGGAATTGGTGGAGTGCTGGGTTTTGAAAATTAAATAATCCTTGTAGGAACGAAAAATTTTTCTCCCCTACAAACAAATAAACCCACAATTCAGCATTCGTAATTGGGAATTCGTAATTTTGAAAGATGCAGATCAAAACAACACTTACACAAAACCAATTCGCCAAATTAACCGGAATTTTACTGTTGAAACGCTTACAGGTACTCTTCCTGCTTTTAGCAGTTATTGCTTTAATCATCGGGGCTTTGATCGCCATGATCGTTTTTCACAACAAAGATGCCTACATGCTCGTTTTTGTTGCCGTTGTATTTCTGGGTTTGTTTGCATACAGCATTTTCAACAACGCAAAACGCCATTACCAGAATAATCCGCGCATCCGCCAGGAAACCACTTACGAGTTTTCGGATAAAGGAGTTTCCATCTCCAAAGAAGGATATGCCTCCACCATCAAATGGAACGAAATTATTCGCATCCGCAAAAAAGCCGGACTAATCCTCATTTGGCAGAATAAACTGGTTGCAAATGTCATTGCTGCAAAGGATGTTAGCCCCGAACAATTGAGCGAAATGAAATCACTTATCGCGAGGAAAAACATCCCTTCGAACCTTTGATCTACCCTCCTCCGGTATTCACACGCCCTTTCAGGTCATCGGCTCCGGTTCCTCTTCTTCGGCTTCCGGCAACACTCGTTTTTCCGAATTTGTAGGTAAAACTCAAAGTCGCCACGCGTGTATCCCGTTTTACGTCAAAATACTCTTTGTAATTTGTAAATGCCACATTCGCACGGATGTAATTGGTGTAGAAAATATCTGTCCAGGCAAATTTGATCACTCCGCGGTTTTGCATAATTTTCTTTTGAACCCCGATTCCTGTATGCCATATCTCCTTGATATGATCAAATGCATAAATTTCAGGCGTGTGATACGAAGCATTCCACTCAATCGACCAGTCTTTTTTCAGGGTGAAAGTATTTACCGTGCTTAAGATCAATACTCCGGAACCCCTGTTTTGAAGGTTCGTTTGCGCTACATTCCCGGAATAAAGTGCAATATACGCATTGATATTATTGACACTGTTCCACCATTTCGTCACCTGTACCGGTGCCGAAATATTAGCATAAATAAGATCTGCCCGCTTGAGATTGATGTTTGTTTGGACCGTCACATTCTGATTTTGGGTCAATGGAGCAATCACTTCGGTAATATTGTCTTTCGTGGTTGCAATTCCGGCATTTACAAACAGTACATTCTTAAAGGAATACCCCAATTCAAAAGTATATGTCGTTTGCGGACGCAAATAAGGATTTCCTTCTCTATAGGTAGATGGGTCGAGATAGAATTTGAACGGGTTCAGCTGGTCATAGCTCGGACGGTCGATTCTCCGGTTCATGGTCCATTCAAAATGATGTTTTTCAGACGGATTGAATCCCAGGTATGCTGTAGGGAACAATTGGAAGTAACCGGTATCCGAAACGGAATTTGTCATTCGCTGAGTTCCTTTCACATGCGTATACTCTCCGCGGGCTCCCAATTGAAAAGACCACTTTTTACCCTCATAATTCCAGGTCAGGTATCCTGCACCAATCGTTTCCTGGTAGATATAATGATTACTTTTGGTAGTGTCATAAACCGGAATCCCGGTGCTTCGGTCAAAAAATTCCAGGTTATTATCTGCAATTACATAACTTGATTTCACTCCCGCATCCAGGAAATTCTTTGCATTTAAAACCTTGTGCAGATCCATCTTTGCCGCATGTATGGCCAATTTTCCTTTCAGATCACCTGTCAGGATATACGGGTTTTGGATCGCTGCTCCGCTGATATCATAATAGCCTGTATTAAATCGTTGATTGTTCTGATTTTGGTAAGCGGCATAATCCAGGTCTGCAGTTATCTCAGAACCGGCCGAATCCAGAACATGTTTGTAATTTACATTGGCAGAGCCATTAAACCACTTTTCTTTCCGGTCATTGGTAGTTACAAATCTGGAAGCTGTTACATCTTCCTGTATTTGAACATCCGACCGGTTAATCCCGTCAATCGTAAAGGCATTGTTCATTCCGTTTGCCACAAAACTAAGGGCATTTTTCCGGTTCAGTTGAAAATCCATTCCGAAACGGGCACTGTGATTGGAAACCGGGAATTTTAAATTGTTGTCCTGGATGTATGCTCCCTTGAAAGTATCCTGCTGGTAAAAACGGCGCTCCAATACCAGGTGATTGAATCCTTTGCGGTAGGCGTAATTATACGATCCGAAAACATTTACCTTCTTATTGCGATGATTCAGGGAGATTCCGGCTCCGGCTTTCGGATAAATTCCCTGTCCGTAGTTAACCATTGCGGTTCCGTTTGTCCCCAAACGCGTATCTTTCTTCAAACGGATATTAATAATTGCAGAGCCCGCAGCATCGTACTTTGCAGAGGGATTGCTGATCAATTCAATTTTATCAATTGCAGAAGAAGGAATTCCACGCAGGTAATTTGCCAGGTCAGTTCCTGACATCGGCTGCGCTTTTCCGTCAATCTGAACGATAATCCCGCTTTTTCCGTTCAAACTGATATTATCGGTCGAACTAACACTTACTCCGGGGGATTTCTCCAATACTTCAAATGCAGAGGAACCAGTAGCACTGAGGGACTGTTCCACGTTCAGTACCATCATTCCTGGTTTTCTCTCAATCATTGGCTTCGTTGCAGAAACAGTTACTTCTCCCATTTCCTTTGTTTTATTTTGGAATATCAGATTTAAATCCGATGTTTCCGAAAAAGGAAGTACAGCTGTCGTAAACTCGGTAAAATCGTCATGGGTTGCCCGGATAAAAACTGCATCAACCGGGAGCACATCTGCTTCGAAACGTCCGTCTTTCTCGGAAACAGCCATCGACAAAAGCGTTGAATCAGCGGAATAGATAAACAATACGGCATCCGCCACTCCTACGTTCTTCGAATCGGAAATGCTTCCTTTTATCCAAACTTTCTCCTGTGAAAAAGATTGAAAGGAAATGAGCAAACAAATGAGTAGTCCTGTTTTCATGAAATTGATTTTAAACAAAGATCTTTTTAATTGACTTATCAATTATTAGTTTGTGATCAGTTGTTTTTAGTGATTGTTGAACGGTAAGAATGATATACAAAGGGTTCAACGGAAATGTGAAAAGTGCTTAAAAGAAATTCTTTTGAACTTTTGATTCCGATAGCTATCGGAATATGAACTTTTGAACTTTTGAATTTATTTCATTCACTATATCGCTTTAGCAATTTCCGGGGGTTTCACGGCTTGAAAAAAGGAGTAATTTTAGGCTTCAAACGGAATTATGAGCAAACTGAAAGGAGTTATTTTAGTAGGATTCGGAGCTGCAAGTTATGGGATTCTTGCCACGATCGTCAAATTTGCCAATAACTCCGGGGCTCATACCAGCGCACTGACTTTTTACCAGGCCCTGGTCGGAGTTGTTTCTCTTTTTATTTTGATGACTCTCCAATACCGGAAGCAGCCCGAATTACCCAAACCTAAAGCGAAGTCCAAAATAAAGCTCCTGCTATTCGGGATTTCTATGGGATTAACCAGTTGTCTCTATTACATTTCCATTCAATATGTTTCGGTTTCCATCGGTATCATCCTATTGATGCAATCCATTTGGATGAGCGTTGTCTGGGAAATGATCCAGCAAAAGAAACTAGCTCATTGGAGTAAGCTTGCCGGAAGCTTGGTTGTCCTGATCGGAACCGTGTTTGCTACGAACCTGATCCAGCAGGATGTCAAACTGTCATGGATTGGTTTGTTGTACGGTCTGGCGGCGGCCTTATCTTATACGATCAGTCTGCACGCTTCGAACCATGTGGAAAAGCAAATACCAAGTCTCACACGCAGTTTTTACCTTGTAACGGGCGGTTTCCTCACGGTGGTGGCTTTCTGGAACGTGCAAATTCCACCGCACCTGGATTGGATGATCTTCCTGAAATTCGGATTGGTTTTGGGATTATTCGGAACGGTTATCCCTCCCATTCTGTTCACGCGCGGCATTCCATTAATTGGATTAGGAATAGCCGGAATATTGATAGCACTGGAAATACCGGTTTCAATCCTTTCTGCTCACCTGGTATTGAAAGAGCACATTTCGCTCATGCAGTGGTTCGGAGTACTGCTGATTGTGGCTACTGTTGTTTTTATGAATACACGGAAAAGAGAATGAGAATGGGAATGAGAATGAGGAATAAAATATTCATTTTCGCACTCAATTCTCATTCTGAATTTAATCTTCCC
>CBINBC010000052.1:0-24939 GCA_966248825.1 uncultured Fluviicola sp.
TCAGGTTGCTTCGGCAATGAAAGATTGGGCTATTACAAAAGGTGCTACACATTATACACACTGGTTCCAGCCTTTAACGGGAACTACCGCTGAAAAGCACGATGCGTTTTTCAAACCGGTAGGACCGGGCCGTGCCATTGAGCGTTTCGACGGAGAATTATTGGTGCAGCAGGAACCGGATGCTTCTTCCTTCCCGAACGGTGGAATCCGAAATACATTTGAGGCTCGCGGTTATACAGCATGGGATCCTTCATCTCCGGCTTTCGTGATTGGGAAAACTTTGTGTATTCCTACTATTATGATCTCTTACACGGGAGAATCACTGGATTATAAAATGCCATTGTTAAAAGCTTTGCATGCTGTGGATAAAGCGGCTGTTGAAGTTTGCCAGTATTTTGACAAGAATGTCACGAAAGTGAACGCAACGCTTGGATGGGAGCAGGAGTATTTCCTGGTTGACCAGGCTTTGTTTAACTGTCGACCTGACTTGATGATGACAGGCCGTGCTTTGTTCGGTCATGCTCCGGCAAAAGGGCAGCAGTTGGAAGATCATTACTTCGGATCCATTCCGGAGCGTGTTACTGCTTTTATGCGTGAATTCGAAAATGAAGCTATTTTATTGGGTATTCCGGTTACAACCCGTCACAATGAGGTTGCTCCGAACCAGTTCGAATGTGCACCTATTTTCGAAGAGTGTAACTTAGCGAACGACCACAACATGTTGCTAATGGACTTATTGGAGAAAATTGCCCGCAAGCATGATTTCCGCGTTTTGCTACATGAAAAACCATTTGCCGGTGTAAACGGATCCGGTAAACACAATAACTGGTCTTTGTCCACTGATACGGGGGTGAACTTACTTCAGCCGGGTAAAAACCCGAAAACAAACCTGCAGTTCCTGACATTCTTCGTGAATACTATTAAAGCAATCCACGACAATGCTGATTTATTGCGTGCTTGTATCGCTTCTGCAAATAACGACCACCGTTTAGGTGCGAATGAAGCTCCTCCGGCAATCATTTCAACGTTTATTGGTTCTCAGTTATCAGGAATGCTGGATGAATTGGAACAAAACGTAAAAGCAGGAAAAATGTCCCCGGAAGATAAAACGGAATTGAAACTGAACATCGGTAAGATTCCTCAAATCATGTTGGATAATACGGACCGCAACAGAACTTCTCCGTTTGCATTTACAGGAAACAAATTTGAGTTCCGTGCAGTTGGTTCTTCTGCAAACTGTGCTTCTGCAATGATTGTTTTGAATACGATTATGGCTAAACAGCTGCAATTGTTCAAAACAAGTGTTGATAAACGCATTGAGAAAGGAGAATCGAAAGATGAAGCGATCTTGAAAGAACTGCAGATCCTGATCAAAGAATCCAAAAAGATTCGTTTCGAAGGAAATGGATACGGTGATGAATGGGTGAAGGAAGCTGAAAAAAGAGGGTTGAATAACTTTAAAGATACGCCGCGTGCTTTGAAAGCATGGGGAGATCAGAAATTTGTGAAGTTATTCGATGAAATGAATGTATTGACTCCGCGTGAGTTGGAAGCGCGCCAGGAAATCGAGTTTGAGAACTATATTCTGAAGATCCAGATCGAAGCTCGTTTGATGGGAGATTTGGTTCAAACACATATTATTCCTGCAGTAGTGGAATACCAAAACCGATTATTGTCCAATATCCAGGGAATTATCAGCGCGTTGGGCGAGAAAGCCGGAAGAGAGGCTGCTAATGCTCAAATTGAATTGGTAACCAAAATTTCGAATCATTTGAATAAAATGAAGTCGAATTGTGATACCATGCTTCAGGCAAGAAAAGATGCCAATAAAATCGAACATGCAGAAGAAAGAGCGGTAGCATATTGTGATCAGGTGAAAGTTTATTTTGATGAAATCCGTTACCACGCAGATAAATTAGAGTTATTGGTAGACGATGAGTTATGGCCGTTGCCAAAATTCAGAGAAATGTTATTTACTCGATAAAATTCAGAGAAAGTAAATTCGACCCCGGTTCTGTATTCAGGATCGGGGTTTTTGTTTTCCCGCAGATCTCACTAATTGCGCAGATTACTTGAGGTCGCTGGTGTACTAAGTGTTTCAATTCTGGATTTAGAAAAAATCTGCGTGAACAGCGCTATCTGCGGGGAATATTTGTGTCCAACAATTCCTTAACTTTGTTTACAGATGAAACAATTCGATATTCCATCCATATTCCGTTCGCCGATCATTTCTAAAGTGAAGGCGTTCCGTAAGAGCCAGGATCCGCGCAAAAAGGATTTCTCGCCTACGATGCTGGATTTTGGGAATCTTCAACTCTACATTGCCAGGCATTTCGGGTTTTGCTACGGGGTGGAAAATGCAATAGAAATTGCTTATCGTGCTGTCGAAGAAAATAAAGGAAAGCAGATTTTTCTCCTGAGCCAGATGATTCACAATCCGACTGTTAATGAAGATTTATCACGTCACGGGATCAAATTTATCCAGGATACTTCCGGGAAACAGTTGATCTCGTGGGAAGAACTTAACTCAAATGATGTGGTCATTATTCCGGCTTTCGGTACCACGCTTGAAATTGAGCAGATACTGAAAGAACGTGGAGTTTCTACTGAAAAATACAATACAACCTGTCCTTTCGTAGAAAAAGTATGGAACAGGGCGGAGAAACTTGGCACGGAGAATCATACGCTGGTCATTCATGGGAAATACAACCACGAAGAAACACGTGCGACATTCTCACATACAGCTGTCAATTCAGAGACGGTAATCGTTAAAAACATGGAAGAAGCCGTTTTTCTTGGTAGATGCATCACGGGAGAGGTTTCAAAAGAAGCATTTTACAGCTATTTCAAAGGAAAACATACGCCAAACTTCGACCCGGAAATTCATTTGAGTAAAATCGGTGTAATTAATCAAACGACCATGCTGGCAAGTGAAACACAAGAGATTGCCGGGTATTTGAAAAAGGTTACCGAAGAGTTTACCGAACATTCAAAGGTCAGTAAGACTTTGGCAGATACACGCGATACACTTTGCTATGCCACAAACGACAATCAAAGTGCTGTGGAAGCTTTGATGAATGAATCACTTGATTTTGCATTGGTGGTGGGCGGATACAACAGTTCCAATACATCACATTTGGTTGAATTGCTGGAGCAGCGCTGCCCCACATATTTCATTAAGGACGAAACGGAGATCTTAAGTACGGAAGCAATCCGGAGTTTCAATATCCATACGCACGAAGTGGAAACCATTGAAAACTGGATGAAAGGAACAAAGATCGGAGTTACCTCCGGGGCTTCCTGTCCGGATTCAATTATTGATGCTGTTATTTCAAAGCTATTACTGCTCACAGGAAGTGAAAAGTCTATTGATGAGGTCATTTCCCGGTTGGGATAGAAAGTGTTTAATCGTTCAAACGGGTCAAAATTTGATTTGAATTTATTGGGTTACTTTTTCTGTGAATGAGGTTTTTCTGAACAATTTAACCCTGCGCCTATGCTAAAGCTCTTCACCTTTGCGTAACCGCTATGGTGGAGCAAGGTCTGCGTAAGCATTTTGAACTTTTTGAACAAAAAAATCCCCGATCCATAGGACCGGGGATTTTTTATAATTGAGTATTCAATTAGTTCTTAACGAAGTTTCCTTTGCTAACTTTTCCGGAAACTGAAGTTACCTGGTAAATGTACATTCCAGCGTTTAAGCTTTCGATGTTTACAGTAGCACCATTTGTAGTAGAAACAACTTTTCCATCAGTTGTAGTAACAACTACAGATGAGATAGCTTCTTTAGAATCGATGTTCAATACAGATGTAGCAGGGTTAGGGTAAACGTTTACAGTGTTTACGTTTTCCTCAGCAAGACCAGCAGGGTTGCTGATTACTACATTGTCAAGCCATAAAGTAGTTCCTACTGTAGGTGTTTGAAGATCGTAATATCCTTTTGTTGAAGCAACAGCAATCATGTAAACACGGTTTGCAGTTCCTGTACCTGTTAATGCTTGCATAGACAAAGTTGCGTTTGTCCAGTTAGAAACTGTAGCAGGGATTTCCAACCAATCAGCATACAAATAAACGTCATCACTAGCACCAGCAGCCATTGTATCCATAATACCTACTTCGATATATGCAGTATCAGTTCCCATTTTATCGAATTTGTAAGCGAAAGAAACCTCCATAGTAGAAGGGTTAGCTACAGGACCTGCGATTCTTTGTTGAAGAAGTCCGGTGATGATATCGTCACCCCAAGACAATGCAGCGTTCAATGCAGGGTCATTTGTAACCACAGCTTTTGCTGATTGAGTTCCCTGGTTAGGAGAAGCAGTTTCAGGACCTGTATTAAGAGTAACCCACCCTGGCATAGAATAAGTATAAGCAGTTCCGGGAATTGCAGTCATGGTACCTTCAAAGTCCCCATTAGTTAATGTTTGTGCTGATACAGATAAAGCTGATAAAATTACACCAGCAGAAAGTAAAAGTTTTTTCATAGTTAATTTTAAAAAAGTTTGAACAAATATAAATTTTTTAATCAATCCATAATAGAAGAATCGATTTTATTATATAAACGGTAGATTGTTTAAATCTTAGAAGGTTGGAAATTTTCTTCAATATTAGAATTATCTTTTTTTAAAGATTATGTTTACTTTCATTTTACTAAATCAGTTGTAATAAATAAGGAATTAGCAATGGAGCGCCTGATTAATATTTTAATTATTGACGAAAAAGATTCGGACCAGAAGGCTTTAAAAGAGATACTCGGCGGCGGCGGGAACATCCTGCTCTTTTGTAATTCGATTGAGGAAGCGCATGGCATATTAGATAGGAGAGAGGTCGGAATTATACTTGTTGATGTGGATAGCCCCAATTTTTCTTCCATGGAAGATTTCAAGGAATTGCTCCAGGTCCATGCTTCAAATACACATTATTCTATCATTATTACGGAAAATACCCGTACCGGATCCAAACTCCTGAAAGGATTTAATTCGGGGGCAGTGGATTTTATCACCAAACCATTTAATCCCTTATTGATCCAAGCAAAACTGGATGTTTACAAATCCTTGTACTATAAGGATCAGCGGATTGCGCAATTATTGGGAAACATCCTTCCTGAGAATGTATTGGACGATTTGAACCAATTCGGAAAGTTTTCTCCAAAAAGGGTGGATAAAGGAGTGGTGCTTTTTACAGATTTCGTCGATTTCTCCATGAAGTCTAAATCCATTAAGCCGATCAAGCTGGTAAAGCGTCTGGAGTACTACTTCACAGCATTTGATGAAATCGTAGAACGTTATAAACTGGAGAAGATTAAGACCATAGGTGATGCTTATATGGCTATTGCGGGTGTGAATGAAGATAATGCCCAGCCGATTTTGAGGGCTTGTTTGGCTGCCCTGGAAATGCGAAATTTTATACGGAATGAAAAAGAACTGGCGAAAGCCATGAAAAAGGATTTCTGGGAAATCAGGATCGGTGTTCACGCAGGACCGTTAGTAGCAGGAATCATCGGATCTAAAAGATACTCATTCGATGTTTGGGGCGATACGGTAAACATTGCAGCCCGCGCACAGCAGTTTTCGGGAATTGATCAGATCACTGTAACTAAGGCCATCTACGATGAATGCCATACTTATTTTGATACGAAGGACCTTGGGAATGTTCCGATAAAAAAACGTGGCGGTACGATGGAAACCTTTGAACTGGAATCTTTGAAGTCGGAATACAGTTTATACACGAACGGGAAAGTTCCTTCGGTAGAACTGCGGACTTTATGCCAAATCGCAACAGTGGATTTTGAGCACATGAGAAGCGATATCCTGAATAAATTAAAATCCATGCTTCCGGATGAGGTTATTTACCACGATTTGGGACATACTTTAAATGTAGAGAAAGCCGCCATTCGTTTGGGAAGATTGGAAGGACTACATGATGATGAAATGCTCTTATTACGAACAGCAGCCCTTTTTCACGATACCGGATTTATTTTCACCTACCAGAATAACGAATTGCATGCTGTCCGTTTAATGGAGCAGATGCTTCCAAAGTATGGTTTCACCGGTGAACAGATCCGGCAGATTCGTGAAATGATCCTGGCAACTTCATTGGAAATAGAACCTGTGGGACTGCTTCAGGAAATCTTATGTGATGCTGATCATGATTACCTGGGCAGGGCCGATTATTATGTGGTTGCCTCTAAGTTAAGAGATGAAATGATCGCTTTTGGGATGGACCTTTCCGAAGAAGAATGGATCAAGATGCAAATCAAATTCCTGGGAGAAGCCCATCAATTCTATACGATTACGGCATTGAACATTCGTCAAAAAGGAAAAACGAACCGGCTGGCAGAATTAAAAATTGCTTTGTCAGAATTGCAGAATCAGCAAGTTTAGAAGGTTTAAATGGTTCAAAAGGTTTAAAAGGTTCAAAAAAAAATATTCCTTTTAACTATTTGAACTTTTCAACTCTTGAACTTATCTAAAAGCTCGGCTCGATCAAACTCAAATAATCCGTTGTACTAATACTTGGCTTATAATCTTTTGATTCCGCATAAAACCCGCCTGGATTCAAGTCTGCCTCCAAACCTGTTCTGGCCAGATTCCCCTGTTTACTTTCTTCTTTTCTGGTTTCAGCCCAATTATTTTGCTTACTTGCCCGATTGCTTGAAAAAGAAAAAGTGGTAATTGATTCGGCTGAAGCAGAAACACTCCGTTTAAGATTGTGGGTTGTATTTGCAGGTGAAACAGACATGTCTTTTGAAGCATAACCACTTGGCTCCAGGGACATAGGAGCAGCTACATCGTCATTTTCGGAAGCTTTTTGGGGTACATTTTTATCTCCGGGAACAGTTGAAGAAGCTGTATATTCTTTATTGGTTTGCTCGTTCAACGGGAATTCTTTTTTAGTGGTGGATTCGTTTTGCTTTTCATGAGTCACGGAGTCACTACTTGCAATATTTTGTTGAGTTAACTGATTATCTGACATGGAAACCCAAACGGTGATCACACCGGCAGAAAGTACGAGCAATGCGGCTGCACGGAATATATTCCGGTTGTATAACGGAACGATTTTCTTTTCTGCTTCGGCAGGTGCATTCCAGTTTTGGCTGATTCCGGGATGTTTCGCCTGGAAAACACTGTTCAGGCTGGACTTAACGGAAGCAGAAACTTCTTCTCTTCCTGAAAGAGCAATCTGTCCGATCCCTGCGTAAAAGGATTTCATCTCATTGTATTCTTCTTCCGAAGAAACCAATTCACGGATTATTTCCAGTTCACTGGAGCTTAAATCGTTATAAGCCTTTGTTTGTATGATTTCATCAAATGTGTTCATGGTACTTTTGTATGTTCCGGTTGGTACTCTTTTAATCCCTGGGCCAAATACTTGGTTGCATAGAACAGGCGCGATTTGATCGTTCCCTCACTGATTTCCAAGGCCTCGGCAATTTCTTTAATCGATAATCCATCGAAATGACGCATTTCAAACACTTCCCGGTGTTTATCTTCTAATTGTGTAACCTGGAAATCATAAGCCTCTTTAAATAAAGTATGATGTACCTGGTTTTCTGTGTTTTTATTAACGTCGCTCACGGAATAGGTGTTGTCTAAACCATTGCTGGTATTTTTTCGGATTTCTTGTTTTTTGTATTCATTCTTGCACATGTTGTTCGCCACCGAGTACATCCATGTTTTAAAGGAGCGGGTGGTGTCAAATAATTCCGGACGGTGGATGAGCTTGGTGAAGAAATCGTGGACAAAATCTTCTGATTTTTCCCTGTCACGCCAAAGCATACGCATGAAATACGAAAGCAGGGCAGAGGAATACCGACCATAAAGCTTGTCAAAAGCCCGCTGATCGCCTCCAGCCATGGCAATGACCAATTGTTCATCAGTCATTTGGTCGTATTCCTTTTTGATCATCCGCATCAGCGCTTAATTTTTGAGAGTTGATCCGTTTTACGCGCCCTTGTGGCGACGCTCGCAATAATGTGATCTATTTCTTTAACGTCTTCCGTTTTATTGTATTCTTCATAGAGCCTTGAAACACTTAAAAGCGCAGGAAGGTAATTTGCAGAAAGTGCATCTGACTGCGGGTCTTTCCCTATCCCCAATTCGTATTTTTTCCATTTTGTTTCAACCAATGAAATGTTCCAGGCATTGTAATCCAAAGTTGCAGTCTGTCCATAAGCAAAAGTCAAGCCAACCGGATTCAGTGCTGAAGTAATTCCTTTGAAATATTCTTTCGGAAAAGACATTGACAGGAACAAATTCCTGGAAGTGTTCAATGCGCAGAATGTCTGTACAAATGCGGTGTCAACAAATGCAGAGTTCGGCATCACAAATCCTTTAGCTGTCAATGAAGCCTGGTAGTCCGGACTTTGCATCAGATCAACGGAAATCAGTTGTATATCTGCTCGTCCCAGGTTGTTTTTCTCATAGTTTACCGGGATTAACTCCGTGTAACCATGCAATAGAAGCGTTCCGTTTTCAGGAACTGAATTCACCATGTCAGTTGCATAGCTCAATAAACCACCGGAAATTTTATTTTGAGCAATCATCTGAACAGCCACGCTGTCTGCCAGTTTCTGATCGTTTATGGCAACTCCGTAAACGGCTAATTCCTGCTGAACTTCGTTATTTGTCGGTTGCAGGTTCGCGGCCAATTGCAGTTCCGGGAATTGCTTGGGATTGTATTTGCTCAATAAGTAAGTGTAAAAATGTTTTTCAAAACTACCGGGAAGCATATTGGCATAGATCTGTGCACCTTGTTTCATATTCAATACTTCTTCCGGGCTGGCGCTTCTTCGTGTTAATTGGTGTCTGGAATTGGAATAGTTTGTTTCGAATTGGTATTTGGCGCTTTTGAGCTGCTGGATACTTGAGTTAGAGTCTTTGTCTGCTTTTTCAGCTTCTTCTCCGAATTTCGGATTGGGAACTGTCCGGTAAGCCTTACTTTTTTTAGTACTGATCTGTATTTCTTCCAGGCTCGGGGAAACAGGTGAAATGGTATCCTGTTGGTTGATAAGTGTTTTATTCGTATTGTTTGTAGCCGGAGAGTTTGTATTGTTGTTATTATAATTCTGTGCACTGCCGGAAATAGCTGCGTGAAGAATTAAAATAAGAAATATGTATCGGTGCATATAGCAATTTTTATCTGTATTACAATCAGATTAAAATTAGGTTCAAAAAACGAAAGAAAAAAATTTCCTAGGAATTAGAATCCGATGCAAACAGGAATTTATTCGGTGAAACCAGGTTGGTTTTTACTGCATATATCACAATTCCAGCAGTGTTTTTCACGCCCAGTTTTGCCATGATGTTTTTGCGGTGTGTATTGATGGTGTGATTGCTCAGGCAAAGTGAATCCGCTATCATGACATTGGTAAGGCCTTCCGCAATCATGGTGATGATCTCGGTTTCACGCTCACTCAAAGTAATGGGTTCACAACTGAATGAATCGAAATCGATATCGTTTACATCAATGGATGCGTCGCGGATTGTTTCCAGGATCTGTCCGCAGAAGAATTTATTCCCTCTCCAGGTTTCCCGGATCGAATCAATGATCTCCGAACTGTCACAGTCTTTTTTGATATAACTTTTCACCCCGGAACGCAAAGCATTCACCAGAGTTTGCGCCGATTGTTCGGGAGTAATCGCCACTACGCTCAAATCCGGCTTTTTCTGCAGGATCTGCGGAATGACATCAATAGAAAAACCTTTGGATGTATAATCAACTAAAATAATGTTCGCATCAAAAGCTTTGTTCAGAGCAATCAGTTCTTCGTTGTTACGCGCTTCCCCGACGATCTGGATGTTTCGCTCGGTAGACAACAGTGTACGCAGACCAATGCGTATGATTTCATTACTGTCGGCTAAAATGAGCTTCATTATTTAGATTTATTTTAAACAAGACAAAAATAAGTAAAAAATGATACCATGGAAACTTTATCCGGATAAAACTTTCACCTGATCACAAGAAGTTTGGTTAAACGGAAGGTTTTAGTGGAATTCGTCTGAGAAAGTATGAAAACTTTCCTGCAACATCGGTAGATTATTTAAAGGTATTCTTTCAATCCGGAATGTATCGTTGCCCATAATGACCTGGTTTTTCTTCCAGTCACAAATGATATTGCGCTGACTGGCTGTGTATTGATGAGAACCATGCGTGTCTATCCTGTAATCTGTGAAAACATCATTTTTAGATTGCAGAATAATATAATGACGACGGTGTATGAACAAATGTTTCACTTCCAGGCTTCCGTAAACCCGATAAGCTCCGTGATGGGGTAGCCTCGGATAATGATCGTCATTCAGGTTTCCGCTAACCAAAGATGGGAAAATGCTTTCGGCGATAACAATCCCGGAAAAAGCAAATTTGATCACGCGATGTTTTCGAGAGCTGTTGTTGCTAATCTTTTGCATAGCAAATCCGAAAATGCCCCGCCAATTTTGCAGGAAGCACATATTGTAAACAATGCTAAACAAAAGCAGTGATCCCGACAATAATTTCACAGATATGTCGAATGAAAAATTGATCAGTACAACCTGTCCGAAGATAACAACAGCAAGCAGTGATGCCAGGAATTGTGTCCGTTTGAATAACAAAAGCAATGCTGTAATTACTTCAATAACTCCCAAAGAAACCGTATAAGGATAAGAGCTGCCGACCAGCGACCAGTAAGTGATGTCTTTAGACAGTTTTCCGAGAGGAGTGAACAGGGTATTTGGTTCCGGCATGTAAAACTGTACTTTCATGATTTTGTCCCAGCCGTATTTAAACAGGAAGAAAAACAGGATGGAAGCGAGGACTGTTTTCAAAAGCTCCGTTGGATTTAATTTCCACTTCGAACAGATCCAATGAACGATCGTAGAAGAAAAAACTCCCAGCAGCAGGCTCAAGGCAATCAACACGTATGTTCCGTAAGTATCGGTCTCAAAAATCAGTTCCTGGTCCATCGTCTTCAGCAAACCTGTGAAAGGTTTTTGAATGGTCTTAAAAATCCAATCGAAGAGCGTATAATCGAATGGGAGCAGAAGCGCCCACCAAACTGCAATCCCCGTGAAACTAATTTTCAGATGTTCTTTCATGAAGCAACTTGAGGTGAAAACAGCCGGTTAAGCAAACGCAGCATCAACAACCCACCTCCGGTTATCCCGAAAAGGAACAGAAGGTAAGATTTTTTCTTCTTTTTGGGATTAGGTTCCTGTACAGGTTTGTAATCAGATTCTTGCGGACCAGACTCCGTGTTTTTAATCATCATCTGTTGTAATTGCAGACTTGGAGCTTTGACCCGTCCGGTATCCGCCGTATTCTTAAGATTGATGTATTCGACATGATTATAGTATTCCTGTTGATAAATAGAGTCGACATCTTCACGGTAAGTACTGATCTTTCTGTGTTTACGAATAGTGTCGTGGTAGGTCATTCCCGAAAATGAATGATAAACCTCAATATAAGTGGAATCATTCAACCGCACAATTTGGATCAATTGCGGACCGGGTTCTCCAAAATTAGTGTTTGGGTCAGTAAAGAAATTAATCGCAGTTCCCGAATGGCTTTTGTGGGCAATAATGGCTGTTTGTGCTTGAGAAATGGAAGTCGTCAAACAAATACAAAGGATAAAGAGTGTTTTCATACCTTAAGCAATAGAAGTTTTTGAGATTCTTGATTTACTGAATATTTTGAGAAGAAGCATTCCGCCACCTGTAATTCCAAACAGGAAAAGCAAGTAGGATTTCTTTTCTTTCTTTTTGGGAGTTTCATTCAGATGTTCTTGTTGCAGATTAAGCTTCTTTTGTTGCTCTTTCTCTTGTTGAATGATTTCTTGTTCCCGTTTGAGTTCTTCTTCATGAAGTTTTTGTCTTTCTTGCCGGGTCATAGAGTCAGTGTAAATGATCTTAAACTGAACTGGGGAGTATCTTTTCTTATTTGGGAGGGTATCTGTTTTAAGCACTTTTTGATTGATGTCCGTCACTTCCAGGATAATGGTTGAATCATTCAATGATCTGAAATTTTCAGCCTTATAGGGCTTGGATTGTCTGTGCGGTTCGTTCAGGTCTAATTTAATGGCTCCGAAATTGCTCATTGGATCGATAAAATAGCTGATGGAAGAACCTGAATGACTTTTATGAGCAATCAGAGGTGTCTGAGTGACTGCCAGGAATGCAGCTCCGGCAAAAATAACTGTAAGTATTCGATGCATGTTGTTGTTTGGAAGGGAATACAACCATGTTCCGATTTGGTTCAAAATAAAAAAGCTCCCGGTTGCCGCCGGGAGCTTGCTGTATTCCTACAACAACTTGTCCCGATTCTTCGGGATTGTTTTGTGTATATTTCCCTTTACACGCATACGAAATGCACGTTTTTCAAAAAGTAACAACCTGAATGATAATTACGAATTACGAGGGCCAAATGACGAATTATAAGATCTTTCTTAGCATGAAGAATCAGCATTCTGAAGATTATTCAAACAATTCGGATCTCGTAATTAGGAATTCGTAATTGATTAATCCTCCGAATCGATCTCCCGAATGATCAGCTTATCAATCCGTGCCCCATCCATGTCAACTACTTCGATCTCAAAATTCAGCCAATGGAATTTCTGCCCTGTAGTCGGAACGCTTCTCAACTCATTCAATACCAATCCTCCGATTGTAGTGAAATTTAACTCCGAAGAATTGTCTGAAAGACCGAACTGGCGGAAAAATTCAGTGATCGGATATTGCCCGTCGATTAACCACGACCCGTCTTCACGTTGGATAAATTCGAATTCTTCTGAATAAAATTCATGAAAATCTCCCACCAGTGCCTGAAGAAGGTCATTCAATGTAACAATTCCTTGCACCTGCCCAAATTCGTCGGTAATGATCCCGTAATGGGTCTTTGTTTCTTTGAAATGCACCAATGCTTCGTATGCCGAAATATTTTCCAATAAGAACTGTGGTTTCAACATGAGATCTTTCAGACTGAAATCTTGGTTGTTAATTGTGCGAAACAAATCCTTAAGCAAAACAACTCCCAATACATGCTCGCGCTCATCATCAAAGATCGGGTATACCGAGTGCATTTCTTTTTCGACCTGTTCACGGACCTCGTCTTTCGTATCATTGATATCGATAAAGATCACATCGTTTCGGTGTGTCATTAAGGAACTGATGTTACGATCACCCAGGTGAAAAACACGTTCCACGATATCCTGTTCGATTTCCTGTACTTCACCACCTTCAGTACCTTCCTGGATGATTGCCTTGATTTCCTCTTCCGTTACTTTTCCGTCGGAAGACTGTTTGACCCGCAGTATTTTGAGCAGGAGATCTGAGGTTACCGTCAATAACCAAACAAAGGGTGCAGTGATTCTCGAAATGATCAGCATCGGTCTGGCCATTGTTTTGGCAATGGCCTCCGGGTTAGTCAAACCGATTCGCTTAGGGACCAATTCACCTAGTACCAGTGAGAAAAAAGTAATGATTACAACTACTGAAGTTACTGCCAGGAAATGTGCATACGGTTTAATAGCAGCAAATTTCATGTAAAAACCCTGAATATCCGAGGTCATTTTTTCACCCGAGAATATACCGGTCAAAATTCCGATCAGGGTAATACCGATTTGTACCGTCGAAAGGAACTTATTGGGCGAATTCATGGTTTCAAGAACCAGCTTAGCGCTTTTGTCGCCTCTTTTTGCGGCTACATCCAATTTGGATTTCCGGGCAGAAACCGTAGCGATCTCAGCCATTGAGAAAACCCCGTTCAGGATTATTAAAAAGAGGATTATGAGTAGTTCCATTTACCTGATTGTTCCGGGATAAATTTCCAAAGCTTTTTCCAAACAAACAACTGCTTTCTTCAAAGAATCCTGATTCAATACATAAGCAATACGTGCCTCTTGCAACCCTGCACCAGGTGTAGAGTAGAATCCGTTCGCAGGCGCCATCATGACTGTCTGACCTTCGTATTCAAATTCTTCCAACAACCACTGACAGAATTTTTCAGCATTGTCTACCGGGAATTTTGCCACACAGTAAAATGCTCCGCTTGGTTTCGGGCAAAATACTCCGGGGATATTGTTCAATCCGTCAACCATGATGTTTCTGCGCTGAACGTATTCGGAAACTACATCATCGAAATAGGATTGAGGTGTATTCAAAGCTGCTTCGGAAGCAACCTGGTCAACGGTCGGTGGAGAAAGTCTTGCCTGACCGAATTTCAATGCGGCATCCATTACTTCCTTATTCTTAGAAACCAGTGCCCCGATACGTGCTCCGCACATCGAATAACGCTTGGAAACAGAGTCGATCATGATCACATTGTTTTCAATCCCTTCCAAATTTAAAACGGAGAACGGTTGAGCACCATCGTAACAGAACTCACGGTAAACTTCATCCGCAAACAGGAATAAATCGTGTTTTTTAACGATGTCGCGCAATTGTTCCAGTTCTTCTTTGCTGTACAAATAACCGGTTGGGTTACCCGGATTACAGATAACGATAGCTTTTGTTTTTGCGGTGATCTTTGCTTCGATCTCAGAAACCGGAGGCAGGGCAAATCCTGTTTCGATAGTAGATGCAACCGGAACAACCGTCAAACCTGCAGTAACGGCAAAACCATTGTAGTTTGCATAAAACGGTTCCGGAATAATTACTTCATCTCCCGGGTTGCAGGTTGTCATGAACCCGAAAATCAATGCTTCGGATCCACCTGTTGTAATAATGATATCCTCCGTGTTTACCGGAAGTCCGCCTTTTCTATACGTTTCAGCCAATTTGGTTCTGTAAGACTCAAATCCTGCAGAGTGGCTGTATTCAATCACTTTATGGTCAAAATTGCGAATAGCATCCAAAGCTACCTGTGGAGTTTCGATATCCGGCTGACCGATATTTAAATGGTAAACAGTTTTACCGGCTTTTTTAGCTTTTTCAGCATATGGAACCAATTTACGAATTGGCGATGCTGGCATGTCAATGGCTTTTTGGGCAATTTTTGGCATTTCTTTTCTTTATTTTGAAGAGAACAAAAGTACAGTAAATGTTGAGATATCAGCAAAAAAAGCTGATTTTTACATCCATGAAAGCAATCAGATTTTTACTTCTTGGCGCATTACTGGCAGTTGGCTGTGCGGAATCAGTCGAAACCAAATCTAAAATAAAAGAAGAGGAGGTAAAAATGCAAGGTGATTTGGTGCCTTTGGAAAAATCGGAAGATCCGGGACCAGGAATGAGTATTCTGATTCACAAGGGAGATACACTGGTGAGTGTAGATCATTTCAACAAAAATATTTGGTGGGAATTGAAATACGCAACCGAAGATAATTTCATGCACCGCATTTTGTACGATACCTTGAAAAAACCTTATGTTCAGATCGATATAGCGAGAAGACTGGCAAAGTCACAGGAATACCTCACGGGAAGAGATCCCGGTTATCATTTACTGGTTTATGATGCGCTGCGCCCTTTGAGTGTTCAATGGGAAATGTGGAATGCACTGGACACGATTCCGGCTTTTGAAAGGGGAAAATTTGTCAGCAACCCGAGGAACGGGAGTGTCCATAATTATGGTGCAGCAGTAGATTTGACGATCTGTAATTCCAAGAGAAAGCCTTTGGATATGGGAGCAGGCTACGACGATATACGCAAAGTTGCTTATCCCAGCCTGGAATCTGAATTCCTTGCAAGTGGAGAAATTACACAGCAGCAGATCGACAACCGGAAATTGTTGAGAAGAGCTTTGAAAAGCCAGGGATTCTCAAATATCCCAACGGAGTGGTGGCATTTCAATGCTTTTCCGCGTCCGGTAGTTAAAGGAAAATATCAATTAGTGACGAGCGAATTAGAGAAATAAATCTTTTTATTCTATAGATTAGATAGAATATTAAAATCTCTTTTAGATTTGGATCATGAAAATGATCGCACTGGGATTTTTATCCATTCATTCCTTTTTCTGTTTCGGTCAGAGTTCCAATACAACCAATACCTGGATATTGTCTCAGTTGAAGGTAGATTACAAAAGGCAAACCCATGTCTTGGAGTTTGGGCACAGGCGCCAGGGAAATTTTTTCAATCAGCACCGTCAGAGTTTGATGCGCTATACATTCAGTTACCGGGTCAATGCTAAAGGGGCCGGTTTTGGAGGAGGTATTGCCGGTTTTATTCATGAAAGAAGTGAAGGAAGAAGGATAGAAACGGAAATAAGGCCCTTTTTACAAGTATCGCAATTGTTTCTAATGAAAACCGTTCAATTTCAACTTCGGTTTCGGAATGAATTTCGGTTTTTTGACGGGGCTACCAAGGATCAGGACCGGCTGCGGTTTCAGCTGTTGTTTTCATGTCCCTTGAATTCGGATTTCAAAACTCGATTGCTTTGTTTTAACGAATGGTTCTATAGCTGTGGGACTACGAAACCATGGGAGTGGAGAGGCGGTGTCTCTATCCAACAGCCGCTATTCAGACATTGGAAATTGGGAATTGGATATATCTACCAAAACAACGAGCATAGTGTGAACAGAAATGTTCATGTTATCCAGGTTTCCGGAAGTTATGAACTCCTATTAAATTAGTAGTATATTTGTTTATGATACCAAAAAGGTCTAAGTATGCCATTCAGGCGTTGAAATGTTTGGCGAAAGTTTATCGCGATAAAAAGCACTTGTCCATTGCCACAATTGCAGAGCAAGAGCATATTCCAAGAAAATTCCTGGAAGCAATTTTACTGCAGCTTCGCAATGGCGGAATGGTAGGCAGTAAAATGGGGGCAAACGGAGGATATTTCCTGGTGAAACATCCGGATGAGATAGTGCTAAGCAACATCATCCGTGCTACCGGCGGACCAATTGCTTTATTGCCTTGTGTAAGCCTGAATTTCTACGAAGAATGTACCGAATGTCCGCATGAAGAGCTTTGCGGGCTGCACGATGTAATGCTCGAGGTACGTGAAGCAAGCATCCATATTCTTTCCAAAACAAGTTTGGCTGATTTAATTTTGCGCGAAAAAAAGTTGTTGCGAAAAGCCGAAAGTAAGCGTAAATAGTCGCTTTTTTGAAGATAATATCCTACTTATCCGATAGGAATAATGGAAAATAAATCTGCTTTTGCTTGCAGCTTTCGCAAACAGCCTTTTACTTTGCAGCATCAATTACAGAAAACAATGATTCAAAAGAATTTCATGCGTAACATGTACATGCAGCTATGTTGTATGTCCCGTTTGGGACAGCGGAAGGTATAACTATAAACGAACAAATTGAGTTACAACCCTTCTCCGCATTCGACAGAGAAGGGTTTTTTGTTGCAATCAGAAATTACTCCGGCGATGAATGCCCGGAATTAAAAAAAAGAAATGAAAAAAGTATATATCAACGGATATGGTCCGAGAGTTTCAGCAGCTGTTTACGGCTTTTGGCGCTGGACCGAAGAAGATTTGCTGGATACGCGAAAATTTGAAGATGTCGTATTGTTTACAAGAGAATTGGGAATCGACACCTATGACTTGAGTCCACAGCATGGATCCGGTCAGTTGGAAACACAATTCGGAAAATTGATTGAATCAAAAGCGATTAATCAGTCGGAGCTGGTGCTGTCTAAAAAAGTCGGTTTGCGCGAGTATTCCGGTTCTCACGGAAGTGGTGTTTTTTACGACTTAAGTCCGCAATACATCACTAAAGATGTCGAGCAGTCTTTAAAACGCTTAAAAAGAGAAAAGATCGACATTTTAATCCTTCAGGGGTTTGACTTCCTGTCGAATTTCGAAGAAACAGCATCGGCTTTGTTGAAGCTCCAGCGAAGCGGAAAGATTTCTTACATCGGAGTGTCCAATTTCAATGTGTTCCAACAGCGTTTACTTTCTTCTTCGCTTTCACAGCCGATCATTACCAATCATTTGGAATTGAATTTGTTGCAGACGGAAGCACTGCATGATGGTCGATTCGACTTTATCCGTGAACAACACAGTCGTGCAATGGCATTTTCACCTTTGGCTGACGGACGCATTTTACTGGGAGAAGATGCACAGGCTGTCAAACTTCGTCTGGCATTGATCGAGATTGGGAAGAAATACGAAGCGAATGTGGAGCAGGTTGCCGTTGCATGGCTGCATAAACTGGGAGCTCTTCCTATTATCGGAAGCAAGGAAAAACGCCGGATCCAAAATGCAGCGACAGCACATTCCTTTGAACTTTCGCGCGAAGAATGGTATTACCTCTACAATGCAACCAAATAGCCATGGAAAGTTTCAGAACAGCATACGAACACCAGGTTGCGGAGAAAAAGCTGCGGGTTGAAAAGGATATCCTGGAACTGGGCGACAAAATCGCAGCGTTTAAAGATGGAAAAATTCCCGACGATAAATTCCGCTCATTGCGTCTGGCCAGAGGTGTTTACGGACAGCGTCAGCTGGGGGTTCAAATGATCCGTATCAAATTGCCTTATGGAAGAGTGACTTCCGGTCAGTTGCGCAGAATAGCTCAGGTGAGTGACGAATACAGTACCGGACGACTGCACATTACAACCCGGCAGGACATCCAAATTCATCACGTTTCCCTGGACCGCACTCCGGAGTTATGGGCTGATCTGGAAAAAGACGATGTAACACTTCGTGAAGCCTGTGGGAATACCGTTAGAAACGTCACAGCAAGTGATAATGCAGGGATCAATCCGGATGAGTTATTTGATGTAACGCCTTATGCAGATCAGGTTTTTAGGTATTTTCTCAGAAAACCTTTCGGGCAGGAATTGGGACGGAAGATCAAAATTGCTTTCAGTTCGGACGACACCGATGATGCTTTTACTTTTATCCATGATTTTGGATTTATTCCGCGTATGGAGCAGGGGATAAGAGGATTCAAAGTACTGGTTGGTGGTGGATTGGGAGCACAACCTTTCCTTGCTCACACAGCTTATGAGTTCCTGCCGGCAACGGAGATCATTCCGTTTATTGAAGCTTCTATCCGCATATTCGACAGATACGGTGAACGAAACAGCCGGAATAAAGCCCGGATGAAATACCTGATCTCCAAAATCGGATTGGAAGTATTTTTGGAGTTAGTAGATTCTGAAAAAACTGCTGTTCAATTTGATTCGGAGAAGGATGATTTGATAGAAGTAAGTCAAGTTGATTTCCAGGAATTTGCCCCCATTGATTTTAATGAATTATTTAAAGATGATCAGGTTTACAATCAATGGGTAAGAACGAATGTGTTCCCTCAGAAACAACCCGGATACTTAGCTGTTTACGTAAAAGTTCCGCTGGGAGATTTTTACACGGATCAGGCGCGTTCATTAGCTTATTTGTTAGACGATCTGAAGCTCCCCGAATTGCGCTTTACCATCAATCAAAATATACAATTACGAGGTGTGCGACCGGAACAACTGGAAACGATTTATTCGCAGCTTTCTGTATTGAATTTGATCGAACCGGGCTATGGAGGATTGACAGACATTACAGCTTGTCCGGGTACAGATACCTGTAACCTGGGAATCTCCAACAGTACCAATGTGGCTTTGGAACTCGAATCGTTTATCCGTGTCAACTATCCGAAATTGATAGAAGAAACCGGGATTTCGATTAAAATCAGCGGTTGTATGAATTCCTGCGGACAACATGGTTTGGCACAAATCGGGTTTCATGGAAGTTCGATCAAAACAAAGGAAGGAACCCTGCCGGCCTTACAGGTTCTGATTGGAGGCGGAAAAACAGGCGCTGGAACAGGAAGGATCGCAGAAAAAGTGATCAAGGTTCCAAGCAGACGTATTTTGAAAGTGGTACAGCTGATATTGGATGATTTCCTGGAGTTCCACGAGAACGAAGAAACGTTCAACGACTATTTCGATCGCAGGCAAAATCCGTATTTCTATCAATTATTGAAACCCTTAACCGATTTGGAAAACGTTGCTTCGGAAGAATACCTGGACTGGGGACAAACAGCGCGTTTTGCAACAGCAATAGGAGTGGGAGAATGTGCCGGTGTGATCATCGACCTGGTAGCAACACTTTTTTCAGATGCCGAAGAAAAATGGGAAGCTTCAAAAGAAGCTTTTGCCGAATCCCGATTTGCAGATGCGGTTTACTATGCGTATGCAGCCGGAATCCATGCAGCAAAGGCCCGATTGATCGAGAAAGGAATCCGTTGCAATACCCAGCAGGGAATCCTGACTGATTTCGATACACATTTGGGAGCAGCATTTGGATTTTCCGAAGTAAACCTTTTCAGTGAATTGATCCTGAAAATAAATAAAGAGAAGACCTCTGAGAAATTTGCCACTGAATACCTGAATGAGGTATCTGAAGTGTTAACGAAATTGAAGAAGAAATCTGTCATCTAACGGATTGGTGCAGTTCAGCAAAGAGAATTAATGATAAGAAAATGAAACAAATCAAACCAATTCCGCGAATCTCCCTGGTCGGGGCAGGTCCGGGAGATATCGAACTGATCTCTGTGAAAGGGCTCAACCGATTGAAAAAGGCCGACGTGGTACTATACGACGCTTTGGTGAATGAAGAATTATTGACGTATGCACCTGCAGCAAAAAAAATCTTTGTCGGAAAAAGAAAAGGATATAAAGCATACGAACAGGAGCAGATCAATCAGTTATTGGTCGACACGGCAAATGAATTCGGCCACGTAGTGCGTTTGAAAGGTGGAGATTCGTTTGTGTTTGGCAGAGGAATGGAGGAAATCCAATTTGCGCAGCAACATGCAATCACTACGGAGGTGATTCCAGGAATTTCCAGTTCGATCTCTGTTCCGGCACTGGCAAATATTCCCGTTACTCATCGTGGGTTGAGTAATTCGTTCGTTGTTTTGTCGGCTACTTTGGCAGATGGATCATTGAACCCGGAATTGCAAAAAGCGGTGTCGTTAAATGCAACAATCGTTATTTTGATGGGATTGAGCCACATGGAACAAATTGCAGAAATCTTCCTGGAAAATTTGAAACCGGATATTCCTGCAGCTGTCATTTGCAACGGCTCTTTACCGGAACAGGAAATTATTGCCGGAACGATCCGGACAATTTCTCAGCAATATCAAAAATCAGGGGTGCAGGGCCCCGGAGTTATTGTAATTGGTGAGGTCGTTGGTTTTGCAAGGGAATTCAATCATCAGTTAACGGATTCAATCTGTTTTTCATGAGGGAAGCAACTACCAACGAATTATTCCCGATTTTCCTGAAAACGCATGAATTGCAGGTATTATTGGTTGGCGGAGGAGCAGTAGGGCTGGAAAAGTTAAGAGCCTTACTGCTGAATTCGCCTGAAACCAACATAACAGTTGTAGCGCGTGAGTATTCAGATGATTTTATAGACTTTGCGGAACGGCATGAAACCGTTTACCTGGAAGTACGTGACTTCGAAGAAACGGATATTGCCGGAAAACAATTGATCATTACTGCATTGAACGATTCGGAGTTTTCTGAACATATCATGAACCTGGCAAACGATGCCGGAATTTTATACAATGCAGCGGACAAACCCGAATTGTGTACTTTTTACCTGGGATCGGTTGTAAAGAAAGGTCATCTGAAGATCGGGATCTCAACAAACGGTAAGTCGCCTACTTTGGCTAAGCGGCTGAAAGAAATCCTGGACGAAAACCTTCCGGAAGAATTAAACGATTCGGCAATTCAGCTAAATGAGTTCCGTAACTTTTTAAGGGGAGATTTTGCCCGGAAAGTAAAAAAAATGAACAAGGCTACGGCTCAGTTAGTCGTTAAAGCAGAAAGGCCCTGGTATTTCTTCTCTCCCTTGAAATTGAGTGCCTATTTATTCGGGACCCTGGCAGTACTGCTAACCGGGCATTTGATTTTTACTTTAATTCCTTTGGAGAGTATTTGGAATTCTGCAACAGGTATGATGGATTCTTTAACCATTGATTTTGCCTACTTCATGCTTGCCGGGTTTATCGCGCAAATGATTGACGGTGCATTGGGAATGGCCTATGGAGTAAGCGCAACGACTTTCCTGCTCTCGTATGGAATTTCACCGGCGGTTTCAAGCATGTCGGTTCATGCTTCGGAGATTTTTACCAGCGGTGTTTCCGGGATCATGCACCTGCGTTTTGGGAATGTAAATAACCGCCTCTTTAAGTCAATTTTACTTCCGGGAGTGTTGGGAGCGATTATCGGAGCTTATTTGTTATCCGAATTTGAAGCGTTCAATTACATCATCAAACCGGTTGTGAGCTTTTATACGCTGTTTTTGGGAGCATTGATCATTTACAAAGTCATTCGCATGAAACAAGCTCGAAAAAAAGTAACAAAAGCAGGATGGCTGGGATTTTTGGGAGGTTTTTTGGATTCCATTGGTGGAGGAGGCTGGGGACCTGTTGTTTCATCAACGCTGATTGCCAGGGGAAAACACCCCCGAATGATTGTCGGTTCAGTGAACCTTGCCGAATTCTTTGTTTCGTTGGCCAGTTCCTTCACTTTTTTCACTTTGATCGGAACAACCGATGTGTGGCAGCCGATTTTGGGGTTGATTTTAGGGGGAGTTTGCGCCGCACCGATTGCAGCTTACCTCGCTTCCAAATTGAATATCAAAGCAATGATGTTATTCGTGGGGATCGTGGTTGTAATTGTCAGTTTACGCAATTTTTTAACGGTATTATTTTAAGACACAATGATTGAGAAAATAAAAGAAATAACCCATACTTCTTTGGAGGATTACCTGGCTCAGCTGGCTTCTTTGGATGGAATGAGAATTGCTTTGTCATCCAGTTTTAGCTGGGAAGACCAGGTACTGACGCATGCCATTTATTCGCAGGAGCTTCCGATACGAGTTTTTACGCTGGATACAGGCCGGTTATTCCCGGAGACGTACAGCGTTATTGAAGCTACACGGCAGAGATACGGCAAAAATCCGGAGGTCTATTTCCCGGAATACCAGTCAGTGGAGAAATTGGTCACCCAAAAAGGTCCGATCAGTTTCTATGAATCGCCAGAGAACCGCAAGGAATGTTGTTTTATCCGGAAAGTGGAACCCTTGAACAGGGCATTGCAACATGTGGATGTTTGGATTACAGGGCTTCGCGCGGATCATTCGGAAAATCGTGCAGGACTGGAATTGGTGGAATGGGATGAACAACGAGGGATTGTGAAAGTAAATCCGCTGGCAAATTGGAGCCTGGAAGAAGTGAAGGCATATATTAAACAGCACACTATTCCTTACAATGTATTGCAGGACCGTGGTTTTGTGAGTTTGGGATGTCAGCCTTGTACACGGGCAATTCGTGAAGGAGAATCTTTCCGTGCCGGAAGGTGGTGGTGGGAAGATAACTCGAAGAAAGAGTGTGGACTACATAGTTAATTATCAATTCTAAATTATCAATACCGTAAGTCTTGATAATTGAAAAATTGATCATTTATAATTAAAAAGATGGATTATTTAGACGAATTAGAGGCGGAAGCCATTTACATCCTGAGAGAGGTAGCGGGACAGTTTGACCGTCCGACCCTGTTATTTTCAGGCGGAAAAGACAGTATTTGTTTGGTGCATTTGGCATTGAAAGCCTTTAGACCCGGAAAATTCCCGTTTCCGCTGGTCCATGTCGATACCGGACATAATTTCCCGGAAGCGCTTGCTTTTAGAGATGCGTTGGCGAAGGAATTGGATGAGCGGTTAATAGTTAGGAATGTCGAAGATACAATTATCCGACAGAGACTGCAGGATGCAAGAGGAAAGTTTCCAAGTAGAAATGCCCTGCAAACCTATACTTTACTTGAAGTAATCGAAGAGTTTGAGTTTGATGCCTGTATTGGCGGAGCCAGAAGAGACGAAGAGAAAGCAAGAGCAAAAGAACGCGTTTTCTCTGTTCGGGATGAATTTGGTCAGTGGGATCCGAAATTACAGCGCCCGGAATTGTGGAGCATTTATAACGGAAAGATCGATAAGGGTGAAAATGTACGCGTTTTCCCGATCAGTAACTGGACAGAGTTGGATGTTTGGAATTATATCAAACGTGAAAACATTGCATTGCCGGAGATCTACTTTACACACGAGCGCGACTGTGTGCTGACGGAACACGGGCAGTTAATGGCTGACAATGAGTTCCTGAACCTGGACGAAAATGATCAGATTATCACCAGAAAAGTACGGTATAGAACTGTAGGTGACATGACATGTACAGCCGCAGTCGAAAGCGAAGCTTATACGGTAGAAGATATTATCGTAGAACTGAAAGAGGCGAAAATCTCAGAACGGGGCGCAACGAGAATGGACGACCGGGTCTCGGAAGCAGCGATGGAAGACCGGAAGAAAGGAGGGTATTTTTAAAATTATCAATTAGCAATTATCAATGGTTCAAGGGGTTCTCTTGATAATTCAAGCATTGATAATTCATAATTCAAAAGAATGGATTTATTACGATTTTTTACAGCAGGAAATGTAGATGACGGCAAGAGTACCCTTATCGGGCGCTTGTTGTATGACAGCGAGTCAATTTCTACCGATATTATTGAAACATTAACACGTCAGAGTAAAACGACCGGAGAGAATACCGAAATTGACCTGGCTCTATTAACCGATGGTTTGCGTGCGGAACGCGAACAGGGTATCACGATCGATGTCGCTTATAAGTATTTTTCGACGAACAAACGCAAGTTTATTATTGCAGATACTCCCGGACATGCTCAGTACACACGCAATATGTTCACCGGAGCTTCAACGGCACAGCTTGCAATCATTTTGGTGGATGCCAGGAACGGGATCACCGAGCAGACAAAGCGCCACAGTATTATTTCGGCCGTGCTTGGAATTCCGCAGGTTCTGGTTTGTATCAACAAAATGGACCTGGCAGATTACAGCGAGCAGCGTTTTGACGAGATAGTTTCCGAATATGCAGATTTTTCAGGGAAAATAGGATTGAATAAGGTAGATTACATCCCAACTTCTGCACTGGCAGGAGAAAATGTAGTATACAAAAGTACCCTGATGGATTGGTATCCGGGACCTTCATTACTTCAATACCTG
>CBINBC010000053.1:0-23951 GCA_966248825.1 uncultured Fluviicola sp.
GAACGCAAAGTTCATCCGGAAATCTGTTTCTTTCCGGTAAACAAATCTTTTATTGTGGAGGCAGACTTTGTAAAAGATGTTGGTTCGGCCTTTGTAATGCCCATGTCGAAAGAAAGAACTGTATATTACCGCAAAATGGGCACGCTTTCTTTCAGGATCAATGACACGCTTTGCACACTGAACGTTTATCAAAACCTGGACCTGGCCGGGAAGAAAGAATACAAGAATTACTATTTCGTTCCGTTTAAAGATGCTACAACGGCTGTATCAACCTATGGCGCAGGAAAATACCTGGATTGTTATTTCAGCAAGAAAACCAAAAAGGTAAAATTGGATTTCAACACGTCCTATCATCCGTATTGCGCTTATTCAGACCGATACTCCTGCCCCATTGTACCGAAAGAAAATACGATTCCCGTTTCTATAACAGCAGGTGAATGTTACATCAGCCATGAGTAATTAGTGATAATAGGCTTCAAAGAATTCCTCTAAATGGCTCTTCCAAATCTTATAACCGGAATAATTCAAATGAATCCCATCAACGGATAAATCATTCTTCAAATAAGTTCCTTCTAAAAGCATTCCTGGTCTTAAGTCTAAAAAATAGATCTGTTCAGCCTTACAAATCTGTACCAATTGGTCATTTAGTTCCTTTACCCGTGAAGCAATCACTCCATTCTGAGAAAATCCGCCGTAAAGTGTATCGTAGTAATTCGTAGTTGGAAGAACCGATTGAATAACTAATTCTACCTGATGGGCCTGTATCGTATCGATGATGGTCCGGATGTGTGAAAGTGTTTCGGATACCGGAACGGATTGCGCAATATCATTAATTCCAATCATCAGGAATATAATATGCGGTTTTTTGTCCAGCGCTTTATAAACAGGTGCTTTTACCGAATCTGATTGAAAATAAAGCAAATCATCGCTTCTGAAGGAATCAAATCCCAGGTTAAAAATGTGTTTGTATCCCGTCAGTGTATTCCAATTCGTATCTGGTCCCCAATAGTGATTGATTCGTCTCGTTTCGCTATCACCCAGCATCACAATCCTCAAATCTTCGATAGGAACTTTTTGCTTCCCGTTACAGGCAGTGAAAATCAACAGCATGCATAAACAGGCACTCAAGCATTTAACGGAAATTACTTTGGACCACAAATTGACTGCTTTAAAGTTAGTTCTCATCGAATCACTAAATTAACCATCTTCTCCCGATTTTTTTGTTACGGTAAGAAAAAGTCATACAAAAAAAGCTGCTCCTGAAAAGAATCAGAAGCAGCTCTTGCAGGATTTGCGCTATACAAAACCCGTGACCCTAATTTTTAATAATTCTGCCAACCTGGTTTGAATGCATTGACCTTACGAAATACGTTCCACTTTCCAGGTCATCAATAGCTATTTCCGATTTCAGCTGTACCTCGACCATTTTTACAATTCTTCCCTCCATATCGCACAATTCAAAAACCTGTGCTTCAGAATCTGTTGTTTGAATCGTAAATTTTCCGCTTGTTGGATTCGGATAAATGGAGAAATGGAAGCCGGCAGCATTTAATTCATTTATTCCCACAGTTACTCCGAGGCTTGTAATTCCAGAACATCCGAAGGCATCCGTCACATGAACTTCATACGTACCGCCGCCATAAGACTGCATATCAAGTGTAGATCCTGTTTCACCTGTAAGCTCAACACCATTCAAAAACCAGGAAACTGTTAAGGAAGTCGATGGAATACTCAGCAAATATCCGTTCTGCGTAATCACCGGATTGGAAGGCAGAGAATAGTTGCAGGAATAAAGTGATTGAACACGCGTGTCGGTATCGCGCTGTGTTGTAAACAAAGGCCAGCCGGAACAATTTTTCATCAGGTAAAAATCCAGGTAAGGATCCAGTGCATCAAAGGTAATATCATGCTGAACAGCACGCGTAATGCTAATATTTCCGCCTGAAGCAGATTCACCGAAATCACAGGTTGTACTGGAATTCGCGAAATAGCAATGTCCACCGCCCGTAATTGCTATAAAATGCTTGCAGCTATTTGAAACACTGTCATACATCGGTTTGTGGTGTTCATCAGGAGGTGTAACTGCATCTTCTGTTCCCGAAAAAACTAGTACAGGTATCGAAATACCCGAACTTACATCAATCGCTGAAGGATTTGTTTCTGCGGGTGCAAATCCCACCAGTATGTCGAAGTTTGCTGTATTTTGAGCTGCTGCCAGGAAGGAAGAACCTCCTCCCATTGAATGGCCCATGACGGCTTTTTTACCATTCCATGCCTGGTAGAAGAAAGAAGAAACATTCGTGCTTAATGCTTCCATCTTAGTTCCAACTATAGAAAGATCCAGCGCGAAATCCTGGTGTACCGGTGAAATACCTCCTTCCGTACGCGGAAAAACGAGCACATACCCCAAAGGAACATAATGATCAACAAAATTCTGGTACGAATCCCAGGTCATGACAAATCCATGACCGAAGACAATGTAAGGAAATTGCCCGGTCGAGATGGTAACATCATTTCCTGCTGTAGATGAAGGATAATAGATTTCACTCTGAATTTGTCGGCCAGATCCGCCTCCGGAACCAAATCCTCCCGTTCGTGAAGGATCATTAAAAGTAATTGTTCGATGTCCGATCTGGTAAGGCTGTGAAAAACCAACAACCGATACGAACAACGAAAGTAGTAGTAAAGTAGTTTTCATTGTTTTTTATTTTTTAACAGCGAATGTTATTATTTTATCATTTGGTTATTTTTAGATTGTGATGAACGGTAAATGTGTTGAACGGTCAGGCTTCTGCCAGTCAATTCAAAATTATTTGACTAATTTCAGGCAGATAATCCTACGATATGAAAATACAAAACATACTAGCTTTCACTTCCGTTCTGGCGCTTTCTGCGGCTTGCGGAGGAGGTGAAGAATCAACAGAAGAAAATACAGGGCCAATGGAAACAACTGTAGAACGATTTGCAGACATTCAAATCCTTCGATTTGAAGTTCCAAGCTGGAATAAGCTGTCTTTGAAGCAAAAAGAATTGGTTTACTACCTTTCCCAGGCAGGTTTGGCAGGAAGAGATATCAACTACGATCAAAACAACCGTTTCAACCTGGAGATCCGCAGAGCTTTGGAAGCTATCCATGAAAAATACACCGGTGATAAAACTACTGATGAATGGAAGAAATTTGACGAATGGAGTAAGCAGGTTTTCTTTTCAAACGGGATTCACCACCACTACAGCATGGATAAGATCCAGCCGAAATTCAGTGCCGCTTACCTGGATAAGCTGATGAAAGCAGTCGAACATAACTTAAGTCCGGAAGCTCTCAATGCGATATTCAAACCGGAACTTGAGAAAAAACGAAAAGTAAAAGATCCGAACGTGGATATGATCGTTGCTTCGGCAAATAATTTCTACGGCAAAGGGGTTACCCAAAAAATGGTCGAGGATTTCTATGCTCAAAAACAGGATTTGAATGATCCGGAACCCATTGAATTAGGTTTGAACTCAACTTTGATTCTTAAAAACGGGAAACTGCACGAAGATGTTTGGAAGAGCAAAGGGAAATACGGAGATGCGATCGACCAGATCATTTTTTGGCTGAGAAAAGCCGTGAAAGTAGCCGAAAACGATCAGCAGGCACGAGCATTGAAAGTATTGATCGAGTATTACAAAACCGGTAATCTCAGAAAATGGGACGAATACAACGTGATTTGGTCCACTGCGACAAAAGGCGATATTGATTACATCAACGGATTTATTGAAACCTACGGAGATGCGCTCGGAAAACGTGCGAATTACGAATCCATCGTTCAGATCAACGATTTTGAGGCATCCAAACGCATGGCGACTGTTGCGAAAAATGCGCAGTGGTTTGAAGACAATTCTCCCTTAATGCCGGAGCACAAGAAAAAGAAAGTGGTCGGTGTTTCCTACAAAGTAGTTGAAGTTGCCAGCGAATCCGGTGATGCTGCTCCTTCTACTCCGATTGGTGTGAATCTTCCGAATAACAACTGGATCCGTGAGATCCACGGCTCAAAATCGGTTTCATTAGGAAATATTATCGAAGCTTACAACAAAGCCGGCGGACCTGCCGTAACCGAAGAATTCGCAAACGACCAGGAAGAAATCGACCGCGCAAACAAATACGGAGCAATTGCCGGAAAAATGCACACTGCCCTTCATGAAGTTGTAGGACACGCCAGCGGACTAATCAACAAAGGTGTTGGCCAGCCCTCGGAAACACTGCAGAATTATGCATCTACTTTGGAAGAGGCCCGTGCAGATTTAGTCGGATTGTACTTCATCATGGATCAGAAGATGGTCGATTTAGGTTTAATCGAAACACTGGAAGTCGGGAAAGCAGAATACGACGGTTATATCCGAAACGGTTTGCTGACTCAGCTGCAGCGTTTGGAAATGGGACAAAACGTGGAGGAAGAGCACATGCAAAACCGTCAGTTGGTGAGTGCCTGGGTGTTTGAAAAAGGTCAGAAAGACAAAGTGATCGAGAAAATTACCCGCAACGGAAAAACGTATTACGACATCAAGGATTACAACAAGCTGCGCACACTTTTCGGTGATTTACTAAGAGAAATCCAGCGCATCAAATCAGAAGGCGATTACCAAGCCGGAAAAGCATTGGTGGAAACGTACGGAGTGAAAGTGGATAAAAAAACACACGCAGAAGTTCTTCGCCGCGTAAAACCTTTAAACATTGCTCCTTATAGCGGATTTGTATATCCTGTTTTTGTCCCGGTCATGGATCACGAAGGAAAAATCAAGGACATCAGGCTGGAAAATAAGCAAACGTTCATCGAGCAGATGTTGTATTACGGGAAGAACCATAGTTTTTTGTATTAAACTTATGGAATTAAAAGATTTTATAAAGAGAGCATTACTTGACATTGTAAATGGAGTGGATGAAGCTAATCTGGAGCAAAATCGTTTCAGATTAGCTAATCACATCAATAATAGAGGAACTAGTGGACAAAAGGTTGAATTTGACGTTTCAGTAATCATAAACGAAACTTCAGAAAGTGACACAAAAGGAGGTATTAAGGTTGCTTTGGTAAATCTAGGTGCTGGCATTGGTGCAGGAAAGAAAGAGATAGAATCGAACCAAAATGTACATAAAATAAAATTTGAAGTCTTCGTCCATGAAAAATAGAAACTCAACTTTCCAGCTCTATCCATGAACTTACGCAAAGCGACTCCTTCCGAAATTCCTGCTATTTGGGAAATCCTGCAGCAAGCCATTGAGCGGAGAAGGCTGGATGGAAGTGCCCAGTGGCAAGACGGCTATCCGAACGAGCAAAGCATTCACAACGATTTAGCCACTGATTCTGCTTATGTGTTGACTGAAAATGATGAAATCATAGCTTATGCAGCCATTATCTTCGATATTGAACCCGCTTATACGGATATTCAGGGAAAATGGCTTACAAATGGCGATTATGTGGTCGTTCACCGGGTTGCAACCTCCAACAAAGTGTTGGGAAAAGGCATTGCCACACACTTGTTCAAATTGATCGAAGATCTGGCTATTGCTACAAACGTTTACAGCATTAAAGTTGATACAAACTTCGATAATCTGGCTATGTTGAGGATTTTAAACAAATTGGATTACACCTATTGTGGAGAAGTGTTTTTCCGGGGTTCGGCACGGAAGGCGTTTGAAAAGGTATTGCACAAAAAATGAAATCTCCCGGAATAAAATATGAATTTAACGCAAAACCCTGGCTTTATGATGGTCCGGGTGCCTGGCATTTCATATCTTTACCTGTAGAGCTGGCAAAAGAGATCCGAACTCACCTGAAGTCTGAGGAAGAAGGTTGGGGACGGTTGAAAGTAACGGCAAAAATCGGGGAAACCGAGTGGAAAACGGCTATTTGGTTCTCGACAAAATCACACACCTACCTTTTACCTCTTAAATCCGCAGTTAGAAAGTCGGAACATATTGAAACCGGAAAACTGACGAAAGCAACTATTTGGATTTAACTAAAAAAAATAGACCATGAAGAACTCAATTAACTGGTTTGAAATCCCGGCAACAGATTTCACAAGAGCAAAAAAGTTTTACGAAACAATTTTAGGAGCAGAAATTATGGAAATGCCTTTTCCGGAAGGAAAGTACGGGGTATTTCCAAGTGACATGCAAAGTGGCGTAGGTGGCGGACTTGTGCAGGGAGAAGGATTTGTACCTTCCGACAAAGGAACGATTGTTTACCTGAACGGAGGCGAGGATCTGAGTCTGAGCTTAGGTAAAGTAGAATCCGCGGGTGGAAAAATTACAATGCCTAAAACATCAATCGGTGAAAACGGGTTTATGGCTCATTTTATTGATACCGAGGGAAATCGTGTTGCTTTGCACTCCATGAAGTAATTTTTTAGTCTTCCGGAGTAATGAAAACCGAGGCTTTTCAACTTCATTATTCCGGAAGCCACTATCTTTCTCCGCTATGAACTTCAGCATCACCCCTCATTAGAAAACGAACAGATCATCTTCTTCCGCTCCCGGAAAAGCGGTTTTGGTTCAATCTTTTTTAACGATCTTCCTAAAAAGGACCATTCGAAATAATACCCTTAAAAAATTAACTAATTTTGAAGTTTCGCCAAATCCATTGAAATGAACAAAATCGTTGCTTTCCTGTTTTTCACCTTAGTTTTCAAATTCGTGTTCGGGCAAAACACTTCTTCTCCACAGTATTATACCCAATCATTCGATCTGATCAGTGACTCCTTTAACCTTTCCGGAAAAACCAAAATTGGGAATTTAAGTGGTTATTCTACGGATGCTGGCAACTTCACTCTTTCACATTTATTCAAATCCTTTTGGAATAACGCCAATAAACAAGGAGCCAATTCATTTAAGGTCGAAAGCATTGTTCGTCAGGGAGATAGTACACACATTGAAATATCGATTTATTCATTAAATGAAGCAGAATTAAAAACAAACCGGGATAAGTATCCGAGAAATATGATTTATGTCTTCGGAAACATCTATAAACGCAATGCAAGCAAAAAAATCAAGATTAACGAAACGGAGATTGAATTGAAACCTCTGGAATATGTTTCTTACCAAAACCAGATAGCTGAAGAGACAATCGTCAGTATTGGAGGACGCAGGGGAGCAAAACTATCGATTACAGGAAAAGAAGGTAGACAACCCATCTATTTATCTGCCAGCGACTATAATCATAACGGTATATCCTATACTGCCAACGGTACTATGAGCTTCAACAGAGGCAGAGTGCCGCCTGTCGATTTCAATTTCGGAGCTTTTTTGGTAAAGGTTTTACCTGAAAAGCAATAGCTTAGAAAACAAAATATCGCTGTATGACTTTCTCTATCCAACCCATACTAGAAAACGAACAGATCATCCTCTACCCGCTTTTGGAAAGCGATTTTGAAGAACTTTATGCTGTTGCTTCCGATCCGAAAGTTTGGGAACAACATCCGAATAAAGACCGCTGGCAGCGCGAAATCTTTCAAAATTTCTTCAAAGGTGCCCTGGAAAGTAAAGGCGCTTTTAAAATTGTCGACAAATCAACCGGGAAAACCATCGGATGCACGCGCTACTATGATTACAACGAGGCGGAAAACTTCATCCTGATCGGTTACACTTTCTACGGAACGGATTCCTGGGGAAAGGGAATCAATCCGCAAGTCAAAAAACTGATGCTGGATTATATCTTCCAATTCGTCTCAAAAGTGCATTTTCATGTGGGTTCAAACAACCTGCGTTCCCGGATTGCAATCAGCCGCATAGGCGCAGAAAAGATCGGAGAAGAAGAAATTGCTTATTTTGGCGAGGCACCGAAACTGAATTTCATTTATGAGATCCGGAAAGAGAACCGGAAATGAAGAAAAACGCATTGATCATATACTTATTCGTGATCATCAGGACTTTCGGATGAGTAACAATTGATAATTTCCACATTCATAATTGATAATTAATTATCTTAACCTCATGAACTATCTCGGTCACATCTACTTTTCCAACAACGATCCGCAATTAGCAGTGGCTAACCTGTTCGGCGATTTCGTCAAAGGAAAAAAGTACCTGGAATACCCGGAACACATTCAAAAAGGCGTTTTACTGCATCGGAAGATTGACGATTACATCGACCATCATTTTGAGGTAATCAATCTCATACATACCATTCGCGGAGAGCTTCCGAAAGTGGCTCCAATTGCCATTGACATCTACTTTGATCATTTACTCGCACGAAATTGGGACCAATACCATGCAGTCAAACTTCCTGACTTCTTAGCCGATTTTTACTCAAAAATTGATTTAAGAACGGAACCCTATCCGTCAGAATTTAAGCAGTTTGTGAGTTTACTGATTGAGCGCAACTGGATCAGTTATTATCCGACAGCAGAAGGACTTTATCGGATGTGCCAGGGAGTGAGCCGCAAACTTTCTTTTGAGAACGCTCTAACGAACGGACACACAGTGTTTCAGCGCTTTGAGAACGAAATTACTAGTTGCTTTCATGAATATATGCGCGATGCAAATGAATATTTAATGGGGAAGATTTAAGCAATTTTCTCGTAATTTGTTCGTAAGTTTGATCATTATGCCGCAGACCAAAACGGGAATTTTACGACTAATCATTCTAATCGGATGCCTGATAATGGCGTCCTGTTCGTCGGAAAAAATAGATTCCAGGAAAAAGCCTTTAAATGCGCATGATTTTGACCTTCCTGGTATTTACAAACGCGGAAGTTTGGTCGTACTAGCCGAAAACAGCTCTACATCCTTCTTCATTTACAAAGGCAAAAAAATGGGATTCGAATATGAAATCCTGAAAGAATTTGCAGAAGATTTAGGTGTAAGCCTGGAAGTGAAGATCGTCAATAACCTGGATGAGATCAACGACATTTTAAATCGCGGTGAGGGTGATATCGTTGCCTGCAACTATACGGTAACCCGTGAAAGAAGATCTGAGATCAACTTTTCGGTCCCTTTCCTGCAAACTAACCAGGTTTTGGTACAGCGCAAATTAACTCCCGAAACAAAAGACCAGAACGTAACATTCATTTCGGATCCAATCCAATTGGCGCATAAAAAGGTGGTCGTTTGGGAGCGCTCCAGTTATTACACACGGCTGCTTCATTTGCAGGATGAGATCGGCGACACGATCATGATCCGTCCGACACAAGCCCAGGAAGGTGTGGAGGAACTAATCGAACAGGTTTCAAACGGAGTAATCGATTATACGGTGTCAGAACGCAATGTAGCGGAGATCAATGAACGTTTCTACGACAACCTGGATGTAAGCCTTCCCATCTCCTTCAAACAAAACATTGCTTTCGGATTAAATAAAAAATCACCTATCCTTCAAAAACGATTGAATATCTGGCTTTCCAAGTTCATGAATAAAGAAGCCTTTTCATACATCAAGCGCAAATACTTCGAACAAATCAACAGTTCGCTGGGAGGTCAAAGCAACTTCAAATCACGCAAAGGAAATCTTTCACCCTTTGATGCCATTTTAAAAGCAGAAGGTGAAAAGCACAATATTGACTGGCGACTTGTTGCCGCATTGATTTATCATGAAAGCAAATTCAACCCGAATGCCCGTGCCTTTGGTGGTGCTTACGGACTGATGCAGTTCATGCCGGGAACCGGTCCGAAATTCGGTGTTTACCCTACTTCACCTCCTGAAGTACAGATCCGGGGCGGGTATAAATATTTGAGCCGTATCACCAAGTTGTGGAAAGGAATTAAAGACGAAAATGAACGCAACAAATTCATCCTGGCAAGTTATAATGCCGGTGCAGGACATATCCTGGATGCGCAGCGTTTGGCTGAGAAAAAAGGCTTGAATCCACATGTTTGGGAAGGTAATGTTGAAACAATGGTCATGAACCTTGGAAAACACGCTTACTACACCGATGAAGTAGTAAAAAGCGGTGCGTTCCGGGGAAATATCTGTATCCGTTATGTCCGTGGGATTACATCTCGTTACGAAACTTACAAAACACTTGTTAAGCGCTGATTTCGTCCGGAAATTGTACTTTTGCGCATGCAGCAACTGATTGTTATTGAAGGCCCGACTGCCAGCGGAAAGACTTCCCTTGCCGTAGCTTTGGCAAAAAAGTTAAATACCGTTGTGTTATCTGCAGACTCCAGGCAGTTTTACAAGGAATTATCGATTGGTACAGCCAAACCAACGGTGGAGGAAATGGAAGGAATTCCGCACTATTTCATCGATTCTCACAATATCTCCACACCGGTCAGCGCTTCTCAGTTCGAAACGGAAGCCATGGGATTGATTCAAGGAGAGTTGGCTCATTATGAAAAGCTAATATTGGTTGGCGGTTCGGGAATGTTTATGGATGCTTTGTGCCTGGGACTTGACCCTATTCCAACAGATCCGGTAATTCAAAACACACTTCGAAAAGAATTGGAAGAAACCGGAATGGAGCCTTTGCTGAAAGAACTGGAAGAAACAGATCCGGAGTTCTACGACCAGGTCGACAAACAAAATCCTATGAGGATTTTGAGAGCTTTAGAAGTAATCCGCTTTACCAAAATTCCATTTAGTACCTGGCGGAAAAACGAATTGCCGAAACGACCCTTTGAAGTAATCCGATTTGTAATCAATCATCCGAGAGAAGTTTTGTACGAACGTATTAACCGGCGTGTTGACCAAATGATCGAGTCGGGCTTGATCGAAGAAGTAAAACATGTTGCGGAATACAGAAATCTGACTGCACTTCAAACAGTCGGTTACAAAGAAGTATTTGACTACCTCGACGGTAAAACAGACCTTGAGACCTGTATTTCGAAAATCAAGCAACATACCCGGAATTATGCCAAACGCCAACTAACCTGGTTCAAAAAACATCCGGACGCTATTTGGCTCGATGCAAAACCCACCGATGAATTGTGCCGGGAGATCCTGCAAGTCGTTCAAAATTGATATCTTGTAATCTTGGAATGATATTTGAAATTGACATCGAAAACTAGCTAAGATGAACATCCAATTTAACCGGGTTATGCCCTTCCCGCTTGCTTCTATTTCACATGGAGCTGATAGTATTTGGGGAAACAGCGCACAACTTGAGTCCGGCAAAAAAATCCTTCTGAATGCATCTTCCGGAAAAGGAAAATCTACTTTTTCCATGACTGTATTCGGGATTCGAAAAGATTACGAGGGGACCATCCTGTACGACGGACGCGATATCAAAACATTTTCTGTGGACGAATGGGTAACAATCCGTCAGCGAAAGATTTCAACGGTTTTCCAGGACTTGCAACTCTTCCATAAACTGACTGTTGCCGAAAATTTACAGCTCAAAAACCAATTGACCGATTTCAAATCGGAAATCGAAATTAAAAACATGCTTGCCGAATTGGAAATTGACCACAAATGGAATGATCCCTGCGGATTGCTCTCCATGGGCCAGCAGCAGCGCGTAGCAATTGTCCGTTCTTTGTGCCAGCCTTTCAACTGGTTGATTTTGGACGAACCCTTCTCTCATTTGGATGAGCGAAACAGCTTGCGTTGTCTTTCCATGATCGATGCGGAATGCACCCGCCAAAAAGCAGGATTTGTTCTCACGTCTTTGGATGACGACAACCGTTTTTCTTACGATTACGAATTAAAGCTCTGAACCATGTTACGCAAATTATTATTTCAACACCAGGACAAACGCCAATTGATTATTGCCGTTGTAGGAGCTTTTTTGGGGATGACTTTCCTGATTACCTCCATTCACTACCTGATCAAGGTCAATGATTTTGGAAAAGGAGCAGAAATTCTCGGTCCGAATACCGTAATCGTTCAAAAGAAAGTTTCCAGTTTCAATACGCTCAATCTTGCAAAAACCGACTTTTCGCTGAGCGAGATCGAAGAAATGAAAAAGAAACCCTTCATTTTGGATGTACAGCCGGTCGAATCGAACAACTTCAACATCACGATCGAAACGGCGGATCCTTCCGTACCGCGATTCAGAGGAGATATCTTTATTCAAACCGTAGATCCTGACTTCCTGGATATCAAATCAACAGATTTCCATTGGAAAGAAGGAGATACGCTGGTTCCTATTCTTATGCCGCGCGACTTGCTGGTAATGATGAATATGTTTATGAGTTCGAAAAACATGCCGCAGATTAGTGACGAACTGGCTATGGATATCAAATTCAAGTTTGCCCTGATCAGCGACACAGGGAAACAGTATATTTCGTGCCGAATAATTGGCTTTTCAAATGATATGCCTTCTGTATTGGTTCCTCAAAACTTTATGACTTGGGCAAACAATCGTTTCGCTCCGAATGCAGAACAAAAGATCACACAAATCATGATTTCCGGAAAAGAGAATGAATTTGGACTGGTAGAACAAATGCTGCAAGAAAAACACCTGGAGTCAAAAAATGCACAAGTTGCTATCGGCCGTTTAAAAAGTACCGTCGGAACTTTGATTCTCGTGGTTTTGGGAATTTCCGTCATTGCAGTGTTCCTTTCAGGTTTGGTTTTAATTCAATACCTGCAGTTGTTATTGAGTAAGAATTTATACGAAGTACGAACTTTGATGCGTTTAGGACATCATCCTAACTCATTGGTAAAGAACTTCTTTATTTATTTTTCCAAAGTTTTCGGAATAATTGGCATTTTAAGTCTGGCTTCCTTTATCGGATTTAAGTTATTTTTAGACTCCTTATTGAAGGATGGAGGTTTGTATATTGACACGAGTTTAAGTGTACTGAGTATTCTTGCTTTGGTTCTTGCTTATTGCTTGTTCGCACTGGCTTCTTACCTGAGTGCCCGCAAGGGAATTTACGAACAGAACAATGGTTAATTTTATGTTAAACGAATGACTTTATTAATTTTGCTACGTCATGATAAAAAATAAAACCTCAAACATGAAACAACTTTTAGTGATTGCCCTATTACTTTTATCAACTGTTGGATTCAGTCAGAAATTGCGCTTCAAAGTGGAAGGAGCAAAAGACACTACCGTTTTCCTGACAAAATATTACGGCTCCAAGCTATTTTATGCGGACACCGCTGAAATGAAAGGCAGAGTAGTTGAATTCACAGCAAAAAAAGACTTAAAACCAGGAATTGTTGCCTTGTTGATGCCCGGACAAAAATATTTCGAGGTTATCTACAACAATGAAGAGCTCAATATCGAGACGAAAGGCCCGGATTTTATTTCTAACATGAAGGTGAAAAAATCCGAAGAGAACAAGGTGTTTATTGCCTATATCAATTACTTGCAGGCACAGCGCAAAGTCGCTACCGGGTTTTCTGAGGAACGTAAGAAATTTAAAGAAGGCGATGAGCAATACAAGCGTTTGGGTGAGAAGATGGATTCGGTTTCCAAATTGGTGGCTGCTTATCAGACAGACCTTCAAAAAAACAATCCAACCAAATTGGTTTCCAAAGTCGTCAAAATGTCTATGGATGTTACTGTTCCCGAAGCTCCGAAAGATGCAAACGGGAAAGTAATCAATGAAAACTTCCGTTACGAATATTACCGCAAACACTATTGGGATAATATCGATTTGAAAGACGATCGTTTGGTAAACAGTCATGTTTTCGGCTCGAAAGTGGAGTATTTCTTCGGGAAGAATATGTTGATCCAGCATCCGGATACGGTTTTGGCTTTTGCATTCCCTTTCTGCGACCAATTGGACAAAAAATCGGAAATGTTCAAGTATGTAGTGGATTACATCACCAATACTTATGCAAAATCGAACATCATGGGAATGGACAAAGTGTACGTTTACATGGTGAACCGTTACTACTGTCAAAATGATGCGGAAGGAAATTCGATTGCATACTGGATGAAAGACAAGGAAAAGTTGAAGGAATTGTGCGAGGAGAACAAAATCAAAATGAACCTGGTTCAGGGGGTACGTCCTCCGAATATCAGTCTTCGCGACACAACAGATGTGAACTGGAAGAACTTCTACGACCTGAAAAGCGAATACACCATTCTTTATTTCTGGGATCCGGAATGCGGACACTGTAAAAAAACAACCCCGAAATTGCAGACTTTGTACGAAAAGAAATTCAAGCAGCGTAACGTAGAGATCTTTGCTGTTGGAAAAGCAACCGGAGAAGATTTCGAAAAGTGGAAAAAATTCATCCGTGATAACAAATTGGAATTCATCAATGTGGGGCTGACCAAAAAATTGTTTGAAGATGCAACAGCGGATCCAAGACAGTTCATTCCGAAGTACACCACACTGGAAGCATTAAATTATCATGACACTTACGATATTTATGCCACACCAAGAATTTTTGTGCTGGACAAAGACAAAAAAATCATCGCGAAGCAATTGACCATCTCTCAATTGGAAGATTTCATTGACCGCATGCAGAATATTAAAAATGCAGAGAAGATCTTCCCTCCTGATCCGGAAGAAGAAGCTCATTGATAATCGAAGGCCAGTCTACTACAGATTGGCCTTTTTTTTTACCACACAGGTCATATAGAAACATAAAAGATATGGTGGCTTATCACAAAATACATTTACATAACGTAACATTGTTTTATCTTCTAGAATTAAATCCAAGACAGTTAAGACATCCTTGATTTATTAGTTAACTAGAAACTATGTTTTTCTATGTGTTCTATATAGTTTTGTTTTATTTCAATAGATTTAAGTGTCCGTGTATGATTGCTTTTTCACTGCTGTATGCAGATTTGAACTCAATCCTCCAGATGTAAACACCTTCCTGTGCCAATGCATCCTGATACGTACCATCCCACCCCACTCCGGGATCATTTGATTCGAACACAATTTCTCCCCAGCGATTGAACACCTTGAAATTATAATCTGTCGGATCAACTCCGTAAGCAAAAACGGGATGAAAAAGCTGATTGAATTCATTCCCATCAGGCGTAAACGAATTAGGAACGTAGTAAATGCTTCCGCCTTCCATATAAACAATCCCGTATGCCGTATCGCTACAACCGGCTTCGTTGGTAATTGTTAAACGAATAGTATACGAATCAAATAAACCGGGTGAATAACTGTGCACCGGGTCAAATTGTGTGGAAGAAACTGTATTATCACCGAAATCCCATTCATATTGATTTCCTCCCACAGATTGATTGACCATGGTGGTCGTAGGATTTTGAGCGTTTAAAATTGCCGGTGTAGGTATAAATGAAGCCGTTGGTGAAGCCGAAACGCAAACAATCGAATCGAAATCTGCTGAAGCAGTGCATCCTTCATTGGAGGTCACTTCCAGGCTTAGCCCATAACAACCCGGAGTTTCAAATGTTACGGATTGATTTCCACACCCCGCCACAACCGTTCCATCTGAAAAAGTCCAGGTGGACGAAGCGCAGTTTCCCTGTTGATTGCTGAATAAAACCACCAGCGGTGCGCAACCGGAAGATACGGAAGGACTGACATCTGCAACAGGGTAAGGATTCACAGTAACCAAAACAGTATCTCTGGCTATACAGGATCCGTTAGGACTTGTGGCTGTAACCACATACGCTGCGGTAGTTTGCGGCACAAAAGGAACAGTATTCACAACCCCGTTATTCCAGGTTAAATTGGTACTTCCCGAAGATGTAGCGTTCAACGTAATTGTTTCTCCCATACAAACAACCTGATCAGGACCGGCATCTACACTCAAGCTGTTGAGATTCACGGAAATCGTGTCTCTTGCAGAACAACTCGTCGGTCCATAGACTACCGAAAGCCAATAATCTCCCGAAGTGGATACAGTGATATAAGGTGTTGTTTCACCGGTAGACCACAAATAAGAAGCGGCAATAATATTCGTTGTAATAGTAACGCTCTGCTCACACACTTCGATATCCGGTCCGATATAGATTGCTCCAAAAGGTTGTGTACTTTCCGGGAATCCGATATTAAAAGAATAGATTGGTCCGAATTGACCGGCTTCTGCTCCATAAGGCTGGTTAGCACAATTGGAATTTGTCGATACGTTTATTCCTGGATCTCCCGGAACGAATGAGGTCGTTACATTTGCAGGCGGGAGCACACTTCCTGAATACTGGATTGCCCCGGTTCCGCCACCACCACCTGGCCCAAAGCAGGATGGATAGGTGGTTTGGATGTTTCCGCCGTCGCCACCATCCACGTGCAAAGTCAACTGGCCACTGAACGAATTTACGTCCAAAGCAATTGTTCCGCCTGCACCGCCGCCGCCGCCGCCATCACCCATTGAGTTGGGAACTGAAACGATATTAATCCCGTTAGATTCAATAGGCATGTTATTGGAATGAATGGTTGCTGCGCGTATGATAATGATTCCTCCTCCATTTCCTCCCGGGCTTGGTACTCCATCATTATAATCGGGAGAACCTCCGCCTCCTCCCATAAATAATCTTCCCGTGCTGTAATCCATTGCAAATCCACCTTCACCTCCAACAGGTTGTTGCCCACAGAAAAAAGCCTGATCGCCACCACGCCCTCCCCTGCTTCCGTTAGAACCACCGCCACCACCGGAATTGTGTTTGTTTCCGCCGCCACCGCCATTGGCTAATGCACCGCGACCTCCATTCATTGCAACACCAACTTCTGCAATTCCTTCTCCTTTTTTTGCACCATAACCAGATGAAACCGGATAAAAGTAATTGGTAAAAGTTCCGCACCCACCATCCGGATTTGTGGATGAAGTTGAACCCGCAAAACCGTATCCACTAGCTGAGATTCCGGCATCTAAAGTAAGCGTTCCTGAAACCTCCATTACAATAACCCCACCCGTACTCCCGTTCCATATCTGAGGTGTCACAGTTCCGGATACCGTAACATTCGTGTACTGAGGAACACGTATCAGTTGAACAGCTCCACTGACCTCATAACTATTCAGCAATTGATATTGAAACCCCACCTCGTTTCCGGAAAGCGATACAATCGTAGCAAATTCGTAACGCCCGCAATTGTTGTAATTGGTTACAGAACCGAATGCTGCTGTATTAGATGTATTGATATCAGCTCCTTTCATCTGGATAATCAGGACACGATCACCGACAGACAGAAACGAAGCATCCTGGACTTCAATATGGTCGCAAAAAACATTAGTCACAGGTGTATATTGATTAATCACACCCGATATTTGTGCATGGATTTGATTGAGTGAGTTACTCAGTAAAAGAATAAGTAAAAAGAACCAAAACTTCATATAAGGCGCGCTTACTGGAAAAACGTGCTTATTGTAAAAAAAGTTTATTCGATTTGACTTTTTTTTAATTGCAAACAACAAAGATTGATAAATCAATTCAATGATCAATTTCTTAATTATCAATTATCAAGGATAATTTCTCTCTTAATAATTGAATCATTCTCAATCACTCGTAAACTCCTTCGAGGTCGCTGCGCTCGTGTTTGGGAATGCGGAACAACATTAGCAGTCCTACCACAAAGAAGAATGCTACGGACACAACAGAAAAACGCATGTTATCAAAGACGATTTCCATTATACCAAAGAATAGCGTTCCGGTAACAATACCTATTTTTTCAGTTGCATCGTAAAATGAGAAATAACTTGCATGATCTTCTGTTTCCGGCAGGAATTTAGAATATGTAGACCGGGCCATTGCCTGAACTCCCCCCATTACCAAACCAACCGTTGCAGCCAAAGCATAAAATTGTACAGGAGTTTTAATCAGGAAAGCAGCTCCACAGATACCAATCCATATCACAATGGAAATACCCAGGGTACGGATATTGCCAATACTTCTGGAAATACGCGACATTAAAAAAGCTCCTCCGGCACCTAATAGCTGAATGAGCAAAATAGCAATTATCAACCCGCTGTCATCGGGTTTCCCATCTTTCATTGGCCAGTCTATTTCCTTTTTCGCAAAGAAAGTTGCCATCAACATGACTGTTTGAACACCGGTATTGAAGAAAAAGAAAGCAGCGAGGTATTTCTTTAGACGAACTGTTTGTCTGAACTCCACGAAAACATGTCTCAATTCCCGGAAACCCTTCCAGATATATCCTTTTTCTTTTGTTTGCTTTTTAGAGGTATTCGGAAGCACGCGGTATGTGAATTGCGAAAAAGACACCCACCAGATTCCAACCAGGACAAAGCACCATTGTGCTTCAAGTGTATTTGTCTGGATCAATACCAAACAAATGATCAAGAGCAGCATGGAACCTAAATATCCCATAGAAAAACCTCGAGCTGATATTTTATCATGATCTTTCGGTTCGGCAATTTCCGGTAAATAAGCGTTGTAGAAAACCAAACTGTTCCAGAAACCTATACTGGCAAAGAACAAGCTGGTTAGTCCTAGCTCTATTTTAGCCGGATCAAAAAAATAAAGCGTCATACAGGATGCAGCTCCCAGGTAGCAGAAAAACTGCAAGAATCGTTTCTTGTTACCCAAATAATCCGCAATACCTGATAAAAAAGGAGAAAAGAACGATACGCACAAGAATGATGCAGAAAGAACGAAACTCATGAGTGCGGAATTGGACAATTCCCACCCGAAAAAGTTTACTGTGACATTTACACCTTCCGGTAGACTTTGGTCTAATGCATAGTGATGCGTTTCTTTGAAATGTTTTGTGGTAACGTTATCATAAAAAATCGGGAAGATTGCCGATGAGATTACCAGGTTGTAAACTGAATTTGCCCAGTCATACATCACCCATCCCCTGATTATTTTTTTGTCGCCTTTCTGTATTGCCATAAGTAGTATCTAATGCTTAAGCTGTAACCTGGTTGACGTAATCGTTCAGGTAAGCAAAGTAAGAAGTTAAGTTTCCGGTCAAATCTGTTTCGGAAGCTCTTCCGATGATATTATCCGGATCCTCTCCGAATAAATGCGGGAAAACAGATTTAATCAGTTCGTTCCCAAAATCCTCCGAAGCATCTTTAGGTAATTCACACGGCAAATTATCAACAGCCATTACCATAATTGATCCCGGGGTTTTCCAATCACATTCCTGCCCCGTTTTCGGATCGTAGCCGTAAAAAGGATCTGCAATTTTGGAAGAGCGGATCGTTGATGCAATCGGCCCCTGGATATCACAGGAAACATCCGCAATAACCCGTATCTTATTTTTTTCCGATCTCAAATCATCTCCGGTTAAAATAAACGGTGATTTGTTGCTCCAAAAATGACATGCAACATACACATCGGCTACCTCAGAATATCTTCCGAAACTGGATTCGTAAATCTCAGGTGTTGCATAGAATTCCTGCTTGCTAAACGGTTTTCCGTCCTTGCGCTTGTAGTAATCTTCGATTTCCAGGTGAGTAAAAACAGGAGTGTCAAATTTCTCGCTCAGGAACTCTTCCGGACTTACTTCCGTAAACGGCAACAAATCCATAATCTCACGCGCTCCGTAACCCACTCTTCCAAAACCGGTCAGGACCAGTTTCATGTTTTCAGGAAAAACAGCTTTGTGCAATTCATCTTCCATTTCTTTTCTACCCGAACATTCATTCGCCGGCTTTAAATGGAATGCATTTGTTTTTTCTCCGTAAGCACGGATTCCATTGTAAGCTCCTACAATTCCGGCATAGCGTCCAAAACCGATGATGCGCTTATTTTCTTTGGATTTCAGGACTTCATAATCGATTAATTGGATCTTCTTGTCTAAGATCGCCCGAAGCAGGTTTCTATTGTAAGGCTGTTTCTTAATGGTGTGTGAAAAGAACAGGAATTTCTTTCCGGGAATCAGGTCTTCGATATTGACTTCCTTCACCCCCATAATGATATCGCAATCAGATAAGTCTTTTACTACTTCAACTCCTTCGGCAATATATTCTTCATCTCTGAATGCACGAATATCACTTTCCTGAACAAGCACCTTGACTTGTGGAAACTTCATCTCAACCAATTTGCATTGCTTCGGTGTAAGTGGAACCCGCATATCAGGTGGCACCTTTCCTTCACGGATAATGCCTAATTTCACTTGATTCATGTTGTTTTAAAATTCTTTTATTGGTTCCGAAAGGAGAAAATTATCGATAAATTCTCTCACTACTCCCGTTCCCCCGTTTTTTGTTAATACAATATCTACTTCTTTCTTGACTTCCTGAACCGCATCTTTCGGACACGCCCTCAGTCCAACTTCACGCATGATGGATAAATCATTGATGTCATCACCGATGATTGCCACTTGATCCAGGGTAATGGACAATTCCTCACACCATTGCTTCAGAATACCGATTTTCTGATCACGCCCAACATACACATACTTGATTTTGAGAGTTTCTGCCCTATTCCGAACCATCTTATCAATAAAACCCGAAGAGATAATTCCGCAGATCAATCCTTGTTCCTGGGCTTTCATAATACCCATTCCGTCTTTTGAATTATACTTTTTGAACTGGTCTCCTGATTCCGTATAGTACATTCCGGCATCTGTCATTACACCATCCACATCCAAAATCAATAATTTGATTTTCTCAATTTTGGACTTCAAATGATCAAAGACAAACAATGGTTTGAACAGCAGGGAATAGAAATCCACTTCATATTCTTCCGCAACGGCTTCCAGGTCCAGGATAGACAATTCGGTTACGCTGTCCACATCAAAGTCTTTCAGCATTTGATAGAAATCAACACCGAACTTTGCGCAAAGACCTTTTATATTTTGCTCTAAAAACAAGATTATACCATTTTATATCCAACGCTTGCAGCAATCGGATTGAGTGTTTGTAACAATTGCTTGAATTCTTCGTGGTTCAGTTGCTGGGAGGCATCTGATTTGGCAACTTTCGGATTCGGATGAACTTCCACTAATAATCCGTCAACACCCAAAGCGATACAAGCCCGTGACAATCCTGCTACCCCGTAAGCATACCCCATGGCATGGCTCGGATCAAGAATCACCGGAAGATTTGTGTAATGCTTCAGCCATTCAACTCCGCATAAGTCCAACGTAAAACGAGTACCTGTTTCAAAGGTGCGGATCCCGCGTTCACAAAGAACCACATTCTCGTTTCCTCCGGAAAGCACAAATTCGGCCGCCTGAACAAATTCCTGGAGTGTTGTTCCGAAACCACGTTTGATCAAAACTGTTTTTTGCGTTTTCGCACACGCACGAAGGATTCCCTGGTCGTACATGGCTTTTGCTCCAACCTGGATCACATCCGCATGTTCGATGATCTCATCGATATGTGTTGCATCACGTGCTTCGGTAACTACTGCAAAACCATACTCTTCACGCATTTTTGAAAGCAGTTTCAATCCTTCCAGTCCCAATCCCTGGAAACTATACGGACTTGTTCTTGGTTTATAACATCCACCTCTAAGTGCTGTCAATCCCAAAGATTTCAATAATTCGGAAGATTCACGGATCTGTTCTTCGGATTCAACGGAACAAGGTCCGGAAATCATAATCGTATTTCCTGTCTTTCCACCTATTGTTACATTTCCGATTTTCACTTCACGCGTTTCAGAACGGTAGTTGCGCGAAGCCAGCTGCATATCGTTCGGGAACACCCAATGTGATTCAGTAACCGCTTCCAAAGCAGACGGAACTTCTTTCACACCCGAACCGGTTACTAATACATTCACTCCCTGAGAAACCAGGTGAAATGCTTTGTTTTCTGCAGCCAGTTTAGCTGCATCTGTTGAACTTACTGAGTTTTTTAAATGAATGATCATATTTCCCCTTTAATCAGGTTTACGAATGTTAAGATCCCTTTCGCTTTATTATTTTGGTCCACAACGGGCAAATAAAGAATCGGGAATGTATATTTTTTAATTTGTTGTAGTAAGTCATTGACTGTAGCTGTTTCAGGAATTACCAATGGTTTGGAATTCATGATCTCGGCAATGGATTCATTGTTTAGGTTACCACCTGTTCGGATCAGACTTTTACGAATGTCGGCATTGGAAATCAATCCTCTCAGGTTCTTTGTTTCATCAACCACCAGTGTAAACCCTAATTTTCCTTCCTCAATGGAATGTAAAACTTCCGAAACCGATGCGTTCTCACCAATTGAAGGTGATTCGGTCAAAGGGATCATGAAATCTTTCACCAAAAACTGGGAATCTATTGTGCGTTTCGTCAGGTCCATCAACGCATGACCAACGCTTGGCGCATTAAACAGGTAAGATCCCGAAACGGAAGTATGAACTCCCATATTCCGAAGAATGAACGAAACTTCACCGTTTACCCCACCGTCCACATGAACCGATTTTGACGGATATTTCTTTTGGAAATCCCGGATCTTCTTAAAATTCACAGCATCAAAAACACCACCGCTTTGTCCCGGGATGGTTGCCATGATCAAAATAAAGTCAAAATTGCTGTATTTATCGAAGGCCTCGATGGAAGTAGGCGTAATGATTGCCAGGCCTTTCTTTCCTTTAATATCGGATGGAATGATCAGTTCTTCCTCCAGGTCTTCCAATTGGAATGTCACGTATTCAACAGGAACAGCACGTAGCAAGTCAAAATACTTTGACGGTTCTTTGGTAATGATGTGCAAATCGATCGGGATATTACACCAGGTTCTGATCCGGCTGATATCTTCAAAAACAGAGGGATCATCGTTACAATCAACATGCAATAGATCCACATGGTGCGCGGACAAATCCTTAATTGTTTCCGACAATTCTCGTTTCTTATCCGAATAAATCGAAGCAGATATTCTCATAAGACAAAAATAAGGAAAGAATTCCCTTTACAACTTCTATTTCCAGAATGATATCAACAGAATTCAAACAAAATCGGTTCGATATTTTAACATATCGTTTTATTTACGACTTCTTGATAGAAAGTGAAAAATCAACCCGCTTTTTGAGACAAAAACCGGAGAGCCTGTGAAGGTGTTGGAATAGCACAAAAACCAGGAGCCAAACGCATTCTTCTTTTTGCAATCATGCTGTAGATCCCGTCCCGAATAAAACGCGGGCAAATCCAGCCGATTTTCCCCAATGTATAAGGAAAGCGCAAGTAGTTCAATACCTTTAATGCGGCGGTAGATTTGTTTGTCAATTTCTTTCCGTCCCAAAAATAAAAAGTGGACAAATCGATTTCACCGATTCCCAACCCTTTGAAGAACGTTTTAGCATATTCACTTTGCAGTGCACAAAAATAGATCTCGGAATTTTTCTCGTGATTTAGAACAAACTGAACGGTTTTATTGCAAAAACCGCAATCACCGTCGTAAAATATTATTGGTTTGTTCATGAAAACAAAGATACGAAATAGCCGGAGAATCGTATTTTTGGAGAAGCAAAAAGATAAACCGCAACGTTTGCGCCGTAGCTCTTGCCAAAGCATATCTTCAGTAAAGCAAGGACAATGAAGGAGCAAAGAACGCAAAGGTTTAAGGGAATTTGTACTCGTAACCAAATTATAAAAGAAACTAAAGATGAATTTTGGAATTTTACTATCCGGGTCCGGAGTATATGACGGAGCAGAGATCCAGGAAGCCGTATTAAGCATGCTTGCAGTAGCAGAATCGGGAGACACTTATACTTGTATCGGTGTAAATGCGGATCAGTTCCACGTAATCAATCACTTAACCGGTGAGCCCATGAATGAAAGTCGTAATATGCTTGTGGAAGCTGCACGGATCGCTCGCGGAAATATTATTCCTATTCAGGATGTGCAACCGGCGGATTTAGACGGATTGATTATCCCGGGCGGATTCGGAAGTGCAAAAAACTTTACCAAATGGGCATTTGAAGGTCCGGAAGGAAGTATTTTGCCGGAAGTAAAACTACTGCTTGTGAACCTTGTAAACATCGGAAAACCAATCGCCGCTTTGTGTGTAAGCCCGGTAGTTTTGGCAAAAGCATTGGAAGGTTCTGACATCCACCCTTCGTTAACTTTAGGAACAACTTCCGAATCTTCTCCCTACGATATCGAATCATTTTCTCAGGGATTGGAAAAAACCGGCGCAACTACTGCATACAAAACCGTGAAAGAAATCCATGTGGACCCAACCAACAAAATTATAACCGCACCTTGTTACATGATGGATGCGAATATCAGCGAAGTTTGGAAAAACATTCACATGGCG
>CBINBC010000054.1:0-23650 GCA_966248825.1 uncultured Fluviicola sp.
ATGTTCCAATTCAAAACGGCTTATGTCCCTGGTTGAAACACGGAAATACGAGATTCCTTTTAAAGATGTATACTGAGACGCAACCAATGAATCGCCCTGATATTGCCGAATGTATACCCGCGAAACAGGATCTCCGTTACTTCGATCTTTGGTAATGATCCGAAGTGTGGTGGTTTGACCAAATGCAGTTAATGAGATTAAGAGCAGAAAAACAAGGTGTAAAATCGGTTTCATGACTGTTAATTTCTCTAGAGATGCAGGGTTTTCCAGTTTTCCATAAAAAAAATAGTGGGCAGGCGATTAATCGCCTGCCCACCTGTATTATACTGATAATACCATTACAATTTCAAAAGCCAGCCAAAGCTGTCTTCAACTTTTCCTGATTTGAGGTCATCCAAATAAGCATGTACTTTCAATGAGAAAGTACGTGTTTCAACCGGAGGGAGAATCAAATCTTCATCCCTGTAACCGATTTTAGCAATGTGGGCAATGGTTGCTGCAGTTCCTGCTCCGAATGCTTCAGTCAAACGACCTTCTTTATGGGCCTTTACAACTTCTGCAACTGAAACCTGACGCTCTTCAACGGGCATTCCCCATAAATTTGCAACTTCTATCACCGAACGCTTGGTAATACCTCTCAAAATTGTATCGCTTTCCTCAGACGGCGTAATCAATTTTCCATCGATCACGAACATCACATTCATGGTTCCCGATTCCTCGATGTATTCGTGTGTTTTTCCGTCTGTCCAAATCAACTGATGATATCCTTTCATCTGTCCCAATTTAGCAGGGTACAGAGCAGCAGCGTAATTTCCCGCTGTTTTTGCTCTTCCCACTCCGCCAGCTGATGCTCTTGTGTAGAACTCTTCAATTTTCACATTCACAGGCTCGCTGTAATAAGCCCCAACCGGACATGCAAAAATTACAAAGCGATACGTATCAGAAGGACGGATACCGATATATTCATCAGTACCAAACAAAAAAGGCCTCAAATACAAGGAGTACCCTTCCTTATTTGGTATCCAATTACTTTCAATCTCAACGAATTTACGTGTCAGTTCAACGAAAACATCTTCAGGAATAACGGGCATACACATACGCTCACAAGATTCTTCGAATCGTTTTGCGTTCATATCCGGTCTGAAAATAGCTACTTCACCACTATCCATTCTGTAGGCTTTCAATCCTTCAAAAATTGACTGCCCGTAATGGATCACAGACGTAGCAGGATGCATGGAAAGTGGTCCGAACGGTATAATCTCAGGATCCTGCCATGCACCATCTTTATAATCCATGATCAACATGTGATCGGAGAAAACTTTGCCGAAAGGTAAATTATTCCAATCAACAGCACTTAGCTTAGACTCTTTGGTAAGAGTAACTTTAATATTGTCTTGTAATATCATAACGACTAATAGTTATGCGAATATACCTAAATTAGTTGACGATTCCACGAACATACCGGAAGTAATTCCAATATTTGTAGCTACAAGTATTTTAATGTAATCAAACAAAAATGCCAGAATTCACAACACTTTCATTGAAAATCCATTCATTGAGAAAACTACTGCTTTGCTTTTCTCTGTCTCTCTTTTCTTTTATTGATCTATTCGGACAGGCACATTCCTTTAGCGGGAATATCGGTAAATATCCCATATACCTGGAATTTACGGTTGATGGAGCTTCAGTCGAAGGGTACTACTTTTATAAGAACAAACTGGTTGACATTTCCCTATCAGGCAATCATAAATCCGGACTGATTACACTGACTTCTAAAGATATTTATGGCGAATATGCTGAAGACCCAGAGGTTTTTAAGTTTAAATGGCCCAATAAGTTGATTGAGGGAACATGGACTTATAAGGGAAAAATAAGTTCTTTAAAGCTGGCACCGCTGACTGCAAAAGAAACGAGCAGCCCGAAATGTGCTAATCCATATTTCAAAAAGGAAGCTGCTGATTTGAGTGACCTGAAAAAAGTGAAAATAGGACTTTTCAAATTAAAGCAAGACGGACCGGTCATCATCAATAACGGTATAAAAATCCGCCCGTTCACTGAATTATTGACAGGGATCAATCTTTTCCGTATTGATTCGGGAATGGTAGCAGAGAAACAGAAAGATGCCAATTCGTATTTGGAATATTTGCAGCTTTCAGAATTTTTGACAAGCCTGGAATGTGCTTCCTATTACACCGTTGGTTTCAATTATGATTTCAGCGTTTCGAATATCTCGGTTTCCAATGATCTGATTTGCTTCTCCGTTTTTACAGCATTCTACTGTGGCGGTGCACATCCTAACGAAATGAATTACGGGGTTAATTTTGATCTAAACACTCGTCAAAAAATAAGCCCTGCCGACTATTTAATTGAGGGAAAAGAGGCGGAATTTGAAGAACGCGTTTTCACTTATCTGTCTCAGGAAAATCCTGTGTACTTTGATGCTGAACTACCTGATGATGACCTGCAATGCGAATACAATAACCAGGAACTATGGACGGTCGATTGCGAATTCACTTTTACGGTCGAGGGATTAAAACTTCTTCCGTCATTCCCCCACTACAAAGCTCCCTGCCTGGATCCGGAATGGGCTGTAATCCCCTATTCAGAACTAAAAACAGTTATAAAACCTGAATGCTACAGCAAATTAAATAAGCTGAAGCATTAACTTTGTAAACCGATGTCAAACAAAAGCGTTGAAATTCTTTCCAATTATTGGGGTTATTCTCAGTTTCGTCCGCTGCAGGAAGAGATTGTTGATGCTGCCATTTATGGAAAAGATGTATTGGCGCTTTTACCTACCGGCGGTGGGAAATCAATCTGTTTCCAGGTTCCGGGGATTGCCCGTGAAGGAATCACTATTGTAGTTTCTCCTTTAATTGCTTTAATGGAAGACCAGGTAACTCAGCTGCAAAAACGGGGAATCCGGGCAAAAGCTTTAACCAGCGGACTTTCATTTAGAGAAATTGACATCCTGCTTGACAATGCCAAATTCGGAGGTGTTGATTTTTTATACATTTCTCCGGAACGCATACAAACACGCTTATTCCAGGAGCGGGTCAAACAAATGGAAATCGGGTTGTTTGTGGTTGATGAAGCTCACTGTATCTCCGAATGGGGACACGATTTCAGACCTGCTTATACAGAAGTTGCCAAATTGCGGGAATTCCACCCGGAAGTACCGATTGTGGCTGTAACAGCAACTGCTACACCAAAGGTAAAAGAAGATATCATTACGCATCTAAACCTGAAAAATCCGGAAGTATTCGAGGCTCCTTTTGACCGCACGAACGTCAGTTACGAGGTGTATCATGTCTCCAATAAGCTGGATGCCATCACAAAATGGATCCACAAGAATCCGGGAGATGTTGGGATTATTTACTGTCAGACACGTAAAAGTGTGAAAGACGTCATGATTTATCTGCAGGCAAGGAACATCCGGGCAAACATGTATCACGGCGGCATGAACTCCCAGGAAAGAAGTCTTGCTTTATCCGATTGGCTTTCTGAAAAAACTCCTGTCATGGTTGCTACAAACGCTTTTGGAATGGGAATCGACAAACCGAACGTGCGTTTTGTAGCTCATTACGAAATCCCTAACAACCCGGAGTCTTATTTCCAGGAAGCAGGAAGGGCCGGACGTGACGGTAATCAATCGCGTACTTTTGCTTTTATTGAACCTGCCGACATGGACGAAATAGCGGAAAGAGTACTGGCGCAATTCCCAAGTACTGATAAGATTAAATTGATTTACAGAGCCTTATGCAACTACCTAAAGGTTGCAATTGGTTCGGGAGAGCATGAGTCTTATGTCCTGCAATTCAATGATTTCGTGAAGAAGTTTAACCTGAATATCCAGGAAGTTTATCCTGCATTTAAGCTCCTGGAAATGAACGGAAGCATCCTGTTTTCGGAGCAGGGATTAAAAGGTTCGCGAATTAAGATAAGCATTGACAACACGCATTTATATGGGTTTCAATTAAAGAATCCGGTTTTAGACCCATTGATTACCTGGATATGCCGGAATTATAGCGACGTTTTCGATTCCTTTTGCGAATTGGATGAAACAGAAGCCTGCAAGCGCTTGAAAATTTCTGCAAGTGAGCTGGAGCGTCAGCTTCGCTACCTGGAGGAGCACGGAATTATTGACATTACCTGGCGCACAGATCTCCCGATGGTGACTTTCCTGCACGAACGTTTTCCGGATGATTATGTGGAATTAAAACCTGAAGTTTATCATTTCCGAAAAGAACGTGCTCTCGAACGTATGAACGTCATGAAACGTTTTGTTGAAGAGAAGCATTGCCGCCCTCAATTTATCATTTCCTATTTCGGGCAAAAAAGTGATCCCTGCGGTAAATGTGATTACTGCCTGGAACAGCGTTTACTGGAAAAGCATCCGAGACTTGAACTGGAATTGATAGCCTTACTAGAAAGTAATGCAATGACTTTAGCTGAAATTATCGCCAGGTTTGACACCTCCTATTCCGCAAAAATCAAAACTACCCTCAGGGAACTAATTAACGAAGAACGGATTATTTTTAGTGAACAACGTTTTTCCCTTCCCCGGTAACTGTTCTTTTCAAATCAATGATCTCACGCTGTAATTCCTGGATACTCTTTGTGAGTGTTGAATCATCGATACGCATTTCAGGAAGACTTGGGGAAATGTAATTAACGAATTTCCACATTTCCACGATATCGTTCACATTCACATAGTAAGGAAGATACAACGGATTTGTAGAACACAATTCAAACGACTGTTGTGTTTCGATAAAATTGTTGACGATCTTAAACACAATCCCGTCATCTTTTGTCACTACGATACACGGAGTACCGTTTCGGATACTTCCCCAATTCTGAATGTATTCTGCTACTACAAATGAGCCTTCATCTACCGGAGGCATGGAATCCCCCATAATCGGGAACGAACGGTATTTGCGGTTTTTAGACAAGAACGGCAGGCTAAACGTTGGAAGTACTTTCAGGTAATCCGGATCTGCATAACCGGTTGTATAGCCTGCTCTCGCCTGTTGGGGAATCAATTCGATCATTTCGTTGTCATCCGCATCAACGAGCGAAGTTAGAACGCGTAAATTCTTTCCATTGATATCGGCATAAAGCCCCGAACTGATGGTTGTCCAGTCGCTTTCTGTAAACGTGGAAAAATCTTTCGTCAGCAAATCGTCGATCGGAACAGCATAATACTGACTTAAAGCAATCAGTGTTTCAATTCCCGGTTCTGCAATTTCATTTTCATAGCCGGAATAACTGCTGCGTGTTAACCCCAAATCAGAAGCTACTTCTTCCTGTGATTTTTTCTTGCTTTTGCGAATCAGTTTTAAATTGTTGCCTAACTTCATGGTGATCAAATTTTAATCAAATATATGACTATTTTTTAATCCAACAATAAAGCTGCAAATTTTTATTCAAAAAGGATAATTATTTAAATCAATTGAGCGCAGTACCAATCCTTCTGATTCTATTACTATATAAGAGAAATAAAGACTCGTCTTTGAATTAACTTTCAGGCAAAAAGCAATCCGATTGTTTCCAAAAATATCATCGGAAGGGTAAGCGATCAATCTCGTATCGTCAAATTTTGTCACTTTGACATAATCCAGCAATTCTTTGACTGTTTCATAACTCAGAACGGTTTCTCCCATTGTTTTGTAGAGATCCTCTATTCTACCTTGCTTGATTTGAGTTAAATTCTCCTCGAAAAGTTTAGCGGATCGTTCAAATATTTCCAAATTTTCGGCTATGTACCTATGACGGGTTCCACGATCATAAACATCTATTACTCCATACTTTGTTTTTGCTTGTTTTAGTTTTCGCTGAAAATGCATGAGATCTTCTTGCCAGTTGTCATTTGTAAGAGTATCTTTTAAATGCAGGGAAATGGCTGTTCCGAATTTGTAATAAATCGCGTCGTAAAATAACAGATCTGACTCTTGTTTATTTACCGACTCATTGAAAAGCTTTTCGTACTTCGCTCTAAACTCCAGCTCTTTATTCATTTCAAGTGCCTTCTTAATCTTTGAAGGACTTGGACAAGCGGTCAGCAAGGTCATCGCTAAAACAATTGAAATCGATTTAAAAAGTGATGCTCTCGAAAATTTCACGGTTAGACAGTTAATTATTCACCCTTTCTTCGCTGCTGCATTTGTTGGAGCAGTTTATGCACTTCAAAAACGATTGGTCTGCCGATTAACTCCGAATAGACTTTTACGAATTTGGCACCCAGAAAAATAATCTGGGAAGTGTAGTACATCCATGCTAAGAAGATCAATAAAGTTCCCGCAATCCCCATCTGGCTTCCGAAAAAGAAATTGGTCAGGTAAAACTTCAATCCGATTTGTCCGACATGCAGCAGACAGGCAGTGAACAATCCACCGGAAAGAGCAAGTTTCCAAAGCACTTTTCCATCATGTAGAAATTTGTAAACAAGTGCAAACAAAAGCGTGTTGATTCCCACCGAAACTGCCTGACCAATAACCTCCATGACCCATTTAGATTGTATGTGAAGCCAATTGAAGAGTTCACCGCTGAGTGATAAAAAGATGGTTTCCGCCGTATAAAGTAATACGATTGACACACCGAAAACCGCAAGCATAAAGACAGAAATCAACTTCGTGAGCACTGTATAAAAGATCTTTATTTTACGGTCATCAATCTTTACATGGATGTCATAGAACTCATTAATACTCATACGAAGCGAAGATATTAAAGCGGAACTTGAGAACATCAGTGCAATGATCCCGATGATATTCAGTACAACACTGCTTTTTTCAAAATGTACATCCGATAAAAAAGCCAAAATACCAGAGCTGTCTTTTAATCCGACCTGCTCTTCAAGTAATACTTTAATCAAACGCAGGATTTCCTCTTGTCCCATGATCTTTCCGAAACTGATAACAGCCAGGTAAATGATTGGAATAATGGCAAAAACCGCATAGTAAGCAAGTGCTGCGCCATGAAAAAAAGAATTTTCCTGGAAGAATTCCACGAATGTCCTTTTAAACAGATGCAGGACCTCTTTCCAGTTAAGGGTTGGTATTCTTACTCTTGAGCTCAATGCGTTTTACTTTTTTAAGCGGTTTGTCAGCATACAGTATAATTATCTGTTTATCGGCCGTCCTAAAGAAAGATTTCCAGTATACACCGAAGAAAACAGCACCTGTGAATTCCACTTCCAAACCATCATTTTTGACAATTTTATACTCACAAGGTCGAAATAATATTTTAGTTTTCCCTGCTTTCAGCTCATTTAATTCTCCGAAATAAGTTCCTTCATCGAAACTGGAAGGGCTGAAATAAAAGGCTTGTGGAGTATCTACACGACTGAATTTTCCCTTATTCAAAAAAGCGATTCTTCCACACCACTGCATCACTTCGTCACCTTCATGAGAAACCAAAATACAAAGCGTATTCCGAATTTCTACCAGTTGTTTGATATACGCACCGATCTTTAGCCTTAAATGTGCATCCAGGTGAGAAAAAGGCTCGTCCAGCAGCAATACTTCCGATTCCAGAGCAAGCGCACGCGCAATAGCTAACCGTTGCTGTTCTCCTCCAGATAAATAACGTGCCTGCTGGGATGCTTGTTCATTCAATTCAACCAAATCCAGTAATTCATCACAAAAACGTTCGCGGTCTTTTTCATGCAGATGTAGAATCTTTACACGAATATTTTCCCTTACCGTATGAAAAAGGTCCAGGTTAAAATCCTGGTTGACCAGTTGAATCTCAGGATATCCCGGGATCAAGCGCTCGGAAGGTCCGGGGATACGTTCACCGTTCCAATACACATTTCCTTTGGAAGCATCCAAAAGACCGGCAGCAATCTTTAAAAGTGTTGATTTTCCTCCGCCGCTGGCTCCCACAATCCCGAAAACTTCACCGGGCTGCAGGTCGATAGAGATCCCATTCAGAATCTTCTTCTGTTCGTTGTATGCAAAATGGACCTGCTGTATCGAAAGCATTAATTTCGTAATTCCTTTGGGAAAGCACTTAAGACGATATAGACTCCGGGTACCGGATTCTCTACCACTTCGTCATCATTCAGATAAACTTTCAATTTTTGATGATCGTGGTCGATAATGTACTCATCCAGGCATTTTTCAGAAAAAACGATAGGTGTGGCTCCGTTCTCTCCGTGAAAGATAAATTGGATCACATCCTGAATCTCATAATGAAAGACCTTCCCTTCCCCGATTTCTCCGGCCAGAACAAAAGGGTGATCACGAACAATCTCCAATACGTCTGAAGAATCGGTCAGGCGGAACTCGTCCTCCCATTCGTAACGGATATTTTCAGGGGAATCTTTTCCTTCATGCTTTTCCCGGGCATACTCTTCCGAAAAAGAATTGTTTTTTAGAAATACTTGAATTGAGTACGACATCTTACTTTTTTAACAAAGATACGGTGAATTCCGAATGCCTAATTACGAATTCCGAATTTAATTATCCATGATGAATTGTTTAATTATCAAGCCGGAGAGCTCTTGATAATTTGTCATGGATAATTCCTTGTCGTTTTCTTTTTATTCGGAGCCGTAAGCTCTAACCGAGCCTTTCAATTCGAAATTCGGAATTCTTCATTCGTAATTAATAAACTATCTTTGCACAAAATTTCTTGTTATGTACTCCAGTGTTCAATTACTTCCTCACAAAACGCAATCTATGGAACGCAGACATCCGTGGATTTTTTCAGGCGCTTTGAAAGAGATGCCGAAATCTATAGAAGATGGTGAAGTGGTTGCTGTTTTGGACTCCAGAAACAATGAAATTGCGAAAGGGCATTTCCAGCACGGTTCCATTGCTGTCCGTATCCTTACTTTCAATCAGGAAATGATCGACCAGGATTTTTTCAACAAACGCATTTCCAATGCTGTAGAACTGCGCAAGAAACTGCATTTGTTCCGGGAAGATAACTCCATTTGCAGATTGGTCCATGGCGAAGGAGATGAACTTCCCGGATTGGTTATCGATTATTACGGCGGCGTGGCTGTTATCCAATGCCACAGTTTAGGCATGTACCTTCAGATCGATTTGATCAAGAATGCATTGATCCATGCTTTGGGTAATGATCTGAAAGCCATTTATAACAAATCCAAAGAAACACTTCCGGGAAGAATCCCTGTAGAGGACGGTTATTTGTACGGAACTTGTGAAACTCCGCATATAGCACTTGAAAACGGCGTGAAATATCAGTTAGACTGGATAACGGGACAAAAAACAGGTTTTTTCATCGATCAGCGTGAGAACCGCGCTTTGCTGGCTAAATATGCAGAAGGATGCAAGATTTTGAATACGTTCTGTTATTCGGGCGGATTTAGTTTGGCAGCTTTAAAACAAGGAGCAAAAGAGGTCCATTCACTGGATAGCTCTAAAAAAGCCATTGAACTGACAGATGCAAATATTGAATTGAACGGGTTTAAAAACCACCAATCCATTGTTGCGGATGCAATGAACTTTATCCGTGAAACCGGGGAAGAATACGACATTATTATCTTGGATCCGCCTGCGTTTGCGAAACACAGGGATAAAAGACACCAGGCAGTACAAGGGTACAAACGTCTGAATGCAATGGCTATTCAGCACATTCGTCCCGGAGGACTACTTATGACTTATAGCTGCTCGCAGGTAGTGGACAAACAATTATTCACCAATACGATCATTGCCGCTGCTATTGAATCAGGAAGAACCGTTAAAATCCTGGAACAATTACATCAGCCGGCGGATCACCCGATTAATGCATTTCATCCGGAAGGAGAATATTTAAAAGGGCTGCTTTTACAGATTATCTGATGCTGGATATACGCTATAAGAGCATTTTGACCGTTGCTCTTCCAATGATGCTCAGCGGATTCATTCAATCCGTTATTTCCATAACTGACGCCGCTTTCTTGAGCCGTTTCAGCAAATTGGCTTATGATGCATCCGGAAGTGCCGGATTATGGTACATTACCATGTACATGGTTTTCATCGGGCTTGGTGATGGCGCTCAAATTGCAATGGCTCAAAAAGTAGGCGAAAAAAATGAAAGAGGATTTGCCGCTGTTTTCCAGTCGAACTTTGCAATCCTTTTTATCGCAGCTATAGTCTTGACCTTGCTGGTCCAGCTTGGTATGCCGGCACTGATGAATTACCTGGTCACAAACAGCGAACTGGCAAAAGCCGAACAATCTTTTTTGGAAATCCGGAGTTACTCATTCTGGGCTGCTACCATTACCATAAGCATACAAGCTTCCTACCTGGCAGTAGGAAAAACAACCCTTGTACTGATCACCTCATTGATTGCGGCGCTTTCCAATATTGTGCTGGACTACTTACTGGTATTTGGTATCGGACCATTTCCCCGTTTAGGGCTGGAAGGTGCGGCAATTGCTTCTACCGGTGCTGAATTTTTAGGAATGCTGTTCCTGCTTGCAACTTTGATAGGAGGAAAATTGAAGAACCAGTATCCTGTGTGGAAAGAAAACTTCATCAGTAAATTGCAAATAAGGGAAAACCTCAAAATTGGTATTCCTTTATTATTCCAGGGAATTGTTGCTCTATCCATCTGGACGATTTTCTTTATATGGATCGAACAAATGGGTGGAGACAATCTGACAGTCTCTTTAAACATTCGCTACATCTATTTCCTGGCTTTTATTCCAATTTGGGGATTTGCAGCAGCTACCAAAACATATATCGCGCAATATTTCGGAGCGAAAGAATTTGATAAAATTCCTGTCATACAACGCAGAATCCAGTTACTGACAGCTTGTTTCCTGGTGCTGACATTCCATGGCTCCATCCTTTACCCGGAGACATTAATCCGTTTGGTTTCGGAACACCCGGAACATGTAGCTAAAAGCGCGCAAATCCTCCGAATAGTCAGCGGTTCTATATTCATTTACGGTTTGGGAAGCGTTTATTTCCAAACCATCAGCGGAATCGGGAAAACGCGGACCACTTTTCTGGTTGAATGTCTGGCAACTACTTTATACATTCTTTTCGCTTACCTCTTTATTAAAGTCTGGAACTGGCCTGTTCAATGGGTTTGGCTAGTCGAATACGTTTATTTTATCACGATGGGATTCACCTCCTTTATGTACCTGAAATGGATCAATCGAACTACAAATAAAATTGCTTATGAATAATTTACGAATCGTTTTCATGGGTACACCCCATTTTTCAGTTGGAATTCTGGAAGCTATTCAGCATGCGGGATTGAATTTAGCAGGAATCGTGACCGTTGCAGACAAACCGGCAGGAAGAGGTCAAATCATGCACGAAAGCCCTGTGAAACAATTTGCCATTGCAAACAATATCCCGGTCCTTCAACCTTTGAAATTAAAAGATCCTGAATTCCTGGATCAGTTAGCCGCTTTAAACGCAGACGTCTTTGTAGTAGTTGCTTTCCGAATGCTTCCGACCGAAGTTTGGAAAATGCCGAAATACGGAACATTTAATCTGCATGCTTCCCTGCTTCCCGATTACCGCGGAGCTGCTCCGATCAACTGGGCTATTATTAACGGAGACACCAAAACCGGAGTCAGCACATTCTTCATTGATGAAGCGATTGATACCGGAAACGTTATAGGGCAAACAGAAATGGCCATCTCTGAAGACGAAAGCGCAGGAGAACTGCATGACCGGATGATTAAAGTTGGAGGAGATTTAGTTGTAGATACCCTCAACCGCATTGCAGCCAATGAAGTAAACCCTATCTCGCAATCCGAATTGGGAACAAGCATGCGTCCGGCACCGAAATTATTCAAAGAGAATACTCAAATAGACTGGGATGCGGATCCTGCAGCGATCCACAACCTGGTGAGAGGATTGAATCCATATCCGTCAGCCTGGACAACCTGGAAAAACGCGAAAGGAGAATTAAAGAACGTAAAGATTCTTAAAACGCGGATTACGGAACAAACAGGAAACGGATCGATTGATTTATCATCTACCAAGACCCAGCTATTTGTCGACACCAACCAAAAACAACTCGAAATTTTGGAATTTCAGGTGGAAGGAAAGAAGAAAATGACCTCAAAAGAGTGGTTGGTGGGAAATAATTCATCCGATTGGACGATTGTTTTGAACTAAATTTCACCGCGCAAAGGTCCAAATCGGCCTGAAAACCCCTAAAAACAGGGGTGCTTATCAACAAATGCGTTTATTTATCAACAAAATCGGCGCTTTTTAGTGTTTGGTCTTGGTAGAGAAGCATATTCATATATTTTTGTTGTGTTAATTATTAGAAATCATTCAAAAAAAACCAAACTATGAACAAAGCAGAATTAATTGATGCGATTGCTTCTGAAGCAGGATTGTCTAAAGCTGATGCTAAAAAAGCATTGGATGCATTTGTAGGTGCTACAGCTGGAGCATTGAAAAAAGGAGACCGTATTTCTTTGGTAGGATTCGGATCTTTCTCAGTTTCTAAGCGTGAGGCTAGAACTGGTCGTAACCCACAAACAGGAAAAGAAATCAAAATCGCAGCTAAGAACGTAGTACGTTTCAAAGCTGGTGCTGAGTTATCTACTGCAGTTAACTAAGAAACGATATTCTTTAGAGAAAAGGTCCTCTCGTCTAATCGGCGGGGGGATTTTTTTTGCCTCTTACTTTTTTCCAGGGACTCACCGTCACTGCCGTAATAACTTTTAAAAAGTATTAATTTATTCTTCCGAATTTTTAATTCGTATACACCACATTTCCTTAGTTGATCCATACACTTCAGGAGATAGCTCGTTCAATCACTTTAGATCTTGGTCATTTTTAGATACATTGGCTGATAGAAAACACTAATAATGAGAACGCTCAGCAATCCTTCTCTCTACAAAAACGGCCAGATGATGGTACGTGTCGGCAAAACCGGTAACGTCTTCAATTTGTCGTCCTTAAAGGATTTTGAGCGATCAATGACTTCTCATTGCTTTGCCATTAAGTTCGTACGCAACGGAATCGAGCGCTATACCATTAACAACCACTCGTATACGATTCATTCCGGTTCATACCTTTTAATGAACGGCTACAAAGAAGGCCGTGTAATTATTGACAGCGAAAAGGATGTAAAGGGCATGTGCCTGAATATTTCCAATGAACTGATTGCGGATGTTGTTTCAACCATTCAGGCTCCCGATACACCCGTTTCCGACCCGGAGCTATCCAACTTCTTTTACAGTCAAGAATTCCTGGAGAACCAATACCAGGCTCCACACACGGAATTAGGACGAAAACTTCAGTATATAAACAACAGCATCAACGACCAGACTTTTACCCAAGATCAGGTAAACCAGGAACTATTCTACAACCTGGCAGAGGCATTGGTTAGTGACCAGGCGCAGGTTTTCAAGCAGCTTCAATCCATCAAAGCAGTAAGGAACGAAACACAGCGTGATTTATGCCGTCGTGTTTTAAGAGGAAAGGAGTTCATTGATTCGAACTATTCGGAAACCCTAACCATTGAAACCATCGCTCGTACAGCCGGAATGTCTGAGTACCATTTCTTCCGCTTATTCAAACAAGTGATGGGTGTTACTCCCTATCAATACATCCTCTCAGTGAGATTGAAAAATGCAGCCCTTTTACTAAAAGCAGATTATTCGGTTTCCGACACGGCTGTTTCAACAGGATTTGCAGATATTTACTCCTTCAGTAAAGCATTTAAAAAGTACTACAAAATCCCTCCTACTCATTACTCAACCAGGATTTAAAACCGTTCAACACGGAATAAACTCTTTTACACAAATTAGCACTGATTTACAAGCAACTTTTCTCGAAATAGGGCATCTTTGTGAGACAGTTCTATTTTCAATACCCATGACCAAAACACACTTCAATTCCTTTATTCTATTCCTTTCTTTTTTTACATTTCAATCTTTTCAGAACTTATCCGCACAGCAAATTAGCGTTTCAGGAAAAGTCAAAGGAATTGATCCCCAATCACCACCGATTATAAGATTGTGCCAGGCCGCTGATTCATCATTGGTAAAAGCTGCAATCAGTGATTCATTGGGAAATTTTGAACTGGAGATTTCAAAAACGGGAACATTTGTCATCATCATCGACCAAATAGATTACCAGAAATATGTAAGTCCCGGTTTTCAGATAGATTCAACAGCTTCACGCATCGAATTACCGGAAATTTTAGTGAGTGCGCCTGTCACAGCGTTAGACGACGTGGTTATCACCGTTAAAAAGCCATTTATAGAACGTAAAATTGACCGCGTTGTTGTAAACCCGGATGCACTTGTCGGAGGTTCCGGAACAACAGTTCTTGACCTCCTGGAAAAAGCACCTGGGATTACGGTGGATATGAACGGGAATATTTCTTTAAAAGGAAAAGCCGGAGTACAGGTTTTCATAGATAACAAACCCACATACATGTCACAGGAAGATCTTGCCGGTTATCTGCGCTCATTACCGTCAAATCTAGTTGCTTCCATTGAGATCATGACCAATCCGCCAGCCAGGTACGATGCCTCCGGGAACGCCGGGATCATCAATATCATTTTAAAAAAATTGAAGGAAAAAGGATTTAATGGTGGAATTACTCTAAGCTACGGCCAGGGAAGGTATTACCGTACCAATAACAGTTTCAATTTCAATTACCGCGTTAGTAAGATCAATCTCTTCTCCACACTTGGCTGGAGCCAAAACAATTCTTACCAGGATTTGGATATTAATCGCTATTACTTTACTCCGGATGGTCAGACAAGCTCTTCTTTTTTACAAAATTCTTATATCAAAAGAGAACATGGCGGAAGGTCTGCTAAGGTCGGAATGGATTGGTACGCAAGTAAGAAGTCTACGATCGGTGTTGTGTTTTCAGGGTTTTACAATCCTTCAAAAACCAGTCACGACAGTCATGCTTCCATTTTAGCGGCAGACAATTCGACTTCAGCTTTGGTTTCCGCCTATACGATGGCTGAAAATAGCTGGTACAACGGAAGTGCGAATGTGAACTACACCGTAAAAATAGACAGTTTGGGAAAGGAGCTTGCTGTTAATGCGGATTATATCAGATACACATCGAACCAGGACCAAACACTGGACAACCAGGTCAGAACACCAGATGGAACACCTGTCGGCAACCTGAATTTATATTCATCTCTACCTGCTGACATAGCTATCAAAACGGCAAAAATCGATTACGTAAATCCTTTAAAAAGCAATAACAGATTGGAATTCGGGATCAAGACCGCTTTTGTAAACACAGATAACACAGCCGATTTTTACGATGTAGACGCAAATGGTACCCAAACTCCGAATTACACCTTTTCAAACCGTTTTCTCTATAAGGAAAATAACAATGCCGCTTATGCCAATTATGCTCAGGAATGGGGAAAGTTCGGTATGCAGCTGGGGGTGCGTTTTGAAAGCATCCAAATGAACGGTAACCAATTGGGGAATGCCATGGTCAGTGATTCCAGCTTTAAACGCATTTACAATAGTTTATTTCCTACAGCTTATTTTTCTTACAGTCCGGACAGCTTGAAAAGCCACCAGTTCAACATGTCTTTCGGTAGGAGAATTGACTACCCCAACTACCAGGATATGAACCCCTTCACTTACCCGATGGACGCATATACATACTATGCCGGAAACCCTTATTTAAAACCGACATTCTCATACAATTTCGACATCACATACTCGTATAAAAACCTGCTTTCCATAACCATTGACTACAGCCTCGTTCACAACCTCATTAATGAGACCAACGAACAGGTAAACAACATTTATTACAGCCGTCCCGGAAATTACGGCAATCAAACAACCTATGGAATAAGCGCCAGCGGAGAGTTTAATCTGACCAAATGGTGGAATGTTCAGTACTATTCCGAGTTGAAAAACATCGGTAATAATACGGTGATTTATGATCAGCCATTGGTTGGCAACAGATGGTATTGGTACGTTGGACCTGCATTTCGCTTTACAATCACTCAAAAACTCTCTACAGACCTTGCAGGATTCTACCAGACCCGTATTTTGTCCGGTCAATTCCTGACAATTCCCGTAGGTTCCATCAGGGTTGGGCTGGCTTACAAAATTCTGAAAGAACAGGGTTCCGTTAAACTAAACCTATCCGACGTCCTTTACACAAATCAACCGGGCGGAGACATTCGCAACATTGCAAATTCAAAAGCGAACTGGCTGAGTAAACTGGACACAAGGGTTTTGACAGTGAGTTTCTCTTACCGCTTCAGCAAAGGAAAAGCATTGAACGCCCGTCAATCCGGAGCTTCAGATTCTGAGAAGCAACGGGTTAATGCGAATTAATTCCGAATTCCAGATGCCGAATTCCGAATTGGATTTTAGTGATTACCTGGTGAATTCAATAACTTCCTATTTTAATTCGTAATTAGGAACTCGTAATTGGGAATTACAAATTAGCAGTTTTCGACAAACAGAACACCGGCGGCCTCCGTAGTTTTATCTCATAACTTTTAAAATCAGTTTATGAGAGTATATTACCTGCTTATTTTTTTAATACCGCTGCTTATAACTCCGAATTCGGGAAAAGCGCAAATTTCAGCCGGTTTGAATAATGAACTGCAGCACACGCTCGACAGTATGAAAACCGTTCTCGGCGCAAAATCACTCAGTGCAGCTATCCAGGTTTCAGATGGTTCGGTATGGGCTCATGCTGCCGGAACTTCTTCTGTTTCTGAAGACGTAACACCCAATGATGCATATTTAATCGGGAGTGTGGCGAAAACCATCACTTCAGCCTGTATTTTACAGTTGGCGGATGAAGGCACATTGAATCTGAACGACAGCCTGCACGAATGGCTGCCGACAATGCCTTACATCGATACATCTATTACGATCCGGCAGTTATTGAACCACACCAGCGGACTTTATGACGTATTAAGTCACCCGCATCACCAGGATTCGCTTTTAGCTGATATGTCGCGCATCTGGACACCTGAAGAGCTGATAGAACGGTTTATTTCACCACCGCTTTTTCAACCCGGAGCTTCGTGGTCCTACTGTAATACCAACTACTTCCTATTAGGGATGATCATTGAAGCAGCAACCGGAAATCCGTTTTATACAGAACTACACAACCGATTCTTTGCCCCTTTAGGATTAAGTACTTTTTTCATCCCTGCTTTTGAAACTGTCACAGCACCGATAGCGCATGCATGGCTGGACATTACCGGAGATGGTATTTTGGACGATGCCCATAATTTCTACATGAGTTATCTGTCATTAAACTCCACCGCTGGAGCTGCAGGCGGCTACTTCTCTACTCCAACCGACTGCACCAAATGGATGCGGAAATACATGCGCGGGGATCTGCTGTCACCTTCCGTCATGGCAGAAGCGAAAACAACCATTACAGTTGGAGGCAATATTCAACAATACGGATTAGGCTTGATGCATAAAACCAGCGGTTTTCTTGGTTATGAAGCGTACGGACACGGCGGTGACCTGGTTTACCATGCTTCTTCCTGGTATTTCCCGGAACTGGATCAAAGCATCACCGTTTTCACCAATGATAATACTAAAAACTCCTGGACACTACTGCCTGTGGTACGTGAATTACTGCGAACTTATTTAGAGAATCAAACAGCTTCACTGGAGGAAAGCAAGATCGGCAATATCTCAGTAAGTCCGATACCTTTTACGGACCAAATCACCGTTTCATGGGATAGCAGCAATTCAGACAGAGTGACACTGGAACTGGAAGATTCTTTCGGAAGACAAGTAGTCAGCACCGTGATTCTAACACAAAAAGGCTCCCATTTTCAGGCACAAATCAAAGATCTTGAAAGACTTCCTTCCGGAGTTTATTTTGTGAGAATTACCGGAGGAAACGGTCGGACAAACACATTAAAAGTATTGAAGTAACTGGTTAGGAAGAAGATTCTAAGCGTATATTACACTTATTTTCAATTGCGCAAAAAAAGAGATTCGGGCCCTTTGGCTTTGTGGCGGACGAATCTGGGAATAATGAATTGAAAAATAACCGGTAAAGCAATTAGAATACCCTTGATTTACGAAGAAAACGCTCTGCTTGAAAAAGTTCAGGGCGTTTTTCTTTGCATCGGATCCAACATAGCGACATTGTAATATAGCCATATTGAAATATTGCATCATCGCGATATCTTCAAATTGCTAAACCGCATAGTTTCATTGTAAAATCACTAGTTTTGCAGCATGAAAAACGAATTGCTTCACGCATTTTATGAGTTGATCCCTGAAGTAAAAGGTCAGTTATTTGAAGAAATAGCATCCAAACGGACGCGTTATCTAACCGTTCTTTTAGAAGAAATTTTCCAGGAACACAACGCCAGTGCGGTACTCAGAAGCTGCGACTGTTTCGGGATACAGGAATTACATGTCGTTGAAAGCAAAAACCAGTACAAAGTGCAGCGGGATATTGCCCGTGGTGCAGGAAGATGGGTCGACCTGTTCAATTATAACGAAGGCCCTACCCCATTGCTGGATGCTGTTTCGAAATTAAAATCGCAGGGATATAAGATCGCGGCCCTAACACCGGACGCAGAACTTTCCATTTTCGATTTACCGCTCGATCAGCCGGTTGCCCTTTCCTTCGGAACAGAATGGGAAGGGATTTCGGATGAAATCCGTGAAATTGCCGATTACAAAGTGTCTATCCCAATGGTTGGTTTCACGGAAAGTTTCAATGTGTCTGTTTCAGTAGCGCTTACTCTACAGGCTTTGAGACAGCGATTGATCGAGTCAGATATCAACTGGAAGCTGAATGAAGCAGATCAAACGGATATTAAGTTGAAATGGTGCCAGCGCTACATGCGCAATGGAGACGTTGTCAGAAGAGAATTGGAAAAACGGCTTCAAAGTCCTAACAGCTAAAGTGTTCAAAAAATCTAATCTTTCAAGGAGGCTTCTCAAAACAATCACCTTGAACCTTTTAAACATTTTTGAACCTTTTGAACTTTTTATATCCCGTAAGTCAAAGAGAAAGTTATATTTGTATGACTTTTCGAACTAAAAACAAATAAACTATTATGGGAAAAGGTGATATCAAGACGGCAAAAGGAAAACGTGTAAACGGATCCTATGGTAATACCCGTAAAAGAAAAAAAGCAACTACAACGGCAAAACCGGCTGCTAAGAAATCTGCAGCAGCTGACAAAGCTCCGGACGAGAAGAAAGTAGCTGCTAAAAAACCTGCTGTGAAAAAAGAAACTGCTGCTAAGCCAGCGGCTGAGAAAAAACCGGCAGCTAAAAAGCCTGCTGCAAAACCAGCAAAGAAAACTGAAGAATAATCGAATGAATAATCCTTCAACATATTAAAAGCTCTGCCATTTGGCGGGGCTTTTTTTGTGAATATTTTAATTAAAAACACTTCACTTTTAGTTCAAAAAACTCGAAATTTGTGTACTTCCAAATAAGAGAAAGCACTGCTTTCGATAATATCGGCTAAAAGCTGATAGATCAAAAGTGGCTACTGGACAAAAACAATGAACAAGACACATGAAAAAACACAACTTTGGCGCAGGACCATGTATCCTTCCGCAAGACGTATTTAAAAAAGCTGCAGATGCTGTATTGGATTTCAATGGATTATCGATCCTTGAAGTCTCTCACAGAAGTAAAGATTATGAAGCTGTTATGCACGATGCCCGTGAATTGGTAAAAAAGGCATTGAACATTTCAGACGATTACGAAGTGCTTTACTTACAGGGCGGAGCAACTCTCGGATTTACAATTACTGCTTTGAATATGATGCGCTCAACAAAGAAAGCAGGTTATATGAATACGGGAACCTGGGCTTCCGGAGCTATTAAGGAAGCGAAAAAAGCCGGAATTGATGTGAATGTGTTTGCTTCTTCGGAAGATAAAAACTTCAGTTACATTCCGAAAAATCTTCAAATCCCGACGGATGTGGATTACATCCACTTCACTTCCAATAATACGATCTTCGGGACGCAGTTCAAGGATTTCCCTAAAACTAATCTTCCATTGGTATGTGATATGTCTTCGGATATTTTTTCCAAAGAGATCAACGTATCGGATTTTGATTTGATTTATGCAGGAGCACAAAAGAACTTAGGTCCTGCAGGAGCAACGCTATACATTGTAAAGAAAGACGCTCTTGGAAAATCAACTTCTCCGTTCATGCCAAGTTATTTGGACCTGAAACAGCATGCTGAAAAAGATTCCATGTACAATACACCTCCGGTTTTCTCAGTATATGTTGCCATGCTGAATCTGCAGGATTTACTTGCTAATGGCGGAGTTCCGGCAATGGCGAAGAAAAACCAGGCAAAAGCGAAATTAATCTACTCTGAAATCGATGCGAACCCTTTGTTCAAAGGAACGGCAGCTGTAGAAGATCGCTCTGAAATGAATGTAAACTTCCTTTTAACGAATGATGCGTTGAAAGATGAATTCGATGCAGCATGGAAAGCCGCCGGAATCATTGGCTTGAACGGACACAGAAGTGTCGGCGGATACCGCGCTTCGATGTACAATGCGCTTGAACTGGAAAGCGTCCAGGTTTTGGTAGATGTAATGAACGATTTTGCTAAAAAACACGGATAGAGATTATTCAAAGGTTCAAAAGAGGTTCAAAGTCCCGATAGCTATCGGGATTAAACCGTTCAATTTGAACATTTGAATCAAATATAGAATCATTCGAAATCATAGAACGAACAGAAATAACAAATATGAAAATATTAGCAAACGACGGAATTTCAAACGAAGGAAAAACAGCTTTGGAAAAAGCAGGTTATACCATTATTACGGATAAAGTAAACCAGGATGACCTGATATCGTATGTGAATGCAAATAACATCGAGATTATTTTGGTTAGAAGCGCTACAACGATCAGACAAGTCGTAATAGATTCCTGTCCGGGATTGAAATTACTTGGAAGAGGTGGTGTCGGAATGGACAATATTGACGTGGCTTATGCCCGTGAAAAAGGCTTAACGGTAATCAATACTCCAGCTTCTTCTTCTCAGTCCGTTGCAGAATTGGTAATGGGACATTTATTTGCCGGAGCACGTTTTTTACACGATTCCTTCAAGCAAATGGGAACCGGTGATTTTTCCGCATTGAAAAAGAAATACGGAAAAGGAATCGAATTGCGCGGAAAAACGATTGCCATTGTTGGATTTGGCCGTATCGGGCAATCATTGGCAAGTTATGCACTTGGCTGCGGAATGAAGGTTATCGCTGTAAACAACCATGAAATCAATGTTGAAATTCCACTGGAAATCCAGGGATTGGGTGAAGTAAAGGTTCCGGTCCGTTCCACAAACGACTTGAACAGTGCACTAAAAGAAGCTGATTTCATTTCACTTCACATTCCAAAACAAGCAGACGGTTCTGCGGTTATTCAAAAAGCAGAATTCGATCGGATGAAAAAAGGAGTGGTATTGGTAAATGCGGCGCGAGGCGGAGTTGTGAATGAGTCAGACTTACTGGCAGCAATTGCTGAAGGAAAAGTCGCTTACGCAGGATTAGACGTATTTGAAAACGAACCGAATCCGAGAGCTGATCTATTGAATAACGAAAAAATAGGAACAACACCACATATTGGTGCAGCAACAAATGAAGCCCAGGACCGTATCGGTTTGGAGTTGGCTGATCTGATTGTTAACCAGTTCGGAATTCAAGTTCCTGCTTAAGTGATCTGAAATAAATGTCTGTAATTCACCCTTTTAAGGCAATTCGTCCGACAAGAGATAAAGCCCAGCTGGTTTCTACGAGACCGCTGGCAGCTTATCGCAAGCATATCCTGCGTGCAAAGCTGGACGAGAATCCTTATACTTTCCTGCATATCATTCACCCGGAAGGAGACAAAGAGCACCACTCGAAAGCCAATTCCGTGGAACGTTTCGAAGCAGTGAAAGAACGCTATGACTCTTTTATCGATCAGGGAATACTGATCCAGGATGCAGAACCTTCTTTTTACATTTACCGTCAGACAAAGGGAACGCACCAATTTACCGGAGTGATTGCAGGAGTAAGTGTGGAAGAATACAAAAATGACCTGATCAAAAAACACGAAGCAACGATCACATCCCGTGAATCCATGTTTACGAACTATTTGAATATCACAGGCTTCAATGCAGAACCCGTTCTCTTAGCCCATAAACATCTTCCGGAACTGGATAAATACCTGGAAAAAGTTACTAAGGCGAGACCTGAATACGAATTTTCAACGACGGATAAGATCAAACATGAATTATGGGTGATCAATGCGGAAAAAGACCCGAAGCTGATTGCCATTTATGATTCGCTGAGAGAATTGTACATCGCAGACGGTCATCATCGTTCTGCTTCCTCTGCCCGGCTAAAAGATACGATTATCAAAAACAAGCAGGCGCAATTCCCGAATCACGATTTTTTCCTGGCCTATTTGATAGACGAACAAAAATTGGAAATTTTGGAATTCCAACGCCTGGTGAAAACTCTGAACGGACTTTCTGCTAAAAGCTTCCTGAAGGCTTGCTCCGAACATTTTGAGATCGAAGAATTGAAAAAAGCACGCAGACCACAGCAACGTCACGAAATTGTCTGTTTACTAGGTAAAGAAGCTTATTCTTTTAAAGCAAAAGAACCGATTACAACTGAAAAAGACGTCGTAAAACAATTGGATGCTCAAATCCTTACCGATTATATCCTGAACCCGATTTTGGGGATTGAAGACCTGAAAACCAGTAAAGAAATTGAATTCATTCCGGGAACTAAGGAGTTGAAAAAGATCATAGACCGAATCAAAAAAGAAGAGTTTAAAGTCGGTTTCCTGCTCTATCCCGCATCCATCAACGAAGTAAAAGAAGTTGCGGACCAGGGCGGAATTATGCCTCCGAAATCCACATGGGTAGAACCCAAAATGCGCAGTGGATTGACCATTTATAACATCAACGAATAAACATGTCTTTAGCAGATAGAATCCATTTACTGAAAGAAGAGCTCCCACAAGACGTGGTTTTGGTCGCTGTTTCAAAAACAAAGCCGGCTTCACTCATACAGGAAGCTTATGACGCCGGACAACGTGTTTTCGGCGAAAATAAAGTACAGGAACTCGTCGATAAATGGGAGGTTCTCCCGAAAGACATCGAGTGGCACTTAATCGGTCATTTACAAAGTAATAAAGTTAAATACATTGCTCCTTTCGTTTCATTGATCCATTCGGTCGACAGTTTTAAACTGCTCCAGGAGATCAACAAACAGGGAGAAAAAAATAACCGCGTAATTCCCTGCCTGCTTCAATTTCACATTGCACAGGAAGAAACCAAATTCGGACTTTCCTTTGAAGAAGCGGAAGAAATCCTGCAAAGCCGCGAATTTGTAGAAATGCATCATGTTTCGATTACAGGCTTAATGGGAATGGCCAGTTTCACGGAAGATGAAGAGCAAATCCGTGACGAATTCCGGAACCTGAATAACTATTTCATGATCCTGAAAAGCAATTATTTCAAATACAACCCTGATTTCAAAGTCCTTTCCATGGGTATGAGCGGTGATTATGCCTTAGCCATTGAAGAAGGAAGTAACATGATCCGTGTTGGAAGCTCCTTATTCGGAAGCCGATGAAAATAATCCTCTTGTCCATTAGCATCTTTTGTGCTCTCGGAAATGTGTTTTCCCAGGATCATTACACCGACAGCCTGACTGCCGAAGGCGTCCCGTTCGAGTTGCTCGGGGCCGCG
>CBINBC010000055.1:0-23474 GCA_966248825.1 uncultured Fluviicola sp.
CATCACGGGCAGCTCGGAGTCGTTATTTAATAGTCGTAGTCTCTCTTCTGTGATTTGCGTTCCCATGGATTTTCGTTGCGATTTGTTCCGATCCCTGATCTCAAGTGCTGCGGCTCTTCCGATTCCATTATCTTCAATTTCAAACAACAAACAGTCTTTCTCTTTGGCAAACCGTATGGAAATCCTTCCTACCTCATCGTTTTTAAACAATCCGTGTTCCAGTGAGTTTTCAATGAACGGCTGCGACAACATCGGTTGGATCAGTACATTTTCATCGTCAATATCATCAGCAGAAGTGATCTCCCATTCCAATTGGTCTCCAAAGCGCAGTTTTTGAATTTCCAGGTAGCGTTCCAAAAGTTTTTTTTCTTCTGCCAGGGTAACCTGGTCTTTGCGGGAAAATGTCAGTATCATACGCATCAATTCGGAAAACCGGCTCAAATAAGTGGCTGCAGTCAATGGATCTTGCTTGTAAATAAAATTCTGAATGGAATTGAGTGAGTTAAAAATGAAGTGCGGATTCATTTGTGAGATCAACAGCTTCTGCTGCAGGTGAATGTTCTTTTCCCGTGCTTTGATTCGGTTGTTCCGGATAACCAGGATAAATACCACCACTAACAGCAACGACAAGAGTACGATTCCAATACTAAAATAGCGGTTGGTCGCTAGTTTTAACTGATTGATCTCATTGACCTGTTTCAGCTCTTTGTTTTCCTGTTCTTTTTTGTCGGTATCGTATTTCTCCTTCAGGTTGGCAATTCCATACTGCGTTTGCTGGTCGTAAAGTACAAACTCATGATTCACGGCTTCTTCGTAAGCTGCAATGGCTTGTTCGTATTGTTTCAATCCTTTATAAGCAATGAAAAGCGTATAATTCAGCATTCCTTTCTCATTATCCAATCCTTTCACGTTCTTCAGTAAGTCCAGTCCTTTTTTTGCAGCATCAATGGCCTCCGGAAAACGATTGCTTTCCCTGTAAAAAACACTTTTTATACGGTAAAACTGTGTCTGAACAGCAGCGCTTTTAATTCGGGAAAAATACTTTCCGCTTTCTTCGATAAGTCTTTCTGCTTCCACTTTTTTTCCGAGTCCCTGTGCAAGTAAAGCCGCGTTTGTGGTCCCTTGAGCAAGTAACCCTGCATCGTTTAAGCCCTGCTGAAGCACAAAAAAAGTATCGATGTACTTTTGTGACAGGACATTTTCATTGCTATTCATGTAAAGGGTTGAGAGGGTTATAGCCGTCATGGACGCTTCTCTTTTTGCACCTGCCTTTACAAGTGTTTCAAATCCCTGCTTTTGCAATTTGATCCCCTCCTCCGGTTGTGAACCGAACAAAATCATTCCGACCTGGGCCAAACACAAGCCTTCCTGTGTTTCGTTACTGATCAGGATACTCAGATTCAACGCTTTGTATGCCAGTTTTGTGGCTTTCTCGTTGTTGCTGGTTTTAAAGGCATTATAACCTTGCTGGCGAAGCGCTTTGCACAGCCCCAGCCGATCATTCTTCAAATAGAAATAATCGTATGCAAGACCCGCATACTTTTTGGCTTTATCCATTTCCTGCTGCCGCTCATAGTACTTTGCATACAAGAGATCGGCAGTAGCCATACCGTATTGGTTCTTTCTCTGCTGACTGTACCGGTTCAGCCGGTCAATGTAATCTTTGGTTTCCGCTTCGGATTTCTGCCAGATACTAAGGTTAATTATTTGCTCCCACAGCTCTATCTTCTCTTTTTCAACGGAAACCTTCGGAATTTGCTTAAGTAAACTGTCAATTTCATGCCCCTTTGCCGCAAAAGACAATAGACAAAGGGATAGCATTCCGATAAATTGGGGGATTTTCATTTTATGGTAAGTTTATTTGGCAAGGCATTGTTAATACGGTAAAATTACGAACATTCCCGCGAAATCCTTACTCAAAAAGAGTTTATGACGTTTTCCGTTTATTTAATCTTACGCCGGCCTCTGAAAAAATGCTTTTTAATAACGACCCGGTTATGCGGTTCATCATCGTAGATCGCCACTTCGAATTGCTTGGATGTAACTATTTTTCCGTCCACATTGAACCTAAAAAAGTATTCATCCGGCTCTAAGGGATATTCTCCTATCCATTTATCGCCCACTTTCACCAGCAAATTTTCAAATTGATAATAGGACAAACCGTCGATCAGTACATAAGTCGCCTCCTTAAAATCATCCAACTCCAAGCGGTAATTATTCCCTGAAGGGAACTTTCCCTCAAGCTGCTCTTTAAAGCCGATCAATGTTTCGGCCCCCGGATAATTTCTCAAACCTTCGTTTAAAGATTCTTTGGCACGCTCTTTCTCGCCTCTGCAATACAAGGCAAAACCATTCACATAGTAATCCTTTTCTTCAGGCTTTATTTGCTCCAAAAAATGTTCAAACACCGGGTAGGCAGCTATATTTGCTTCCATATCAATTAACCCGGTAACAAGTAAACGCATCAGTGTTAAACGCTGCGTTGAATCCTGAATGGACTCCATCAATTCTATAGACTTCTCAAAATCTTTATTCTCTGCAGCTGTATGTGCCTTGACCAAAATCTGGTCCTTGAACAAATCGCATACAAACAGGGATGTTTTTCCCCGCTTTAATAATTCCCGGACAGATGTTTTGTAAGCGTTCTTAAAATCCAGGCCGAAATAAAACCAGATTTCACCGGTCGACAAATTATGGATGTTCGAATAGATGGTACTGGCACCACTGGAATAAAATTGATGGGTCGAATCACAAATCTGTGTAAACAATTCCAGGGAAGGTTCCTGGTTCTTTAATAATCGCTGTGCAATCGGCATGCGGAAACAGGGATCGTCTTCCTGATCTCCATGACATAAATTGTAATTCGTGGAGGCCAGGTAATTATCTTTTGTGATCCACATACTATCCGCAACGATAATTCCCAAATTCCCCAACTTATCAGCCAAATGCAGCTGACTGTGTTCAATTCCGGGAATTCTGTATTTTCTATAGAGATCCATAACTTCCTGAACCGTTGAGAAATGCTCCATGATATACTCAAACATTTTGACATGTCCCCCGGGATAATATTCCTTTTTCTCATTGGCTTTGCTTTCCGTGTACTCAACTCCGTTAAAATCAAAAAACAGACCGGCCTCGTTCACACCTCCCTGCATTCCCTGTTTAGGGTTATTGTACGTAAAAAACACATATCCATAATTGCCACTATTGGCAGGAACAATATTGATCAAATTCTTAAAGGTAAACAGGTTGTCTTCATTATTCCCTGTCCAGACCTGTCCTTTTTTATCCTTTGCGCTAATGATTGTACATGAAAATGCCGGTAATTGAGCAAATAAAATGAGGGGGATAATGACTGCTTTTTTCATAGATTTAGTTGATATATTGTTCTATAACGTTTAAAAAGGTTTGTTTATTTTAGTTGAAACCGCTTGGGTTGCATCATTTCAATACTACGCACTAATTTTGAAACATCTTGAATTGCTTCAAAATCAAAAAGTATTCGAACCCACCAGAGGCATTATTCTCTCTCTAAAACCAAAAGCACCACTTTCGCGATGCTTTTAGTTTTCATGCAATTTTCACATTATTTATTCGCCGATCAAAGACCTTCCACCGGCCCGATAAGCGGAACCTGCACCGGTTTGGCTATTCCGTAAACGACCAGAACTCCGGATCCACCGCCCCAAGTCGAATAAGCCGGATTTGGTTTTGCCTGCATCACTGTCTGAGGAAGGTTCCAGTTATTCGCACACCAAAGATTACCTGCCTGGTCCACAATGACATCGGTCAGCATCTGTATACTCCCCGAATGAATGGTATGGATCACATCTCCCGTGTCAAAGGATTCTGTACGTTTACTCGCTGAAGCTCCGGCCATAAATGAAACACCTCTTCCCATAAAGTTGGCAACCCAAACATCGTCATTCCCATCAACGGATATTCCCCAGGGAGCATTCAGTTCACCGTCTCCGTAAGGTGTTAAATCAGATTCGTGAGTGGTTTCATCAATCGTATCGATGGGCTTGGCATGAGCAGGAATCATAAAAACAGAACCTGTTTTATTAGCACGCCCCAATGTCTGTTCCAGATGCGGATAACCAAGAGCAAAGCCCTCAATAATCGAAATATTGTCTGTTGGAGTTGTCGGCGGGAAATCCGGGCTGGTATTACAAGCTACCCAGCAATTGCCTTTTGAATCCAGTGCAACACCGCGTCCGCCACCTGCAAGAATAAAACGTTCTACTTTTTCATCTGACGGAGAATAGCGTATCAGCGATTTACTGTTCGTGTTACTGATCCAAACCCGGTTCTCACGATCAATGGAAGCTGCAAAGGGGGCTGATAGTGCATTCTTATGTTTTCCATGTTCATGTTCAATTGTCACAACTTTACCTTCCTTTAGTTCCCCGTTCGGAAAATAAAGCATTTCATTGGATGAAGTCCCAGCCACCCAAATATCGCCGTTTGGCGCTACACCGATGCCTTGCAATCCACCGATCGTGGTCAGTTTCTCTTCCAGTTTTTCGGGGATCCGGTGAACAACCGGGGAACCGTCTTCCAGTTTATGCACACCGATAGCCCCATTAAAACTCGTTACCCAACAGGTACCGTTATTGGTAATCGCCGTTCCCCAACCTACACCATCCACTCCCATTCCCGTATAACCGGTAACCGGTGGAGAAAGTAATTTACCGGTCGAATCCAGTTTAACGAGTCCTCCGCCAATTCCCTGGTAGACTCCGTTTTGTGCACCGGGCATCCAGTTCAAACCGGTCCACAGGTTTCCGTCATTATCCAAAGCAAGTTTTCCGGGTGCACAAATTCCTCCCTGCCCAAAAACCAGGATCATCGCAAAATCCTCCGGGGCAAAGCTCAAATAAGGCACAAAAGGCGAGTTTCGACGACTAACAGGAACTTTACTGTTTGGCTTAGCCGGAAACCCATCCTTGGGCTGCGGATAAGCTTTATCGAAAAGACGATACAATTCTGTTGGATACATCCAGGGAGATTGAGCAATACCAATCATTGCCTCAGCTGTATTCTCCGGTCTTTTTCCTCCCAATGGCGCGGAGCACTCTAAAAACTCCCGCTGCCAGTAATCGATTGTGACACCTACTGTCCCGTAAGCCGCGATCAAAGCTGCCAACGTATTGAAGCGTGCCAGCGTCTCATTCTGTGTGATGTTGAAAGGAGCGGTTAACACATCTCCCCAGGTTCCCGTTACAGGATTGACGAAATTAGGTGTGTTTTTAGCTGCAATCCGAATACCTTGTTGATTTCCTGATAATTCAAGTCCACTAAAGAACTGGGCACAGGTAAATGCTGATGCCACTGTGGTAAATTCGTTTACGACAACTCCCTTTGTTGCAATCTCCCGGTGAAAATCCGGAGACAGAACCGATAGCAAAACCACATCTGAGCTATGCAGTTCCGCAACAATATAAAGAATTGCATTGGTCATAGCGGGAGTTGCCGTCAAGCTAAATTTCCCCTTCGCTCCTTTGTCCACTTCACATTCGGCTATCGAAACCGGGGAATTGGCCTCTCGAAGTTTCACGGTTGCAATAACATCATTGGATCGATTGAATGATAAAGTTCCCTGAATAGTAATTTGATTAGACATTTTTTTGTTTTAAAGTTAATAGTGATTGATTCCTGACTCATTTCTAAGAGAAAAAGATCTTTGTTTGTCTTTTAAACTTACCTATTTTTTCCCGTCCTCAATTCCGTATAGAAAAAAAACCTTTCATCAAACCCCGTAATTCTTCCCGGAAAACTTCCCAAATGAATGCGATCCCGGAACAACTGGCTGCATTCCGGGAACATGCGTATCTCATAAAATCGAGTTCTAAAGCCTGAACTTCGGCTTCCCGGAACTTGTAAACGTATAAAAATTAACGATCGGTATGTCGATGCAAATCGAAAGACTTACACGACCGTAGCGATCGCTGTAAGTGTTTTCGTTAATTTGTGTATCTACCTTGCGCAAAAGCGGGCCCATCTGCCAACCGGCATTCACAGATACCGGCAGCTTCGGAATACCGTATGAAAAGAAAATTCCGGGCGAAAGGATGTTTTTCAGCTGAATGGTCGGTAATACTTCAGTTGTTGTATCGATGAAACGGAAAGAAGCAATGGCTCCAATATCGATGACTGAAAGAAACAGGCTGTAAGAAGAATGGTTCTTTGCCCTTTTGCAGTTTCCGCCGTAGCTGATGGATATTCCAACCGGTGCAGTCAGACCGTAGCTGTTTACAGTACTTTTGCTCGCAGACATCCATTTCGGGTCGAGGTCATAGACACGTTCATATCCCACATATGGGCCACAATAAGCATTCAATGCAATGTTGAATGTTGATTCCCGCTTAATGCGTGCAGAACCAACCGGCAATGCTGCAGACTCAATAGCAGCCTGGACATCATCAGATGTTTTGGCATCGATAATGGCAGCCATGAATGTTCCGTATTTGAGGAGCGATTTGATGGTCATCGTCAATTCATTCCGGATACTGTCCTCCCATTTTTTGAAAAGATCTTTATTGATAGAATCTTTTGCAAGTTGGTCCAATAGTTTTGAAATTTCTTTCGTCTTCTCTGAAAGGTATGTCTGACGTTTCTTTTCGTCCGCTGTCGGTGCATGTGTACCAATTGTCGCTGTCAGCTTTTTGTTTTCTTCTTCAAGTTCGGATCTTTGGTTTGTCATCAGAGCTGCCTTTTCCCTGTACATTAATTTATATCCCTGCTTAATAAAAGTATCTACAGCATCCTTGTGGAAGATCGTATCGTACAGCATCACCGTTTTCATGATGGCAGAAGCATATTGCTTTCGATTGACATCCACAACAATATCAGACGCCGTACGGGCTGAATAAATGTAAATCCCCGCTTTTTTTGCAATGTTCAGATCCTTAGGGAAGTACGGCATTTTTTCAACGGTAATCAATTGGTCCATCAGATCGAGTGCTTTCCCTGCGATAACGTGGTATTTCTCGACCTTTAAAGAATCTTTGTCAATCTCTTTAAGTGCATCAATTTCTTTCTCAATATCACGAACCTTCGAAGAAATTGTGCGGAAGAAATTTTTGTATTCCTCATAACCACGTGCCAGAGTATAGGAACTGTCGATGATTTTCCAAAGTTCTTTACTCGCCTTTCCCTTAAAAACGATGTCTTCTTTTTTTGCCTGCTGCACCAGGAGTCCGATGTATATTTTTACAGCTGTGTCGTTGGTGAACAACTTTTTAATCAGGCTGTCGTTTGCCCAGTAGTGTGCCAGGGAATCAGTTTTACTTTTGAAGGACTTGGATACCAACTGCAAAGTCTTGAAAGAAGAAGCAACGTTTTGATTGATTCCCGTCTGGGTTCCCATAAACTCATCCACCGGATAATTCGCGATCATTTGTCCAGGATGTTCTTTCAGTTGCACCTGCTGCGCAATGTAGAAACTGCTTTGAAGAATGACTTTCAGCCCCGGATTTGCATTAAAATAGGCATTATGATTGTCGATGATCGATGGTAAATTAGTCGGTAAATCAGAAAGGTCGCGGTCGAACGCATTTCGAAGTGCCTGCAAATAATCGTTGTAATTGTAAATCTGGTTGTCGATGACCATCAATACCGCATACGTTTCCGGGAAAACAGTTTTCAGGTCCACATACTTCGGATCATTCAGCACTTCCTTGAATTTATCGAAGAAAGCGATATTGAGTTCCTGTTTGGTACGGTCTACAATGAATTTAGCAAGGCCGTCAGCAAAGTTGGTGACGTTGAGATTGCCAACACTGCTAAAAATGGAGGAGGTCATATCGCCGATTTTGTTTCCGCTGTGCGTACTGGCAAAAACATCAGGCATGATACTTTTCAGGTACTGATTGTATGCGAGATCTGTTGAACTTTTTATTTCATAAAATTTGAGAATTTCCCGGATCACAGAATCCTCTTTCAGATTATCTTTCATGTATAATGCGTCATACAATAAATATCCGGGCTTATAAGTTTTCCCTTTGGCCGATAAAGCAACCTTAGCGGGAGGATTGGTCAAAGATGGGGTTACCGGAGGAGTTATTGCCATGGGCAGCAATTGAAAAGGGATTGTGGATGTTTTCCCGTCGATTTCAATAAGAAAATTTATCATAACTGAAGAAGAAGTGTCTGTAACAAGAACATAGTTCCCCTGGTTTTGAACAATCCTAATCGTGAATTTATTGTTCCCGGAGTTTGTACCTATGGTGTTGAGTGGCTTCTTTCCCTCACCATATAAGCTTCCGTATCCATCCGGAGTAACAAAGTCGATTTTGGAAGTTCCCGGAATCCCGTCAAATAGTAATACAAGTTCAGAGTACTTTTGCTGCAGATCTGTGGCGTTTACAACCAGTATATTCCCAGCATTATCTCTAGAAATAGTGAAGGTTCCCTGTTGTGCAACCACTGATCCTAAAAAGATCAGCTGAATAAGGAATAGTAACAGTTTTTTCATAAGTCATAGATATTGATTAAACGATTTTGAAGTTTGGAGACAGGGTGTCTTTTACCGGAAGCACGAATGTGAAATTGACATCGCTCCCCAGCAGAATACCGACCAGTTGTTTTTGACCGCCGGCTTCGACATACACCCCCGCCCCCGAATCTCCGGGTTGAGAGACTGGTTTCGCATTTTGTCTGTTTCGGTCACTTCCAATCAGAATCAGGTTATTCTTTTCGAACGTCCCGTTTCCATAGCGTATGGGATATTTTTGGACATTATGATCCAATATAAATGCTTTGTACTGCTGATTGCGAGCCTGGATTGTTACCTCGGTGTTTCCAATATCCGCATCACTTACCGAATAGTATTGATCATTAAACCGGATTGGTTGCTCAAAGTTGTCAACGGTTATTCCCGGATCCATTTGTACAACAATCAAATCCTGATTGTCCAGCAGCTGTTTGTAAAACCATTTCCCCTGCACGACTCCATTGAATTCGACTTTCGCCTGAAGCGAAGCATCCAGGAAAGTGTTGTTATTTGTGAGGAAATCGCCTTTTGTATAGACATGTGCGGCTGTTACGATTCCGAGGAAATCAGGATTTCTTTTTGATTCGACAATGCAGCAAATCGAACCTATATCCAGTGGAAATCCAACTTCTGAAACAGTATCTTGCTGTGACAAATGGATTGTAGCGGTTCCTGCACCTTTGATTACTTCCGTCGCAATACTCCATGTACTTCCATTCGGCATCTTTGCTTCAAGTTTAGCAGGAATCAGCGTCGTGCTTTCATCTTTCAAATATAACACGACTACATGCGACTCCGGTTTCGAAAGATCAGTAACAGCATCGCTCACAGAAACGATATTTGGGAATTGTATACGCAGGTTTTGCTCATTCTGCGCTACTGCAAATCGAGCCACATCCCCATGAGTATATCCTGCACCTGAATGTTTCGTAGTATTTCTAGAAGTAGCTGAAATCCCATTTTTGGTCTTACGCCGGATATAAGCTGTCATAGTGATTTTTTATGTGAATAGTAATCGTTTCAGTATCACAATAATACTCAATTCATTTAATCTGCAACGCCTGCAACTTCAAATTTTAAATAAAGGCAATAGACTGGATTCAACCTTCGAACAAGGATCCCGCTATATTCTCACACTTCTCTACAACTAGAAAAAGCGAATACTTAGGGTGAGTGTGAATAGCTATCGAAGTGATTGAAGAGGGACAAAAAGCAAAAAGCATCACTCATGTAATGCTCTTTTACTTTTTGTGGAGAAGGGTGAACGGAAATGGAACCATAATCCATAATAGTTTTATCAGCAATCCAAGTGGATTAAATGATTAGAAACTGTTTAATAACACTTCTCAAATCAATCATAATTTTTGTACGATTCAAAACTCACTTTTTACCTAATCCATTCTTTATTTCATTAGATGAAAAATTCGAGTTATCAATATTAATCTGGTTAATGGGATACACATACAGAATGTATAGATAGAAAAACGCTACGGAAATAACCAATATAATCAATCCAATAACGGATGAATTGATCTTCACCCCTTTCAGTGACAATTCCATTTCTGTCTTACTCATTTCCTCTTGTTTCTCCGGGTATATTTTCTTTTTTGAATTGTTTTTCTTAATGGAATGATAAAACTGAATACCCGCAAAGAAAAGACCACTAAATACAATGATAATAACCATCAGAAAAATCCATTTTGTGGATTGTAATTGCCAGTAGAATGTCTGTCTACGGTGTTCTAAACTATTGGTAAAATAATCCGAATATTGATTCTCAAAATAACGTTCTTTGGCAATCTCATATTTCAAACGAGTCAACTGTCTTAAATCTTCGTAATAAGTAATCGAATCTCTTAATTCGGAGCGATTATCCTGGAAAAAAGCTTTGAACTTCTCTTTTATTTCCAAACCATTTCCATCTTCTTGGGAAAGACCGGTTATAGTGAAAAAGAAAACTGACAAGCAGCATAATAAGGAGCTATTCAAAAGAGACATGGTACGTTTCATTTAGAAATTGGAGGAACATTTTCCGGAATGAGAACCTTTTCGAATCATTGGAAATATTTTCGTTTCTTTCCATTTCCATATACCCTTCAAAAGTGAGTCCTCCCAGATCATTCTTATAGTTATTGATTATCTTTTTAATTAATGCCAGGTAAGTTTCGCAATCCTTTTTTATATCTCCCGAACGCTGTGGAAGCACATCCAGATCACTTGCTACTCCCCTGCAATAAGCAACCAGTTTTCCCTCATCTTTCAATCGTTGAAGATTCTTCAATTTATCTTCACCAAGCAAGGTTCTATAATCCTTACAAAACATATCCGGGAACTCCAGATTCAAAACTTTTTTCTTTATTTCAATAGTAAGAGTCTCCCATTTCATTCTTGGTACTCTTCTCAAATAATCATCGTATTGCAAAATCGAATCCAACTGAATGAGTTCCTGAATAAATCGTTCGCGTTGTTCTTCTCTATTTTTAAAATCAGGAAAAAGATCCAAAGGATTTTGTTGCGCAATAGATAATTGACTAAACAATAGAAAAAACAAGAAAACAGGAAAGGTTCTTATCTTTTTCAATGTAGTTTGACCTGTTGTTATCATAAATTCATATCTGAGATTGATAAATAAACGCAACAGACTATTTCCCGAAAACTAACACGATAATAAACCTCAAATTATAAATTGGAATTTTGGTTTCAGCAAATAGTACTTGTCTTGTTAACAACTCAATACTACAAAAAAAATCTGAAATACAACACTTTCAAGCAAAAGGGAATCGAACCGCTTTAAAAATTTGGGAAACTGAGTAAAGTCCGTGGTTTGCGGAAGATTTGTGTTTATCCTCTCCCTTAATCCCTCTCCGAAGGGGACTTATGTAGAAGAGACACCCAATCCCTTTATTTAGGAATGTCAGGACCATCTTGTCGTTTCCAAAGTTGAAACCCTGCACCAATACCAATCCAATTTCTTTTATTATAAATCCAGTCCTTTCCTGACATTCCACTTATCAAATCCCAACCACATACTACTGAAAATTGAAATATTTTATACTCATAAACAACTCCAAAGCCATATGTGAATCCAGCTAACGCAATTGGTTCAATAAAACGTCCTCTAGTGGTTAAGCTGTCAACATTAAATGAAGAAATTGCTCCAATTCCAATGACACTAATATAACTTGGCTTGTATCTGGAAATCCTAAAGCTTGCTCCAACAGAAGTACCAAATGATAAATCTTTGTCAACAGTTGTTGGAACTCCAGCTTTTCTGGGTCTAATCTTAATTGGAACCGAAATGACACCAATATTGGGAACAAGTCCACCTATAAAGGAGTTATATCTTTTAACTACAGAGGTTTCGAAATCGTCTTTCTTCACGCAATAGGTTTGATTACTCTTAGTTGTTCTGGAGTTTATTTCAGATTTTGTTGTATCCTTTGAGGTGTATGGCCAAAATTCAATCAATAACATATCTCCCAACGAATCTGAGTGAAATATTTTTCCTTTATAAAGAAGATTAAATTTGGTGCCTTTACGGGCATAAAAAACAGAATCAGCGAATATCTTTGATTTAAAAAAATCATAGGCATAAACCTGTGTCTTTGAATCAAATTCGTAATGATATGAACCATTTTCATGTGATTGCTGTGCAAATACTCGAAATAAGCTTGACATGAAAATTAAGGTAATTAGTGCTTTCATAAGAATAGTAAATAATGGTTGAATCAAATAAAACATTAAATATTGACTAATGCAATGTTTAACTGATTGATTTAAAACATTATAATGAATATTAAAAAAATGGCGACCTTAACTTGGTCGCCATTTCTTTTAATTTCTAGTGTCTTTTGGCGGATTCGGGTCATTCCCAAAACTGCTGGGATTTCCAAATACTCCCTTCTTATTATGTGGAATCAACTCGACTTTGTCGTTTTTAGCCAATTCTCTGGCATAGGCCATAGCTTCTGCTTTTGTTTCTGTGAGTTTTGATGCTCGTTGAGCTTTTTCTCTTTCAACCTTCCATCCACCATTTGGATTAGGTACTACATGTACATTTTTCTTTTCTCCCATTTTTCTAGTTTTTAAGGGGTTATATAATATAATACGAAAAAAAACTGAGAAAAACAACAACCAAATTAGATTTATGGATGGAGTGCAGCTTCTTCCTGTAAGAGGTCTGTAATTCTTGAGTTAAGGACTTCCAATGACGGAATATTCGATATAAACTCATTGAATCCTCCAATGTTGAACACAAGGAAGGGTATTCCATCTCCTGAAAGAAATGTTTGATTGCAAAGCCTAAGATTCATTCTTGTTCTTTCAGGATTAAATGGGTTTTCTGTATTCACCCCGTTATAATGGATGACAACAAAAATGTCTTTTCTATGATCAGAGCTTTCACCATTCAATGCATTGATTAGCATGTATTGACCAACCAGAAGTTTAGCATAGTTGCCAGAGTCAATTTCAATTAGTAATCTGTAGTCTTCTGTTTCAATCGTTTCATCGACTGAAATTCCAACAGAATAAGGAGGAGGATTTCTCCAGGCACGTTTGCCTAGCAGAACTAATCCAAATCTATCTCTAATAAGTCTTTTAAATAATGCTTCGTTGGTCCCAGCTCTCATAAGTGGTTAAATGTTTTAATACTGGTCGAATTTAGAAAATCTTATTGTATTTATTATAGATGGAGTGGATTCGCAAAATAATCAAAGAAGAGCTGGAGACATTGTGGGGCCGACCAATTCCAAGGAAGGGAGAAAAAGGTTATAAGCCATATAAGCATAATTTGGAAGTAGTTCATACAACTGCTTCTCATTATAAGAGCGTTTCAATAACCCTAGATAATTCCATAGATGACATTGAAAATATTGTTGGGCTTACTGGTATTGATCCGCAAGAAAGATTCAATCAAATTTTGAATATAATAGCAAGAACCAGAAAGGTTGCCCAACAGTTGGAACAAGAATATAATAGAGACTTGAAAAACATTCGTTAGTTGTGCCATGGTTTGCTTTGAAACTCATGGTCCCAGTGCTTCAGTTGTTTATAGGTAATAGTTTTTCCCAAGGCATTCTCAATTGTTTCCATCATTTTAATCCCAACAAGCTGGTTTCTTCTATTCCAGCGAAAAGCAAATTCATCCAAGTATCTATCTGTATGCTTGTAAGAGAATTGGTGGTAAACAAGCTTTTCCATCATCTGGAGGTGCATCCAGACATTTTCAATACCATTAACGTGTTTCTTACCGTCAACGTAGCTTATAATTTCCACTTCGACTTTATTTCCTTCTTTATCTTTCTTGGTTACAGTTCTCTTTTTTTTTATAACATGGTGACTGTGAAAGTGCATTTGAACTTTGCTATACCCAGTGTGTGCGTCTGTATTAACTGTAGAAATCGTATTGACATGTTTTTTTAGCAGGTGGTTTGCTATATCATTGTTCAAGCTGTTTCTGGTCCATCCGAATTTTCTAAGAACTATTGTTCCAGAGTATCGGTCAATTATTCCGAAAATAGCTTTTAGGTGTTCATACTTCTTATGGTACTTTTCTTCATAGTCTTTCATTCTTTTTTGAAGACGCTGGTCTCGGCCAGGTTTAGAACCAATATATGCTTCATCACTTTCAACAATTCCAGAGAGAACTCGGTTCATGTTTTCATCCTTCATTGTGTGACGAATCTTATGTAACATTAACCATGCAGTTTTTTGCTGCACGTTAATAATTTTTGCTAGAGTTGTTGAAGCAACGCCATGTTTCCCTTTATGTTGTATGAAATGAAATATGGCACAAAACCAATCCTCAAGCGCTACTTTTGTACTTTGAAAAATGGTTCCTTGGAGGACAGTAAATTGTTTTCTGCAGTTGCTGCATTTGTATACTCTTCGAGTTCTGAGGTAATAATTATTGTGATTGTTTCCACACTTCGTGCAGGTTGGTCTCCCGTTCCATCTTTTCTCTTCCAAGTACTTTAGGCAAGCTTCGTTATCAGGAAAAATGCGAAAAAAGTCTTTGTCTTTATTGATTACAATATCCATACGATGCAGGAGCATCGTGGTGGAGAATTGCAGTATGTTGAAGTTTTGTTCATATGACACTTACAATTGAAATCGTAAAAATCACAGACGATAGATAATTCTTTTTCAGATTTTTATAAGTACGTAAAACGATTGCGTAGTTGGTGGATAAGTTTGTAGAAGTAAGCCTTTAGATTAACTAATTGATTTTATACCTTGTACTTATGAATACAATAAAAATTAAACCCTATCCTAACTTTCAAATCACTGAAGAATGCATTCAACGTGATATTGTACCTAACACAAAACCTCATTCAGAAGCAAATGAGAGAGAATTTGATCTGTCAAGGCCAATGGTCATGATCACCGAATTTGAGAGTGGAGACACTCGTGTTGTTCGTCCAGGTCCTCCAGTAACTGCAGATGATGAAAAATACTTCAGTGTATTTCCTAATCCAGTTCATTTGTTCTATGATTCTGCAATAGAATTTTTCAATAATTCGGAGGAAACAAAGAAGAGAAACTTTCCTTCATGTGCTGAAAAGAAAAAAAAGAAGATTGGAGATATACATTTTTTGGATATTGATGCAGATCAGACGCATCAGTGTTATGATCGATTTTTCAAACTTCGAATCAATTCTATAATAATGCTGTCAACATCTGTTGAGGCATTTATTAATCACAGCATTCCAAATGATTATCCAAACAGAGACAATGTTGAGAGGCGAGGAAAGTTTAAGGATAAATTGAAAACTGATCTTCCAAATTCTTTGGGCTTGGTCGAATTTTGGGAGGGCAAAGATGATATGTGGAATGAGATTGTCAATCTTTACTATATGCGTAATGATTTGATTCATCTTAAGACAAATTCTCAAGATGGTTTTGAAGCATACTTTGAAGTAATCAGCAAGATGCTTGAGTTTGACATTGCCAAGTCTATAAAGGTTGTTGGTGAGTTTATGAATGAAATCCAGGTAGAGTTTATTGTTTTTGACGAAATATAAAAGAATATGAATTTACACGCGAAATTTATCCAAAACATTGATGAAAAAAGTCTTGAGTTTGTCCAATTGTTGGAAACAAAAAGTGCAATAGTTGAAAGAACTGGAGAGATGTTTGGTTCAATAGCTGCAAAAAGAACAGTTGATTTAACCGATAAAATAGTTGAAACAAGTCCAATCACTCAAGCAAGGGTTGATACAAAAGGAAATAAGTTCGAAACCTGGATTCAGAAAGATGAAAATCTAATAGGGTTTGGGAAAGAAAATTATCAAAAATTCAAAGCTTTTGTCAAGAGTATTCATGGAAACAGGGAAATTAAACGTCTGGTTCATGAATCATTTGTAGAGAAAGAGATCTTCCAATGGTTATACGGGTTTTCAGATCAGGAAGAACCTAAAGAAATACTTTCAACAACTTTGGTAAGAAGAATTAAAGAGAGCATTGAATTTCGAACGTATTGCTTTCCAGTTTCAAACCTAATAATACATCAACCATTTGATATTGGAGATGTAACAATCAAGTTCCTTACTTCAGAAGACCTGAAAAATATAGATTCGAAAATTGCAGCCATGTATGAAGGAGCTGTTGTTGCGAGTGTTGATATTAACGCCGAACCTAGTTTAGGTCAAGAAATTGCATTAGGAAAATGTTCTTTAGCGATTGATTTATTAAAGATCTATTCAAAAACGCTATTCAATCCAGAAACAGTAATAGATTTTGATATTGATGTCCGAACCCAAATTATTGATCAGGCTTCAATTATTTCTCATCCAGTTGGGGAAATAAGTCCTATCCATATTAAGTGGTATGCAGTACCATCAAAATATTATCTGCAACCAGCAGATTTTCAAATGATGAACGAAATGTATATTGTAGATATTATCAAGCTCATTAATTCAGACAATACAGGAAATGAACTGTCTATTATGCTCATTAATGCTATTAGAAATTTTGCAAATGCTATTTCCGTTAAAAACCTGCATAAAAGGATAGCTGATCTATTTTCAGTATATGAATCTCTATTGGTTCCGAATAAAAGCGCTCATATACTTGAATCTCTCAAAAAATATGGTCCAAAGTTGATAACTCCAGAAATCGAAGAACGAAAAGAAATTAAAAAAAGATTTACTGCTCTGTATGATGTTAGAAGCGCCTTGATTCATCATAGACAACACGAAAATTTTGAGCTTTATGAACTATCACGTCTTCAGTTTCATTTGCTTGTATTGATTCTTAATTTAACTCGCTGGAATGCTGAGTACTATACAAAAATTGATGTGTTGAACAAAATTGATGATACAATTGAACAGGTGCAAATAAGCTTATAAGTTTTTTGGACTATTTACATTCATAAAGAATAGTTTATGAATGAATCAACAGTAAGAAAAATGGTTGCGCAAGTTCTTCGTGAGATGCATGAAGCAAATCTAGAGGAAGACAATTTGGTATCGAAAGAAGACTTGGAGAAATCTGAAGAGGAAACGATTGATGAGATGAACACGCAAGAGGAAAGTCGCATGACTGAAACCGAATAGATAATTCGGCCTCAACCAACATTTTTCTCAGATTTTCGTATAACGAATTATGAGATTATCAACATTTAAGAGATTGGTGGCAGAACTTACTCCAAAAGAAAAGCGTGAACTACGTGAATTCTTGATGGATGATTTATGCAAACATTCAGTTATGACAGAATGCTCTTTTTGTCATAGCGATGACCTTGTTATGTTCGGGCGTAAGCGCTGGGAGAAACTGAACTATTATCACTGCAGGAATTGCAATGAGAATTTCAGTATTAATGGTCGAGTGTAAATTATCTGTAGATTCCAACCATTGCAAGAGGAATCTCTGCGATTTCGACTCTATGCATTAAGTTTCTCATAAGAACTTTGTTTCCACTTTCTTTTGCAGCTTCCCATTTTCTCAATATACTGAGATTAATGAAGAAATAACCCCACTTTTCTTCAGGGCGTTTATAAGTCCAGTTGTCTAATACAACTCCACGTAAAATCTGTCCTCTATATAGAAAGGTGATTATCTTATTATGATAATGAAAAAACTGAAGATGGTTCATAATTTATTGTTTTCCATAAATTTACCGTCCATTTTCTACTTCACCAAATGAAATTTCATTTATTTCGGTGACATTTTAACTCATTATCAAATTAAAAATGAAGTTTCTACGCAACGTACTTCTATGGATTTTCTTTCCGAAGCTTTATTCAGCGGTAACAAAAGCTGAGAAACGCAAGAAGGAAAAAATTAAAAAGGATGTAAAAGACATGGTTAACAGGAGCTAGTATTTCTATAGGTTGGCATTATTGACTGGTTCTGGTAGACGGGAAGCATCTGTTTTCTCATCAAAGTCCTGAATTTTCTCTAATAATATCAGTCCAATATAAGAGATGATGTATTTTGCTTCTAATTTGGGCATTATCCCGTTACTTAATGCACTATTGTTAGCAGTACTTCTGAGTGCGGGAACACGGTTTCCTCTGTCCTCTTTGATTTTTTCATTTTTAAGAATTAAACCTTTCACCACTAAATCGTTGACATAGAAATCAATTTCTTTATCCACAACAGTGATTGAACTACTCCCAATTTTTAATTCTATTCGTCCAGTATGTCGATATGGTTCTTCACCCATCATTTGATTAAATCTTTCTAATTCACTTCTGAAATTATAAGATCGTTCATATGGATGATCTCCTTTAATTAAATCAAGTAAGATTATTTGAACATCAGTTAAGTCATTCAACAACTGAACAATTTTTAATGTCTTTTGACTATCATCGGGTTCATTTAATTGTCGAGCAAGCAAATTTCGAAATCGATCCCTCTTAAACTCTGATTTTACTTTGGTGACTTTTGAAAAAACGGATTCCATTACTTCAATGAAATCCTCATCCTTGAAGCTGGTAGCAGAAATCTTTCCACCATAGTGTTCTTCCATAATTTCTTTCAATTTATCCGCAAAATCAATAGCTCTGCTTTGATGCAATCGTGCAGCATATCCAGAAATACCATCCACTATCGGTCCTCCTGGGATCATGGCAAATACCAGTCTTCTTACTTCTTCAGCATTGTGGAACTTTATATCTTCCTGTTTTGCCTTCTCCCAAAATCTTAGAAACTTTGGAACCCATCTTAATATTATCATTTCAGTGAATTGAACCCTAAATTTAACTTCATTATTGCGGTTAATAAAGATTAGCCCCCAACTAAAGTTACTTTTAGGCGGTACTCCTAGTCAAGGATTTTCTTTTGTCATTTTGTTTGATTTCTTGAGTTTTGCTCAACTCAAGGCAAAAGAGTCCCAGGAACCCTCATTCGAGGGACTCATCAAAGTGTCCAAATCTGGAAGTGCATTTATTAAAGAGCAGACGCTCTCAATCTATCGGTTCCTCACTTCATGTCCTTATTCCACTTATCTGAACTTTCGTTCTTTTGCCTGAAAGAGTTGATGATTATTATTTAGCTTGCCTTCTTGAATTCAAGCATTTCAATATCCTGGATGGATTCATTTGAGATCGACTTAACCGATCCGTAGTAAGAAATGAAATTGCTCAATATCTGCTGCAATTGCTTCTCACGTTTCTTAAATAGAGTCTGAAGTTTTCGTTCTTCCTCCTGATTCATTTCCTGGAGAGTCTTTAAACCGTCCATCATTGAGTTGAACAATGATTGGCATTCCTGGCTGGTTAAGAATGCATAGAGCATGTGAGCCTTTGAATCTCCATTCTGATGAAGCTGGCGCTGTTCTTGAACTTTCAAGAGTCCAAAACGCAGAAGGGTGACCATGTCTGAAAGATGAATCAACGATGTGACCCAGACACCATTCAAGAGCATGAAGTGCTTGTTCTCCATTTCCTTTGGAGGAGTCTTGGTTACGATTACCAACAAATCACACTTAGAATCAAGGTTATCGGTTTTGATCTTATCAATAAATGAGTCAGACCAGGCTTTCGTGTTTTTAACTTCGTAGAGAATTCGACCACATTCGCTCCCAAGACTGCTTCGAACAGCTTGCACCGAATCTCCACCTTTTTGACCTTTCTTGATCTCAATGACTTCATCAGTCGGGAATGAGTTTCGGACAATTTCCTCAACTGTTAGCTCCATCATTTCGCCCTGCATTTGCATGCTTCCTTGCTCAATGCGTAGGGTGGCATCTGAGAGTTTCTGCTTTAATGAGTCAATGATGTTTTGCTTTTCCTTTAGCTTAAGAAAGGATTCCATCTGGATTTGCTCCTTCACAGATGTCTTCATCTCTGACAATCGTCTCCCAAGCTCTTCCTCCATTTGCACATGGATTTGAGCTTCTCTTTCTTCCATCTGAAGCGAGAGCTTCTTGTATTTGGCTTTTGTTTGATTGAACTCGATGAGTTGACCCGATTTCCTCCTTAGTTCGTCTTCCAGTTCAGCAAGTTGAGCTTCCTTCTCTTCCTGGATTTGCTGTCGGAAGCTGCTCATGGAGCTTCGTTGGGAAGATGGCAGACCAACTTGCCCAAGAGAAAACTGTGGGAACAAACACATGAATTATTACATAACCAGCAGGAAAATCTGGAAATGTTCAGCCTGCAAGAATCAATTCAGCTTAACGAAGAATACAATTTTTGAAGATACGAAGTTGTCACTCAGAACTTGGTTCAAGGCCATCTATTTGTTCACAACGAAGAAGCGTGGGGTTTCTTCCTGTCAATTAGCAGACTGGTTGGAAATCGAGCAGAAAACAGCTTGGTTCATGCTTCATCGACTTCGGTCAGCCTTGGACGAAAACGAATCGAAAATTCTTTCAGGAATTGTTGAAGTTGATGAGACTTACATTTTGCCGAATTCAGGAAAGGATTCCCGTATCCAAAGAGCGAAACAAAAACATGAGAAAGAACAGAATGAAAAGTTTGGATACTCTCCAAATATGCGGACAAAGATTCGGAAGCGACTCAAGGCAGAACCAGATGGAGAAGTCAAGCTAAAGGAGTTCATGGAAAAACAGCGCGAACTGGCAAAGAATGGAAAACGAACCCCATTTAACCCTGCAGTTGCTGTTCTTGGAATGTATGAGCGTGGTGGTGACGTTGTATTAATCCACCTGGGCCGTCAGTATTTTGACACAACCAATAAAGTGATTGTTCCATACGTATTAAGGCACATATCTCCAGATGCGGAACTTGTGTCAGATGAGAGTTCGTACTACACGGAAGTTGGAAAGAAGTTTCTTAGGCATAGAGTTGTTAATCACGAAGTATCATATGTTACCAAAGATGGAACCCATACCAATGGAATAGAAAACGTTTGGAATCACATAAAGCGTATGATTTTCGGTAGTTTTTTTCACCTATCCTTATGGCATTACCAGCGTTATTTGTACGAACATGCTTACAGATGGAATGTCCGCAAGCAAAGCATGCAAGGTCGGTTTGACACCTTCATGGGACAGGTGTTTGATAAGAGAATTAAATACCAGGGCTTAATCCTGGGGTCAAAATCTGCAGCGTGATGGAATGGAATGAACTTTCTCGAATCTTAGCTTTTCTGAAGCGTCAGCAATCTGTCGGATACCAAGGCATAAACTTATGCATCACAGTCATGGAATCAGATGGAATGACACTCAAGGAAAAGAAGGAAGCGCTTTTCGAATTGTTAGAGCGCATGGGGCTGTTTGATAAATACATATCAAAGAAAATCTCTAAAGAACTGGAAGATAAAATCCGCTTAGACGCAATTTTAAGTGGAGCTTCAGACACATTGCGAATTGGACCTACTTATGTAACACAATTATTTGACTGCGAGTTCTTAAATGGAATAATTTGGTTTGAGCGTGGTTTGAATTAAATTGCTATTTTAACATCCAAATTTTAAACCACTATTTATGGATTTCAAATATACTCGCATTGACGAATTAGATGCGAACATCATTGCTGTAGACGTTATGTTCTCAGATGCTGCCAACGGTCGATTTTTTAGACAATGGATCACTGACAATCATCCTGAAATGGATGACTTCGTAGTTGCAGTCGAAACCGCTGATGGAATAGACTTCTTAGGAAATAGAGAAGGTGAATATTACGATGTTGATTTAAATGGTATTCCTCAAGAAGATTGGTCAGAACATACTTGGGGCGATGATGAAAACCAAAATAACTAAACCTTCTTAGTTTTCCTGTTACCGTTCAGAACCCTTGGTGTATCCATAGCAATTTTATGCGCAAGCATCCTGCTGCTTGTTTCTGCTATTGCAAATTGGGCCTGGATCAAATCATTTGGGTTCAACTTTGTTGGAAGTATCCAATAATTACCCGTTTCAGGTGTGTTTCGAATGCTGCACGTGTGAACACCGTTCACTGTGATTGTAATTTCTGTTGTCGCTGTTAACATGTTTTTATTTTCAGTATAGGCATCAACAAACTAAAAATCAAGGCTTTTTTATTTTTTTTATCCAATAAGGAACAGGAGCGTTACCAACTTTCAATATATACGTAGTGGACAATTAAGTCCACAAATAAAAATATAATAAATATTATGGCAATTGTAAAAAATGTGACTCTTCAAAATGGGAGAACGATCACAATGGAATTAACAGAGGATTGGGATGAAATAACATTCTCAGAAAATGGTAACGAGTTAGAAGGTGAATTTAAATTCAAAAAGGATAATGATGATCTTAGACGGTTTCAACTCACGAGGATGTATAGTCCTATACCACGAAGTGGGCTTGGTGAACATGCAATTCGCTTCTTTTTAGCCGAAACCAACAATCCTTCGATTTGGACCCATCCAGATGACGGCATTCCATTGGGTGATCAAAGTCACCTTACTGAAAAAGCACCACCGTTTGTCAAAAAGATGCAGAAGCTTGGTCTTATTGAGCCATGGTATAGCATGGGTGAACACCTGGATTATTGGGAATATTAGTAACCGAATAATCAAGGGGTTGGTCAATAATTCGATTTTTTTTTCGCGATAAAATGGAAAAATTTTCAAAAAAAATTCAAGTGAGTATATATAAGCTGTTAGTAGGAAAGTTTTGTGAACTCAATTCGAGTGAAACATTTCTAAAACTACGGCATAGTACAATTAATTAAACAATTTTTTATGAAAAATTTTATTGACGATGATCAACACAAGATCATTAAACGAGAGTTCAGAAATGGGAAAATTACCAACCTTATCCCATTATGGCACCATGATGAAAATCAGATCGATTTTGAAAGGCAAGGTGACGAAATTGATCCAGACTTCTTTTCTGAAGGCTTTACCATCCTGGAAGCGGACATCAGAGTTTTATTCAAAAGCTTTGACCCTTTATGGACTTCAATGTTCTTACGGAAAGAATTGTATAAGAAGGAACAGTGTCCCGATAAGATTAGCGGTGTAGTTTACCATTGGATGCAAGGTATTCATCTGATTCCTCCAACAATTCTTAATGTACATGATAGCGATTGTCTTTTCCCTGCTGATGGAAAACACCGATTGAATGTTGCTTACTTTTTTGGAGCTGAAACAATCCCAATCATTGTGGCGAATAAACAGCTTGAAAAAGTGAAGCGAATTCTGAATTTGTCTTAAACTGAAAGCGGTCCTGAAATCCAGGACCGCTTTTTATTTTAAATAATGGGTGTCTTTTGTACATAAGTCCCCTCCGAAGAGGGAGACTCAATTTGTACTTCGAACCGGGATTCTCTTCATTCTCATTCTCCGCTCTCACTCTGAAAAAGAAAGAGAATGAGAGCGAAAATGAAGAACAAAAAGAAAGAGCATGAATGCTTACGCTCTCATGCTCTTTCTTTTTGTGGAGAATATCGGACTCGAACCGATCACCTCAACACTGCCAGCGTTGCGCTCTAGCCAGATGAGCTAATCCCCCGTTGTGGCGGTAAAATTAGCAGAAATGTCTGAAATAAGAAGCGTCGTCGAAAAAAAACGCAACAATCGCTAATTTCGCCGGTAAAGA
>CBINBC010000056.1:0-21833 GCA_966248825.1 uncultured Fluviicola sp.
ATGTTCCTGCTGTAAGACTTGTTCGGTCTTCGGTAGTTGGTCCGCTGACCCAGTTGTAAGTATATGGTCCTGTTCCACCAGTAGGAGTAAGGTTAATTGCACCTGTATTTCCACCGAAACAAGCCACGTTTGTAACTACTGTAGTTCCTGAAACAGCAGTTGCAGGTTGTGTAATAGTGAAATTGGTAAAGTTAGTACAAGCATTTGCATCCGTTACGGTACAAGTCCATGTTCCGGCAGTAAGTCCTGTTACGGATGTTGTTCCGTCACCTATTGGGTTACCCGGAGTCCAGTTGTAAGTGTAGCCACCAGCACCACCTGTTGCAGTGTTGACACTAGCGGCACCGTTTGCGGCACCATTACAGGAAACATTTGTTTGAGAAGCTGGTGTTAGAGATAAAACTGGTGGCTGAGTGATTGTAAAGTTCACAGAAAAAGTACAAGCATTTGCATCCATTACGGTGCAAGTCCATGTTCCTGCAGTAAGTCCTGTTACGAATCTCGTTCCGTCACCGGTTGGATTGCCCGGAGTCCAGTTATAAGTATATCCACCGGCACCACCTGTTGCGGTATTGACACTAGCGGCACCGTTCGCACCTCCGTTACAAGAAACATTTGTTTGGGAAGATGCTGTTAGATTTAACGCTGGAGGTTGTGTAATTGTAAAATTTCTGAGACCTGTACACCCATTTGCGTCTGTAACCGTACAAGTCCATGTTCCGGCGCTAAGGCCACTTACAGAAGTCGTTCCGTCACCTGTTGGGTTCCCTGGCGTCCAATTGTAGGTATAACCTCCGGTACCACCGGTCGCAAGATTCACACTAGCTGCTCCTGTAGATCCACCATTACAAGCAATATTGGTTTGTGACAATGGAGTAATTAGCGGAGTAGAAACTGTAAGGGTTGCCTGGGAAGAAGTTGTGCTGCAAGAACCATCTAATGCAACGCATCGGTATAGGTAGCCGTTCATTCCGGAGGTAGCTCCTGTAATTGTGAGAGTTGAGGTCGTGGCATTAGAGTAAACACCTCCATTTGAAATGTTTGTAAATCCTGAACCTGAGTTTTCCTGCCATTGGTAAGATGTAGCGCCTGATGCTGTAATGCTAAAAGTTGTATTACCCGCATTACAAACAACTACACTTGATGGAGGCACGGAGATTGTTGGGTTTGTACAAGTTGCATAATAAGTACAACCAGAAGGGATATTCAAAACAGTGGTATTGGTAGCGCCTCCAGTTGTCCAGTTACCCAGGTTCATGATAGCGTTTCTTAGAGCGCTTACAGTACTATATGGTGTTCCCGTACAATTGAATTTAGCTTGGTCAATGTTCGGAGTTGCACCTGGCAATCCTACCATGAATGCACTTACTCCATCGGTAAGTCCCGGAGGTATTATTGATGATTGAGGTCCGTAAGTACATCCTGCACCATTCCATCCGGTTGTAGTTGTTGTTCCGCAACTCACGGCCCAAATCAAACCGCTGATCATAACAGCGGCTCCGTTTGAAGGATCTCCACCTCCTCCCTGGAAAGCAATAATCTGATCTCCTGTATTACCCAATGATAAACCAGTCGTTCCATTTCCACCTGCAATAATGGCAACTGTTCCGTTGGGAACTCCGTTAACTCTTGCAGCGCTTCCGCCAATACCAGCAATTTCAACTTCCTGTCCGATAGCTAATGCCGAACCGGAAGTCCAGGAAACCGTTCCTTCAGTGGAACCGCTTCCTTGCCATGGACCGCCTTGGTATCCACGGTCGGTGAAATAAATAACTGTATTTGCGCTGATTGGTGTAAGCAGCACAAAAGAAATTGTGTCTGGTGTAGATCCGGCTACTCCAACTCCAGTGTAACTGGTGAAGACAAGATCTCCCGGAGCCAGTGTGGTCTGAGCTTGTGATCTGTTTTGTATCCCAAAGAGGATACAAAACAAGAGCAGAAGCCCGATGTTAATTTTGTTTGTTTGCTTGTTCATAGAATATAATTTAGATTAAAGCTAAGGGCCAAAGGTAGGATAAAAAAAATTAGTTAAGACGACTACCCGGCACTATTCCGAATTCAAATAATTTGTTTCCTTCGAAATACCCTTCGTCGGAATGTATGATTGTGATGTGAAGTTTTCGATTATCTATACAATGTACCAGAAGTGTATTGTCATCCCCTTTGGAAATTGTTCCCGGAGATAAGGTCTCACTGGTTTCCCCGGCATCCGAAACTGCCAGAATGCGGAAGTTCCAATGACCATAACTGGTGTATGCTCCTTTATTCCAGGGGTTGCAGGCACGTGTCAGTGCATCGATGGAACTACTGTCCATCGTGTGCCAATTGATTTTTACATCATTGAGCCCGGGGCGTTTATAATAAGCAGCATCTTGTTCCGATTGCGGTTGGCCTTCAAGTACGGGAGATTGACGCAAAAGATGAACTAGCTGAAGACACATCTGGGCATTTAAGTTCGCCATCTGATTGCAAAGCACTCCATGAGTGGTGTCTTTATTCAAAGAGATTTTTTGAGTCATCAGAATGGGGCCTTTATCGATTTCCGGAGTAACAATGTGAATGGTTATTCCCGTTTCACTGCATTTTCTGCGAATACTCTCAAAAATAGGGTCAACGCCTCTCATTTGGGGAAGAAGTCCGTAATGAAAGTTTAAAAAGCTGTTTGGAGAAGCTGCTAATAATTGAGCGGGAATCTTCCACGGAAAAGTCATCAAAAAAATATAGGATGCTTTGGTGGTTTCAAGCCAGTTTAAAGTATCTTCCTCCAATGTTTTTCGTGCCAGTTTCCGAATTGAAACAGTACTTTTCTCAAAGAAATAGTTGCATTCCTGCTCCAGTTCATGATTGGCTTCTGGAATGCCGATACCCTCCAGAACCCCGTTTTGTGCCAGGGTTTGGAGAGCTGGAATAGCCATTCTGTTATTGCAAAACACGATTACTTTATTCATGATTCCAGGCAAGGGTATGCATTGTGCCAACTATTGGTAGTCTGATCACCATAGGTTTTTATTTCCTTCAGTAACTGTTCTCTTTCTTCATTAGCGGATGAAATTTCTGAAACAACTACAAGCTTACAGAAACCGTTTTCTGACTCTGTAACCTCGCATTGATAAACAGGGGATTCCAGGTAATGTGTATCCGGATTCATCCTTACATGACCGCGTGGAGAGTTGAATTCACTGGAAGACCAACTATCGATTACGGACTCAACCGGACCTGAAATCACATAGGACAACAATATTCCGGCCTCCCAGGCTATAACAGAAAATATATTTGCTTTTCCGGGTTTGCTGAGTATTTGTTTAAATTCTTTATTTTCAGTGTTTTCCAGTGATCTAGCCCAGGAAGAAACTGCTGTAATTTTCTGTCCCGGATAAGGGATCTTGTCAAGCCAGACTTCTTCGATCATAAAAGGAGAACCGAAGACAGCAGCTTTGCCGTCAGGGTTTATTTCTCCGAGAGATCCGTAAAAATCCATGGCCATATCTCCGCAAAAAGCTGCCAGGATTCCTTGGCCTTCGCGAAGAGCAATTTGTTCTTTTATAGGTTCAACAGTAAATTCAGACCGTTTTAACGCTGTAACATGATTGAAGGATACCTGCCCGCCGTTGTTTTCCAGTGCATTGCAGAAAGAAAGCGGACCACGGTATCCTGCATCATAAAAAGAGCAGGTAAAGATGTTGTGAGTAAATCCTGATTTCACGGCAATGTTGGCAGTCTCCCGGCAACAAAGCATGCCTTCCATAGATATGAAAAAGGCATTGGAAAGTTTGTTTTGCGGTAAGAAATGCATTCCGCTATCCAGTACCAGCAATATTTTATCGCTGGCTGCGAATAGTCCGTGGACATACTCTGCTGTTGAAGGATTGATGTAGGCAACAACAATGTCTGCACCGTTCATAAGAGCTTGTTCACAACTGGCAAAGACATCCTGTTCACGTGCAGCAACGCCAATATTATTAATGGTTAAGCGGGGGTCATCGACTCCCGCTTTTTTTAAACTTTCCTTTATTCCGTCAACAATATCAAAACCCATGGTTGGATAGAGTACGGAACGTGGTATTAGTAAACTGATATTCATATTAAATAGTTCAGGTTACGATTAATTTCTGGATGGATAAATTCCTTGTAAGCAGATGATTATATTCATCCCTAAATAAGGCTGTTCAATATTTAAAGGACTGCTGGCCCCTGCTGTTCCTACAACTACGGCACCGCCAATCGGAGCAAGAAATGAATCTGCCGGTGTGCCGGTTTTGTAAAGACCATTGATGGACGCAAGTAAGGATCCGCTCGGGTCACCTGAAGAGCCTGATTCTGAATACGTAGGAACACTTATCGTACTAGACCCAGGGTGATTGTGAGCCGGAAGTTGAACTTGGGTTAAAGTGACATTTGGTGTTCCTGCCATTTCTCCTAAGCTAACTGTGCTTAGACCCGGTCCCTGACCTGTCCCGACAGGAGTTCTTCCCGCAAAATTGGGCAAAGCGAAAGTCGTTTGTCCATTTCCACCGTAAGTGGTCCCTAACAGACTGAAGAGAGCTGTATTTTGTGCAATTGGTAATAGTTGTCCTTGGCAGTAAGCCCATGTTTTCGGGCTGAAATTTCCTGCAAAGAAGCGTATTTCTGACATTGTACCTTCCATTTTATTTCAGTTTTTCAATGTTAATAAATTAGTTTCTGGAAGGGAAAATACCCTCCATGCAAATAATGTAGTTAAGTGCTAAATACGGCTGCATAACCGAAAACGGAATGCCCTGACCAACCGGCTGCAGTGTTACAGGGGATGTAAATGCGTTTAAGGAACTGTCAGTTGGCTGGTTCGTATATGCATTCGTTAAACTTGAAAGTATAGCGCCGTTTGGATCTCCTCCACCGGTTTCCGAGTAGGCAGGTATCCGAATACTGATAGTAGTGGCATGTGTGTGCATTGGCATCGTTTGATTCGTCAATGTTGCATTCTCATGTCCGCCTGTTTGCCCAAGTTCGTAAACAGGAAGCCCCGGACCGTTACCTGTTCCTACAGGAATTCTTCCGCGGAAGTCCGGCAAAGCAAATGTTGATTGCCCGTCACCACCGTAAGTAGTCCCGATAATTGAAAATAAAGCAGTATACACTGCGATGCTTTGCAATGAACCATCGCAAAAGTTCCATGCTCCCGGAGAAAAATTTCCTCCAAACATTCGGATTTCTCCTATATAACCTTCCATAATTTTATTCTTTTTTAGTGAGTGAAATTGATGAGTAACTTTTGATTAGTTTCGATAAGGAAATACCCCGTACATACAGATGATGTAATTCATTCCAGTATAAGCTTTCGTCAAAGACAGGGGTTGCCCCATTCCGCTTACACCATCGGTAATAGTTGCATTGAATGGTGCTAAATGTGAATCGGATCCGGCTGATGCAGGTGCAAACATTCCGTTCAAAGCAGACAGTTGGTTTCCATTGGGATCAGCCAGTGTACCTCCTTCACTTAAAGCGGGAATAACAACATTCGCAACACCTGTGTGTGTATGCGGAGGTAAGTTGCTCGAATTAAGTGTAGTTGTATTGGTACCTGCTCGTTGTCCTAAAGAATAAACGGTCCCTGTTACGGCATTTCCGGCACCTAATGCAATCCTGCCACGAAGATCAGGCAGCGCGAATGTAGTTGTTCCGTCGCCACCATAGGTTGTGCCCAAAATAGAAAACAAAGCTGTGTTAGATCTAATGGCAATGATAGATCCATCACAATAGTTCCATGATTTCGGGGCAAACGTAGCGGCAAACATGCGAATTTCGCCAATTGTTCCTTCCATAAGTTAATTGTTTTAGTTTATATTGATTTTTAGTAAATACTGATTAATCACTATATCACAGATAATCAACAAAGTAGAGGAAGGTCCGGAAACCTTGAAATAATTCGTTTTTTGCAGAGAATAGTTCATAGTGAAGTTGTGTATAATTGGATCGGATCAAAACAAACGGGCTGAATGTATTTCCGATTGTGAATATTAAATTCTTTGTTTAACAGGATGCATTAAAGAAAGTCAGGAATATGGTTTTGGTTTTCTTCAAAACCGCATAACCGTTCCTTAGACATGGTCTTACAGCTGTTTGCTAATTACTCGGTAAATAATTATCTCGATTTGATCGGTAAGATTTCCTGAATTGGGAATTGTTAGAAAGTGGTGTTGTCATCAGTGAAAGTTTAATTTATGGTTTCAGACAAATATAATGTTTAAAAAGAAATAACCTAATAATTAAGTCGAAACAAATTTAGGAATCATCTTGTTATAGAAATCATTCAAATTGAAGAACAAGGGGAAACCCTTAGGGTTTGTGAGCTTGTATAACCTGCTGTTTGGTGGTGTGAAACGTGAAATATTACGGCTGTTTTAGTAAGTCCCGAAACGTTAATTTAGCCGAAAGAAATTTTATTTCGCCGATTTACTGATTTTTAACCGTACCTTCGTTTAAATATTTAATAATAAGTTTAATGAACAAAGGAACAGTAAAGTTCTTCAATGAAACTAAAGGATTTGGTTTTATTAAGGAAGACGACTCCGCAAAAGACCATTTCGTACACGTTTCAGGATTAGTAGATGAGATTCGTGAAGGGGATTTAGTAGAATTTGAATTAGAAGAAGGTAGAAGAGGAGTGAACGCAGTAAATGTTCGCGTAATCCAATAATTGATTTTAATAAATGAACCAAAGAGTTTGTTTGTCGTTTGACGAATAAACTCTTTTTTATTTTACCAGTGTAAATTTTAAAAAGTTAAATGGCAAGATCACAAGAAAGTTTTAATAAAAAAGAAATCCAGAACAAAAAGGATAAAAAGCGTAAAGAGAAAGAAAAGAAAATGCTTGAGCGCAAAGAGAACGGGAAAGCAAGTTTTGAAGATATGATCGTATATATTGACGAGAATGGAAATCAAACAGACACTCCGCCAGACCTTTCCAAACGTGTGGAGTTTGATGCTGAGGATATCGTAATCGGTGTTCCTAAAAGAGAAGATGTGGAGCCGGAAGATAAAGTACGTAAAGGTGTTGTTACTTTTTACAACGAGTCGAAAGGATATGGATTTATCAAAGACAGCGTTTCAGGAGACAGCGTGTTTGTTCACGTAAACCAATTATCAGAAACGATTACGGAAGGTAACCGGGTAAGTTTTGAAGTTGAAAAAGGGCAGCGCGGACCAACTGCGGTAAGGGTTAAGAAAGATTAATACAAAGATCTGAAAGGTTCAAATAGTTCAATAGTTCAAAAAATAAAGTTGGACGGTTGAACTTTTTGAACAAAAAAAGGCTCCCTTTCGGAAGCCTTTCAATTATTTATCAATGGAACCGGTCACCCGCTTCATGAATTCATTCAGTGCATCTTTCTGAGATTTTCCTGCTTTGATTTCTTTGTGAACTTCAATTGCTCCGGAAAAATTGGAAAGCAATTCTCCAATAACGTCCAGTTCCTCGTCCTTCAACCCCGGTGCATCTATCAGATGTTCCAACGTTTCGATTGTTTCGTTCACGTAGTCTTCATCATTTTCTTCGATGAAAGCCACCATGTGTTTAATTACCGGCAACCGCATCTTTGATCTCTTGAATGATTTCCACTTTATTTCCCTGAGCTTGTTTTACCAATTCTCCGTTCACAAAGCCCGCGAAAGTCGGCAGGTTCGAAACATCTGCAAATTTGCGTGAGTTCGGTAATTTCTCTGCATCCACATAATAGAACTCTATTCCGGGATTCTCTTCAGCCATTCGCTTGAATTTCGGCTTCGTGATCTTACAGTTACCACACCAGGATGCTCCGTATTGAACCATCACTTTTGGATTGGTACTCAATAACTGCTCTAAATTGTCTTCCGTTAACTCTGTAAACATCACTTCTTAGTTTTTGCTTAAATATTCAGCTGTACTTGCAAGGCTTGCTTTCATAGCGTCTTTTCCTTCTTCCCAGTTAGCAGGACATACCTCACCGTGATTTTGTACGTGTGTGTATGCGTCTACCAAACGGATGTACTCATGTACATTACGTCCTACTGGCATATGGTTCACCGACTCATGAAAAACTGTTCCTTCTTCGTCAATTAAGTAAGTTGCACGGTAAGTAACATTGTCTCCGGCTGAATCCTCATCGTAAGGATCGAAATCCAAAATATCCAGTTCTTCAGCCAGGCGACGTGTTGAATCTGCAATCAAAGGAAACTTAACACCCTCGATTCCTCCCTGGTCCTTTGGCGTGTTTAACCAAGCGAAATGTACTTCTGCCGTATCACAAGAAGCACCGATTACCAATGTGTTGCGTTTTGCAAACTCAGCAGAAGCTTCCTGGAAAGCGTGGATTTCTGTCGGACAAACGAACGTGAAATCTTTCGGGTACCAGAACAAAACTACTTTTTTCTTGTTCTCAATCGCATGTTTCAATACATCGATTTGGAAAGTATCTCCCATTTCATCCATTGCATTTACCAATACAGAAGGGAATTTTTTACCTACTACACTCATTTTTTATTTGTTTTTATGTTTTTACTTAAATATTAAGTTCCGATAGCTATCGGAATTAGGGTTTTAAGATATCAGGACTTTAATTTGTTTCCCCAATATTCCGATCCTAAAACCATTTTTAGTGATTCAATTTTCGGAAAGAAATTTAAACCTTCCTATGACGTAAATCAGGTTTAAGTCTTAGAGTCCTAAAAATCGGGATATCCTAATGTCAAAATTATTTCCCCAACCACGCTGCGAACATCCAGTTCGTTTTTTCCTTTTCCCGGACCAAGTCACTCATCATAGCGTTTGTTCCTTCATCACCCAAATCTGCCGATTCGGTTAAGATCTCGCGTTCAAGTTTCAGGATGGTCTCCTGTGCATTCAGAATGTAGGTCATTCCTTCTTTTCCATCATGAATAGTCACGTTTTCCTTAAGATCGCTGTTTTTCAGGTAATCTTCAAAACGATGAAGCGGTGTGATTCCCAATGTCAGGATACGTTCTGCCAAATCGTCAATGATCACCTGTGTGCGGGTGTACAATTCTTCGTATTTCAAATGCAGTTCGAAAAAATTTGAACCTTTTATATTCCAGTGGATCGCACGTAGATTTTGATAATGTACCTGGTACGTTGCCAAAAGACGATTCATCTTAGTGTTTAAATCTTGTTGTGAACTCATAGTTATTTTGTATTTGATTTTATGGACATTAGGATTTTAAGATGTCAGGACTTGCATTTTTAATGTCTTAAAATCTTGAAGTCCTAAAATCCTGATGTCTGATAGAGCAAAGTTGTCGATTATTCAAATATAAATGTTATTGATTAACTTTATAAATACATAGAATTAATTTATAATGATTTCACCGCAACAAATTGCATACATTCTGGCTGTTTATGAAACGGGATCGATCAGCAGAGCTGCAGAACAATGTTTTGTAACCCAACCTACACTTTCCATGCAGTTAAAGAAAGCAGAGGAACTACTCGGGCATTTGATTTTTCACAGGGATACCAATTCTATGGAGCTGACAGATTTCGGGAGATCCTTAATACCGCTTTTGCAGCAGATACAGGGCGATTTTGGGGCCATTGACCGTATCAGCCAAATTTATTCCGGAACTTACAAGGAACGCCTGCGAATTGGTGTCATCCCAACGGTAGCGGCTTATTTGTTACTGGATAATTTCCAGGAGTGGCAAACTTTGCTTCCCAGTACACAGGTATTTGTGGAGGAATTAAAAACCGAAGAGCTCATCGAAGCTCTGGACCAGCGAAAAGTTGATCTGGCAATTCTTGCCGGGCCGTTAAACCAGAATAATTACCGAATTACACCTTTATTTATGGAGGAAATCCTGGCTTATGCACCAAGTGTTTCCGGAGAAGTATTGCTGGTAGATCAATTGAAAGACCTGCAGCCATGGCTTTTGAATAAAGGAAACTGTTTGCGCACGCAAATGATGCAATTCTGCGCCATTGATGATGATATGCCTTCCAGGTGGAATTACCAGGGCGGAAATATGGATTTGCTGATGCGGATGGTGGACCAGCAGGGAGGCTATACGCTCATACCGGAATATTATCATCCGTTTGTTTCGCAGAGCACGGAGTTCAAATCAATTCGCGATAACCAGGGGTCATTCCCGGGAAGGTCTATTATTGCCATAAGTGCTTTCCGGCATGCGAATTGGGATTCCATGGAAAAAATCATCCGTTCGATCCAGCACAAATACAGTAAGCCCGTTTCGAAGGAATTGGAGTTGTTGAGTTGGAAGTAAAATGAGAATTATCAATTATGAATGTCATAATTATCAAGGAGGTTACTTGATAATTAATAATTTTGTCATTGATAATTCCAATTAAAATTATGGCCTTAATAAAATCATGCAGAGGGATAGAACCTCAATTCGGAGAAGACGTTTACCTGGCAGAAAACGCAACGGTGGTTGGTGATGTAGTAATGGGAGATCGCTGCTCTGTTTGGTTCAACGCGGTTATCCGGGGAGATGTGAATTCCATCCGTATGGGAAATCAGGTGAATGTACAGGATGGTGCAGTGATCCACTGTACGTACGAGAAAACGAGAACGACATTGGGAAACAATGTTTCGATCGGACATAACGCATTGGTTCATGGATGCACGGTGGAGGATAACGTACTGATCGGAATGGGATCCATTGTAATGGATAATTGTTACATCGAGTCCAACTGTATCATTGCGGCCGGTGCGGTTCTTTTGGAGAATACACACGTAGAAGCATGGAGTGTATATGCAGGAATTCCCGCAAAGAAAGTGAAAACGCTTTCTCCCGAATTATTTGAAGGAGAAGTGCAACGCATCGCGAATAATTACGTGATGTATTCGGGGTGGTTTAAGTAGGAAGTTCAAATTTCATCCGCCATTGCGGATGGGATCAAAAAGTTTAAAGGGTTCCAGGATTAAACCTTGGAACTTTTGACCCCTTTGAACAAAGAAAAGCATCCGTCAATGGACGGATGCTTTTTGTTTTGGGTTTTAGATTTGGGTGGTAGCTAAAAAACTAAACTAAAAAACTACGAAGTATGGATAATTATCAGGTAATGTCCGGATTTCAAAAAGGTAAACAGGTTTTTTTGAAAAAATGAAGACGAAGAATCTTTTCTTCGAAGTGTCATCCTTAGATAAACTGATTTTTATCAGATTTTATTCTTCCGAAGAGCGTTACTTTTGAACTATGAAAGAGATCGAAACAAAAGAGGATGTCGAATTACTGATAGATGTTTTCTACCAAAAATTGGTAAAGGATGAACTGGTTTCTCATTTTTTTACCCATCTTAACCTAAAGGAACATTTACCCCGTGTGGTGCAGTTCTGGAGTTTCATTTTGCTGGACGAAGCCGGTTACAGTGCCAATATGATGGAAAAGCATGCGAGCCTGAAGCTGGATGAAGCATCTTTTGACCGCTGGCTGAAATTATTCCACGAAACGGTAGATGAGTTCTTTGTCGGAGAAAAAGCCGAATTGGCAAAACAGCGCTCCACGCTTATAGCCTGGACGATGAAAACAAAATTTCTTAAATAATTGAAAAGGGGAATTATTCTTTCAAGGAAAGTAAATTGTTCTTACTGATTATTCTAAAACTTTTCAATTAACGCAATAGCGTTACATGTCCTGTAATCACTTCAGCGTTTGCATATGGAGCGCAGGAAGTATAGGTAATCACATAACTGTAAATATCATCCTTACATGGAATTCCGGCAAAGGTTCCGTCCCAATGCTCCAGGTAATCGGTAGAGCGGTAAACTTCTTCTCCCCAGCGGTTGAATATTTTCATATCCCATTCAACAGGTTCTAATCCCATTTTCGGATAGAAATCATTGTTGTGCTCATTTCCGTCAGGTGTAAAGGTATTCGGAACATAGACCACAAAAGGCTCAATGGCAATGCTTCGGAAAGTGGTGTCACTGCAGCCGAATTGATTGAACACAATCTGTGTCGGGTAATGCATTCCGTCTGAAAAATAAGTGTGTACCGGGTTCGGATCTGTACTCCCTGCGTTGAACTCATTGAAGAAATAGGAAATATGGGTAGCCCCCTGCGATAAATCCGTAAACTGGACCTGTGAATCACAAATGGTGGTCTCAGTCTTATCTACAGAGAAATCAGCTACGGGTTTCGGGTGGATAGTAACAAGGTCCTGCTGCAAAAGCACAAATGTGTCCACACAGCCGATAGTTGATATTACGGTCAGCTCAACCGAATAAGTTCCCGCATTATAGTAAACATACAGCGGATTTTCTTCAGTACTTGTTCCGCCGTCACCGAAATTCCAGGAATACAATAATGGAGCTTCGTATTGGCTCAGATTAATGAACTGTGCCGGGTAAGGTTCACACTTCAATTCATCACTGATGGTAAATCCAACAGTTGGAACAGAGAAGATGAACACGCTGGACTCGGCGCTTTCTGAACAATTCAAAAAGCTTGCAGTCAGCGTTACCGGGTAACTTCCCGAAGTGTCATAAACCACATTATTTACATTTAGCGTAGCTGCATTGGAAGGATTTGCATGACTTCCGAAATCCCAGGAGTATTGGGTGATTGAAGGACCGGTGACATTCCCCACAAAATTGAAACTATTATTAGTCACACAAAGGGAATCATTGTGTGTAAATGAGACATTCAGCGGTTCATAAATCGTAATGTTTTGAACCATTGTATCGGAGCAGTTAGGTCCGCTGCTTGCAATTAAAGTAATCGGGTAGGTACCTTCTGCCGGGAAAGTATATGTTGGCGAAACTGCCGTACTGACATCTGTTGTGATTCCCGGAACACCAAAATCCCAGGAATAGTTCAGCATGGCCCCTGTAGAATTGTTGGCAAAGGTCTGTGTATACCCGATACACTCATGGTTCGTTTGGAACCCGACTTGCGGATCTGGTTTGTCGTAGAAGAAAATAGGCTTCGAAACAGTATCCGCACAAACATCGTATGTCCCGATCAGGGTCACAACATTGCCCGTCGACGAACTGAATGCGACATTATTCACGGTGGCAGCCGTAGATGTTCCAGGATTGGCATTCGGACCGAAATTCCAGCTGAATTGCGTTGCAGGCGGACCATTAATGATGTGACTTTGGAAATCAAGAGTATTGTCTATAAAACACGTAGAATCAGCAAAAGTGAAATCGACTTCAAAAGGATTTTGAAGGATCAGTTCCATATAAGTGGTATCGGTACATGGCCATCCGGGATTTGCGACCAGCATGACATTGTAGGTTCCCGGCTGCGGGAAAAGATAAGTAGGTTCAAAAGCCGTACTATTGTCTGTTGTAATGCCGCTAACACCAAAGTCCCAATAATAACTGGATGCTCCGAAACTTTGATTTTCGAAGGTGAAGCTTAATCCCTGGCAATAAGAAATAAATCCGGGGGTATCTTCCTGTTCCGTTACAATTGCAGAAAGCTGCACATTACAGTTTACAACACGGAAGAGAAAATCCCTGGTTACATAACTGATTAAAACCCCGTTTCTCCATTCATTTACACGGATCCCGACTACGTAAAGCCCCAGGTTATTAGCATCTACAAATAATTGTCCGGTTACCGGATTGATAGTTGTAGTTGAGCCCGGCCCAAGTGGAACTGCCTGATTGAAAGAACCTCCCCAGACCACATCCGGGTATGGAGGATTGGGAATCGGGTTAGGAGCAGGGTTCAGAGAATTTGCACCTGCGTGCGGTGTTACCAATTCGTAGGATAAACTGTCTCCGTCCGGGTCAGTAGCACTGTGGTCAAAGTTCAGGTTCTCATTATTGCAGATGACCAATGGCGGGTAATTTACAAAACGGGCAGAACTGTTTATGTATTGATTTTGACCTCCCGGAGGAATAATTGCTTTGATGGTCAAACCCGTATCGTCCGGATTAACCAGGTTCGTAATATTCGGACCTCTGCAACAACGCTGGTAAGCCACGATATATCCGCTCACAGAAGGCGGTAAATTGAGGATGACAGTGTAAATAGCTCTTTCCGTACAAATACCCGTTGGGGCTGTAATACAGGGATTGTTGAAAATAATTGGAAGCACGGTGCTCCCCGGAAAATTAACATTCTCATCCGATATCCGGATTCCGGTACCCGTAAAAACACTCAAAGGCATCGGAGAATCGTAAGCGGCGCCTGTGGAAGCGCAATCACGGTAAAGTGCTATGTAGAACCGGTAATTATTGTTGCCCAGGTAGTCGTAATAAATTTCACCTCCCACAATGTGTGATGCCTGGGACGGAATCGTCCAGAAAATCAGGAATAACAGTATGAGGTTTTTACACATAAGCGGAGAAAAGCAGTTTAAAATTCAGTAATTTTTTTTAAATCGTTAAAAGTTTGTGCCACTATTGATTAAACGGTTTAATTTATCATGTTAACGGGATGATTTTACTCAAAGTTCATGCCAATTGGAAAATGAACCGATAATATTCTTATCCCAAACGAACGCTATTTAAAATATAGTTTCGAAATTGGTGACATGAAATTCCGGCTTTGGTTGCTTTTTTTACTGTTAAATCTGTCTCTTTTCGCTCAAAGGGGTCTGATCCAGTATTCCAAAGAAAACGGATTGATTTCGAATGAGATCAGGGATGTTGCCTACGATCAAAAAGGATTCATCTGGCTGGCGACCCCAAAAGGTATCGAGCGGTTTGACGGGCAGCGTTTCATTCACTTTAAACACGATCCCGTCGACTCCCTTGCAATAGCATCAAACGATATTCAGGGATTGGTTTTTGACGGAGATAAAACGATCTGGGCTTTTACCTACAACAAAGGATTGATAGCTATTGAAACGGAGACATTCCGAATTTCCAATTACAGCAAACGCAATATTCCATACTTTGGGAGCAACCGGATCAGTGCTTTGGCCATTTTAAACAAAACGATCTGGTATACCTCGGTCGAAGGAAAACTCTATTCTTTTGACCCGAAAAAGAAGAAAACCCGGCGTTTTTCATTCTACCAAGCGGACGAAAAAGTCACGGGTTTAAATAAAATTGTACCCGACCGATTAGATCCGGACAAATTATGGATTTGCACAATAGACGGTTTGTATAGTTTTGAGATAAAGAAACGCCAATGGAAATCCTTTAAGTTCAAACGCTCCACCGATATCAATCCCGGGTCGACTTTCAGTTACCAAAATGATATGACCTGCGCTGTTCAGGATAGTAAGGGGAATTTGTTTATCGGGTTAAGAAAAGGAGGTTTGCTGTATTTTGATCAATACCAGGGTTTGTTCAAATCTTTTCCGATCTCTATAGACGATTTGAAATACCAGGAGATTTCATCCATTGAATGGCGTGATCCGAGGTATCTCTATCTGTGTGTTTTGAATAAAGAAATCATACTTTTTGATACCAGCAAGAAGAAGTATGTGCGATACGAAGAATCCGAGAGAAGTGCTGTAATGCCTTTTCACATTACCAAATTCGGTTCTCAACTGGCCATTGCAAGTTCCAATGCCGGGCTTTTTGTGCATGACGAATCATTGATCTATGGTACAAAGATCAAAACGGAGATGCAATTGCTTGCAGTACGTTATTCGCCGGATGGAAAGAATGGTTACCAGTTATTGGACGGCTCGTTTACAGCTTTGAAACGTATACTGGGTAACGGCCCTGAAATGTTGCGGTTGAATGGTTTGATTGATGCAAAATCGTTTTATTATCTTAAAGATGGAAGTATGGTGGTCGTTGGGGCAAACGGCCTTATGCGGATTGATCCGCAATACCGGATAGTAAAAAAAATGCTCTATCCTGACCATCAGTCCATTGATAAGCGTTTTCAGAACTCTCTGTTAGTCGGGGATTCGTTATTGTTCATTGGTACCCTGGATGCCAGTTTGCTTTGTTACCGGCTTTCCGACTTCTCATTCAGCCGAATCTATTCCATTTCAAGGAAGACCAAGCTGGATGAGACTCGTGAACATTTTCCGCTAACGATGGTTAACCAGGGGAATTCGGTCTGTTTTTCCGAAAACGAGCAATTGTATTGTTACCATATTCAATCAAAACAACTGGAGCGGATAAAATTGTTTAATCACGAAAATACCGACCAGATTACTTGCCTTGCAATCTGTCCGAAGCAAAATTTATGGATAGGGACTCGTGCAAGTGGTGTTTGGTGTTATGACCTTAAAACCAAAAAACTTCAGAACAAATTTACCTCCTTCAACGGTTTGCAGAGTGATGAGGTAAACCAGTTGGTTCTTGACCATTCAAGCAGGTTGTGGATATTGAATCCGTCTTGCATAGCCATAGTGAATACCATTTCAGGAAAAGTTCAGAGCCTGGAAAAACGGAACGGAGTTAATGATATTTTCAGCATAAATATAACTCCGGATTCAATCTATTTCCTGCAGTCACATTCTTACATCGTAGGTGAATTTTCCAAAGCATTGCCTACCCGCAGAAAAGCGGTTCCGTATATTATGCAGGTCCGGGATATGAACGGAATGAGCAGGTTCTCTACAAATAAGTTTAAGTATGTTTATGATCAGAATAACCTTGTTTTTGAATTCGGGATCCGGGATTTTTCAAATGCGGAGAATAACTTAGTGTTTTACCGCCTGCTCGGACTGGATGATAAATGGATCAACGGGAACCAGAAGAACGAAGCACTTTACCACAATCTTCCCAGTGGGAAGTATATTTTCCAGGTAATGGTTGCGGAGGGAGATGAATCCACAATTACCTCCTATTCATTCAAAATCACCAAACCGTTTTGGAGACGCTGGTGGTTCGTTACCCTGGGGTCTCTGGTTATTGCTTTTAGTATTTGGTTCTTCATGCGTTCGCGCATTAAACGCATCCAAAGTACCGAGCAGATGAAAGCAGAATTCAGCCTTCAGATCAACGAACTGGAATCCAGAGCCCTGAGAGCTCAAATGAATCCACATTTCCTGTTCAATAGTTTGAATTCGATCCGCTTGTTTATTTTAAAGGATGAGGTAGATAATGCGGCAGATTACATCGCTAAGTTTTCCAAATTGCTGCGTATGATCCTGAATTATTCACGCCAGGATATGATCACGGTTTATGATGAGATTCAATCCCTGAAATTATACCTGGAATTTGAACGTTTGCGCTTCGACCAGGATTTTGATTTTGACCTTCAGATCGACGGGCAGGAGGTATTGGATTGCCAGATACCGCCCATGATCATTCAGCCTTTTATCGAAAATGCGATTTGGCACGGCCTGATGCCAAGAACCGAAGCAGGTGGAAAAATTCGAGTCTCTTTCCAGAAACAACACAGCGGATTGTATGTGATGGTGCAGGATAACGGTATTGGAAGAGAGAAGGCCAAAGAAAATAACCGTAAACGTTCGCTGAAAGAAGGAAGCGTCGGTCTTCAGATTACGAAAGACAGATTGCGCTCACTGACTTTACGCACTAAGAAACAGAACGAATTTGAAATTGAAGATTTAATTGACGAAAATGGTCGGGCAATCGGAACTTTAGTTACCTTGTACTTTGAAACTCCAAACTAGAATATGAAATTACGTGCAATTATTGTAGATGATGAAAGGCACAGTTTAGAAACTACTGCTATATTAATTCGAAAGTTTTGCCCTGATGTTGAGGTGATTGCAGAATTGCAAAATCCGATCGATGCAGTCGAAATAATTAATACCGAAGAACCGGACCTGCTTTTTCTTGATATATCAATGCCTAAGATGAACGGCTTTGAATTATTGAATGTACTGACCTACAAAGAAGCGGATGTGATTTTCACCACAGCTTATGACGAATACGCATTGGAAGGCTTTAAACAGGGAGCTGTCCACTACCTGGTAAAACCGATCGATGCAGAAGACCTGGTGGAAAGTGTTCAGCGTGTGAAAAAGAAGCGAACGGAAGGAAAAGCGACAGGCTTGAACGGCATGGGCTTAAAGCCTAAAATTCCGATTTCATCGCTGAATGGAGTAGAACTCATTGAAGTTGACCAGATCATCCGCTGTGAGTCTGATGGTAACTATACGACCATTGTTCTTCACCAGCGCAAGATCACCGTTTCAAAAACCCTGAAGGAAATTGAAAAACAACTGGTGGATTTCCCTTTCTTTTTCCGGCTTCATAATTCCCATTTGGTGAACCTGAACCAGGTGGTAAAATACATCCGTGGGGAAGGAGGTTCCGTGATTTTGTCCAACCAGGAAGAGATCGGGGTTTCCAGAAGTAAGAAAATGGAGCTCCTGGAAGTTTTAGGAATCAACTAACCCGGGAAATTACTCATCGAAAGGAAATATCCACAAATTTCGGGTATTCGTTTTCGTGTCTTTGATTACATTTGATTGATAATAATGATCTTATGAAAGCACTTCTACTAGCGTTAATGGTATCTTGTTTGGCTTCCGTTGGCTTCGGACAGCAAGGATTGGTAAAATCCATCGGGAATACAGCCAAAGAAAAGGTAAATGCCCAGGATTTTAATACTACCAGAAATAACAAGGAACGCGGTAACCTGATGGATGAGCAAAAATCCAAAGAAGCTGCTCCGGCACCGGCTTCAGCACCTGCAGAATCTGCTTCACCTGCTGAAACGGAACCATCCGGTGATTACCAGGCATCTTATACATTTACAAGTAGTGTTTCCTACAAGATAGAAAGCACCAAAAATCCCGGCGAATCCCAGGTAATTCAGTATGATTTTGGAGACCAGGTAATTAAAATGAGCGCAACTCCGGATATGTCTTCGATCATCGATTCTAAGAACGGAGTGATGATCATGCTGAATAACAAGGAGAAAACAGCAATGGTCATGTCGACCAAAGCCATAGAAGCTGCTATGAAACAACAAATGAGCCAGGGTGAGAAACCGGCAGCAAAAATCACGAAGACTGGGCGGACCAAAACCATTTTGGGATACAAATGTGAAGAAATGCTGATCGAGTCAGATAAGAAGACCGAGGTCTGGATCACTAAAGATGCAGGAATTGACGTTAGTAATACTTTTGCAAACATGAACAAAACATCGCAGTCCCAAATTCCGAATGAAGCATTTACAGAAGGTGGTATGCTGATGGAAATGACCGGTTATGATACTGCGGGAAAAATGGAAGTACACATGCTGATTACAGCGCTTTCAAAAGAATCCAAATCAGTAAACATCGGTTCTTACAAGATCACGAAGTTGTAGTAGATTTCAAAACAAAGAATTACAATAAACCGCTAAGAGCGCGGAGTCGCAAAGTTTTTTCGAAGCTCATGGAGCCAAACCGTATTGATTTTCCGCCTTTACTCGAAATGCTTAGGGGTAGTAAGCATTATAAAAAAGATATCCTTTTAAAGTGGAAAAACTCTGCCGCAAACGGAGAAAATCTCATATACTTCTCAGCGCTCTCGGAATCTTTGCGGTGAAAAAAAGAAACCATTCTGTGGATTAGGCAATAGGAAAATTTTCCGGGTTCGGATAAGTGTATTGATAACCCAGATCAATAGAAAGTTGGTTTGAAATAATCCGTTCGGAGCGTGTTTTGTCTTCAAATAACGGCGGATCAATTCCCAGCCTGGATGCCATTTCAGTATAGAATGCTCCTTTGAACGGATGCTCCGTGGCACACCCGTTTATTGTTTTATTCCACAATTTGCGTTGTATCACATACTCTGTTAAACCGATTGCGTCCTCCTGGTGAATTAAATTCACACGTTCCATTGCCTGGTAGGTTTTCCCCGATTTAGCCATGGCAGTGACGGGGTAGCGTTTCGGACCGACAAGTCCGCTCATACGGATCACAGTTAACCGATCTCTAAGCATGGAACTTAGCGCCAATTCCGCATAACCGATTGCGTTGGTTTTCACCGAACCTGCCGGGTAATCAAGCTCGCTAAAAATACCGTTTCGCTCCGGGTAAATACTTGTAGAACTGATCTGGATGACTTTGCAGGTAGAAGGAACCAGATCAAGCATGCGGACACAGTCTTTTGCGTAAGCTTTTTCATCAGCCCTGGAAGGAGTAAAAGCCAGTACCAGGACATCCAGATCGCCGAAATAAACGGTGCTATGGTATTTTTTCACCAAAGGATCAAACAAAATGTGAGAAAAATGCTCGTGTGAAAGTTCTACAGTGCGCGAGCGTGTAGTTCCGATGACATGGAAGCCTTTATTCAAAAGTGATTTAGCCAGGGGAAGTCCAAGCCATCCCAATCCGATTATTCCGATCTTCATGAGCTAAATGTACATTAAATTAGTAGTGGCGAAAAATTTTTCACCACTACTAATTATTTTATTGATTAAACCCTAGTCTTCTTTGATCCAGGTATTCTTGATCGTGTGGCGCACCAGATAATATTTACTGTCTCTCCAATAGAAGAAACAAACGCAGTTGTTGATCCCGTCAATGATCATTTCGTATTCGTTCCCGACATCACTTTTGATATTCATTGTGTACTTTACTTCTTCATCATTGTAGTCGTACTTGGTAATGAAATAATCCGAAGAAATGCTTGCTGTGGTGTGGTGAAAAGTCGTTAATTCCTTGTTGAACTCAAACAATGTCCCACCTTCATCCGTAGAAAGGATGTCCCATTGGGAAGTTTCTTCGTTCCAAACACCATCCTGACGATAATTCGTAGAGATGTTTAGTTGTGCAAAAGAGATGATTGAGGTGAAAAGCAGGCTGATGATTAAAAGGATCTGTTTCATGGCGTAATAATTTAGATAGAACAAAGGAAAGGCAGAAATTCATATCCTGCAATAATGCATTTGTCGTATTCTGGTATGAGTGAGCAGAATGAGAATGAGACTGAGAATGAGAATGAGAATGAGAATGAGAAAACTGAATGAGGATCCGGATATTGTTTATGAACCATCTCCGGATTTCTGCTGTCGGATTCAAAAAATGACTTGTGTCATAAATTACGAGGGGCATTTATAGCTATTTTTGAACATCAAACAATACGTATGTTCTCAAAAGCTTTTATACGATTAAACTGGATCACGCTGGTCCTCATTTTCCTGGTAATTATTGCCGGAAGCGTAGTTCGTACCTCCGGAAGCGGAATGGGCTGTCCGGATTGGCCGAAATGTTTCGGAAGCTGGGTACCGCCTACAACTGAAGCACAACTGCCTGCAAATTACCGCGAAGTTTACGGTGAAAAACGGGTTGCAAAAGTGGAGAAGTTCGCGAAATTTCTGACTATGCTCGGAATGAAGGAAACTGCTGAAAAGATCAAAAAAGATCGGAGAACGTACGAAGAAGAACCATTCAATGCACAGCGCACATGGACCGAATACGGAAACCGCCTGGTTGGGTTCCTGGCTGGGAACGGGGTGTTGATCATTTTCCTTTGGGGATTTTGGAAATACCGGAAAGACCGCCGTTTGGTGTGGCTGTCATTCATCAACCTTATTGCCATTGGCTTAAACGGCTGGTTTGGTTCCATAGTCGTGGCTACAAACCTGGTTCCCTGGACGATCACTGTCCACATGTTCCTGGCGCTTTTAGTGGTTTGCCTGCAACTGATGCTTATCCGCAGAATCAGTCCGGTGCAGCAAAAGACTCTGAACCTGCCGGTTGCTATGAAGTGGCTGATCGGGATTATTTTAGCAATTACCGCTTACCAGATGTTCCTCGGAACACAGGTACGTGAGTACATCGATCAATTGACCCAGCAAGGATTGGGAAGAGATTCCTGGACCAGTAAGTTCGGATGGGCCTTCTTTATTCACCGCTCATTCTCCTGGGCCGTTTTGGTATTGATGGGATTATTGGTATTCCTGAACTACAAAACCGACAAAGTAAAATCCGTTTACTGGGCATTTTTGGTATTGACAATTGAATTGATAGGTGGAGTATTATTAGCTTATGCAGACATGCCCGG
>CBINBC010000057.1:0-21101 GCA_966248825.1 uncultured Fluviicola sp.
TGAGGTAGTAAGACAAAAATGCCTTTGCACAATTACAGCTTTCGGCCAACCAGCCGATCCGGATCAATCCACAAAAAGGTGGGATCAGGATCCAAAATGCAATTCTGTAGTCGTTTTACAAACACCACAGAATTAGCACTTTCCGGAATTGATAGCCAAATCGGCCCGTTGTCGCTTCTTCAAAAAAATCTAAAAGGGCGGGTAATGATTGGAAGATTCAGTAATATTCCTACAGGTCGTGTAATTGTGCGTTTTGGCAACTACTAGTAATCTGCCAAAAAAGTTAGGTCTTTAAATTTCAAAAATCACCCTTCCTATTATTTGGACTGGACTCAAACCCTCCTAAAATATGGAAAAGGAAGAAATACAAGATCTTTTTGTCAGACAACAATGATTCCAAATTCGTAATTCGTAATTCGTTGACGTAATTCAAATAAAAAAAGCCATCCTTTCGGACAGCTCTTCAACCTATCTGTCAAACTGAAAATTATTTCGATGAAACCACGTCGTATTGCATATCGATGCGGGACATTTCCACATCCATCTCATTCCAGGAATACAATTCGACATACAAACCCGTAACAGAATCAAAAACAGTCACACGACGGTCTTTTTTACGGTAAGATTCATAGGCTTTCGCATCGAACAATTGCCGTTGCGAACGAAGAACCATTTGATTATCTGCAAAACGGTAAGATTGTGCCATCACATAATTGAGCTTGGACAACTTACGCATGTCTTCTTCCAGGTCAAATCGTTCTTCGGGGGTGAAATTCGCTTGAATTAAGCGTTGTGTAACAGGTGCACAGTCTGAAAACTTCTGTACGAGGGTAACGGTGTTAGCTTGAGAGAATCCTACGAAGCCAATCCAAAGAGCAGCTAAAATGGTAAATGTAGTTTTCATAGCAGTGTGTTTTAAGATGATCTTAATAATGGCTTTCATTATTAACTATCTAAAAACTACAAACTATTTACTCGGAAATCAAATCTGTGGAAATTCTAACAATTCAACTCATTGAAACTAACCGCCTATTTACTGGTAGTTACAAAAAATCATCAAAAACACGCAATTCATCCTAAACCAATAAATATTCGTTATGCACTCATAAATATTCGGTCGAAAATGCATTTTAATCATTTTAACAAACTAAATCGTTTTTCCAGGCAATCAAACATCAAATTCCGCCAAACAAATATTCAAATCCGCAATCTGCCCAAAAGTTTTTACTTCCGGTATTTAAAGGATATTTACTTCACGCTCCAATGTTACTCCGAACTTAGTTTGGATATCTTCAATAATTGAAGTAGACAGATCGTAAATCTCACGACCGGTTGATCCGCCATAATTCACCAACACCAAAGCTTGTTTTTCATGTACGCCGCAGTTTCCGATCCGCTTTCCTTTCCAGCCCGCTTTTTCGATCAGCCAGCCGGCAGCCAGTTTTTCTTCCCCGTTCTCTTGCGGATAATGCGGTACTTCCGGATAATTAACAGCAATTTGCTCTAACACTTCTTTCGGAACGACCGGATTCTTAAAAAAGCTACCCGCATTTCCCAACACTTTTGGGTCCGGAAGTTTACTTCTGCGGATATTCATAACAGCCTGGCTAACCGTGTCGACCGTTATTTCACTGACACCCATCACCTCAATTTCCGACTGAATAGCGCCGTAAGTCGTGTTGATTACCGGACTTTTTAACAACTGATAAGAAACCGAAATAATGACATATTGATCTTTCAGGGCTCGTTTGAAAACACTTTCGCGATAACCGAACCGGCATTGTTCCTTGTTAAAGGCGTGCACTTCCAGGGAATCAATATGCAATGCTTCCAGGGAAACAAAAGTATCTTTGATTTCTGCTCCATAAGCACCGATATTCTGCATTGGGCTTGCACCTACGCTTCCCGGAATCAAACTCATGTTCTCAATTCCTCCCCACCCCTTTTCAACGGTATACCTTACAAATGAATGCCACTCAACACCCGAACCAACTTTCACAACAACCGATGTTTCTGTATCATTTACGATCTCTATCCCTGAGATTTCATTCTTCAACACAAAGAACGGCAGGTCTTTCGTAAGCAGAATATTGCTTCCGCCTCCAAGAATAAACAACGGAGTTTCTTTGTCCCTGTTTTGCAAAAGATCCTTTAATTCATTCAATGATTCGAAACGTCCGAATGATTTCGCTTTGACGTCAATTCCAAAGGTATTGTAAGGCTTTAAAGAGATGTTGTGTTCGATCATGGTGCAAAATTAACCAATTCTAAAAACAGTAGGGGCGTAAAATTTTACGCCCCTACTGTTTTTTCTATAGAATTAGTATTTAATGCAAATCAATCTCGTAAGGCATTCTCATTTGAATTCCGGAATACGATTCCAATTTCATCAATCGCTTCGTCAGGTCATCAATGACTTTCGGAACTGCATTTTGCTTGATCTTCAAATTTTCCTGCTCTTCGGAGGACAATTGGTCCAACAATTCTTCAAACGGATCTTCTTTCACTTTCGGATAATACTGAACGCGTGCATTTTTGATCTTAGCTTCTTTGATAGCAAAAGCCAATGCATCGTTTACTCCACCCAATTTATCTACCAACCCGATTTTCAATGCATCGGTCCCTGTCCAAACCCTGCCGCGTGCAATAGTCTGAACCTGATCTGTTGTCAGACCTCTTCCATCAGCCACGCGTTTTTTGAACTGTGCATAGATTTGGTCTACTTCTGCCTGGATCAAAGTAAGCTCTTCCTGCGTAAGTTTTCTATTAGTCGACAGCACGCTGTGCTTATTGGTTTGAACACGGTCGAATGTCAATCCCAGTTTATTTTCCATAAAAGCTCCCGTGTAAGGAATTACTCCGAAAACTCCGATAGAACCCGTAATAGTGGTTGGTTCAGCAAAGATTGTTGAAGCCGGCGTCGAAATATAATACCCTCCGGATGCAGCAACGTCACCCATGGAAACAATCACTTTCTTCTTTTTGGTTGTCAAAGAAACTTCTCTCCAGATTTCCTCGGAAGCCAAAGCACTTCCTCCCGGACTGTTTACCCTGAAAACAACCACTTTGATCTTATCATCGTTACGCACTTCGCGGAAATACCTGCATACCTTTTCAGAAGTCATCTCATCTCCGTCAACTGTAATTGCTCCTTCTGCAACGATGACAGCCACATTTGCATTAGTAGTCTCATTATCGAAAGCCAATTGCTTATTCTTAAATCCTTTTGAAGCATAATCTTCAAACGACATGATATTTTTCAAATCCTTCAAATTGGATTTCTTCAAGATGATTTCTTCGACTTCATCGCGGTATTTCGCTGCATCAATCAATTTGAATTTCACAGCATCATCCACACGCTGAATTTTTGCATTTTCAGCAATATCATTCAATTGAGCAGTTGTTATTTTTCGATCTGCAGCGATCTGAGAACGAATATCACTCCAGATTGAAGACATGTAACGCTGGGTTTGCAGACGACTGGAATCACTCATATCTGTTCTAAAATATGGCTCAACAGCACTTTTAAAATCATTATTAGAACCACGGATCACCTGCATTTCGATTCCAAGCTTGTCAAAAGTATTTTTGAAGAACATCAATTCTCCTCCCAAACCAATGAATTCCATTGCCGAAGTGGAAAAACCATAAACTTCATCGGAAACCGAACTGATGTAATATTGCTTTTGGGTAATGACTTCACCGTTCAGGTAAGCAACCAGGAATTTCCCGGATTTTTTAAAATCCTTCAGTGCATTTCGAATCTCCATAGCAGTTGCATAACCACATTGAACATTTCCCAATTCCAGGTAAATCCCTTTTACATGTTTGTCTTCCTTTGCTTTTTCCAAACCGGTTAGAATATCAGCCAAACCGTTTGTTTTATCCATTTTGAAATTGGAAGGGTTCAAAGTTGAAGAACTTCTTTCTCCAATCGGACCGCTAAGGGTCATGTGGAGCACCGTGGAATCCTTTGCCGAAGGTTCTTCACTAAACATAGATCCGAAAATAATTAACCAAAAAATCCACCCAAAAACGGATAAGACCATGGAAGCCAGTAATGACGGCCAAAATATGCGCCAAAATGAAACTTTAACTGTAGACGTTGACATAGATATAACTTTGGAACAAATATACATCCAATTAAAAAAGTCATTCCACCTTTAATGATGTAAGTTATCTTTACTTCATCAAAAGGATAAATAGTTATTTAAATGGCAAGTCCGAAAGAAAACAATTTTAAAGACCTTATATATATAGGAGCAGGCACCAATTTGGGCGACCGGATGACCCACATCAGGCAGGCAATTGCAGAATTAACTTTAATTGGCATAGAAGTGCGTCGAACAGCATCCGTTTATGAAACAAAACCCTGGGGATTCGAATCGAAAGACCTTTTCTTAAACACTGTTTTTGAGTGTGTTAGCGATAAGTCAGCAGAAGAATGTTTAAAAGCCACTCAATTTGTGGAAAAAAAATTGGGTCGAAAAAAGAGATCGGGGAAAGAATACGAATCCCGAATTATTGACCTGGATATTCTATTGTTCAAAGATCAACAAATCCGTAAGCCTGAGTTAACAATTCCACACCCGTATATCACTGAAAGACAGTTCGTAATAACCCCCATGCATGAACTAACCGGTTCGTTTTCATTTGATTCTCTGGGAGCAGATTTCGAAGAACTAAAAAACAAATTTGAAAAGGATGAAAATCCATTCGTCGTCTATAATCCACCACTTATCAATGAATAATTAGAGATTAATCTTTCATAGGTTAAAAAATAATGTTTATTATTGCAAGGAATTTTATTAAGGTAGTAACTAACAATTGAATATGAGAAAGCAAAGTATCAAAGGATTAGCTTTTATCGCTGTAACTGGTTCGCTTGTTTCAAGTTGTGATCTTTTGAAGGATCTAGAGTACACAGTAACTCCTAGCCCTCTTGAGATGCACGCTGACAGTGTACGCGTAAAGGTTGACGTTAAATTCCCGGAGAAAGGAATCAAGAAAAAAGCGTACGCAGAAATTACTCCGAAATTAGCTGGAACACCGTTAAAAACGGTAACAGTTCAGGGAGAAAAAGCAACTGCAAATGGTACAGTAATTCAGTACAAACCAGGAGGAACAATGACATACACAGATGTTATTCCTTACAAGCCGGAGTTTGAGTACACTGAATTAATCGTAACTGGAAAAGTATTCAAAGGAGGTAAAGAAAAAGCAGGACAGTTTGAAGATAAAGAAATCGCAAAAGGTACTATTATCACTCCTTACTTAGTAAACAAAGATTTCAAGTGTATTTACGCGAAAGATGAATTCAAGCGTGTTACAGAACAAACAACTGCCGCTCAAATCAACTACTTGAAAGGTAAGCACGATGTTCGTAAAACAGAATTGAAAGATAAGGATATCGTAGATTTAGGGACTTGGTTGACAGCTGCTCAATCCAATCCGAAAATCAATATCAAATCAATCAACATTACAGGTTTTGCATCTCCTGAAGGAGAAGTTGCGTTCAACGACAACTTGTCTACAGACCGCGCAAATTCAGGTAAAGCTGCAACTATGGACGTAGCGAAGAAAGCTAAGAACGAGAAAGCTTCAGGTGAGATTTACAACCTGGCTGGACGTGGTGAAGATTTCGACGGATTCAAAGTTGAATTGGCTAAGAACACAGCTATCAAGCAAGAAGATAAAGATTTGATCTTACGTGTACTTCAAATGTACGCTGATCCGAATCAACGTGAGACTGAAATGAGAAACTTAGGTAAATCATTTACAGAATTGGATAAAAACATCTTCCCGTTATTGCGTCGTGCTGAAATCAGCGTTGTTTACGATTTAACAGGATACTCTGATGAGGAATTGAAAGCTATTTCTACTTCAGATCCACAAAAATTGACTTTGGAAGAGTTGTTGTTCACAGCTACTTTGACTGAAGATGTAAACGAAAAATTACGTTTGTACAAAGAAGCTGAGAAAAAAGATCCTTCTGATTACCGTGCAGCAAACAATGTTGGTGTTGCATTGTACAACCAGGGGAAAGTTGCTGAGGCTAAATCTCAGTTCGAAAAAGCAAACGGTTTGAAAGACAATGCTATCTCTAAAAACAACTTAGGTGCTGTTGCAGGAGTAAGCGGAGACCGTAAAAAAGCTGCTGATCTGTTCGGTCAAGCTAACGGAGCTGGTGAAGAAGTAAATTACAACAAAGGAATTTTAGCTATCCAAAACGGTAAATATGCTGATGCTGTTAGCTCATTCGGTGGAAAAGCTTCTTTCAACAAAGCATTGGCTCAATTGTTGAACGGTGATGCTGCAGCTGCAAGCAAAACTATTGACGATTCAAATGATAAAGAATCAGGCCAGGGTTATTACCTGAAAGCAATCGCTGCAGCTCGTCAAAGTAAATTGACAGATGTTGTTAGCAACTTGAAAAATGCTATCGGTAAAGATGCTGCATGGAAAGCAAAAGCTGCTAAAGACCGTGAGTTCTTGAAGTATGCTGAAGACGCTTCTATGTCTTTCATCAAGTAAGGAATTATTCTTATATAAAAACCCCGGTCCCGTATGTACGAGACCGGGGTTTTGTTTTTTATAGGAAACCACTTACCTTCACCCCTTAAACAATTTTTATCTTTTGAACTTCCAACTATGAACTCCATCTTTCTTCGCGCAAAACACTGGCAATTGTTTATTCCGGCAATCGCAGTTCCATTCATCCTAATGATTGTCTTCGGAGTAATAGCAATCATTACGATCACTTCTATCGAACATAATAACGACAGACCCGAAGACGCATTTTGGCTGTTCTACCTCATGCCGGTTATTTTATTGCTTTCCTGGTTTGTTCAGTTTGCCTGGTCCTGGACAGTTCTTACCAAATTGAGCAAGCTTGTTCCAAATCACGTAAGACTTCCTCTCGGCCGAATTAAGTTCTTCTTTATTCTTCCTCTCATCTATTTTTGCTGTCTGCCGTTTTATATTGTATTTATCATTAATACACTGACTTTCGAACAGGAAGAAAACCTGATTACTGTTGCTTTATTGGGACTGGTCATGTTTATCTTCCACTTCTTTAGCATCTTTTGCGTACTGCACACTTTTTTCTTTGTAGCTAAAACAGTCAAAAGCGCAGAACTTCAAAGAAACCCGCGTTTCTCAAATTTTGTAGGAGATTTTTTCCTGATCTGGATTTTCCCGGTCGGGATCTGGTTCATTCAGCCCCGCATTAATGCATTGATTGAAAAAGCGAATAACAGACCATTAAGCAGCGAAGAACTTATTGATTCCATTTAAAAAGATGAGTCTTCCCGACTAAATAAACTCAAAGTCTACTCTCCGGTTCAGCTGTTTGCCTTCGGCAGACTTATTGTCACTCACAGGATTCTTTTCACCTTTAAAGTCAATAACTATGCGATCTCTTCTCAAACCGGCCTTCACAAAGAAATCGATAATGGCTTGTGCCCTGCGCTCGGATAATCCGTCGTTGTAGGCATCCGATCCGTCAGCATCGGTGTTACCGGTTACACGCACGCGTAAATCAGGATGACTGTTGATTACATAAACAATCCGTTTTAAGAAAGCCTCGTATTCCGGGCGAATGTCTGCTTTGTCGTAATCAAAATAAATCGGTTCGAATTGAAAGTTTTTCCGCTCGGAGTCGCGAATCTCACGGGATTTCCTGCCGTTTTTTATATCGTCGATAAAAATCGGTCTCCAGGATTGCAACTCAACAGGAGTTTGCTCTCTTGCAACCGTTTCCGACACTTTAAAACACACTACTTTACCACTTACACCTTTGCATTCAAGGCTAAAAAACTTCCCTTGTAAATAACCGGTCGAATCCACATAAGCCATCTCAAAGTCCAACGCACACCAGCGATTTCCATAAAGGTCCTTCTTCCTGATTACAGTAGACTGTTTTGCTTTGATCTGACCATTCTTAAACTCCGCTTTGAGCTTCCGAACTGCAAATCCAGCTTTTCCGGTAACCTCTTCCCGCGTAATCGGTTCCTTCCCGAAATCAAAGTAAATAATCGAAGCCTGCTCCAATTTCTGCCCGTCGCGAATCAACACTCCTTTCCACACTCCGGTGAGTTGGGCGTTAATTGCAAACGTTACAAAAATTGAAAAAATGATAAGTTGGTACTTCATGTTTACTTATTCGTTAATTTTAGAAAAAAGTTGCCTTTTTCGATACATTACAACCAATAATTTTTTGATTATGAAAGCAATCCTATTTTCTTTATTCTTACTGGCAAGCATGTTTGCTTCCGCTCAATCGATCTACGACTTCAAAGTAACAGACATAGACGGCAAGGAATTTGACATGGCCTCCCTGAAAGGGAAAAAAGTCATGATTGTAAATACAGCTTCAAAATGCGGACTAACTCCTCAATACGAAGAACTTGAAAAATTGTACGAGACCTATAAAGACCAGAACTTTGTAATTATTGGATTTCCTTCGAATGATTTCATGTCGCAGGAGCCTGGTTCAAACAGTGACATCAAAGAGTTTTGTCAAAAGAACTACGGTGTCAGTTTTCCGATGATGAGCAAAATCGAAGTAAAGGGAAAAGGAATGCACCCGCTCTACCAGTTTCTGACGGAGAAAAAACAAAACGGGTATTCCGATAATTCCGTGAAATGGAATTTTCAGAAGTACCTGATCAACGAAGAGGGAAAACTGGAAAAGGTAATTGCTCCCGGAACCAAACCTTTGTCGGAAGAGATTACTTCCTGGATAGTAAACAAATAAGAGAAAGCGCTGCTTTCGATAAACATCAGCTACAGCTGATGAATAATTAATGGTGAATAACAATTAAACTCAAATACATACACATGAAAATTAGAAACCTCGCTGCCTTAGCATTCATAGGGACCACCTTTGTAAGCACGGTGTTAGCACAAGATGAAAAAATCACCACTTCCAAAGAGTTTGAATACAAAGTCGGTGAACCATATCCTGTTGTGGATGCCGCTGTAAAAAGTTATACAGCAATCGATGGAAGCGTTATCTCCTTCAAGATGAACAGCCGTTCGGTAACCATCCAAAAATTCTCCGGTTCACCATTCAGCCAGGAATCAGTAAAAGTATATGAAGATTTTCCAAACGGAACCGTTTACGAAGACGATATTGAAACAGAAGATTATGTATACCTGCTTTACTCTGTTTGGGACAAACCAAACAAAGTAGAACAACTCTACGTTAGAGCTATCAACCTAAAAACAGGTGAATTCGAAAACGAAGGCGAACGCATCATCGCTGTAGAAGGTAAAGTAACCGGCGGTAATGGAAATAAGTTCAAATTGGCAACTTCTTTTGACAACTCCAAGTTATTGGTTCGTTTCCGCAAGAAACCGGAATCCCGCAATGATAAAATCAACCATGATGTAATCGGTCTTTACGTATTTGATTCCAAGTTGAAGCCAATTTGGGGGAAAGATGTGGAAATGCCATACACAGAAGCCCGCATGGACAATATCGATTATGCTGTAGGTTCAAACGGGGATGTTTTCATTTTGACGGAAGTCATGAAAGAAGGTGAAACCCGAAAATTTGATCGTGAAGGCAACCCAAATTTCGATAACCAATTGATCGCAATCTCTGAATCCGGAGTAGATGTAAACGCTTCGGAGATCAATGTTCAGGGGAAATTTGTTACTCAGGCAAGTTTCTTCGAAGGCAAAGACGATGCATTAATGATTGCTGGTTTCTACGGAAACAAAAGAGGTATTCAAACTGATGGTATTTTCTATTGTTCCCTGACAAAAGACGGGAGACAATCCGATTTCAAGAATTTCGAAATTCCACTGGAATTGATCAAGCAGTACATGTCTCAAAGAAACCAGGAAAGATTAGAGCGCAAAGAAGATAAAGGAAAAGATTTGGGAATGACCAACATGGTATTGCGCGATATCCTGATCCACGAGGACGGAAGTATTTTCTTCGCGGCTGAGAAATACTATGTAGTTAGCCATACAGACACGAAGACTGGAACTACAACCTATGATTATTACTTTGAAGAAATGCTGGCTGCTAAACTGGACAAAAACGGAGAATTGGTTTATATGAAAAAACTTCCGAAACGTCAACATAGTAGTTCAGGAGGTTCCGGATTCGGATTTGGAGGTTTTATAGGTGTCTCTTTCTTAAGAAACAGTGAATTAAGTTACAAATTAGTACAATCGAAAGATCATTACTACATCATGTTCCTGGACAATGTAAAAAACCTGGAATTGGATGAAAACAAAGTTCCTGCAAGACATGAACAAGGAAGAGGAGGTTTCTTAACAGCATACCAGATCAATAAAGAATCGGGCAATGTGAAAAAGCTTTCCATTTTGGATCTTAGAGACGCCCAGGGATATGAATTATTCCAGTTCTCCCCGAAACGAATTGTAGAGCTTGGAAACAATGAATTTGGTGTGGAATTCTACATCAAGAAGAAACAGGATATGATGATCCGGATTAAGATTACAGATTAAGATAAAAGCCCCGGTTTGATCGGGGCTTTTTTTATGCTCAAATGTCAATATTTTGTTGATAAGTACTAGTGTGTTGGCGTATTTCCAACTAGTAAAAACGGCTTAAATTCCGTATATTTGTTGGGCATTGAAAAATGCGTTTTTTAAGCAATTTATTTATGAGCGAAGAAAAAAAGAATCAGGATTATTCTGCGGATAACATTCAGGTATTAGAAGGCTTAGAAGCTGTTCGTAAACGTCCTGCCATGTACATTGGTGATGTAGGTGTTAAAGGCTTGCACCACCTTGTTTATGAGGTTGTAGATAACTCTATCGATGAGGCTTTGGCCGGTCACTGTGATACCATCGGTGTTTGGATCAACGAAGATAACTCGATTACTGTAAAAGATAATGGTCGTGGAATTCCAACAGGTATTAATGCCAAGCATGGGAAATCGGCACTTGAGATCGTAATGACCGTGCTTCACGCCGGAGGTAAATTCGATAAAGACACCTATAAAGTTTCAGGTGGATTGCACGGAGTTGGGGTTTCTTGTGTGAACGCCTTGTCTGTTCATATGCGCACGGAAGTTCACCGCGAAGGAAAAATATTCGAACAGGAATATTCGATCGGAAAACCGCTTTATGATGTAAGAGAAATCGGAGCATCCAATGATACCGGAACAATCCAAACCTTCAAACCGGATAACACGATTTTTGAATTCACCGAATATAACTACGACACTTTGTGTGCCCGTATGCGTGAATTGGCTTTCCTGAACAAAGGAATCACCATTACGATCACTGATTTGAGAGAAACAGACGAAAACGGGAAACCTGTTTCGAATGTATTCCACTCGGAAGGAGGTTTGCGTGAATTTGCGCAGTATCTGGACCGCAACCGCGAGCCATTGATCTCAGACGTTATTTATTTTGAAGGAGAGCGCGAAGGTATTCCTGTTGAAGTTGCTTTAACTTACAATACTTCTTATACGGAAAACATCCAGGCGTATGTCAATAATATCAACACGCATGAAGGAGGTACACACCTTTCAGGTTTCCGTCGTGGTTTGACAAATACCCTAAAAAAATACGCTACTGATAGCGGTATGCTGGCAAAGGAAAAAATCGAGATCGACGGGGATGATTTCCGGGAAGGATTGACTGCCGTTGTTTCTGTAAAGGTTCAGGAACCACAATTTGAGGGGCAAACAAAAACAAAATTAGGGAACAGAGAAGTTACAGCTCCGGTTTCTCAGGGAGTTTCGGAAATGTTGACGATTTATTTGGAAGAGCATCCTGCTGAAGCAAAGATCATTGTCGACAAGGTAATCCTGGCTGCACGAGCACGTCACGCTGCCCGAAAAGCGCGTGAAATGGTGCAAAGAAAGAACGTTATGTCCGGTTCCGGATTACCGGGAAAACTGGCCGACTGTTCGGAAAAAGACCCTTCCATTTGTGAGATTTACTTAGTCGAGGGAGACTCGGCGGGTGGTACCGCAAAACAAGGGCGCGATCGTATGTTCCAGGCTATCATGCCGCTTCGTGGTAAGATCCTGAACGTAGAAAAAGCGATGCAGCACAAGATTTTCGAGAACGAAGAGATTAAAAATATATACACGGCTTTGGGTGTACGCATCGGGACCGAAGAAGATTCGAAAGCTCTGAACCTGGAAAAATTGCGCTATCACAAGATTATCATCATGTGTGATGCCGATGTCGATGGTTCTCACATTGAGACTCTTATCCTGACGTTCTTCTTTCGATACATGAAAGAATTGATCGAATCCGGATACATTTATATTGCTACTCCTCCATTGTACCAGGTGAAAAAAGGTACGAAGGCAGAATATGCATGGAATGAAGATCAACGCGACCGTTTAATCTCAGAATTAAAAGGTAACGGTGCAGATTCTTCCGTAAACGTTCAGCGATACAAAGGTTTGGGTGAGATGAATGCCGAACAGTTATGGGATACAACGATGAATCCGGAGCACAGAACTTTGCGCCAGGTTACCATCGAAAATGCTGCTGAATGCGATCAGATATTCTCCATGTTAATGGGAGATGAAGTTCCGCCAAGACGCGAGTTCATTGAAAAGAATGCGAAATACGCGAAAATTGATATCTAGAATGATCAGTCCCTGATCCGCGGCGGTGGATCAGGGCTTTTTTTATATTTATAACCGAATCAATTTTAGTCAAACGAAATCTGTCTTATGATTTATCGATTAATGCTCTTGTTTATCCCGGCATTCCTGATAGCAGGGTGTTTTGATTATGACAAGGAAAACAAAGAGATCAGAGAAGCCTTTAAAAACAACCATTACAATTTCAAGCTGGATAAGACCTTGAAATACGAAGGGATTTCGTTTAAATTACCGGATCATTTCAAACAGAATTATACCCATAACTACACCATCAAGAATTCTTCTTTGACAAGAACCAGCAATGTCTTCAATATCTATTTCTCTGTAGAACGGTTTAATAAATCGGATTTGAACAGAGAGTTCGTTTCCAGCTTTGTGGTTCAGAATGATTTGCTGAATACTTTCCAGGATGCTTACGTATGGCGCCGATTCGAATCATTGGATAACTCAGGAATCTCTATCAAAAAAGAGCTTCCGAAAACATTCAAAAACAAAGGTTTGATACAGACTGTTTCGGGTGACGGAACTTACTCCGGACAAGCCTATTATGTGACATCAACTCTAAGAGTGGGAAAAGAATACTATGTATTTCAATGGATCACAAGCAAACCGATCATGAATTATACTTACGATGATTTTGAACGGATCCTGAAAAGCGTACGAAAATCAAAATGACACGTGAAGAATTAATCTCGAAATTCGAAAAAGAACTCCCCGGTGAACGGTCCCATTTAGCATTTATGCCCGTTAGGGGAAGTTCCAGCGAACAGATCAGGCAGGGAATTGCTTTCCGGGATTCAGCGGTAGCCATTATTTTATTTCATAATGAAGCCGATAAACTATGTACCATCGTAACCAGAAGGCAAGTATACGACGGTTCACACAGCGGACAGATCAGTTTTCCGGGGGGAAAAAAAGAACCGGATGACAAGAATCTGCTCGACACTGCTATCCGGGAATGCCACGAGGAAATCGGAGTTTATGCAAGTAACTTTGAGCTTCTGAAAGAGTTGACTCCACTTTTTGTTCCTGTAAGCAAGTTTTTAATCACTCCTTACGTTCTTTATTCCGAGAATAAATCATTTGATTACATGCGCTCTGAGCGCGAAGTAGCAGCCATTCACGAGGTCGATCTGCTGGAGCTGTTTCAATCGGAAGTCGTGCAGGTTGATATTTCGATTAATTCAGACTTTACCCTAAAAAATGTCCCCCACTTCAAGCAGGGAGACATTCTGATCTGGGGAGCAACCGCTCTTATTTTAAATGAATTGAAAGATATTCTTATCTAGAATCGAACCCGGGCAAATCCCAGTGCTGCTGAAACACTTGTTCCGTCCTTCAGAAAGAAACTCAGTGCATCCCTGGAAGCAATCCCGAATTCATACGCTCCATCTTTAAGGATAAAAGTCAATCCGAGTGGAATATTATTCTTATAAACTCCACCGCCATAATATCCGATACTTAACTGAAGCCATTTCACAGGAATGATATCTCCTCCAAACGAATACACCGGATTTTGAATCGATCCCGGATTTTCCTTATTGAAAGGTGCTACCATATCAAATCCCAGACGCACGTATTTAATCGGTTCATAACTCACCCCGAAGCGAAAATCGGAAGCATTGAGAACGGTATATTTTTGTTCTCCTTCCAGGGTCAACAATCCGTTATCGCGCACCATTTGGTTCACAGTTTGTGTAATGTTATCACTGCTTACCCCGCTCAGGTTAAAACTTGCAAATAAGGTATCTTTTACTTTGTAAACATTGCGTTTATAGGTTACCGAACCAATATTATTCACGGCAGCAGCAATGCGGACTTTGTTGAAAAGGATAATACTCGCCGAAAGATCAATCCCATACCCCGTTCCCATCACAGGAGCCATTCCTTTTGTTTTTTTCGGCGCAGGATTAGACCCACTTACGTTTCCATAATCGATATCGAAAGTCGGAGTGATTGCCGAATACATTCTCAGCCCCTCATCGTCTGAAGTCATGTTGAACATGGCCATAGAAGTAATCAACCTTGCTCCGATTCCTCCGAACACCTGGATAACTGAATCCTTACCGAACAATTTTCGTCCGTAGCCAATGTTGTAACTTCGGTTCCAAAGCATTTGAATCTGAGTTCCTTTTGTTAATTCACTGATCCGTATAGGAACATTCAGGGTACCGCCGATTACGTGCCCCATAGAATCCTCCGAAAGACTTGCATTGTTGGCTATTCGGGAAGTATCCGAACCATAGACCACCGTTAATGAGTCAAAAACAGAGGACAATTTACCCCGGAACAACAAATCAGTGGTTTGAGAATTCATTTTGGAGTACCAGCTGTAGCTTTCTCTTACATTGAAAGCAATTCCCCCGAATTTTTCTCCATAATAAGAAAATCCAAGCCAATTGTAATCAAAATTAATAGCAACACCCGATTCCGCATAATCTCCTGCTGACTGCAACTGGCGCTGGTAATCAACTTCTTTCGGATTCTTATGCTGTGCCGCATTGTAAAGGGTACTGGTCAGATTCTGAAGCTTTTTGGAACTTAGGGACGGAGAAGAAACTCCAAATGCAAATTCGGACGTACCAGTGGTAAATTTCTTTCCTGCATACCGCGGTTTCCAACCCAATGCAGAGGTATTAATCCCAAGAGTGTGATAATCCGTAACGAAAGGTGTTGCAACTCCTTTTCCAACGGTTGGAAAAGCAACTCCCTGTGTTTGAGTAAACGAAAGTGAATAAGTTAAAAGGAATAATAGAAATAGCTTTAGCTTCATATTTGTAGATTGTGTTGGTCTAAAGAAACACAAAAAACAAGAACCTACAAAGTAAAAACAAAAAGAGGAGTAAATTTAATTGAATTTACTCCTCTTTTTGCTAAACCATGCTAAAACTATAAAACCCAAAACTAACAACTATGAAAATTGTTGTTCTATGAAGCAAAGGTAAGTCAGTTTATTGAATTGACAATAGTTATTCTATGTTTTTTGTTCAAATAAAAGCTCCATTCTTGAACTCTTGAATGAGTTATTTTACTAAAGTTTAGTTAGATGCCTTGCTTTTCCAATAAGGCGCTATAAGAACAGAAGCCAAAAAAATCAAGCCATTCACACATACAATCAAAGGAGAAATAGAGATATTAATCCATTTACCAAAGAAAACACCGAGGATGCAGGATATTATTCCTATGCATACAGAGTATAGAAAAGTTTTTGCTAAGGTTCCGGAAAACTGTAATGCTGTTGCAGCAGGAAGAACTAATAACCCGACTACAAGGATCACCCCCACACTTTCAAAACTCAAAACTGCATGAATACTTAAAAGTAGCATGAGTACCAACTGGAAAACTTTAACCGGAATACCGATAAAAGAACCGAATTGCGGGTTGAAAGCCCATATCTTCCAGCCCTTAAATCCGATGATAATAACAATCAACAGAATAATTGTAAGCGGAAGTAATTGCAAAATTGCTCTTGTACCGTATAGGTATTCCCCTATGATTACCTGGTCCAGAATAGATGTTTCCAAATCTCCGTATAAAACACACTCCTGGTCCAGATCACTGTTTTTTCCTGCAAAGATGGCAATCATCAATACCCCGATAGCAAAAAGGAAAGTAAAGGTAAAACCGATAGCCGCATCTTCTTGTATGCGCCATTTTCTTCTTAAGAAATCAATTAGAAATGTTGTTAGAAAACCGGTAACTGCAGCACCAAAAAGCATGGGTATGGAATCTCTGGTTCCGCTTAATAAATAGGCAACTACTATACCAGGCAAAACCGCATGTGAAATCGCATCACCAACCATAACCAGGCTTTTGGAAACCAACAAAACACCCAACAAGGAAGCTGGAATTGCCACCGAACAAGCAGTCAATATCATCAATAGATCATTCATTGGTTCGTTTGGTTTTAAATGAAACCCGCTGTAAAAGAGCCACTGAAATTGCGCAAACACTTAGTACCAGGATAATACAAGGACCTGTAGGAATATTTTTCCCTAAAACGGAAATATACGATCCTACCAAAGAAGAAGCTGTACCGAAAATAAGTGATAAAACAATCAGGAAACGCAATTTATAGGTTAGCATTCTGGCAGTAAGTACAGGAATGATCAAAAGAGCCGACATGAGTACTACCCCTACGGCCTGAACTCCCATTGCAACTACCAGGATTGTCATGGAATTCAGAAGAAAGTCATTCCAACGCAGAGAGAATCCTTTGCTAATCATGAATTCTTTATTAAATGCAAAACTAAACATGACACGATACCTGAAAAATGTCACAGCAATTATAAGAACCGAAATGATTGTGAACAGGTAAAGATCTTCCAGGTTCAGGGCCGCGATTTTACCGAATAAAAAGTCGCTCAATCCCGCCTGTCCATCATCAGGTCTCCCCTGAATAAACGAAAGCAAAGCCAATCCTGCAGCAAAAAAGATACTTAATGTTGCCGCAACAATCGTATCCGATTTCAATTTGGTTTTTCTTTGGAGCCATGATATTTGTTGTGTTGCTAACCATCCGGCAGCAAATGCTCCCGACATCAGGATAAGCGTATTTCTTTGTCCGGAAAGCATGTAGGCTAATACAATTCCCGGCAAAATAGAATGAGAAATCGCATCTCCTATCAAAGACTTTTTTTGAAGGTATGTAAATGTCCCTACCAATGCTGCTGAAATTCCAATGAGTGCAGTTCCGATAAATACGATCCAAATACTTAAATCCATTCTATTTCTTATTGAGTAACAATGTCATTCCGTATGCCTTTTCAATATTCTCGGATTTCAGGATTTCATCGATCGGTCCGTTTGCAATAAGGGTTTTGTTCAGAAGGACTACTTCGTCAAAGTAACGGGCAACCACTGAAAGATCATGGTGAACAATAATTACTGTTTTTCCGGAATCCCTTAATTTTTGGACAATCGATAAAATCGATTCCTGGGAAGCCATATCAATTCCAACAAAAGGTTCATCCATTACGATCAATTCGGCTTCCTGCGCAAGTGCACGTGCAAGAAAAACACGTTGTTGCTGCCCTCCGGATAACTGACCTATCTGCCGGCTCGAAAAATCAGACAATTGAACTTTCTTAAGTGTTTCTTTGACAATCTCCCTATCAGCCATTGTAGTTCGTGACCACCATTTTTTAGGTCTGATCCGTCCCATAGCTACCACTTCCTCAACGGTAATCGGAAAGTCCCAATCAATAGATTCTCTCTGCGGGACGTAGGCAATTTTAGACCGGTATTTTTCTAACGAATTCCCAAAGAACTTTACTTCACCTTTTTTCACAGGGATAATACCAAGCATTCCTTTCAACAAAGTGGATTTTCCGGAACCATTGGGACCGATAATACCGGTAATTTTTCCTTCATTGATTGCTAGTGACACATCGTTCAGGGCTAATGCATCCCGATAGAAAACAGTCAGATTTTTTATTTCAACAGTCTTTTTCATTTCAATCCTTCTTTAATGGAATTCACATTATGGCTCAACATGCCTATATATGTATCAGCTCCACTTCCTTTTGCACCTAAGGCATCCGAAAAAAGAGTTCCACCTATTTTTACATGGCGGCCTCTTCGTTCAACAGAACTCAAAACGCTTTTCAGTGCTTTGGGACTTACCGAATTTTCAACGAAAATGGCTTTCACATTGTGCTTAACAATAAAATCTACCAAATCGATCACATCTCTTACTCCCGGTTCCTGTGAAGTCGACACTCCCTGCAAGGCTTTTACGTGTATATCAAAAGTTCTTCCGAAATAATGGAATGCGTCGTGAGAGGTAATCAAGACTCGTTGTTCTCCCGGGACTTCCGTTAGTTTTAATTTCAGCTCCTGTGTCTGTTTTTCAACTTTAACCTGGAAGTTATAGAAATTCTCCCTGAACTCCAGTTCATACTCCGGGTATAGTTCCACTAACTTATCCACTACTCCATTCATACTTTGGGTCCACGATTCAGTATCAAACCAAACATGCGGATCAGGAGTAATCTTATCCGTGTACAGTACTTTATCTTTCGGAAAATCCTGCTCAAATGAAACAACAGCTTTTCTTTCAGACAATCGGCTGAACAATTCTGCCATTTTACCTTCCAGGTGAAATCCGGTATAAACTACCAGTCTGGCATCATTTAGCAATATTACGTCACTTGGCCTCGGATTATAAGTATGAGGATCTACACCAGGTCCCATCAAAGATTTAACCACTAATTTGTTGCCTACAACCTGGCGAATACAATCAGCAGAAATAGACGTAGAACAGACGATTAATCTTTCATTTTCTTTGGTTTGTTCAACCTTACAACTAAAAACAATGCCTGTCAGTATCAGTATGTAAGCAACTTGCTTCATAAGGGCTTTATTGATATTTGTTTTGCAATGGTTATGGAAAACTGCACTTGTTTATCATTTATCATTACAATGATCGATCCGTCAAAATTTAGTTTGTCCAGGATATCAATTTGAGTCCCGAGGTGCAGACCGATTTTATTCAGGTATTGCAGAAATTCCGTTTGATCATCTTCCACTCCCATGATGATTGCCTTCATTCCGACAACTGATTCCGATAAAAGAATGCGATTTGAAACAGATTCTATTCTTCCATCCTTTCCGGGAATTGGTTCTCCGTGCGGATCTACTTTAGGAAAACCTAAAAATTCATCCAGGCGGTCTGTTAATTCCGTCGACTGGATATGTTCTAATTGCTCAGCTATTTCATGAACTTCATCCCAGCCGAAACTCAGTTTATCCACCAGGAACGTTTCCCAAAGACGGTGTTTGCGAATAATTGCAAGGGCGTGCGATTTTCCCTCACTTGTTAGTGCACACCCCTGATACTTCTGATATTCAAGAAGTTCCTTTTCACATAACTTTTTCAGCATGTCAGTTACAGAAGAGGCTTTTGTGAGCATTTTTTCCGCCAGATCATTGGTAGAAATAGCTCCTTCGATATCCTGACTAAGGGTGAAAATTGCTTTGAGATAATTTTCTTCGCTCTGAGTTAAACGTAGCATTCTTTTTTTATACAAATATAAAAACAATTTTTAGACTAGCCTAAAAATCTAATTAAATAAGTATTAACAAAGCGATTAGCATACAAGCATATTGAGAAAATAGTTGTATTTTTGCACCAAATTATTCAAATCACTTTAAGATGTCAGGTAACAGAACATTTACAATGTTAAAGCCAGATGCGATCGAAAACGGTCACATGGGTAAAATTATTGATATGATTATCCAGGCTGGATTTTCGATCAAGGCAATGAAATTCACTCGTTTAACAGAAGATCAGGCAAAGAAATTCTATGAAGTTCACGCTGAGCGTCCGTTTTACGGAGAATTGGTTGAGTATATGACATCCGGACCGATTGTTGCTGCAATTTTGGAAAAAGACAATGCAGTAGCTGATTTTCGTGCATTGATTGGTGCTACTGATCCTGCTGAAGCTGCTGAAGGTACTATTCGTAAGTACTATGCAGAATCAAAAGGAAGAAATGCAGTTCACGGATCTGATTCTGATGAGAATGCTGCAATCGAAGGTAAATTCCATTTTGCAGATTCAGAAGTTTTCTAATAAAACTATCTCAAAAATAGATAAAGGAGGCCTTACTTTTAGTGAGGCCTTTTTTGTGACTCATAAATTTTATTGATGGGTTCATTCGTTCATTTTCCGGATAAAATTCCATTATAGTATTTAGAGTATCAGGGCGAGTTTAATTGCAGCTCCATCTTAAAGAAAAAAGAAAACTAGCCCTATCAACTTCTTGAAACAATCTTATTAATCGAATCTTAATCCAATTAGTTCGTTTTGTTTTATTTAACACCTCTGGTTTTGAATCTATATACAGAAGGGTTAATTTGCTTATACCAGGAATTCAAAAATAGTGGGTATGAGTACAGAAAATTTAAATAATGCAGAAGCTATTGAAAAGCTTGCTGAATTGGTAAACAAAATAGATATTGGAATGGTTATTTCCAGGAACAAAAATAACGATTTACATATTGTCCCCATAAGTCGCCAGGAAGTAGACGAACAGGGAAACATTTGGATGCTCATATCAGCTGAAAGCCACCTGCATCAAAACTTACTGGGAAACAATCAGATAGACATTGCATATAGCCACATTGGTGATTACAATTTCTTATCAGTTAGTGGAAAAGCCTCCATTTTCAGAGACCAGGCAAGAATTGATAAATACTGGAATAAACTGATGGAAGCTTGGTTCGAAAAAGGGAAAGATGATCCACACATTCGCGTTCTAAAGGTTGAAACTAACGATGCGCATTATTGGGATAACAAATCCAATAAGCTTGTTACCTTTTTTAAGGTTGCAACAAACGCCATTACAGGCACTAAGATGGATATCGGTAGAGAAGGAACATTGGATTTATAGCAAACAAACTTTAGGCTCATTCAGAGCTTTCTCAAATTATACAAACAAAAAACCCCGACGATGCTATGCATGTCGGGGTTTATTAAAA
>CBINBC010000058.1:0-20592 GCA_966248825.1 uncultured Fluviicola sp.
TTTTCAGAAGTTTAACTTTTAAAACCGTTTAATTAGTCTATTGATTTTGGCAATCAAACACCCGCTTTCTCATTGGAAACCGGAACTTCAACTTTCAGGTTTCTCGTACGTACAAACTTAGGTTCTAAAATCATAAACGTACAATCATCCGTTTGTTCGCGTTCTCCCTTCCAGAATGAAAATTGGTTCATCAGTCGGTTGTAAAGCACACTGCTGTTTTGATTGGAAGAACGGGACAATAAATAACGGAGCTGTTTCTTTCCGAACTTTTTATTTGATTCCATGCCAAACTGGTCCACCATTCCATCCGTAAAAACGATCAGTTTGTCGTCTTCTTCAAGGATGAGTCTCTGAGACATGAATTCCAGGTGATTCATGTAGGTAAAACCTATCGGAACACGTTCTCCGTTGAGCTCGATCACTTCTGAATTACGCAAGATCCACAGCGGCATTTGAGCACCTGAAAAGGACAATTCCCGTGTACGTTTATCCAGGCAGAAAATGGCGATATCCATACCGTCCATGCGTTGTTCTTCCTCTGAGCTGATTCTTCTTAGAATGGTTTTACGCAGAGCATCCAGTAACTCATTTGGCTTGCGAATCCCGTCGGCAAACAATTCATCGAGGGTGTTCATTCCGAGTACGCTTAATAATGCTCCGGGAACACCATGTCCGGTACAGTCAGCAAGTGCGAAAAGGATTTTCTCAGAGCCATTTTCACGAAAACTTTTCATCCAGTAGAAGTCACCCCCCACCAGGTTTTTCGGAGTATAGTGAATATGTGCCTGTTCGAAATGCAGGGCAAGTTGTTTTCGTGATACGAGCAGTGACTCCTGTAGTTTTTGAGCATAGCGCAGACTGTCCATCATCTCCGAATGCTGTTTTTCCAATTGAAGGTTTTTCTCGTGAAGCGCGGTTGTTCGTCTTAAAACACGGTCTTCCAATAAATGCACATCCCATTTGATCTTGCGCGCCATTTTCAGGAACTGAATACTGATTTGCCCGATTTCGTTTTTTGGAAGCTGGTGTGAAATACTTTCGTATGCCTGGTAATTGGAAGAAATAAATTCGTTCATACTGCGTTGAAGGCGACTTACCTGGATGGTGATGTTGCGCACAATGTAAACACTTCCGAAGATTAATGCTAAAAAAGCAATTCCCGAAATGATGTACTGCATCTTCAGTGAATCATTTGATAAAGCATATGACTCCCGGATAAATTCGCCCCTTATACGGCGAAGGTTGGATTGAATGCTGGACATATTCAATGACCAATTAGAGTAATGATTTCTGTTAGGAATTGCGAATAAAAGCTGTATACGACTTCTTACAGAATCAAAGTATTGAAGGTATTGGGTCAGTTCTGCAGGACAATTTCCATGAGCCTGCCAGCTTTCAATTTCCTGGTGTAGTGATTCTGCATAATTTTCATCGTTTCGCATGATGTAATCCTTTTCATGCCTGCGGAGGCTGAGGATTTGTTCATCAAACTGAGGGAATTTTTCTTCGACCTCATGAATGACTTCCCGCATTTTTCCAATGTATCCGAATTCCTTGAACCCAATCTTTGCAATATCGCTTAAAATAAGGTCTTCTGTCAGGAGTATATCGTCTAAGGTAACCAGTAGCTCTTTTTCTATTTTTTTATTGCTGGCAAAAACATCCGTCAGGTCCTGGTGGATCAGTTCATGGGTAAAGCTGTTCTTCCGGCGGTAATCGTATTCGTTCCTGGCGATCGAGTCGTACCAAAACCGCTGATTGGTTAAGTGTTCCATCCAATCTTTGTGATCTTGTATCTTGGTAGAGAGATCATCCAGTTTCACAAGCAGGGCTTGTTTTTCGTGCATTTTCTGATTAAAGTACCAGGACATCGAAGCGAAAACCAACAACACCAAGCCAAATCCTCCCAGGACTACCACTAACGATTTTTTCATGATACAAAATTCACTTCTTCCTTTTGCTACAATATAAATTGCATGTCAAATTGCTGTTAACAAGGATTAGAAAATGATGAATTTCTTTTGAAACAACTATATTTGACTAAATTAAAATCGAGCAATGAGATCAGCATTACTAGCAATATCACTAAGCCTTGCAGGAATCATCCATGCGCAAAAAATCCAATATGCGCTGCGAATGACTAAGCCGCAGAATCATTATTTTGAAGTTGAAATGGAAATTTCCGAGTTCAAAGCGGGAGATTTAACCGTTAAAATGCCTGTTTGGGCACCAGGATCCTACCTGGTAAGGGAATTTTCCAAAAATGTGAACCTGGTTCGTGCTTACGATGAAAAAGGTGCCGAACTGAAAGTAGGTAAAACTGCGAAAAATGCCTGGAAAATAACTGCCTGGAAATCAAAGAAAGTCCGCGTTCAGTATGAAGTATATGCTTTTGAATTATCCGTTAGAACCAGCTTTTTGGATTTGACACATGGTTTTGTTTCCAGTTCGGGAGTTTTCTGTTATCTGGAGGGACATAAAGACAAACCCGGAACGGTAACCGTTTACCCACACAACGATTTTAAGGTTGTTACAACTCCATTGGAGAAGGCGGCAGAGCAAAAATCCGGTGAGCGATCAGAAACTTTTCAATTCCCGAATTACGATGTGTTGGTTGACTCGCCGTTTGAAATCGGAAACCAGGAGGTATTTGATTTCACGGTTGGAGAAACGAAACACAAGGTAGCTGTTTATGGGACAGGAAACTACGATGTGGATGAATTGAAAGTGGACATGGCCCGTATTATTAAGGCTGAGAATGACGTTTTTGCGGGTAAAAACCCAAATAAGAATTACACCTTCATCATCCATAATGTTGTAAATGGGCAGGGTGGACTGGAGCACGCAAATTCATGTGTTTTGAGTGTAAACCGCTGGACTTATGGCGGAGGTTACAAAGATTTTTTGTCATTGGTTGCCCATGAGTATTTCCACTTGTGGAATGTAAAACGTATTCGTCCGATACAGTTAGGGCCGTTTAATTACGATGAAGAAAATTACACTTCTCTGCTTTGGGTAATGGAAGGCTTCACTTCCTATTACGATGAATTACTATTGGTAAGAGCAGGCTATTATACCAAAGAAGAATACCTGAGAAAACTGCAGGGAACATTGAACTACGTGGAAGGTTCAGTCGGATCCCGTGTTCAGCCGGTGGCACACTCCAGTTATGATGCGTGGATCAAAGGATACCGTCCGAACGAGAATAGTGCTAATACCGGTATGACTTATTATTCACGTGGAGCTGTTTTGGCTGCTTACCTGGATGCAATGATCATTGATAAATTCAACGGGACAAAATGCCTGGATCATTTCATGCAGTATTTGTACGAGGAATTCTATATCAAAAAGAACCGCGGATTTACGGAAATTGAATTCCAGGATGCTTTGGAGAAATTCCTGGGCCAGGATATGGACTATTTCTTTGATAAATATGTCAACGGAACAGAAATCCCAAATTACAAAGAAGTATTTGGCAAGATAGGAGTGGATGTGACTTACACGGGCAAGGCATCAACTTCATTTGGAGCATCTTTATCCCAGGAAGGCGGGAATTGCATCGTAAAAGGAATACGTGCAGGAAGTGCTGCCGAAACTGCCGGGTTGAGTGTTGGTGATGAAATCATTGCAGCAGACGGAATGCGTGTTGACAATAGTTCGGTTGAAAGTTATGTGGGAAGTTTGGGTGAGGGGGAAACCTGCAGTTTATTGATTGCCCGTGATGAAGTAATGATGGAATTAACCGTCCAAATGACTCTTTACGAAAGACCTTCCTTTAAGTTTGAATTGAACGGAGTTGCGAAAAATAAATTGGATTATTGGTTGAGAACCACGAATTAATAGTTTCCTGAAAATAGGAGAGACGGGGTATTCGAAAGATTATCCCGTTTTCTTTTTTTTAACGCAAAGAGAAGAAGGTCGCAAAGGATTTTAGGAATGAGCTTAGACTTAAAAGGATGAATTTATCTTTTTCCGCGCGAATTTGATGATTTCTTTCCCCTGAAATTGCCCGATTTTCCGCTGTTTCCACTGTTTCGATCACTTCCGGCTGACTTGTTGCCAAAAGGACGCGGTTTTTGTCCGTTGTTGTTCTTTTTTTGTTGAACCGGGGCTTTTTTCTTTGCCGGATTTGGTTTGCTTGCCGGTTTGTCTGCTTCCCCCGAAGAATCTTTCAGCAATTCGTTTAGGATCTTCATCTCAGCATCTGTCAATTCCCGCCATTCTCCCAATGGAAGTCCCTTCAGTTCGATGTTCATGATGCGTGTTCGTTCCAGTTTCGTCACGTTATAACCGAAGTACTCGCACATGCGGCGGATCTGTCGGTTTAATCCCTGGACCAGGATTATTTTGAAAACGTTCGAAGAAAGCTGTTCCACGAAGCACTTTTTAGTTACTGTACCTAAAATCGGAACTCCGGCTGCCATGCGTGCTACAAATTCATCTGTAATGGACTTGTCTACGGTAACAATGTATTCCTTTTGGTGCTGGTTTCCTGCACGGAGGATTTTATTCACAATATCTCCGTTTGTGGTCAGGAAAATAAGTCCCTGTGAATCTTTGTCGAGCCTGCCGATCGGGAAAATACGTCTTGGATGACCAATGTAATCGATGATGTTGTCTTCTACGCCTTTTTCAGTGGTAGATGTTATACCTCTTGGTTTGTTCAGTGCAATGTACAATTCATCTTCCTGCACTTTTCGTTGAACAGTATGTCCGTTTACAACAACAGTGTCTCCTGGACCTACCTGCGTACCCACTTTTGCGCGAACTCCATTAATGAAAACAGATCCCTGTTCAATGTATTTGTCGGCTTCCCTGCGGGAACAGTAGCCGCTGTCACTGATGAATTTGTTTAACCGGATAGATTCGTGCATAATTCTTTATTGAAACAAACGATAAGAGTACGAAGGTAGTTTATTCTATCCGATCTGTAATTATATCTGGATACTGATGGTGTATTGGTCCTTTTTTTCGCAGGATTTCAATTCCTTGTTCAGATTGTACTGAATACAGTTGTTTACACATTCCATAATGCTGTTTAGCTCTATTTCGGATAGTTCGTTCCTGGAATTGACCTGGTATATTTCATCCTGTGACTGCGGTTGGAGTTTTAGCACCAATACGGAAAGGGTTTCTGCGCTTACCTTTTTGGAATAGGTCGCAAATCCCTCAACGGCAAATTCGATAACGATCTCTTTTTGGTCGGTTGCGAACTCAAAGTTTAAATCCGGGCCCAGTTCTTTTTCAAACAATTTTTTTCCTTTTGTATCTGAAATGACAACTAATCCGCTTTTCTTGTTCCCGTTGATTTTCCCATTCAGTTTATTGATATTGCCTCCCAAATGCGCAATTTCGATCGCGTAATTCATGGGTTTTTGGTACTGGTCCAGAGAGAACCAATATTCGTGTGTTTTGTCCTCACGAACAGTTTGGTGCATGATCTGCCCGTGTATGAAGGAATAGCACGTTATTGCAAGAAGTGTAATGATAGCTTTCATAAGTTTTAATTTTCCGGTAGCACCATAAAAGTAATGCCAAAATTTGGTTGAGCACAAAAAGATCGTCTCTTAATGAAAGAAGGATTTTGTTAATTGCAATTTTCAGTCGTAATATTCTCCAGTATCATAAATTGTACCGCAAGATTTACAACGGTAATGCCAAGACAAACCTCCTCCATACTGTGATCTGTGATAGAATCCATTTTCAATGTCGAAATTGTGATGCGTACCTGCAGAGCATATTGAAACGTCCTGAGGTACTTTATTCTTCATTGCAATATATTTTGCTTTGTATTCTTCCATAAGAAAGTGATCGATGAAGAAATCAAGGAATTTGATACCAACAATTTGCTTATTCTTTTCATCTACTTGTCCCTCATAAATAAATAGGATCTTGTGGTCGAAGATAGGTCTGTTTTGTGAATCAAAAGTTTCTTGATGAATCGAACGCCAATCATTTGGCAGAGCCGATATAAAACTTTTGACCTCATTGATGTCAATTGGTTCAAAGACTGCTTTAATAGACACAGCTAGACTGAATTGGATATTATAACTTTCAGAAGTTAAATTTTTTGTTACATAAAAGTCATGAACTTTTATTGCTTTAATGTCTAATGTCTCATTTTTTGGGATTTGTTTTCCCTTCAAATTGTGAAGATAGTAACTAATGTACCCTGGAAACGATTCGATGTCCCGTAATATTTCCTTCTTAATATCATTTTCGGCAACTGATTCCAAAACTAACTCTTCGGTAACAAAGTCAAAATGTGGACCAAATTCTTTAAGAAAATCAGAAATACTCTTGAAAAAATGTAAGTTTTTCACTTTCTTTTCTTTCATGATTTCTTGAACATGTCTATGATCAGTGAAAAATGCATCTTCCGAAATAAAAATAAACTCTTCCTTATCATTAGATAAACTAAACGAAATTAAGTCACTAAAAATTAAAAAATCTCTCGTGTTATCTTTCTTCCCATGTTCTTTTTTATTGACAAGTAAAAAACGGATTAGGTCATCATGTCCGTAGGATTTATAGCCTAATTTAAATTTATGAATATCAAGTTCTTTAATTGCTAAAGTAATCGCTTGTTCGAATTCAGTGTTTAAGTCAGGTAACAAATCAATTTTAAAAAAAGGACTTTCTTCTATATTTTTTCTTAGTGCGTTGTATTCGTTTTGAAGTTTTTTGAATACTTCATTCTGGATGAAGTCAATAAATTCAGTTCGGACTACTTCTAACAGCCCAAATTCATTATATGTCTTATCTAGAAAGTCTTGCAGACGAATAAAATCCTGATTATTTCTGAATTGTAGCCCAAATTTTCGATAGATATTTGTATCAATGAAAACAGTAGTCATTTCCTGAATTACGTATATTCTAGTGTAGAATCAATTTATTTAATAGCTCCGGCACACAATTTCATGCGCAAAACGCGTTTTGCAGCTGCATCTACAGTTGCTTTAAACGCAGCATCCGAGCGGTATTTTGCTAGGATTTCACCGTGTGATCTCATGCAGTCCAAAGGCATCAATAAAATATCTATTCCGGCTTCGATGGCTTTTACGCTGTTTCCTTTTACAGCGGTTACTCCGCCCATGTTCATGGCATCGGTCACTACCAACCCTTTGAATCCAAGTTCTTTGCGCAATAGATCGGTAACGATTACTTTGGAACAGGTGGCAGGAAGTCCGTTTGTATTGTATTTCGGGTTATTCACAACTGCCAGGTGGCCGATCATAACGCTCAGTACTCCCTTTTCGATCAGTGCCGGGTAAGTTGGTATTTCTTTCAATTCTCCGTCAATTGCCTGAAGCGATTTGTGTGTGTCTCCGGAAACCAATCCGTGTCCCGGGAAATGTTTTGCTGTAGCAATAATCCCGTTTTCCTGCATCCGAGCAATAAACGCATTGGACCATGGAACATTGTTTGCTTCTACTTTGGCAAAACCTCTGTAACCAACTGTTCCGTTCTTTGCTAAATCCACCACCGGAGCAAAATTGTAATTGATCCCGATAGCTTTTAAAGTAGCGGCAATGGTATCTGCGCATTGATTGACTTCAGCAAGAGATGTGATCTCATTGGCTTTCTTTACGGTCGAAGAACCGGAAATTTTACGGTTGAACAAACTTGGTTCGGCATCTGCACTGTATAGGAATCCCGGATTTCCGTTTTTCGTGTTCAGTTCATTGAATTGGTTGATCCAGGAAGTAAACTCGGTTTTCGTGCCGTTCAACATTAATACACCGCCAATTACGCGCTTGGTAATCAATGCTTTGATCGAATTCGGGGTGTTTCCCAATCTCCCCACTGCCGGCATGATTAATTGAGCAACTACAGCAGTATCGTCCAAAGTTTTGAACAAATCCTCCACATCTTTGTCCAGGTCTTTGTTTTCGCTTAGATAATCTGTCAGTTTGAAAGTGTGCTTGATTGGAGGCAATTGAGGAACTTTACGTTCTTCTTTTGGAGTTTCTGTTTTTGTTCCTTCTGTATTTTGTCCACAAGCCTGAAGCAATAATGCCGAACAAGCGCAAATTGTAATCCAATGTTTCATTTCTACTTTTATCATAGTTGATGCAAATGTAAGTCGAAAGTTCCTTTTGTTTGCTTTACGGATAGTCACTTATAAACAATTTGAACGTGAATTATGTCGGGAATGAACAATCAATTGTTTTCAGTTGGGTTTGGTATTTCTTGGTTTACTTGTTTTTGGAGCTGAATTTCGCGTAGAAGATTTGCCGGATGTTTGTTTTTTGGGAGTTGTTTTTTTGGGTATCGCTGTATATTTTTCCTTGTGGGTCTCATTTGCTTCTTCAATGGAATGGGAAGTTTGAAGCGGTTCATGTTTGTCGGATAATTCACTCAGTTTGTGATAGTATTTTTGAACGATCATCATTTCTTCTTCGGTCATACTTTCAATATCGACCAGGCGGTTACTCGATTTTTCATTGGAAGCAACGAGCTCATTTAATTTGAGTTGGATGGCAAGAGAATCTTTGTTTTGCGATTTCTGAATAAGGAAAACCATCAGGAATGTAATAATAGTAGTTCCCGTATTGATCACGAGCTGCCAGGTTTCTGAAAAGCCGAAAAATGGCCCGCAAATGGCCCAAACAATGACCAATGAAAGTGCAGTAATAAATGCATAAGGGCTTCCGACAGCTTTTGACGCTTTCGAAGCGAAATTCTCAAAAAATTGTGCTTTAGATTTCTTATTTGCCATAAGATGTGTTTTTTAATAGTTCAAATAAATACTAGGCCCCAACTATTTCTCCACCGTTTACATGAATGAACTGCCCGGTAATGTAACTGCTGTCGTCGGAAGCAAGAAAAACGTAAGCTGGTCCCACTTCCGACGGTTGTCCTGCGCGCCCCATTGGTGTGTCTTTTCCGAATTTTTCCAACTTGTCAAAGCTAGAAACTATTAAAGGTGTCCAAATTGGTCCGGGGGCAACACCGTTAACACGGATTCCTTTTTTTGCAAGCATAGCAGAGAGCGATTTGGTAAAAGTAGAAATGGCTCCTTTTGTGCTGGAATAATCCAGCAAATGATTACTGCCCCGGTATGCTGTAACTGATGAAGTATTGATAATACAATCTCCTTTGGAAAGATGCGGAATAGCTTCATTGGTTAGATAGAATAGCGGATAAATATTCGTTTCAAACGTTTTCTTCATGTTTTCAGAAGTAACCTCTGTTGGAGTATCCGCATTGAAATGTGTTGCAGCATTATTCACCAGGATATTTAGTTTGCCATATTCCTTTACTACCTCCTTTACACACTTTTTGCAGAATTTTTCATCCGTAAGATCACCTTTGATCAGTAAACATTTCCGGTTTTGAGCCTCTACCAGTTTTTGGGTTTTCTGCGCATCTTTTTTTTCAGAGATATACACAATCGCTATATCTGCACCTTCATGAGCATAATGCACTGCCACACTTCTCCCGATTCCACTATCTCCGCCCGTGATGAGGGCAATTTTACCAGTTAGCTTTCCGGAGGCTTTGTAATTTTTTCGGATATATTCCGGATTGGGTGTCATTTTCGACTCAGATCCCGGCTTTTTCTGCTTTTGCGTTTTGAAATTTTTCGGCTTCATGAATAGAAGTTTTAACGTTCTATCCTAAAAATAAACGGAAGCGGACTTATTTTCCAAAAACTTTATCCCAATAAACGCTAAAGTTTATTTTGCTGAAATCGCGCGTACGGTTTGTGAATAATTTCTCTGGTTTATGATTCTTCAATTTGAAACCATATCCCATTATGGGGTTAGTGATTGTCCCATTACTCATGGTTGTTGTGGTTCCGAAGCGCAGATCGTGTATGATTAAACTGTCTTTTCTTTGTTCCACTGCATAGTACCCGTTGGTAATGTGATCAATTTCTGCTATTCGGGAGTTTCCCTGCCAATCAACCTGCTTCAACAACTGATGATTCTTCGGGTGAATTTCAATCTGCCCGGGATCGAAAGGTGCAAAAAGCGATTTGTAGCCGATGTAATAGTTTGAATCGTCTTCCGCAATTAAATCCCAGTAAAAAGAAGTCAGCGGCATGGGGGTAACCATCACTTTTTTTGGTTGTATACCTGCCTGTTTGAAATAAGAATCTGAATTGCTGTAAACATACAACTTAATGCCAACTCCCCATAGCAGATATAAAGACGAATAGATAATCCCTGTCCAGTTCCAGATTCTTCTTCTTTTTGATTCCCGTTTCATTAACAAAGCACCGATTAGTAGAACCATGAACGGAACCGTGTAAAGCGGATCAATTACAAAAACAGAATTGAAAGTCAGGCGCCAGTCGAAGGGCCAGAAAAACTGCGTTCCATAATTGGTAAAAATATCCAAAAGCGGATGAGTAACAATGGAAAGAAACCATAACAGGAACCAAGTTCTGCGGTCGTGTTTTTTCTTGCTAAGCTTCATGGATATCCAAGTTAAAAGGACACTTCCAAGAACTGCGAAAAGCAAAGAATGGGAAAATCCGCGGTGGACCAACGCAGCATCCAACGGATCATAAAAGAAACGCAGAAAAACATCCAAATCCGGGATTGTTCCGCCTACTGCTCCCCAAAGAGCCGCCTTTGCACCCATTTTTCTGCCCGCTACAGCTTCTCCAACAGCCGCTCCCAACACAATTTGAGTCAATGAATCCATGTTTTAAAAGTAAGAGTTATTCTCAGAAAAGCAGTGTTTATCCAGGTTGATTAAAAAAGTGGATAAAATTGTTTAAAAAACTGGAATAATGAATTCTTTTCCCAAAACTATTTTTGTAACTTCATGGAAAATAGAAAACTATGCAAGTGCAAAAAACAACTATTCCCCACTGGTCAGAAGAAGACAGGCCACGTGAAAAAATGATGCTTAAAGGAAGAAATTCACTTTCAGACGCCGAGCTATTGGCAATCCTGATTGGAACAGGATCAGGAAATAAATCTGCAGTTGATTTAGGTAGGGAAGTTCTTTTATTAGCTAAAGGAGATCTCTACGAATTCGGCAAGTTGAGACTTTCTCAGCTTTGTGAGGTCAAAGGCATTGGTCAGTCGAAAGCTGTTTCTATTTTAGCAGCTTTAGAACTTGGTAGAAGAAGGAAAGGGACCAAGGTTCAAAAACGTCGAAAAATAACCAGTTCTGAGCGCGCTTTTGAAGAGTTGAAGCCTTATTTTACGGATTTGAGCCATGAAGAGTTCTTTGTGATGTATTTGAATCGTGCTAATGAACTTATACAGGTAAAACAATTATCCATTGGTGGAGTTTCGGGAACTTATGTGGATTCCAAGATCATTTTTAAGTACGGAATTGATATGGGGGCATCGGCAATTATACTTTCTCACAATCATCCCAGTAGAAATCTCAAACCCAGTGAAGCGGACCGAAAACTCACCAAAAAGATCCAGCAATTCGGAGAGCTGATCGAAATGCCTGTTTTGGATCACCTCATTATCACGGATAATGGCTATTTTAGCTTTTCAGATCAAGAATTGCTCTAAAAATGTTGTTTTACGTTGATGAAATCTCCATACGATTAATTTACACCCTGGATTTTGTGTTCAAGGAACACGGGTTGGAATATCAGCTTACAAACGACAAACACGTTTTTGATTCGTTCAAAGGAACCAAACTTTCTTATTCTCGTTTCGAATTTGACCATTCCCCGGTTTTAACTCCTGCAAGTTTATTGTTTGAAGAAACTTTCCGGGGATCTGTTCTGACCGAAAAAGGAAGTTGGAATGGGGTAGAATGCCTGAAATTGGACTCAGTTGTTGATCCTTTGGCAGCTATATTCTATGTACTTTCCAGGTATGAAGAATACCATCCATCGTTTCCGGATGATCATGGGCGTTTTACTGCCAGGGAAAGCATTCAAAGCAAGTTGGGCTGGCTTCATCTTCAAATTGTGGAGCGCTGGATTGAAGTATTTCTAAAGACATACGCTCCGGAACTCCTGGAAAAACTGGAATTACAAAAAAACGTCCGCATTATTCCTTCGTTTGATATCGACAATACTTTTGCCTATAAATGGAAGGAAGGCTGGCGTTCCTGGCTGTCGAACGGAAAAGATCTACTGCAGAACAACAAGGAGCGTTTGAGAACCCGGAAGCTGGTGCAAAAAGGAGAATTGGCTGACCCCTTTGATTCTTTTGAAACCATTCGTTCTGTTTTTCAGAACTACCCGGAAACGCGTGTTTTTTGGCAGTTGGGCAATTATGCCAAATACGATACCAATATTGCCTGGAATCATCCGCAGCACCAAGAGTTGATCTTCCAATTGAGTGAATTGGGAAATGTTGGTCTGCATCCAAGCTACGCGAGTAACCATTCGGATGAAAAATTGAACCAGGAAGTGCTCCGATTGGAGAAAATCACTTCAAAACCGGTTTTGGAATCCAGGCAGCATTTTTTGAAGTTAAATCTGCCAGGAACTTATCTTCGAATGATCGAACGGGGTTTTGAAAAAGACTTCACCATGGGCTATGCCGATGATTATGGATTTCGGGCAGGAACAGCCTATGAACACGCTTTTTTTGATTTGCTCACCAATCGCTATTATCCGGAGTACCGAATAGTACCTTTTGCGTATATGGACGGAACCCTGCTGGAATATAAAAAACTGACTATTGACCACAGTTTAGAAGCTGTAAAGCAGCTAATTGATGAGGTGAAAAAATACGGCGGAACTTTCTGTTTTATCTGGCACAACGAAACATTGGCTGAAGCCGGTAAGTGGAAAGGGTGGAAGAGGGTGTTTGATTATACGTTAGAGCAATTAAAATGACAGTTTCAACGGCAACTTTACATCAGGAAAACTTTCCTAAAATCCGGCACGGAGATTCCATTGTGCAATTGGGTTCCTGTTTTTCTACCAATATGACCTACTGGTTTAAAAGAGCTGGTTTCCGGGTGCTGGATAATCCGTTGGGCGTTATTTTTCATCCCGTTCCTTTGGCGAAGCAAATCTTATTGGCTTTCGGAAAAGCGGAAACTGGTGAGTTTGTTCAAAAAGAAGACGTGTTTGTAAACTATGATGCGAGCAGTATGCTTTACTCTATGAGTTCGGCTGGATTGGAGGAATTGATGAGGAATCAGCTGCAGGTTTTGAAAGGTTCGTTGGAAAAAGCCGGGTTGTTAATAGTGACATTGGGATCAGCTCACGGTTATCGGTTGAAAGAATCCGGAAAGTTGGCTGCTAACTGCCACCAACAACCACAAGTTTTGTTTGACAAGGAACTAACTCCGGCAGAAGAAATGCTGGATCAATGGAGGCTTGCTATAGAAATACTTCGAAAGGTAAATCCGGAAATTCAAATCGTTTTTACTATAAGTCCTGTACGCTATATCCGTGATGGACTGATGGAGAACTCCTTGTCTAAATCAGAGTTATTCCGTTTGGTTTCTCTGTTAAAGCGCAACTCAATAAATTATTTTCCTGCTTTTGAATTGGTCAATGACGTATTGAGGGATTACCGCTATTTTGAAACGGATGGTGTTCATCCTTCAGAACCTGCAACAGCATTCGTTTGGGATTTTCTTAAGGAAGAACTTTTTTCGGTTCAAACACTTGATCTGATAGACGAAGTGATGAAACTGCGCAAAATGGAAGAGCACCGTTTGTTGTACCCCGAATCTAAAAAAGCAGAAGAATACCGCATTTCTGCAAAACAAAAAAGGGAAAGTTTCCTTTCCCAATATCCAGCAGTAGCCTGGTAGAACTATCTTTAATTATTCAGTAATACTATTGTTCCACTATACCCATTCGGTTCTCCCGGTAGTGGATTTTTCATTGTCACTCTCCAAATGTAGGTAGAGTTTACCTGTACAAGTGAACCTGTCTGCATGTCGGTACCATCCCAACCGTTAGATGCATCATTTGTTTTGTAAAGCACACGCCCGGATTTTGCATCCAGGATTGTCAATTCAAACGCTGTGTTTCGCTCAGTCAATGCATATGGCATAAACTTGTTATTGCGCGGATCACTGGAGTTGATATTGAAGGAGTTTGCTGCCTGTAAGTTGTATTCTTCTTTGATGGAGATTCTTTTGGTTTCAGAAACCGTACAACCGTTTATATCTTTGGACGTTGCTTTAACTGTAATCTCTTTTCCGGTATACGGATGAACGACCAGGTTTCCGTTTTGAATCTCGTAGTGGTATTTTTCAACGCTCCACTGAACAGCGTTATCAGCACCGGAAATCGTGAATTCTACAGAAGGCACCCCATTGTTGTAAAGAATCGCCTGATCTGCGCTGATATACAATTTATCGCTTGGTTTGTTAACGGTAATTGCTTGACTTGTTTTCCCGGAAACTACTTCGATTCCACCTTCCGAATTGGCAGTGAATGTTCTTTTCGAACCTCCTTTGATCAGTTGTGTCCTGTTATTCTGGATCACCGAAATTGGCAATGTTTCATTCGGATTCGTAATCTCGATTTCATCACCGATACACAAACTTGTTTGCTCTAAAACAACTGGTAAGTAAGTCTCTTTCGGTTTGTTATTGTTCTCATCAACCGTAGTCTTCACCGTGTTTTGACTGCTTTGGTTAGTTGCATTCTTCTGAGAAGAAGCATCTTTGGAATTTTGAACACTGTGATTTGCTTCAGAATTCTGAGAACTGAAATGTTCAATTGGTGTTGACTGAGTAACCGCTGCCGCTTGTTTTTCAGCCTGTGGAGTGTTTGTTTGAGGGTTGGTGTTATTTGTTTTGTTCAAACGGTCTTCATTAGATGAAGTTGTTTGATGAGTGGTCGTATTTTGACTAACTACCGGTGCAGTTTCCTTGGCGTTTTTACTTGATTCCGATTGTGAATTCAGTGTAAAAAACAGGGCAGAACCAACCAGTACGGTACCAACTGAAGCTGCAACCCACCATTTGCGGTAGAATGGAGAAGGAGTAGAGCCGTCCAAACGTTTGGACAAGGATTCCCACGCTGCCTCATTGTAAGGCAATTCATGGTTCTCGAGTGACTCTTTTAATATCTGTTCAATGTTTTTCATTGAGCGATTTTTGTAAATTTCTGTTTCAAATAATTCTGAAGGTTCATTTTGGCTTTTGCCAGGTTCGATTTCGACGTTCCTTCACTGATTTCCAATATTTCCGCAATTTCTTTGTGCGTAAATTCTTCCATCACATACAAGTTGAAAACTGCTTTGTAGGCTGGTGAAAGCTTGTTGATGGCTTCCATTGCTACTTCCGCTTTTAACGTAGTGATCTCCCAATCTTCCCCGAATTCATCTTCTTCGGGAATGTATTTGAAATCGTTGTCGTTATCGCTCAGCATCCAATCTTTTTTAGACTTTCGGATCGAATCAATGGCACAGTTCACTATGATTCTCCTCATCCAGCCTTCAAAGGACCCTTTCTTGTCGTAACCTTTAATATGTTCAAAGACCTTTATAAAACCTTCTTGTAAAACTTCCTGGGCCGAATCTTTATCGCGAATGTACCGTTGGCAAACCACCAGCATTTTCCCGTAAAACGTCTTAAATAATTGTTCCTGAGCCCTCCTGTCGGATGACTTACAGCCTTCAATTATATCTTTTAATTCCCAATTCTGCTTCACTGTATCAACTCAATAACGAAGGATCGATTGCAAGGTTGCCTCTCAACCCGGTTCAAAAGTTTAAAAGTTCAAAAAGTTCTAAAATTTGGACCTCTTGAACCTTTTGAACACTCTTTGAACTTGTGTGTTTACAAATAACGTTATTTCTCTATAAAATTTGATCTTGGGGCAAAGTTTTATTCTTAAATTCGTTGCGATTTTATAGGAATTAATTATCATTTTAATCATAAAGCAATGAAAGTAACGGTAGTAGGTGCAGGAGCTGTTGGAGCGAGCTGTGCGGAATACATCGCAATGAAGAACTTCTGTTCGGAAGTAGTTTTGGTAGATATCAAAGAAGGATTTGCCGAAGGAAAAGCAATGGACTTAATGCAGACTGCATCTCTTAATGGGTTCGACACTAAAATTACGGGTACAACAGGAGATTACAGTAAAACAGCTGGTTCTCATGTAGCAGTGATCACTTCTGGTATTCCAAGAAAACCGGGAATGACTCGTGAAGAATTAATCGGAATTAATGCGGGTATCGTAAAAGATGTTACTGCGAACCTGGTAAAACATTCTCCGGAAGTAATTATTATCGTTGTTTCTAATCCGATGGATACGATGGCGTACCTGGTACACAAAACTTCAGGCCTTCCTAAACACAAGATTATCGGAATGGGAGGTGCATTGGATTCAGCACGTTTCAAATACAGATTGGCTGAAGCATTGGGCAGCCCGATCTCTGACGTAGATGGAATGGTAATCGCTGCACACAGTGATACAGGAATGCTTCCGTTATTGAGCAAAGCAACAAGAAATGGTGTTCCTGTAACGGAATTCTTATCTGCGGACAAACAAAACTACGTAGTTGAAGAAACGAAAGTAGGTGGAGCAACGTTGACGAAATTATTGGGTACTTCAGCATGGTACGCACCAGGAGCTGCTGTTTCTGTAATGGTTCAGGCAATTGCTTGTGATCAGAAGAAAATGATACCTTGTTCTTTGATGTTAGACGGTGAGTACGGACAAAGCGACATCTGCTTAGGAGTTCCTGCAATTATCGGTAAGAACGGGGTAGAGGAGATCGTAACCGTAACACTTACTGCAGAAGAAAAAGCGAAGTTTGCTGAGGCTGCGAATGCTGTAAGAGAAATCAACGGAGATTTGAAGTATTAATCAGATCAGATTACAATAAACAAGTAGGGGCGGAAAATTTTCCGCCCCTACTTGTTTGAATTACCTAGTTGAATCAAGGTCCTTCAATGGCGCCTATATCGGGACTTAACGAATTTCGAGGGTGTCCAAAAATATCCAATGCGGTTGTATATGCAGGATTCGTATTTCCGGTGTTGTTTATACTAGATGAGCTTAAGAAGTTGAAATCGTCCCCGTTAGGATCCACAAAATTGGGATTTGAACTGTTGCAGAAGATAAACATCGGATTGCTCAAATCGTTCTTCTGGATCACCGAATTTCTAAAATTAAAATTCAGCACTAATCCCCCTGGCTGTATGGTATCGATAGCCAAATGTTCGCCGCTGCTTCCGTAAATAACGCAGTTATTGAAATTGGCATTAGGTATTTGTGCCACAAAAGTTCCCTGGGAACTGCTGTAATAATTCGAAATTCCTACAGCAGGAGTTGTACCTTCACCGGTTCCGTAACCGAGAAAATCACATTGGTTAAAGGTAAAGTCTGCTCCCTGCAATACTAATAAAGAATGAACGCCGGTACTGTGAACAAGTACATTTTCGCCGTATACTTTCGGACCGTCAAACAGGAATAATCCGTAGCTGGCTGCATTGAAGATCTCCGTATTCGAAATGGTTAAGGTGTTTTGATTGAATGCCTGGTCGCGTGAATCAACGTGAATGCCTGCAATGGAGTTTTTAATAATGGCGTTGTCGATCATGGAAGGTCGTGCCTGATGCATGTAAATTCCATAATATTGTCCCGGAACATCTTTATAAGAAGCTTCCAGGCGGTCGCCCTGGAAAGTCACTTTGTTGTTGTAATCGCCATCGATGTTCAACGTTCCTTTATAATTGAAAAGCATCGCACCCTTGTGCAGGTAAACGTTTGTTCCGCCTAGAATGTTGAGTGTTGTGGCTGAATCTACATAAGCACGGTTGAAGATCACATGCGGCTTGTCATTTGGCCAGGTTCCTTCATTGATATCCAGGTTCCCCGGGGCGGAATAATGATAATACATATCTTGTCCCCAGACCACTAAATTCACGTATTGGTCTTCTCCGTTGGTGGTAAATCGAACGGAATCTTCAACAATTACCGGTAAGTTTTGACCGTTGACACTTAATTTTACTTCCACAAAGCAAAACAAACTATCCCCGGAAGGAATTTCCACATCGGAAAAAGACGTTCCCTGAACTCCGTCCAGATTCAGTTTGAATTTGGAAGCAGAACCACCCATCAATTGAACATTGCTTATTTTTAGAGCTTTACTCTGGAAGTTATAGATCTTGAAATACTTGGTAGTAGAGCCGATTGTTGTGAAAACGGTGTCAAAAACAACGGTGTCCCTGGAAAAGGCCAAATTGCCATCCCCGAACAGGTTTTTCTTTTTACATGAAGAATTGCTCAGCGAAAGAGCGGTTAAAATTGTGATTCCAAAAAAGAGATTGAGTAATTTCATCATGACAAAAATAACGAAAGTGCAATAGGTTTTATTTTTTTTGTTGTGAATTAAAAAGTTTGATTATCTTTGCAAACCATTTTTGAATTAGAATAATTAAGATTAACAACATATGAAAGCAGGTATTCACCCGGAAGATTATAGATTAGTAGTGTTTAAGGACATGACAAATGAGTATGCATTTTTGTGTCATTCTTCTGCTAATACTTCAGAAACAATTACTTGGGAGGATGGAAATGAGTATCCATTGGTAAAATTAGATATCTCTCACAAGTCTCACCCGTTCTTTACAGGAATTGTTCAGTTCGTGGATACTGCAGGTCGTATCGATAAATTCAACAATCGTTACGCGAAATACAAAAAGTAATTTCACACTCGAAATAATAGCCCCGACATTTATCGTCGGGGTTTTTTTATGTCTTTTTTTTAGAATGCAGCAATTGTTTGCGACAGATACGCTGCTGTTTTAAACCTTTTTTAAGGATTTAAGGCTCTTTTGGTATACCTTTAAATCGTTAGATGGTTATATTTGTATCATGAGTTCACTGCAGGTTAAAGTTTTAGTTCTATTTATTATTTGTGCTTTTAATTACGTCCGTGCCGGTTCGATTGATGATGCATTTAAAGCCCTGAGCCAATTCAATTATTTCGAGGCGAAAAAGCAATTTGAAAAATCATTGAAGTCCAATGAATCCGCAGCAAACTATGGGTTAGCGGTTATTTATTACCGTACAGACAATCCATTTCACCAACTTGATTCGGCATATACCAAAATTGTGCGTTCCGAAAAGGCTTATGGTGCCATGAAGGACAAGCAGAAGGAAGCGCTTAAAAAACACAATTTCGATTATGCGGCAATTGAAAGCCTGCGTAAAGACATTTCCAGCGGACTTTATAAAGAGGTATTAAAAAATCCTTCGGAAGAAGCGTATGATTTGTACCAAAAAAACAATCCCTGGGCAGCTGAATACCAGAAAGCCATCTTTTCCAGGGATTCAATCGGTTATATAAAAGCTAAGAATGCCAATACTTCAGCAGCTTTTGACCTTTTCCTGAAAAAATACCCGGAATCTGATTTTAAAAAAGAAGCACTCAATAACTTTTACCGATTGCAGTATAAGGAGAATACAGATGGAAAAACAATTTCATCTTTTTTAAGCTTCGAAAAGCAATTTCCGGAGAATCCGTATGTAGCTGATGCGCAGGACCAAGTGTACAATTTAAGTACGGCAAGAAACCAGGTAACGGATTACGATCTGTTTATTAAAACGTATCCGAAAAACAGGAACGTTGAAAATGCCTGGCGGAAATTGTACCAGTTGTACATGGCTGATTATTCGATGGAGCGATTGGAGAAATTTCAAACAGAATACCCGAATTATCCTTACAAGGACGAGATAACCAAAGATAAAAAACTAGGATCACAGCAACTTATTCCTTATAAAAATGCCGGACAATTCGGTTGGATGGATCTGAGTGGAAATATTGTAATCCCTGCTCAATACAGTACAGTTGGTTTCTTTAAAGAAGGATTGGCATGGGCAGAAAAAAGCGGAAAATACGGATTCGTCAATAAAGCAAATGAGGTTGTTATTCCGTTTAAGTTTTCCAGTGCGAATGATTTTGACAAAGGAAGAGCGATTGTGCGTGTAGATGAATTGTTTGGGATTATTGATCGTTCGGGGGCTTATATTGTAGAACCTCAATATAAGGATATCGGGCAATTTTCGGAAGGATTGATCTATGCTATCAAAGATAGTTTGTACGGTTATTTTGACGGTTTGGGTTATCCACGGATTCCGGAGCAGTACGAAGAGGCGTTCTCTTTTTCCGGAGGAATGGCAAAAGTGACTTTTAAAGGATTGGAAGGGTATATCGATGCATTTGGTTCGTTCAAGGTAAAGCCCTTGTATGAATCCATTAACCTGTTTGGTGATTCTGTCATCGTTGTTGAAGGGGATGAGTCTGCAAAATTGGCTACTTTCCAGGGAAATGAGCTCAAAACGATCCCAATTGAAGAAATTGGTCCTCTGGTTTCTGACAGAGCTTTGGTTATTTCGGATGATAAGATAGGTTATTTGGATAAAAGAGGACAAACTGTTATTCCACCTACGTTGGATTATTTTACAAATGCGCGTTCGGAAGGAGAATTCTCCGGGATGTATGCGAAAGCCTCTAAAGCAGGAAAATTCGGAATCATCGATCGATTCGGGAAAGCGGTTATTCCTTTTACCTATTCGAAGTTAGGAGCAGTTTCCAACCTGATTGCTTTTGAAAAAGCCGGAAAGTGGGGATTTATTGATTTGCAGAATAAACCGGTCGTTCCGGCAATGTATGAAGCAGCAGAAAGTTTCAAATCCGGTTTGGGCATTGTTCAGATGCTTACATT
>CBINBC010000059.1:0-17015 GCA_966248825.1 uncultured Fluviicola sp.
TCTGACAACCCGATGGATTCGTAACCTGAACAGTGTAAGTTCCCGCCGTTGTTGCGGTAATGGACTGTGTAGTTGCTCCATTCGACCATAAATAGGAGTTCCCGGCACTGGAAGTCAGTGTAACAGATCCACCCGAACAGAATGTCGTTGAACCGCCCGTGGTAATTGTCGGAGCTGCCGGAGTTGGATTTACCGTCACCGTTGTAGCAGAACTTGCCACACTCTGACAACCCGATGGATTCGTAACCTGAACAGTGTAAGTTCCCGCCGTTGTTGCAGTAATGGACTGTGTAGTTGCTCCATTTGACCATAAATAGGAGTTTCCGGAACTGGAAGTCAGTGTAACAGATCCTCCCGAACAGAATGTCGTTGAACCGCCCGTGGTAATTGTCGGAGCAGCCGGAGTTGGATTCACCGTTACCATTGTAGCAGAACTTGATGTACTCTGACAACCCGATGGATTCGTAACCTGAACAGTGTAAGTTCCTCCAGTTGTTGCTGTAATGGACTGTGTAGTTGCTCCATTCGACCATAAATAGGAGTTCCCGGAACTGGAAGTCAATGTAACAGATCCCCCCGAACAGAAGGTCGTTACACCACCTGCGGTAATTGTCGGAGCAGCCGGAGTTGGATTTACCGTTACCACAATGGAGTTACTATTCGGACTTTGACACCCCCCGCTGACTACTTTACAAGTATAAGTTCCTGCTGTGGTTACGTTAATGGATTGCGTGGTTGCTCCTGTTGACCACAAATAGGATGCTCCGGCAGTTGATGTTAAAGTCACTGAACCTCCCGCACAGAAAGTGGTTGCTCCGCCTGCTGAAATAGTCGGTGCCGACGGAGTTGGATTTACCGTTACCGTTGTTGGAGAACTTGCTGCACTCTGACATCCCGATGGGTTCGTTACCTGAACAGTATAAGTCCCGGAAGTGGTTGCAGTAATGGATTGCGTAGTTGCTCCATTCGACCATAAATAGGAATTCCCTGCACTGGAAGTCAATGTAACCGATCCACCTGAACAGAAGGTTGTTGAACCGCCAGCAGTAACCGCTGGCGCTGCAGGAACAGCATTTACGGTTACGTAATTGGTCATTGTTGTTGTATTTGATCCGGCACCATTCGTAGCAGTCAATACCACATTATATGTTCCAGCAGTTGAATAAGTTACTGTTGGGCTTGCTGCAGTTGAGGTGGAAGGTGTTCCACCAGGGAAAGACCAGGAATAAGAGGTTGGCGAACCGGTTGACGTATTTGTATAAGCAATGCTTTGTCCCGCACACACAGTACTTGAAACAGTTGTAAAGCTTGGTGTAGGAGGTGTTGATGCTGTTACTCCGGTTACATTGATGTTATCTACATACAAATTGTTTCCGTAACCGGACAAGTTCCTGAATGCAATAATCACATTTGCCTGACCGACATACGGTGTCAGGTCAATCGTTTCCGTTCGCCATTGAGCGGTTGTGGGAACGAATGCAGACGTTGTTGCAGATGCAGTTGCCAAAGTAGTGTTTGATTTTGAGTAAACGGAAGTAAATGAACTCCCGCAGTTTGTAGAGACCAGGACTTCCAAACCGTCAAAATTTGCACCATTATATGGAGCATAAGCTACATCAAAAGTCATTTGAGCAGAAGAAAGACCTGTGAAAATAAGCGGCTCTATTCTTACTTCATCATCATCTGCGTCATTGTATGCAAAGTTATTGAACCACATGGAATTTCCAGCGGTAGGAGCACGACCAACGGTTGTTGATCTTGCCCATGATGTAGGAGACGCGTTATTATTCACCAGTGTCCATCCGGTTGGAACGAAAGGTGTTGTCGTAAATCCTTCATTCAAAGGTAAAGCTGTTGCTGTTGAAGCAACCACTGTTATATACGCATTCTTGGTTTCCGTATCCGATCCGTTTGCATTGGTAGCAACAAGCGTTACCGCGTAAGTTCCCGCCGTGTTATAAGTAACTGTAGGGTTTACTGCTGTTGATGTTGAGGGCGTTCCACCGGTAAATGTCCAGGAATAAGACGTCGCAAAAGTGGATAAATTGGTGAATGTTATTGCAGACCCCTGACACACGGTTGTTTGCGCAGCTGAGAAATCTGCTGCCGGCGGGCTAACAACACCTAAACCGTTCAACACGAAATTATAGGTTCCTTCATCGCAGTCATTTGTAGTGAAAGAAACATTTCCGGTAAAATTACCAGCCGCATTCGGAGAAAAAGTTACCGTAAAAGTAGTAGTAGCACCCGGCGCGATAGTTGTTGTACCGAATCCTGTTCCGAGCGCAAAACCAGTCCCTGTAACCGTGATCGGGTTTGTTAATGTCAGGTTCGTGGTTCCAGTATTCGTAACAGTAAATGTTGCTGTCGAAGATCCCCCGGATTGGGTATTTGAATAACTATAAAATCCGCCGTCAAGCACATCCGAACCAGCAACTGTAACATTGATTTCTCCCGGAGTTGTTCCCTCAAATTTCACATTATCAATGAAAATATTGTTACCGTTATTGGAAACTCCTCTGAAACGGAATCGGATATTATCTGAAGATGCCGAAACATAGGACATCAAATCAATGGTTTCTGTTCTCCAATCTCCTGCGACGGTCGGGTAATATTCTCCCGAGGATAACGTTGCGCTTTGATACAAAGGTTGTGCACCATTACCTGTTTTATTGTACACATTCGTCCAGGTAGCGCCACAATCAGTGGAAATTTGTACGATTAACTGGTCGTTGGACCCAGACACCCTTCTGCGGTATGCCACATCAAACTTAAGTGTTGCTGTGAGCGCATTACAAGGAAGCAGGAAAATCGGTGTATATAAGTCTTCATTGGAGGTGCTGGTATTCCCGAAACAAGGAACTTCTGCTATATTGTTCGTGAACGTTCCGGAAGCAGATATCCCGGACGCCGGAGACCACTTGAAACAATCCCCGTTTACATTATCAATTCTCCATCTCACGTCCGGAGGAAAAGACTGCCCTTCAAAATCCTGTGTGTAATTCGGCATGATACCGTTCGAAACTACGAAGTCAATTCCCGAAGTATCATAAACGGTATAAGGATCAGCCACTCCATTCGGAAGTGTGGAGTATGCTCTGAAGGAATGTGTTCCCAATGCAGCTGTAAATGCAGGCAAAGCAACGATCGCTGTTGAATTCGGCGTCAGGTTTCCTGTCCAGTTGAATGTTACCGGGGTTCCGTTATCAATGCTATAGGAAATTGTTGCGGATGTCAGGTTATTGGATCCGCGATTCTTTAACTGGACACTTGGAGTAATTGCTCCCACACAGTTATCTCCAACAGGTGCAAAAACATCCGTTACAGAGGCATCACTTGGATTTGGCGGAGTACACGCATCCGAATTAATTAGTGAGACACGCATTGGAGACCCCTCCAATACCGCACGCATCCTTTGTTTTTGGTCATTAGTAAAGACATTCATACATAAATCATCGGTGTAATCCATGTAATTTTCGACCATGTCATTTCCTGGATCCGGCGCGTTTGTGCAGCTGTTAACTGTTGGACATCCATAATTTGGTCCTCCGGCTAAAGGGGTATCATTGCAGTAATCATCCACTCCACAACCACCATCACCCCAAATATGGCGTAATCCCAGCCAGTGACCGATTTCATGTGTTGCAGTTCGCCCTTCATTATAGGCTCCGGAAAAACCCGTAACAGAACTTTTCCCGATTGAATTGTATAAAAAAACTACTCCATCAGTCGCGGCAACTTGTGTTCCACAGCCCATTCCTCCGATAGAGGATTGAGGAAACTGGGCATACCCCAAAATACCTCCGCTGATATTACACAACCAGATATTCATGTATTTATCAGGCGACCAGCCTCTGGCAAAGCCCGAAACTACTGCAGGTGTACCGTTGTTATAGGTATAAGGTTTAATGGTCGCATCAATATAATTGGTTGCATATGGAGGCGTGGTAAAACCGGCCGCCGAGCGTGGAATCCTGTTTACACCGTCTTCTCCATTAGGGAATGCAGAACCATCGGGTCTTCTTTTGGCCAGACAAAATTCAATCTGGGTATCTGCACCTACCGGGTTTGTATTGTATCCGTTGGTACCGAATATTCTTCTGAAATCTTCATTTAACACATCGATTTGCGACTGGATTGCGGCATAAGATACATTTGTTCCGGTACCAACAGCTTCTCCGTTATGGATCACGTGGACCACAACGGGAATTTGGTAAACGCCTCCGATAATTTTACCGGACGCCATGTTTGCAGCCATTTCGGACTGGATCCATTGTTCAAATTGTTGTGTTGATTCTAATTCCGGGTGATTTGCATGCAGAATAGCATCTTGTTCATCTGTGTAGCACCTAACAATTCCATTTGTTTGAGCGAATACTCCAGTAAAGAGCATCGAAAAAAACAAACATGCGAAGAGGGCACGTAGTTTTACTCCGTTAGTTTTCATAAAAGCAGTTTTCATTTTTTGAATGAATACTCTTAATCCTTGATGGAAATAATTGATTTAGAGCACTCAATTCTAGTTTTAGCGAACCAATGATAGTAAAAAAAAATGATTGACCGACTTTTAAAGTTCAAATTTTAACATTGACTTATCAACAATGTTTTAATTTATTCAAACATATCTCCCAGCATATTTTCACCCGCATTCCCAATAAAAGGTACGGGTTGTTTCCGACCTCGTACAGCTGAAATCAATCCCAGCAGCCAACAGATAAAAAGAGAAAAGGATAAAATATTGATTACGAAAAGTCCGAAATACGGTACAAAGAAAAAGATGGTATCAACGATACTTACAGCTGCTCCAAGCAACATTAAAAGGAGCATTTGGCGCAAATGAAAAGCAGTAAACTTTCGTTCTTCACCTTCCAAAGACGAAACCCTGACAAGTGCAATAATCCAACCTATCAAGGTGCAATAAGCCACTATTGCAACTATTTTATTAAGCGATTTTGAATTCATGTCTATAAACAGCAACATGAATATACGACCTAAAATTATAAACTTAGTTACAAAATTCGCAGATGATCAGTTTAACCGAGTGATTTTCACATTTATTCACCAAAGATGGAAGCCACAAACTCTTCTTTACGGAAGACCTGGAGATCTTCAATTCCTTCTCCAACACCTATAAAACGCACAGGAATACTCATTTGATCTGAAATCCCGATTACAACTCCGCCTTTTGCCGTTCCATCTAGTTTTGTAATGATCAAACCTGTCAAAGACGTTGCCAGCGCGAATTGTTTTGCCTGTTCGAATGCATTTTGCCCGGTAGAACCATCCAGCACCAGCAAGATTTCGTGAGGGGCATCCGGAACAACTTTCTCCATGACGCGTTTGATCTTGGAAAGCTCATTCATCAGGTTTACCTTGTTGTGTAATCGTCCTGCCGTATCAATAATAACAACATCCGCTCCCTGGGCTTTTGCCGAGCTTAGTGCATCGAAAGCAACAGATGCCGGATCAGCTCCCATTCCCTGCTGAACAATCGGAACACCAACACGCTCCGACCAGATAATCAATTGATCTACTGCAGCAGCACGGAATGTATCAGCTGCTCCCAAAACAACTTTCTTACCAGCTTTCTTGAATTGGTTTGCAAGCTTTCCGATAGAAGTGGTCTTCCCCACTCCATTGACGCCGACAACCATGATTACATGTGGATTTCCGTTATGGCTCGGGATATTATACTCACTGGGGCCGTTGTTGTCATTTTCAGACAATAACGCAGCAATTTCTTCTTTAAGAACTTTGTTCAGTTCATCCGTACCAACATATTTATCTCTTGAAACACGTTCGTTAATTCGGTCAATGATTTTCAGGGTTGTATTTACCCCGACATCCGAGCTGATAAGGATCTCTTCCAATTCGTCGAGCACTTCGTCATCAACTCTTGATTTACCTACCAGGGAGCGAGTTAACTTAACGAAAAAACTTTCTTTTGTTTTTTCAAGTCCTTTATCAAGTGTTTCTTTGTTTTCCTTCGAAAACCAACCAAATAATGCCATATAGTCCAAAATTACAAAAAAAACCTCTCCGCGACGGCGAAGAGGTTTTAAAACAATATCGAGTTTACAACTTAAAGAATCTGATTATTTGCTGAACCAGTCTTTTACTTTATCGTTGTGTACGATTTCTTCTTTGAATGTGAAAGAACCGGTTTTAGACTTAACCATCTTGATCACTTTCGTATGCTCTTTTCCTCCACCTTTTTGTAGGGATGCTACTACTTTCTTAGCCATGACTTAATGTTTTATATTTGTTTTAATTTGAAGTTATTCCCACCCACCGGTGGGCCTACAAATCGATCCGCCGCGGCGGATCTCTTACTTAATCTCTTTATGAACTGTATAACGCTTCAAGATCGGGTTGAATTTTTTAATCTCCAAACGATCAGGAGTGTTTTTACGATTTTTCATCGTGATGTAACGGGAAGTTCCCGCCATTCCAGACTCTTTATGCTCAGTGCATTCTAAAATAACCTGGATTCTATTTCCTTTTGCTTTCTTAGCCATTTTCTTAATTCTTTATGATTGGAACCACTTTCGTGACCGAATCAGGATTTTACTTTAAAAAACCTTTTTCACGTGCTTCTTTCAAACACGCAGAAATACCTTTCTTATTAATTGTTCTTAAAGCCGCAGCAGAGATCTTTAATGTAACATACATATCGTCTTCTGGTACGTAGAACTTTTTAGTTAACAAGTTCGGGTAAAACTTGCGTTTTGTTTTGCGGTTTGAGTGAGAAACATTATTTCCTACCATTACCGACTTTCCTGTGATTTGACAAACTCGTGACATTGTATTTTATTTTTCCTTATTCTAAAAGCGGGTGCAAAGAAAAGCAAATTCTAACAATTAAGCAACATTAACTTTGCTTTTTTTCAATATTTATTCCCAAAATTTCGCAACGCAATAAGTTTAAAGCTGTAAGCACCGTCATTTGCACTGTTCTTTGACGATCTGTTCCGAACAAAAATTTTCGGGACACTTTTCGCTCCGGACCATCAATTGCGATCCAAACCGTGCCTACCGGTTTCTCATCACTACCTCCAAGCGGACCTGCAATCCCGGAAACGGAAATACACCAATCCACTCCCAATACTTTCTTTCCTCCTGAAGCCATCTCCAGTACTGTTTCTTCAGATACGGCTCCGAAATCCTCCAGGGTTTGAGCATTAACTCCGGCTAACTTCATTTTCAGGTCATTGCTATAGGTAATTAACCCTCCGAGCACATAGGAAGATGATCCGGACACGCTGGTCAAAGCTGCCATGATACTTCCACCGGTGCAACTTTCAACAGTACCAACAGTTGCTCCTTTTTGAAGCAATAACTTCCCAATGACTTCAGGCAAGGTATCCTCTTCTTCTCCAAACAAATAACCGGGAATCATTTTTTTAAGCTCTTCTCCATAGGATGTAACCCGAGTCTGGTCACCGGAAGCGGAACTGATGCGAAGTTTCACCATTCCGGGAGAAGGCAGATATGCCAGGTCCAGTCCTTCGGAACGCAGCCGGTTTTCCCAATCGCTTATTTTTTCGGCCAGGAAAGATTCCCCTATCCCTTGCGTCAAATAAGTCCGTTGTACCAACTTTCTGAGCGGATATTTATTGGTCAAACGCGGGATCACATGGGTTTCCATCAGGTATTTCATTTCATACGGTACACCCGGCATAGAAACAAATAGGGTATCGTCCTTTTCAAACAACATCCCCGGAGCAGTTCCCTGCTCATTAAATAAAACCTCACATGCCTCGGGAACCATCGCCTGCATCTTATTCACTTCCAGCATCGGGCGATTTCTTTTAATAAAAAATGATTCCACATGATCCAGGACTTTCCGGTCTAAAACAAGTTTGGTGTCAAAGTAAGCGCAAAGGACCTGTTTGGTGATGTCGTCTTTCGTAGGCCCTAAACCTCCTGTGATCAAAACGACCTGGCTTCTCTTGTGAGCCTCGGTCAAAGCCCCGGTAATTGCTTCCCAGGTATCCGAGATAGTTGCAACATAGGAAACCTTCATCCCTTGAAGTGCCAGTCGAGAACCCATCCATGAAGCATTTGTATTAATTGTCTGTCCGATCAACAATTCATCTCCGATAGAAATTATTTCAACATTAATCATGGTACTGTTTTTGAGCTGAGACAAAATTATTCTTAAGTTTGAACATAAAAAATTATCCCATGAGAAAATTCACACGAATCCTCGCTTTAGGAAGTATACTGGTTGGTTTACAGGCTTGTGAAACAGTAAAAGAAGCTGCCGGAGCATTAAACACCGGAACAAACACAACCCCGGCACTTACCAATACAGAAGTGATTTCCGGTTTGAAAGAAGCACTCACGGTAGGCATTCAAAATTCGGTGAATTTAACTTCAGTAACGGATGGTTTCCTGAAAAACGATGCTATTCGCCTGCCCTTCCCTCCTGACGCTTTAAAAGTGCGCCAAAAAGCGATGGACTGGGGACTTAGCGGACAAGTAGAAAAATTTGAAACAACACTCAACAGAGCCGCTGAAGAAGCTACCAAAGAAGCACTCCCTATTTTCAAGGATGCGATCCTGAACATGAGTATTTCGGACGGATTCAGCATTCTAAACGGCGGTGACGGTGCCGCAACACGCTTCCTGAAAGATAACACAACCTCCAAGTTAGTAGCGGCATTTTCTCCAAAGGTGAAAGATGCGATTTCCAAAGTAAAACTAACGGAATACTGGAACCCGATCATTACCAAATACAACAGTGCTATGAGTTTGACCGGAGGAGAGAAAATCAATCCGGACCTGAACCAATACGTTACAGAAAGAGCTATTGCAGGTTTGTTCCAAATGGTAGAAAAGGAAGAGAACAAAATTCGTAAAGATCCTGCCGCTCGCGTAACAGATTTACTTACTAAGGTATTCGGAAGCATAAAAAATAATTGAAAACGGAATAATGGATAATTGAAAAGAAGGATAAACAATATTTTCAATAATTTGCTTCTCAATTTTCCATTAACTTTTACAATTTAAAATTTTCAATGATCCATTAAATGAAGTATCCCGCATCAGAACTGGTATTAGATTCCAAAGGACATGTTTATCATTTGGGAGTATCTCCCAAAGACATTGCTGCAACCATTTTATTGGTGGGTGACCAGGACCGAGTCGCGTCTATTTCTGCTTTCTTTGATGAAATTACCCACCGGTCCAAACACCGCGAGTTTGTTTGTCATACCGGAACTTATAAAGGAAAAAGAATTACAGCCCTTTCAACCGGAATCGGGACGGATAACATTGATATTGTGATCAATGAATTGGATGCCTTAGTAAATATCGATCTGGAAAACCGGGAAAATAAAAAAGAGCTTACTTCTTTGAATTTAATCCGGATCGGTACCTGCGGGATCTTGCAGGCAGACATTGATGTTCACAGCTACATCCTTTCCAGTCATGCTATTGGAATCGATAACGTGGCTCACTTTTACCCGATTGATTTCAACCCGGAAGAAAAGTCCATTGCACAAGCCCTGGATGCCTTCGTCGGATTCCCGGAAGAGGTTATCCCTTATTGCTCGGAAAGCTCACCTGCTTTGACACGAAAACTGGATGGAGAAAAAGTCCGCAAAGGAATTACTGTTACAAGTTCTGGGTTTTATGCTCCTCAAGGCAGATCACTCCGCCTTGGTACCAGGACTTCGGAAGTCAACGAAAAACTGGAACAATTTTCTTTTGAAAACCACCGGGTGGTCAATTTTGAAATGGAAAGTTCTGCTCTTTTCGCTTTAGGAAAGGCCATGGGGCATCAATGCATTACAATATGCCTGGGAATTGCAAATAGACCGCGCATGGAATTCAGCAAAGGCTACGAATCCGAAATGAACGGATTAATTCAATACGTATTGGATCGAATCTAGGAGTTATTCTGCCGGATATTTGGCTTCGTATTCTTCCGGAGTGAGGTTATCACCACTTTCATCATCACGGATCAATACATCGAATGTCTTTTCGTGAACTGTCAGATTCAATTTCACAACTGTTGCACTACCAACATGCTGAACGACCTGGAACCAGTAGAATCCGTTCCCTTTATTCAACAAATCTTTACTCATTTTCAAAGAAATAGATTGGTTTTTAGCTTCTGCCTTCGCTTTTAAATCTTTGACGATCTGCAGATTTTGCACGATATCGTACGCTTTGTATTCAGGCGTACTTTGATCTACACCAACCTCTGCTTTTTCCTCTTCTTTAGCACCACAGGAAACTATTCCACTCAATAAAAACAAAGCAATAACTGCTCCAACCAGGTATTTCATCTTTCATTAATTTGTTTACAAAATAGGGAATATATTTCTAATATCATCCATAAAAACAGTGGGCGCACGATTCATCGCGCGCCCACTTCTACCCATTAAATACTATTTTATTGCTTCACCAATGAATATACTTTGGAACCGTTCTTAACGATGTAAACACCGGCTCTCAATGAAGAAACATCCAGCACCAATGATCCGTCTCCTTGTTTGTAGGAAGAAACATTCATGCGAATATCCTGTCCCATTGCATTCAATAGTTTAAAAGTGCTCAAAGAAACAATATCGCCTTTCAAAGTTACAAGACCAGTTGCCGGGTTCGGGAAGATGACCAAATCACCCATTCCAATGGCATCAATGTAAACAGATTCCATTTCGTGAACGCGTTCCTGACCGTTAAAATCAACCTGTCTTAAACGATAATAAGAAATCCCGTTCAACGGCATATTATCAACATCCGTGTAGTCTTTCGGTGTTTCGGAATTACCCGCCCCATCAACTGTTGCAATTACTTCCCAGCCGTCTTCACCGCTCACAGATCTCTCAATCAAAAAGTAATCGTTGTTTTGCTCGGAACTTGTTTCCCAATTCAATCGAACAGCATTGTTATTTACCGCCGTTGCTTCAAAACTTACCAATCCGACAGGCATTGAAGTTCCACAGTTAACAGTGATGCATTGCGGCTGCGTGTAAGTACACCCGAAATTATCCGTTACACTGTATGTAAAACAAGGTGTTCCCTGGTTCGTTGGTGTTACGTTAGCAGTTGTTGCACCGGTACTTGAAAGTGTTGTTGCAGCTACCCATCCCTGGGATGCAATGGTCGGTGTAAAGGATGCAGCCGTTACCAGAGAAGCATTGAAGTTGATATCCCAGTTGAAAATATAACCATTATCCGAAGAAATATTATCGGTTACCGTAATAGTCCAGTTACCGTTTAAGGGACAGCCAATCAAACTATTGAAAGTCTGCATAGGCAGATAAGTTCCTGCCGGGATATACGAATCAGTATAAGTACCCGGACCATTTCCATCGACAAACGTACCTCCAGTAACCGGGCTGCTTGCCCAGGTTGTACTTGCAGTAGAAGAAAAACAATAATTCGCTCCAACACCAGGTGTGGTTACGGTAGAGCTTCCATCAACAGTTCCGGTTGCCCATGGAGTTCCAAGATTTGCCGAACCAGTTCCGGAAGAATAAGTAATTAAACCGGTGCTTTGTCCATTCGGACAGGTAATTGTCATAGATAAATCTCCGGAATAGGAGTGCTCCATATCCAAGCAAATGTTTGTGATATCCGCAGCAGTTGTTACGATAGATCCCGGACTGTAGCAATTCGTTGTAATGGAAGTGGTGTATGAAACACCCGATCCATCCGGAAGGAATGTTGTTCCCGAAACCGGAGGCGTACAGTTTACAGTGTACGGCGTCATAGTCACATTCGCAGATAAAGCCGAAGTCTGGTTCGTACATAAAGTTGCCGGTGATGCCGATGTGGAGATTGTTGGTGTTGTTGATACCTGGATATTCCGGTTAATGGAATTGGTATTCGTACAGCCGTTCGGATCCGTGATAATCAGATTCGCCAGGTAACTTCCAACTGCCGGGTAAGTGTAATTAATATTTGCACCGTTTACCGTAACTCCGTTCCCCATATTCCAGGCATAAGTTGCACCGGCACCAGAAGTTCCGAACGTTCCGCTACCAACCAGGTTAATACTTTGTCCCTGACAAATACGGATAATCCCGTCACCCATTGGCGCTTCGTTTGAACTCACCCAGTTGGATGTAATGGTTTGACAAGGAATGATGCATGAAATAGCAGCAATCCAGCCAGTATTCGTTGTAGAGCCATCTGCATGCCAAACGAAAGTCAAACATCCGCTGGCATTGGAGGCAGAAGCCTGAATGGTACCCGGAGAAGTTGTTCCTGCAAAAGTTCCCAATGAAGGAGCAGCGATTGAATTACCATCGTAGATCGTCAAATTATCGCAGCAAGACTCGGTTGCAAATGCACTAAAAATTAACTTCAGCTTTGCACCTGCTGTGGACGGGCAAATAGTCATAGTAAAATCCTGGCTGTTGGAATAATTATTCAACTCCCCGGGATCGTAAAAATTACCTGAACAAGAAGATGCACTGCCATTTGCCATTACAACCGAACCCGCAGGAAGCGGAACCGGAGATGTAATACAAATAGTAAAAGCAGGATTGCTCGGTGTAAATGAACTGGACCAACTGTAAACACGCACGTAGTAATTCATTCCTACTGTTAAACCATTAACTGTAAAAGAGCTTTCTGCATCCTGGCATCCCAAAGAAGCACCGATACAAGATCCCGGAGCAGCTCCGGTACTCGCAAAAATCTCTATTCCCGAATCCCAGCTCCCGGAAGTTGTGCGATTAATAATTGCGGTAGTTGCTGTAGCTGTAAAACTAAACCAAACATCATCATCTGCCGTTCCCGTACAATTAGCAATTCCCGAACTGGTCGCCCCAGCAACTGTTGAAGAGGTTGTTGTACACGAACCGTTCGCCTGTTGGGTTAAAGAAGTTGCTCCTGCACAATTATCGTTTGCCGGAGCGGGCGCAACTGTAGTCACACAAATATCTCCGGTCAAATCTGCGTTATTACCACCTCCGGTTCTAACGATTTGAATATAATAAGTAGCTCCTAACGTTGACGCAAAAGTCATCGACCCGGTACCTCCGTTAGCTACATTCATACAGCTTACTTGCGTTGTAGCCGGACAGTTACTCCAAACAGCAATTGTACTTGCCCGATCTGTTCCGGAAACTGTTACCTGAAGCGTACCTCCGGTACCCGTTACCCTAAACCAAACATCTGCAGATTCAGTACCTGTCATACAAGAAGGATTGGGTGTGCCAGGTTCAGGCTGACCGTTCTCATCATTGGTAAATGGGGTTGTTGAACAAGTTGCTCCCGGAGTCAGGTTTACAGCTCCTGAACAATCATCACTTTGAGCCAATACATTTCCGCTCAACGCCAACCCTAATAAAATATAAACTATCTTTTTCATCGAATACATTATTGAGGTTTAACAATCATCAGGTAATTAGTCCCATCAATTCGGACAACCAGAGTTCTGTCTCTGAAAAAACCAAAATCATAAGTCAGCGGATTAAATGTTTCCAAAGAAAATGTTTCGGGATTCACAGGAGCAACTGCAGGATTATTCTTTGTAATCAATGAAAACGACGATAATAAAGGAAATTTTTCCGTATCATCCTGAACTGAAAACTGGTATTCAATCCGATCTGTCATTAATTTACCATAAGTGGTAACCAAAGCCGGATAGCTTGATACAAAATCGTTTCCATAAACAAATGCCACACGGCTTGCGATCTGTTCAGGGGTTAATTGCTGCGTAATAGTCTGACCATAAGAAAAGGTCGAAAACTGTAGTAGAATAAGGGCGAGAGCTACCCTGCAAAATGTTAATTTCATTAGTATTAATAAGTTATAGCGGGTTAAATATATATCAAATAACCATGAAAAATCTATAACCAAACTATTAGAAATTATATAACACTTTGTTTATTTTTAAACAATAGAAATGTTCGATCAAATTAAGAAATTGATCAATCGAAAAGGATTTATAAAAAAAATCAACAGTCTTGTTCTAAAAAATAACGCTTAAAAAAATTAAAAATTTAACATTTGTAATTATTCATCAGGAGACTGATCTGAAAATCAGCCTCCTTTCTATTTATTTCTTGATGAATGAGTATACTTTGACCCCGCTCTTTACCAAATAAACTCCGGATCTTAGGGATGAAATGTCCAATACCAACGTTTCATCTCCCTGCTTAACTGTAACAATATTCATGCACACATCCTGCCCCATAGCGTTCAATAATTTAAATGTGCTTAAGGAAACAATGTCCCCCTTGAGTGTTACTGTTTCAGTTGCAGGGTTTGGAAAAATGACCAGGTCACCGGCACTGCCAACATCCAGATAAACCGATTGCATTTCGTGAATACGCTCCTGTCCGTCGAAATCAACCTGTTTCAAACGGTAATAAGAAATTCCGCTCAACGGCGTATTATCCATAATCGAATAATAATTAGACACTTCAGAATTTCCGGCTCCGTTTACAGTTGCAAGTGCCTCCCAACCATCTTCGCCGCTAAGAGATCTTTCAACTACAAAGTAATCGTTGTTCTGTTCCGAACTTGTTTCCCAGCTTAATCTCACCGCATTATTATTTACCGCCTCTGCTTCAAAACTTACCAAACCGATCGGGAGCGAGGAACCGCAATTAACCGTAATACACTGCGGAGAGCTTGAATAAACACATCCGAAGTTATCGGTTATGCTATAGGTAAAACAAGGTGTTCCCTGGTTTGTAGGTGTAACATTTGCTGTCGTTGCACCGGTATTGGACAAAATCGGGCTTGCCGCCCAGCCTTGAGAAACAATGGTTGGCGTATAAGACGCGGCAGAAAGTAAAGCTGCGCTAAAATTAATATCCCAATCGAAAATGTACCCGTTGTCAATTGCCAGATGGTCCGTCACCTGGATAGTCCAGTTCCCGTTCATCGGACAACCGATTAGTCCTGCAAAAGATCCTGCAGGCATGTAATTTCCGGGAGCAATGGAAGTACCGGCTGGATTTCCCGCTGTGACAGTTCCTCCATTCACAAGCAAAACCGAAGCCGAAGGTGTAAAGCAATACGTTGCCCCAACACCAGGACCTGTACCACCGTCATCAAGTGCTCCTCCCAAATAAGTTCCTCCGCCCCCGGGATAATCTTTCAAACTAACGGATTGACCATTCGGACAAATCAACAGGATATCCAAATCTCCCAGGAAGGAATGTTCCACATTCAAACACACATTGGTCACATCGCTTGCAGCTGTTACGGTAGCACTCGGACTGTAGCAATTGGTTGTAATGGATGTGCTGTAGGAAACGCCGGAACCATCAGGTAAAAAGGTTGTTCCTGATACCGGAGGTGTACAGTTTACAGTGTACGGCGTCATAGTCACATTCGCAGATAAAGCCGAAGTCTGGTTCGTACATAAAGTTGCCGGTGATGCCGATGTGGAGATTGTTGGTGTTGTTGATACCTGGATATTCCGGTTAATGGAATTGGTATTCGTACAGCCGTTCGGATCCGTGATAATCAGATTCGCCAGGTAACTTCCAACTGCCGGGTAAGTGTAATTAATATTTGCACCGTTTACCGTAACTCCGTTCCCCATATTCCAGGCATAAGTTGCACCGGCACCAGAAGTTCCGAACGTTCCGCTACCAACCAGGTTAATACTTTGTCCCTGGCAAATACGGATAATTCCATCACCCATTGGTGCTTCGTTTGAACTCACCCAGTTGGAAGTAATCGACTGACAAGTTACAAGGCAGGAAATCACTGCAGACCAGCCGGGATAAACAACCGAACCGTCGGAAGTAAACCGGAAAGTTAAACAGCCTGTCGCATTTGCAACTGACGCCTGAACGGTCCCAGGACTTGTAGTCCCTGAATAAGTACCTATCAAAGGCGCACCGGTAGAGTTCCCATCATAGATATACAAATAATCCCAGGAAGCTTCCGTTTGAAAAGATGTGAAAGCCGCTTGTACTTTAGCGCCTGCAGTTGACGGACAAATCGTATATGTGTAATTAGCCCCGTTTGAATAATCCGAAATACCACCCGGATCTAAAAACGTAGCAGAACAAGTTGATGTCGATCCGTTTGTCATCGTTATGCTGGGTGGTGGTGGTGGTACACAATTAATCGTTGCAGCCCAACCGGAATAATTGACACTTCCGTCTGATGTAAAACGAAAAGTCAGACAGCCATTTGCTGCGGAAGAAACAATGGTCCCCGGGTTGGTTGCTCCGGTGTAGGTACCGATTAACGGAGCACCGGTAGAATTACCGTTATAGATGTACAAATAATCCCAGCCAGACTCAATATTCAAAGAAGAAAACACCACTTGTACCGATTGGCCTGCCGTAGAAGGACAAATGGTATACGTGAAGCTCTGTCCGTCTGTATAATTGCCACCTGCACCTCCGGAATCATAGAAACTTCCGGCACAGGCACTGGAAGAACCATTTGACATAAGGATAGTCTGAGCCCTGGCAGCGATCGAAAAGAGCACTGCAAATAGTAATAGTAGTATTTTCATAATCAGCGTTTTACAGGGTCAATTACAATAATATAATCCGTCCCATCCACTCGAATAACCTGGGTTTGGTCGCTAAAAAAGGGAAGATTGTAAGTAAGCGGCATAAAGGTCGAAGGATCGAATTGACCGTAATTAATCTCCGTAATTGCCGGATTGATTTTGTTCATTAATGGAAAAGAAGATAATAAGGGATACTTATCATTTTCTGACAAAGGTTCGACCAGGTATTTCATCCGGTTTGAAAAGCAATCTCCCAAAGCTGTTACAGCATCCGAATTCTGGGCAACCCAGACCTCTCCATAAACTGATGTAATTTCAGGAATGTAAGCAGATACATTCGCTAACTGCGAAGTGTTTTCCTGTTCCTGGGCGAATACAATATTCCCGGTAATGGCCCCGGAAAGGAACGCAAGAGTAGTAAGTAAGTAGTTCATTTTAAATAGTGTTTGAACAAATGTATAGGAAACAATCATTCAAAAAAACACTCAAAATGAGCAAGTTAAATTACAAACATACTAACTATTTAGTAAATTCTATATATTCACTAGACTATTGTAAA
>CBINBC010000060.1:0-14655 GCA_966248825.1 uncultured Fluviicola sp.
TTCGCAAGATCTTTCTGTCCGAATGAATCCATTTTGGTTTTAAGCTCCCTGATTGTTTCCGGAAGTCTTTCAATCTTTTTGATTTCTTCGGTAAGCACTTTTTTCTTTCTTTCTATTTCATCTTTCTTTTTCCGGATAATATCGGGATCAAATCGCCGTTTCGCGGAACTTTTTTTAGTTGGTTCAAGTGCTTTTTGGCTGGTCGAAAGACCTTGCTGGGTTTCTTTCTTTTTGTCCGCCAGGGCGGATTTTCTTTGGAGAGCGAGTTTCTTTTTCAGACGTTTGAGGTTCTGTTCCCACTTCTCCAGTTCTTTGTTCTTTTGTAAGAGCCGTTCTTCGAGTTTTTTCTTCAGAACGGCTCTTTTTTTTTCTTTCTCGCGTTTATTCTTAAACGATTCGATAGTACCGGAGAACCGAGGATCTTCTGTTACAGGATTATTCGATTGAAGTAAATTACCCATCTCCTTTTCCAGGGATTTTCGTTCCTTCAACAAATCGTCCAATTCCTCATTTTGGGCTGCAATTTCATTCAGCGTTAATTGGATATTACTAAAAGAGTTTTCGCTTTTGTCATTCGAATCGAAATCGGTGGTTTTGACGAGTTTTTTCCAGCTTTTTGTCATAATCTTGTTTTAGAATGGTTAATTTTTTAATCCGATCACGTCGTCACTTCGAGAGAAGGTTGAATTTTGGCTATTTGTGATTCATTCATCAATTCTTTCAAACGACTTTCGAACATTGCCGGAGCCGGAACCGTAACGAGTTTGGTACGCATTTCGGAACTTCCGTTTGCTTCGTATTGGTATTTCTGAGAATAACTGGCATTTACAGAGGCTGCAACGACACCAAATGGTGTCCAGGCAACTCCGGCAACCTTTGAACCTACAGAAGCTTCTGTTTCGGTTTTCATGGCTATAGCCAGTTTGAGTTCGATGTAGGTTTCCACAAACTGATAGAAAGTAGGTGTAAAGCCCAGAGCCAATAAACTGACTCCTTCGTCTCCTTCTCTCAGAACAATCAACGCTGTTTCGTCACGTTCAAGCTCTCCATCGTCATTCACCTTGAATCCCGCCATTAATTGCGCGATTTTGATGGATACACGATCGAGTGCATATTGAGCCTCAGCAATCCCTACACCAAGCGTGCGAACCAATTCGGGAAACGGAGCATTCAACAGCTCTCTTCCAACATTTGCCATATGCTTATAGTTTAAGGGTTAAAAGGGCAGCTGCCGCTTTGACAGCTGCCGGAATTCATTTGGCTTATTCAGGAATCGCCGCCGGAGTAACGTTGTTGTACTCTTCATCGATCATTCGCTGGATGCGCTCCTCTAAAATTGTTGGTGGTGGAAGCGGAACCAACTTGGTGCGAAGCAAACTTGATCCTTCTGCTGAATAGCTATACTTTTGCGAGTAAGAAGCATTCACCTGGGCAATCTGAACGGTTTTTCCTGCTTTCAGTTTTTTCAACCCTTTTCCGATACGTTTCACCGGAGACTGGACAGTTACGGAACCGCTGGAGCTGGCATTTCCTTCCTGGGTGTACTTGATGGAGATCTTCACTTCAATGATCGTATCCACGAATTGGTAGAAAGTGGGTGTAAAACCACATTCCAACATGGAAATTCTTCTTGGTAGTTCTAATAGTGTAGAGCCATCTGTAGCAGCATCTGTTGTGGAAACAATAATTAAATCTCCGTGTGTTTTTGCAATAGAAGGTTCTGATGCACCATCGCTTACATAGAATAATCCCTGGAAATTCACATAATTGTTTAGTGGTACTGGTGCGTTAGCTGTAAAGCCAGGTACAGTTGTTTCTTCAGGCGAGTATGTTCCTGCCCCAAGCAACCCACGAATTTCAGCTTTTTCCTGAACGTTGGTTGTTGAGTTGTGCCGAGCAATAGCTTGCGCCTTTGTCAATTTTTCCCTACCGAAATAGACACGGCTGTCTTCGAAAGTTACATTTCCTTCTTCATCAGTAACGGTTGTTAAACCGCCCATCATTTCGGCTACTTCAATGGAGTTTTGATCGAGAACGATCTGTGCTTCTGCGATTGCAAAAGCCATTTGGCGAATCATGTCGCCCATAGGCACGTCAAGAAGTTCCTGACCAATGCGTGGTTTGGTGTTTTCAAACATACTTTGTTGTTTTTGTTGATTAAAAGATTACGTTGTTGTGTTTCCTTCTGCACTTAAGTTTTTCAGAAGAGTCACTAAATTTTCGGGTGGAGGCAGTGAAACCATGCGGGCCGCAATACTCGAAGAAGCCGAAGCCGATTGATCGAATTTGCGTGCGAAACCTGCACTGACGGTAGCAGAAACTACCTGTGTTTGCACTGAAACCACACCATTGACATCGAAAGCAGTTGATTCCGACATAGCAAAATCCATTTTGGCGTCAAAGCTTGCTTCTGTAAAAGCGTAGAAACTGGGAACAAAGCCCAGGGTTAATAGGCTGACTTGATTTCCGCCGATCTCCACGGTGCTGGAAGCGAGGTTCTTGAGCATGTCAATGGAATTGCTATCCAGTGCTGCTTGCGCTTTTGCTACCGAAAGCCCCATGTTTTCGATCATGGACGAAAGCGGGGAATTGGTGAGCGCGTTTGTTATTGTTTCAATTGCTGGCATTTAATGGAAGTTTAATAGGTGAATACTATCCTTCCGTGCTATAGATACTTCGAAGGTGATCAAGAAAGTCTGTAGGTGCCGGAATTGAAACCAAACGTGCTGACATAGCAGCATTTCCTTCAACGGACATTTCAAACTGACGTGACATTCTGAAATCGATACTTGCACCCAGAGCAAATGAATTATCCTGCGATTTATTGCTGATTGATTCATTCAGAAGGGATTTTTGATTTTTCGTTTTTCCTGAGAAGAACGTGCTCGAATTTTCCGTTCCTTCATTGCTGCTTTCGCTTGTATCCTCAATCTCAATCTCTTCCGATTGGTTGGTGTACAAAGAAAATTTGACAATCGCTTCGTCATCCAAGAGGTAGTGAAGCTCTTCTGAAGTTTCTTCAATGGAATGATTTTGAATATCAAGTACATCAATGATTTCCATAGCGGAATCATCCGAAGCAGATAAATGCTCTGATCCGTACATTACGTCAATAACCTTGAATGATGCGGCAGTTCCGGAAGCTGCGTAAACAAATTTGTTTACTCCGGGAGCTGTCAGAGCCGGTGTAGCTCCAGTATCAACAATTCCACCGATGAATACAATGTAATCACAGTCCAGTTCGATCTTTGCATAGCGTTTCAGCAAATCACTGTTCCCCGAAGCGTTGGTTGTTCCGGCAGTTTTAACGTTAACCGGAGCATCGGATCCGAAAATGTGATCCCGTAATTTTTCCGCGCGTCTTTCTGCTAAACTTTGATTGTTCGGATTGGTTCCACCTTTTGGATCTGACATTCCGGTAATGGTAATTGACGCACCGGAATCGTGTGCCTGGATTAAGCGCAACGCTTTGTGGATCAATCCATGCTCATCGTGGTTCTCATTAGCTGCGCCAATAGTTGGAGAAGGATGGCTTAGTGATGCACTGTCTGTAGGCCCGTCTTTCAGGTTGGTGTTATAACGGATTTCATCGCTGTTATATCCGAAATACATTTTGCTTGAGATCGAAACCCAGTTGCCTAACTCTAAACGATACAAATCTCCCGTTTTGCTTAAACCATAGATTGTTCCAGTGTTTAGCTCTGCATTTTCAAGGGAAGCAATAATATTATCTTCAACCAGGAAGTTTTCACCCGAACCATCTAAATCTGCAGACGTATTCGCTTCATAATCACCAATTTTGAACACACCAACTTTAGTCGTCCCGAAGTGCAGGCCTTCTTCGATTCGAAGATAACCTCCGTCCATCCAGACATCCACACCGCGACTATGATTCTCGGTCAATTTTCTGGAATGGATCTTTTCGTACACCTGGTCTACTGAAGCTTTTGTTTTGATGTCGTGTTTAAATCGTTCCACGCGGCTTTTGGCATCAAGGTCTTCTTTTTGGCTAACAAAGGTATTGTTGATCTTGATAGCCTTTTTCTCCTTGGCACGGAAACTGATTTGTCTGGAAGCTTTGTATTCTTCAGTTGTTTCAGAGTAATTGTCTTCACTTAAGAAGTTGTGCGTGTCTTCGGTGTATCCTTTGTTTTTGGCTATTTGAAGATCAAGCCCGAATCCGAATTCCAATTCTTCTTTCAAAGCCATTTTTAAATAAATGCTGGCACTGATATCGGCATATTGAAATGAATAGAAAGTCGGAACGAAGCCTAATTCCAATAAGGAAGTACCGCCTACCAGGGTTTCTGCCAATTCCACAGCCTGTGCTATTGAATTGTCATCTAGTTTCTGTTGGGCTTCCGCAATTCCGAGGGCAAGGTTCTTAAAGATGCTGCTGACATCAACCTGCTGCAGAATGGAAGCTCCTTCATTGAATTTGGTTAAATCGCTCATAAATTAATTGTTTAAATGTTCCATACGAAATACAGGCGGCGTCCGAAAAGAGGGTGTAACCGGTGTGCCCGTGTCATTTTCAAAGATGGGTAGTAGGCGGACAGTTATTTGTGCGCACAAATAAGGCTGCCTGTATTTCGTATAAAACGGGTTTAGAACGGATTGATCATTTCCGGCAGTTGCACTGCTATTTTTTCGTTGACATTCTCCTTACGAACCGTAAAGTAGCGATGTCTGTTTTGTAAATCACGCACTTTTTGCGGAGTTACGGCATAACCTCTTCGAAGCCAGTTGAGTAGTTCTTTGCAGAGTGGCATCGGGAAATCCGTTGCTTCTTTCAACGCTGCTTCGAATGCTGCTATCGCCTCTGATTTTTCATCCAGGTAGATGCACTGGATGCCTTTCCGTTCCCAGAGGGATGCGAGGTTTTTCCTGAACCAATCGTCTGTACGTTCGGCCTTTTTTGGTGTCAGGAAATCAATGCTTTTCTCACAAAAAGTGATGATTTCTTCGTGTGCCTCCATCAGTTCCAGGGATTCCATGGCACACAAACTGTAATGCTGCAGGAAAACTTCTGAATTTTCGGTCGTTTGACACATGCGCATGGCCTCTTTGTAATGGCGCAATGCTTCTTTGTGATCTCCTCGTAAAGCGAGTACTTTTCCGTTTTCAGCGATTTGGAGATGGAGGTTAGGTTTGGTTTCGTTCATAGTGGTTAGTATTCGTATTCGATTTCACATCCGATATATTCCAACTGTTTTTCAAGCAGTCGACTCAAAGTGCCTCCGAGTGGCGTAGGGGCTTTCCAGACATCTGTGATCTTGTCGCAATGGACGTCTTCGTAAAATTTGCTCAGGATTTCCCTTGCTTTTTCGGAGTTGGTAATGTTACTTACCGAGAGGACATACTTCCCGAACGGGATCTGTTCTTCGGAACAGGTTAAACCAGCTTGTTTGTACAAAGCTAATTTTTCCTTAAGCATTCCAAGATTAACCGATTCGTCGAGCAGAACAGGTAGATTGGCGTGAATTTCCGTGATCAATTCTTCCGGCATCCCGATTTCATTTACCAGGAATTGAATGGTCGATTTGTTCACAGGATCAAAGTTTTCCAGCAGAATACGGAACCTGGAATAGCTTTGATTGTAAATCTTAACATCATTTTGCGATCGGTAGCGCGTGAGAAACTGGTTCATTTGGTTGTAGTTCAGGTTTCGGACCCATTTTGTTTCTCCTTCAGGAATACTGATTTCCTTGTTTTTGATGAGGTTAATCAACTTAAGCCGCTCATTTTCTGATTCTGCAGTGAATTCAATGGTGTACAGATCTGTTTTCGGATTACTTGCAATAACTTCAGCATCTATTCGTTTTTGCAGGCTCTCGGCTGTTGCCATTGAAACTCCGCCTAAAACCACGCTGGGTTCCTGAAGCAAAAGTTTCAGAGATTCATTTTCACTGCAGCCCAGGAATTCCGAGAGCTGTTTGTTGACGGTGTTTAAATGCACCGGATTTTTGATATGGACGGCTATATCAAGAGATTCTGTCGGCAAAGGTTTTTGTTCATCTGTATTTTGGATCAGAACTTCCAGCCCAAGCTCTGTTAAAATAGTAGATGCTTTTTCTGCCAGCGCTTCATCTGCATTGTCCAAAAAGACAGCAGGCGCATTGTAAAGAATTTTGAATAATAACTCCTGATTGATCTCAAAAGCTTCAGAAATGGCTTTGATGACTTTAGGGGTTGCCGTACCAACGGAAAGGATAATAATTCGTTTCACGATTCGATTTATAATGGTTAATAATTAAGGTTGTTTTCCGCAGCAATTCTCTTATTGATTTTGCTACCTTACAAAGATAAGAAATCTATTTCGTTCCACCAAACTTTTTTGCAACTTTTTTGATTAAAAAATAATCTTTTTTCAAAAAAACTTCGATTTAACAAGGGTTTAATGCGGGTTATTTTTTGATTAGATATTAATCATTTTAACAAAGAGATCAATTTTGATTGCACAAAAATGTAGGGGCGTAAAATTTTACGCCCCTACATTTTGTTTTGTGATTTACAATCCCAATCGTGCTTTCAAATCACTGTATGACGAACGGGAAATCGGAATGCTTGTTCCACTCTTTAAAATAGCTACATAGCTGTTTTTTTCATAGGATTCGATCTTGGTCAACTGGTTTACATTTAAGATATAAGAACGATGGATCCGAATGAATTGGTTTTTTGGTAATACCTGTTCAAAATGGTTCATGGTTTGTTTCTTCAGAATGTATTTCTTGCCTTGATAAATCTTTACATAATCATCGTATGCCTCAATATAGTCTACTTCATTGATCGGGATGATCTTGATCTCGGTTCCGTCTTTTACAACAATGCGGTTCTGTTCGTGAATGATCTGAAGCGGAATATCCCTTTTTACTTCGTGCTGTAATTCGGAATTCCGTTTTTTACTTACTGCAGTATCGAAACGTTCTTCCGAAAAAGGTTTCAACAAATAGTCCAGTGCATTTACTTCGAATGCTTTTAAGGCAAATTCATCGAATGCCGTTGTAAAGATTACGGATGGATTTTCAGATAACAGCTCCAATAATTCAAAACCATTGATTTTTGGCATTTGAATGTCAAGGAATAATAAATCCGGTTTAACTTCAGGAATCAGCTTCAATGCTTCAAATCCGTCATTTGCTTCTCCAACCAGGACAATATCCGTGTATTTCTGCAAGTGTTTTTTGACAACTTCTCTTGCCAGCGGTTCATCGTCTACAATAAATGCCTTAATCATTTCGGGATCAAAATTTTAGTAATGAATAGTTTGTCTTGCTTCTCGGTAGTCAGGAGGTCATATTGATTAAAAAGGAGCATTAATCGGCGTTTGATACTTGTCAAACCGAAGCCTTTTCCGGTTTTGTATTGTGTGAAATCAGCATCAAATGGATTCCGGACTTCGATCACCAAGCCGTTTTCCACTTGTTTTACACCTACATAGATGGTCACTTCATCGGTCGAACCATACAGTCCGAATTTGATTGCATTTTCGATAACTGGCTGAAGCAGCAGGGGAGGGACCGGTGTTTTCATACAGCCTTCATCGATGTCGAACTCGGTTTTCAAACGGTGCCCAAAACGGATCTTTTCGATTTCCAGGTAGCGTTTCACTTGTTCGATCTCTTCTGCAATTGGAATCAGCGTTTGAATATCCTTTCGCAGTGTTCCGCGTAAAAAATCACTCAGTAATAAGATCATCCGGTTTGCTTCTTTCGGATTAATTTCCGTCAATGCTCCGATTGAATTCAAACTGTTGAAAAGGAAATGGGGCTGTAACTGCTGATGGATGTTATCCAATTCGGCCTTTGTCAATGCGCGTTCCTGTTCAATGAGCTGCTGATGCACCTGCGATTGGATCTGCTGGTTTTTATTGATCCACCAGTATAAGCTCACGGAAATTAAAATAAAGAAAACAATGAATGCCCTTGCCCCTTCAAACGGAAGAATGTATTCCCGCCAGCGTTCTTCACCCAAGACCAGTCTGAATGCGCTGTTTATTAAGAGTTGGTAAGCTGCTGTTAAAACTACAACCAACCCGAAATTGGAAAAGTTTACTGGTCTTTTCGCGTGATAATATGTCTGGATGAAATAAATGATCTGTGAGATGACTGAAATCAACAATCCGGAGAAAAGCGTGTCTTTCCAAACAATGTCAAAAGGATAGTGATTGACTAAGAGAACACAAAAAAAGACAAGACTGGCAATCACCGTCCAAACGATGAAAAGCAATTGCACTTTTGTACTTGTCTTTAAAAACATGTTTTCTTATTTATTAAAACTGTTTACTTCAATTCCTCCGAACATGCAGGTTCCTCTCAAGATAATGACCTTGCTTTCTTCGCCGGCTTCTCTTTGGTATTGCGGGCGCTTATCTTCAAATGCCCCAAAAATGCTGGCAACCTCGGAAATCACTTCCCAATTGTTCGGAATGGTCAATGTCGTTCCGCCAAAAATATTCGTTACATCAATAACGATCCGTCCCTGGAAATCTGCCTGCATCAGGTTGATGTCTGTTCCTCCGAAGAACGAAACGATATCTGCACCTTTAAATGTTTTACTGACAATTGTTTTGGTAATCCCTCCGAAGAAGCTTACACTGTCAATAAAATCGTCTTCGTTGTATTTGTAATAGCTGAAACCCCGTTGCTGAGCTTCGTGGATTTGTTTCCAATTCTCGCGGGTAAAACGCTGCTTTCTGCGGTGGCGTCTTCCGAATTTTTTGTTGGATAAGAAAACGATTGCCAGACCTATAATAATGATTGCGACAGGCAGGATGATCTTAACATTGATCAATTTCGGATACCATTCTGCAAGGAGGAAAAGTTTACCGATGATAATCATTAGGTAACCGTGGAATTTACTGAATTTGTGTTTGATCAATACAACGGTTCCGATGGCAATAAGAATCATCTGCCAACTGAGTAAATATTCGGGAATGTGATAGCCCAGCTGTTTCAAGAGGTAAACTACCCCAAAGAAAACAATGGCTAATCCACCTGCTATTTTTCCGCGACGATGTCCTTTTTGTGCTTTTAAGATTTCGTGTTCAATTTCCGTGCGGATATTATCTGTTTCCATAATCTGAAAGATTTATAAGGCAAAGGTATAAGACTAATCAGGAGTTGAATAGTCAAAATCGGTCAATGGTGGGCGAAAATCGGTTAACGCATGTATTTCCAGTCTTTTGACTTTCCTTCCTGCAGATTTTCGATGGTTTGCTGCAGTCTGCGTTGTTTGGTCTCTTCCCGTTTTGCTTCGGTGATCCAATTGATATACTCTCTTTGGTGCGAGGGCGGGAACGAATCGAATGCCGCTTTGGCCTTTGGGTTTACTTCCAGTAAGGCGGTCAATTCTTCCGGGATTTCTCCTACCGGTTTTTTGAATTTTGGATTCAATTCTTTCGGAATTGTTCCTTGTTCGATTAAGGCCATTGCTTCCAGTATGTAAGCTCCGAGTTGGTCGTCTTTCGGTAGATCATTCATGGATGTGATCTTGCCCAAACTTCCCATTCCACCTTCTTCGGAACGTTTAAAGATCCCATGAGGATCACTCATTTCGGAGTGAAGCCAAAATCCGAAAGAACAATGATTCTTAAAGGAAGCAAAACTGCAAAGGATTTTTCCACGGTACATGAAAAAGGGCATGCTCCATTTTATTCCTTCTTCTACTTCCGGACAGAAATCATGAATGACTTCCCTTAAATGAAACAGTATTTCCTGTGCAAATCCGGCCGATTTTGCAATGTATTGATCAATTCGTTCTTCACGAGCTTTCATCGGTTTTCTTTTTACGGATTAAAAAATAAGCGATGTATCCGATGGGAATAAATGAGACTAAACTGGCAATCCACATCCATTTTGCATGAGGTAAAATGAACAGGTTGATGAGAGTCAGGATGTTCAGTACTCCAACTGAGGCCAGCATGGGTTTCGGTGAAGTTCTTCCCGAAATGAAAGTGCTGACTATGGCAGCGGTGAAGGCTGCAATAATCCAGTTCATTACAACTACAATTTTGGCTCCCAACGGAACTTCATTTTCCACGAAATCATTCATCAGGGCACGGTCAGCAGGAAACGGGGTTTCCAGCGGAAAAAGATAATATGACATGCTTTCGCCAAGAGCTACAAAAAGTCCTCCGACGATGATTCCTACGATAATTGCAATGGTTCCTCTCTTCATACCGATATTGTTTCAAGTAAATATAGGAGAAAAAGCGGTTCCTTTAAATACGAAGCCTAATTATTGAACCGATTGATGCAATGAGTGTATGGGAATTAAAAATCACGATGAATTTTCTATTTTGTATCCAAATGGATTTTTAGCGTTAAACAAAAAAACAAGAATGACCAAACTGTATTATTTGACGGCCTTTATTTTTATCGTTTGTGCGTGTACATTTAACCAGGCACAGACATCTGGATTGAGTCAGGAAGAAGTTCCGGATATAACTGCAGAATCAGATTATGACTCGGCGCGTTTTCTGAAAGTGCTGCCCCGGGAAATTGAAGCTGTTAAAACATATATCCGGAACAAAGGTGGGATTTACTCCGGTCAGAAAGCAATTTTGATTGATATGAAGATCCCTTCAAAGTATTTTCGCTTGTTCGTGGTTGACCTGAAAACGAATAAAGTTATTTCGAAAGGATTGTGTGCGCATGGTTCGGGATCGGAAATTGCCGGAACCGATTCCCTTCAGTTTAGTAATATTCCGAACTCCTATATGACTTCATTGGGATTGTATAAGATCGGAGGTTCTTACATCGGAAGTTTCGGAAAGTCCTACAAACTGGCAGGGTTGGAAAAATCAAACGATAAAGCTGCTGCACGGGCGATTGTACTTCACAGGTATAGCTGTGTTCCGGATGAAGAGCAGTATTACCCGATTTGCAATAGTCTGGGGTGTGCGATGTTGTCGGAGAATTATTTTGAGGAGTTGATGCCGATTATTGATAAGGAAACGAAACCGATGATTTTGAAAATCTATTATTGAAATTATCAATGAATCCGAATGCTCAATTATCAAGAGCATTCACTTGATAATTGAGCATTTATAATTGATAATTACTCGGATCTCATTTTCTCCTTGATCTCCTTCATAAAGTCTGAAGCAAACACGAAGTCGTTGATTTCTTTGTTATCTGTTGTAATAATCGATTTACGGTCTCCCTGCCACCAATTCTGGCCTTTATTAATAAAAATAACACTGTCACCGATCTCGATAACGGAATTCATATCGTGTGTAATAACGATGGTCGTGATTTCGTATTCGTAAGTAATCTCACGGATGAGGTTGTCAATAAGGATCGAAGTCTGAGGGTCCAAACCGGAATTCGGCTCATCACAGAACAAGTATTTTGGGTTCATGGAAATTGCGCGGGCAATAGCAATACGTTTCTGCATACCTCCGGAACATTCTGCCGGGTACAATTTATTTCTTCCTGCCAGGTTTACTCGTTCCAAACAGAAGTTCACACGATCCTGCATCTCTTTTCGGCTCATTTTGGTAAACATGGTTAACGGGAACATGATGTTCTGCTCCACGGTCATGGAGTCAAAAAGAGCGGATCCCTGGAAGAGCATCCCGATTTCCTGACGGATTTCTTTTCGCTGCAGACGGTCCATTTTCGTAAAATCCCTTCCGTCATACAATATTTGTCCTGAATCTACTTCATGCAGACCAACAATACATTTTGCCAATACGGATTTTCCGGATCCTGACTGACCGATAATAAGATTCACTCTTCCTTTTTCGAAGGATGCACTCACATCTTTTAGGATATGATTGTCTCCAAAAGTCTTATTGACATGTTTTACTTCGATCATTACAACAAGAACATTTGGGTTAAGAAGAAATTCGCGATCAAAATAGCTACACTTGCGCTTACTACCGCTTCCGTTGAAGATTTACCGACGTCCAAAGCTCCCCCTTTTGTATAATAACCCTTAAATGATGCGATCGAAGTAATCAAAAATGCAAAAACCACCGTTTTTGTAAGCGCGTAAACAATATCACTGTCCCTGTAGAAGAAGCGGATACCGTAAATGTATGTTTCTGTTGATGAAAGCCCGGAAAGTTTTAAAGCCATCCAGCCACCGATAAGACTCAATCCAATGGAGAAGATAATCAGGATTGGAAAGAATACCATTGCGGAAGTTACTTTCGGAAGTACCAGGTAGCTCAGGGAATTGACTCCCATAATTTCCAGTGCGTCGATTTGTTCTGTAACGCGCATCGTACCTACTTCAGAGGCAATATTGGACCCTACCTTACCCGCTAAAATCAATGAGATGATTGTTGGGGAAAACTCCAAAATCGTAGATGAACGTGTGATGTATCCAACAGTGTAAGTTGGAAGGAGTGGATTGTCCATGTTGGAAGCTGTCTGCAATGCAATTACAGCTCCCATAAAGGCAGACATCAATGCAACAATCGGAAGCGATTTGATCCCGATCAGTTCCATTTCTTCAAAAAAACGTCTGTAGAATATTTTCCATTTTTCCGGCTTCGAAAACACGATCCACATCATCATGAAATACTTGCCGATATTTTGTATTATTCCCATTTCGGATATAAAGTTAAAAGAAATCTGCTATCCACGGAATTGAAAATGTAAAATGTAAAAATTGAAAAGACTAAAGGAGGTGTAAGAAATCGTGTTTAAATCGTCTCATTTGTCAATGATCCATTTTCAATTAAGATTATTCACCAGGTCTGATTCATAACTTGTTCCGTATCTGCGAATCCGGCATTGAAAACACGATTATCTTTGTATCCGTGGAAGTAAAACCAACAAAAAAAGAGAAGTATATCAGGCAGCTGAAACCCTATTTACCAAGTGGTTTCGAGGAAATGGTGGCAAATTTATTACTCAGTCATCCGGTGCGTTTTGCCATTACGAATCCCAGGGCTACTAAGCTTGGAGATTATCGTGCACCCATGCAGGGAGAGACTTTTCACCGTATTTCTGTCAACGGAAATTTGAATCCTTACAATTTCCTCATAACGACTCTTCATGAGTTTGCCCATTTGCGTACATTCATTCAATTTGGTTTCAGGATCAAACCACACGGCGAAGAATGGAAATCCGAATTCCGGAAATTGTTGTGGCCTGCAATCCAAACCGGGCTGCTTCCTAAAGATATTGAGATCGCTTTAATGACCAGTCTTACCAATATGAAAGCTTCTTCATGCACGGACACCCAATTGTCACGCGTTTTGAGACAATACGATAAGCGGGAAGGCGGAGAGATTATTCTTGAAGAGATTCCAAAAAATGCTACTTTTGTTTTGCAGGGGAAAACCTTTGTAAAAGGGGAATTGAGGCGTACCCGCTTTTTGTGTACGGAAGTACCTTCGAAGCGCCAGTTCTTGATTCATTCACTTGCTACTGTTCAACTTTTAGAAAACATACATGAAAGATAATTACTGTGTGATTATGGCCGGCGGAATCGGAAGCCGTTTCTGGCCGATGTCAACCGTTCAGCGACCAAAGCAATTCTTAGACGTTCTTGGAATAGGAAAATCCCTGTTGCGAATGACTTTTGAACGCTTACTGCACATTGCTCCTGCTGAGAATATTTATATCGTAACCAACGCGAATTATTTTTCTTTGGTAAAAGAACAGCTTCCGGAGTTGAGTGACGGGCAAATCCTCACCGAACCGGAAAGAAAAAATACAGCTCCTTGCATTACTTATGCGGCAGCAAAAATCCATGCTATCAATCCGAACGCGACTTTGGTTGTGGCTCCTTCCGATCACTTGATCCTGAAAGAGGATAAATTCACAGAGATCGTCAATACTGCGATTGCAACGGCAAATAAAGAAGACCGTTTGGTGACTTTGGGCATTAAACCAACACGACCTGATACGGGGTATGGTTACATCGAATTTATTGAAGACGGTGATATCCTTCCCGGACAAGTAAAAGATGTGAAGCATTTTACTGAAAAACCGAACCGTGAACTGGCGGAGATTTTCCTGAGAAGCGGAAATTATTACTGGAACTCCGGTATTTTCATCTGGCGTGCAAAAACCATTTTGAATGCATTGGAGAAATTCAAACCGGAACTGTACCATTTGTTTACGGATGAATCCAGGAAATACAACACTCCGGAAGAACAAGCATATGTAAACGCTTCTTTTGCAGCCTGTGAAGATATTTCGATTGATTTTGCAGTAATGGAAAATGCTAAGAATGTGGATGTGGTCCTTGCAAATTTCGATTGGTCGGATTTAGGGACCTGGGGAAGTTTGTACTCACACCTTGAAAAGGATTACAACGGAAATGCAGTTATCGGAGATCACGTTCACATGATCAATTCGGAGAATTGTATCGTAAACCTTCCGAGCAATAAACTGGCTTTGATCCAGGGACTGGAAGGATATATCATCGTTGAGTCGGACAATATGCTGATGATCCTGAACCAGCACGACGAACAGAATTTGAAGAAATACATGGCTCCGATGGAAGAAACGAGCCCGGAGTTTTTTCCGAAGTAAAAATATTGGTTTGACCAAAAACAGTAGGGGCGGAAAATTTTCCGCCCCTACTGTTTTTTATCGGTCAGCCACGGCTGACGGATTATCGAAAGCAGTGCTTTCTCTTATGGTCTGTTATTGTATTCGCGTAATAGATCGAAGTAGCTTAAAGTTT
>CBINBC010000061.1:0-12855 GCA_966248825.1 uncultured Fluviicola sp.
ACGTTCTACAACCACGTTCGTTTGGACAAGAAATTCAAATTCCCGAACCCTACGTCTTTCATGGCCCAGGATAAAAGTGTCATTGACGAAGCTTTCCCCGGAGATGTAATCGGTTTGTATGATACCGGGAACTTTAAGATCGGTGACACATTGAACGAAGGAACACCTTTTATGTTTAAAGGGATTCCAAGTTTTTCCCCGGAGTTATTCCAGGAATTGGAAAACCTCGATCCAATGAAATCCAAGCAGCTGGATAAAGGGATTACCCAGTTGATGGACGAAGGAGTTGCTCAAATGTTTATTCAGCAGCCTGGTAACCGAAAAATTATCGGTACGGTAGGACAACTTCAATTTGAAGTAATTGCATACCGTCTGGAACACGAATACGGAGCGAAATGCCGTTTCGTACCAAGAAATTACCACAAAGCCTGCTGGATCACAACCGATAACGAAGCGCAATTAAACGACTTTAAACGTGCAAAATCGCAATACCTGGCAAAAGACAAGGACGATAACTTAGTCTTCCTGGCAGAAACATCTTTCTTATTGCAAATGGCGGAAAAAGATTACCCGGATTTGACATTCCACACAACCAGCGAATTCAAACTGGAGGCAAAACACGCGAATTAATTCAAAATGTAAAATTCAAAATTCAAAAAGCACGCGATTTATCATGTGCTTTTTTTATGACCATTTCACCAATTCTAACTAAGAGTGAAGAGTAATAACAAGGAAATAACAAGCGAGTATATTCTTTCTGAATGGAAAAAGGGAAATACACGTATTGATTGGCGGCCTTTGACAATTAAAGAAAAACGACAATGGTTGTTGGCGTGTTTGAAGTGGAGCGGGCTTCCGAAGCAAAAAATTGCTTCATTTGATTTTTGCATAGATGGAAATGACGTACTTGTAGATCTGGATTTCTATTGTTTGCTGGGAGAAGTGTTTTTTGGTTACAAAGGTTATTTCGGACAGGATTTGCATGGATTCGATGATTGTTTTTGTGAGATTGCTCTTTTTGAAAAAACGAAAGGAATGGTTGAAAAAGGGGCAAAAGTAATTATCAAAAATCCTGAGAGATTAAAACAAGTTTTGACGGATGAAATTTTCTCAGAACTACTTAAAATATTCCATTCCAAAGGATTTCTGATTGAACTGGTGTAAAACGGATACAGATTCAATACATCTTTTCAGATTTTCCGCGATCCTCTGCCTCAGTGGGAAAGTAAATAGCTGTACCAAGGGTATAGAGCAAGAACCACTTTGCGCTCTTCCATTCTCAGCGGTGGAATAAAATGAGCTGTGCTGAAGGTAATTGTAAAAAAAATCAGCGTAATCAGCGCGATTTGCGGGAACTATTAAAGTTCAGGTAGTTCGTTCAGGTAAACCTCCGGATTCTTGCATTCCACAATCACGTGGTTCAATCCATTTGTCATCCAGAAATAAGCGGCCTTGCTTTTTTGAATGTAATTGCTTATCTGCAGGAAAACCTTTTCATCCAGGTTGATTTCCGAAGCCTTGCATTCTACGATTAGTTTCGGATTGCCGAAAGAATCAACCACCACAATATCACAGCGCCTGTTCTGGCCATTGATCTTCAATAAATGCTCGCTGTTAATCCGTTCTATCGGAGTTTTTTTATGATCGATGAGGTAATGGATTACATGCTGCCTAACCCATTCTTCCGGAGTCAGCAGTAATTTCTTTCTGCGGATAATACACCACACAAAAAAATCCTCCTTCTCTTTCGAAAGCTTGAGTTGTGCAGAAGGCAGATTCAACGAAGGATACGACATATTGCAAAATTACGAATTCCGGGTTCCTAATTACGAATTTAGGATTTGCAGTGGCGGAAATTTCCGCAGTTAAAGATAATTCTACGAAGAAATAATCCAATAATTCGGCATTCGTAATCCGTAATTCGTAATTTTGAAATATGGATTACAAAGCGCTTCTCAAAGACATCAAAAATGGTGATTTCAAGCCTTTATACGTGTTGCATGGCGAAGAACCGTATTTCATCGACCTGATCTCAGATGCAATCAGTGAAAATGCGGTAGACGAATCCGAAAAAGATTTCAACCTGGCGGTTTATTACGGACGTGACATTGATGCCATAACACTCATGAGCGAAGCCCGCAGCTTTCCTTTCATGGGAACGCGCAAAGTAGTCATTGTCCGTGAGGCACAGGACATGAAAGATATTTATGAGCTGGAAAAACTGCTTCCGAATTTGGTGGAAAGCAACATCCTGGTTATTTGCCACAAATACAAGGCACTCGACGGAAAACGCAAGTTCACTAAAGAGATTGCGAATGTTGGAGTGAATTTCAAATCAGAGAAAGTCAAGGATTACAACCTCACGGAATGGATCGCTTCATACGTCCGCTCCGAAGGATATGAGATTACCTCGAAAGCAGCGTCACTCCTGGGAGAATTTTTAGGAAATGACCTTTCGCGTATTGTCAATGAACTGGATAAACTGGCAATCGTTCTTGAAAAAGGGACCAAGATCTCAGATATTCACATCGAAGAAAATATCGGTATTTCGAAAGATTACAACGTATTCGAATTGGTAAATGCTATTGCGATCAGGGATACTTTAAAAGCATTTCAAATTGCCGATTATTTTGAGAAAAATCCGAAAGATCACTCCATTATTGTGGTGATCCCATCCGTTTTTAAATTGTTCACCAACATGATGCGTGTGCATTTTGCTCCGAACAAATCCCCGGAAGCAATTGCCTCTTCGGTTGGGCTGCATCCGTTTGTTGCGAAAGAACTGATCCGCAACTGCCCGAATTATCCGCCAAAGGTTTTAGCGCGCAATGTGGAGATTTTGCATAATTACGATTTAAAAGCAAAAGGAGTAGGTAACAGCTCTACTTCAGACGGTCAGTTATTGAAAGAAATGTTGGTTCAAATACTCAATTGATGAGACGCTTTTTCCTTTTACAAATTCCTGATTCGCAAACGTTTCACCTTCCGGAAGAAGAATCCAAGCACATTGTTCGGGTACTGCGTTCCGAAGTGGGAGACCGATTCCTGTTGTTGGATGGGAAAGGATTGATCGTAACAGCTGAGATTACAGATGCTCATCCCAAAAAGTGCCAGGTAAAAGTGGTGTCGAAAGAAACGAAGATTCGTCCGGGAAATGGGTTTCATTTGGCAATTGCACCCACGAAGAACCTTGATCGCATGGAGTGGATGGTGGAAAAGATCGTGGAGATCGGAGCCAGCAAGCTGACTTTCTTAAACTGCGATCGTTCCGAACGTGTTCAATTGAAACTGGATCGTTTGCAGCGCGTTGCCATTTCTGCCATGAAACAGGCACAACACGATTTTTTGCTCGAGATCGAAGCATTGCAAAGCTTTTCCGATTTTATAGCAAATAACCCGATCGGGGGAATTGCACACTGCATGGACGGAGATAAGAAATCAGTCCGTGAATTGGACTATTCGTCACGAATTTTAATCGGTCCGGAAGGAGATTTCAGTGAATCGGAATTAAAACTGGCTTTGAAACATGGATACGAAGCCGTACATTTGGGAGAATCGCGCTTGCGAACAGAAACCGCCGGAATGGTAGCTTGTGTATTGGCAGTTAATAGTTAAGAGAATGAAAATAGGATTAATAATCACCACGCTTTGCTTGAGTGCGATCGGATTCGCACAGGGAAGTTATCAAATTGCATTTCTGAAATACAGCGGAGGGGGAGATTATTATGCCAACCCTACAGCCTTGCCGAATCTGGCCCAGTTTTGCAATGTAAACCTTGGAACAACCATTTCGAAGGAAGCTCCTTATGTGGATGTAGGAAGCCCGGAATTGAGTTTATATCCGTTCGTTCACATGACAGGTCACGGAAACGTGGTTTTCTCCCTGACGGAAGCTGAAAACCTGCGTAACTACCTGCTTGGAGGCGGATTTCTTCATATCGACGATAATTACGGAATGGATAAATTCATCCGCGAAGAATTGAAAAAGGTATTCCCAAATAATTCCCTTGTGGAACTTCCTTTCTCACATCCGGTTTTTCACCAGAAATACGACTTCAACGGCTTGCCAAAGATTCATGAACATGATGGAAAACGCCCGCAGGCTTTCGGGATTATTATCGAAGGAAGGTTGGTTTGCCTGTATACTTTTGAAACCGATTTAAGTGACGGCTGGGAAGATCAGGCGGTCCACAACGATTCCGAAGAAAAGCGCAAGCAAGCCCTTCAGATGGGCGCAAATATTCTGATGTATGCTTTTCTTGGTGGGGCTAAATAATTCTTTCCTTTTTTGTTTCTGAATCCCAATCTGTTGCGATTGATCGGCTGCGAATCTTGTTCTGCCGCACTTTTGCTCCCATTCTCATTCTGTCCTTGTTAACAGATGCTAAAACCCTTTTTTCTTTCATCTCTTTTAGCTACATTGAGATCAGTTCACATCTAAAAAATAAGAAGTTATGAGTTGGTTATGGGCATTAATAATAGGAGGTGTTGCCGGTTGGTTGGCAGGAGCGATTATGGATAGCGACAGAGGCGGAATTTTCTTCAATATTATTTTAGGAATTCTCGGCGGTATAGTCGGTACCTGGCTGTTCGGGTTATTGCATATTTTTGCGCCCGACAACATTTGGGGAGTGTTATTGACTGCAACGGTGGGAGCAGTTGTCATCATTGTAATAGCCCGCCTGATTACAGGAGGTAAAGTATAAAAAAAACTGTGGGGGCGTGATATTCCGCGTCTGCCAAGTACAAATTGTCCGCTCAAAGCGGTACGATTTGGGTGTAATAAGAACGGGTCGCGGCTTAGCCGAGACCCGTTTCTGGTTTTATTTCTTGGTGGGCACGCAATTAATCGTGTGCCCACCAAGATTTTCATGAATTACATTCTATTTGGAACCGTAATTCCAAGCAGATTCATCGAACTCTTAATCACCTTTGCAACGTTCTGACTAACTGTCAAACGAAGGGCTTTTTGATTTTCATCCGTTTCGCTGAGAATCATCACGTTTTGGTAGAACTGGTTGAATAACTTCACCAATTCATACGTGTAATTCGCTACAACAGAAGGAGAATAGGTTTTTGCAGCTTCTTCAATAATCGATGGATATAAAACCAATTGCTTGATGATTTCCTTTTCGGAAGCACCGATTTCCGTATTGGTATCCAATTTGAAAGCATTTGCTTTACCTAATAACGATTGGATACGTGCATGCGCATACTGAATGAACGGACCGGTGTGGCCATTCAGTTCAATAGATTCCGCCGGATTGAACATCATGCGTTTTTTCGGATCGACTTTCAGCAAATAATACTTTAAACCTCCCATCCCGATTGTTTTATACAAACTTTCGCGGTCTGCCTCACTCATTCCGTCCAAATGTCCGCGCTCTGCTGTCATTTCTTTAGCACTTTCGATGACTTCATCCATCAGATCGTCAGCATCTACAACAGTCCCTTCACGAGATTTCATTTTCCCTGAAGGAAGATCTACCATTCCGTAAGATAAATGGAAACAGGATTTCGCCCAGGAATACCCCAATTTATCCAGGATCAGAAACAGTACCTTGAAATGGTAATCCTGTTCGTTACCTACGGTATATATGATTCCGGTCAGTTCCGGGTAATCGTTGAAGCGGTCAACGGCAGTACCCAAATCCTGTGTCATGTAAACGGAAGTTCCGTCTGAACGCAGTAATAATTTGTGGTCCAACCCGTCACCCGTCAGGTCAATCCAAACGGAACCGTCCTCTTTTTGGTAGAAAACACCTTTGTTTAACCCTTCATTTACCAGGTCTTTTCCAAGAATAAAGGTGTCTGACTCGTAATACAAACGATCGAAATCAACTCCCATCTTTTCATAGGTTTGGTTGAATCCGTCATACACCCATCCGTTCATGGTCGTCCAAAGCAAATACACTTCCGGATCTCTTCCTTCCCAGCGAACCAATAGGTCTTTCGCTTCCCGAAGAATGGAAGTTTCGTTCTTAGCCAGTTCTTTGATCTTGTCGTCCAAACCTGCAACTGCTTTTTCGTCTTTACCGGCTTTTGCCTCTGTAAATTCGTGATATTTAGCAATCGAAGTTTCTGAATAGCCTTCGAAATTCCCGGCATTCCATTGAGCAATGATCTCTTTTGCCTCGGCATTGAATTGCTTGTCGAATTCTACGTAGTATTTTCCAACCAGTTTGTCGCCCTTCATACCTGTGTTATCCGGATTCTCGCGTTCTCCTTTTTCATTCAGAGGGGAGAATTTTTGCCAGGCAAGCATGCTTTTGCAGATGTGGATCCCACGGTCGTTGATGATCTGTGTTTTGATCACTTTGTGACCGTAAGCATCTAAAATTTGAGCAACCGAATAACCCAGGAAATTATTTCGCAAATGTCCTAAGTGCAATGGTTTGTTGGTATTCGGAGAAGAATACTCCACCATGATTTCCGGTTTGGAGTTCTTTTCCGCCAATCCGAAAGAAGCGTTTGAGTTTATTTCACGCAGTTGCTGCGTCCAGTAGTTATTCGGGAAACTTAGGTTTAAGAATCCTCCGATGATGGAATAGTCACTAATACAGCGAATGTCGTCCCTTAAAAAATCACCAAGTACTTTTCCAATTTCCTGCGGGGCTTTGCCTGCAAGTTTCATCAAAGGGAACAATACCAAAGTAGTATCGCCCTCGAATTCTTTTTTTGTTTTTTGAAACTGAATCAGCGAGTCAGAACATTCGAAACCAAATAACTGATTGGATTTCTCAATAATTGCCGACTTGATTAAATCTTCCATTAGGACTATTTTATTGTTTGTTTATTAGATGTTCAAATGTTCAAATGTTCAAATGTTCAAATTGAACGGTTTAAACCTTTGGAGCCTTTTGAACCTTTTTTGAGCTTTTCAATTATTTAAGGCAGTAGTCACACTTTCCAGCAAAGAGAAAGCCGTTTCTGCCATTGTATTTTCTTTATTATCCAGGCACGGGTTTACTTCAACGAATTCAATACACACCGTTTTAGGATCTTGAGCCAGCAAAGTTAATATTTCTTCCGCTTCTTCCGGGAAAATACCGTTTCCAACAGGAGTTCCGGTTCCGAAAGAAGTGATTTCGGGATCCATGGAATCCACATCGAAGGAAATATAAATGATATCACAGGGGGACAGTTGTTCCAAAACATGCCGAACAATAGCCTGTGCCCCTTCTTTACGCACCGATTCTACGGTGTGATTGGTGATATTGTTTTCTGTGATCAACTGATTTTCCTCGTGTTCCGTATCTCTTACGCCGATAAAGACCAAATCAGAAGGGTTCAGTTTAACCGTTCCGGTGTATTTGTGCTTTAATTCGTTCCAAATAGTTACGGTTTCTTCGGAAGGTGTATTTCGCTGGTACCCCAAATTGTCATTTCCAAGGGAAAGACTTAGCGGCATTCCATGAATGTTTCCGGATGGAGTGGTGTAAGGTGAATGCAAATCGCCGTGAGCATCTATCCACACAACTCCAAGGCGTTTGTCGGGGTAAGCAGCTTTGATACCGGCGATTGTTCCGGCCGCCGAACCATGGTCACCCGCTAAAATAAGCGGAAAAGATCCTTTATTTAATATTTCGGTCGTTTTCTCGGCTACAGACTCGAAAACCAGCTTGAAACCCACTAAGTTTTTGGCAAATTCGGTTTCGTTCTTTTGATCTAGAAATCGATTGTAATCAGGCAAAGGGTGAAGTTTATAAAGTCCGAAATACGGATTGTTTGCTTTCCTGGCGGCTGTCATAATAGCTCCCGGTCCCAATGATGCGCCTCTGGTGCCTGCTGCCAATTCTGAGTTGTTTACAATGATTTCAATTTTCCGATGCATAACAAATTGTTAATAGCGCAAAAATACATATTTGGTTTTGTCTGACTCTTTTAAGTTATCCAAGCTCGCGAAACCTTTTCAACAATTTACCGTATCAGGTTCTTATTAAAGATCTTATATGTTGGTAAAGCAGTCATCCATATTCTTAGGGATTTGCATTTTTTTGTTGTGTTCATGTACTTCTAAAAAGGAGGTTATCAGTGAGGGGACGATTATTTATTCGGCGGATTACCCGAACCACAAAAAGAATATATTCCTTTACAATATCCTGCCGAAAGAAATTGAAATCAGTTTCAGGAACGGAAAGGTACGGAATGATGTCAGCCGCGGAAATTTTCAAAATGTTTTGCTGATTGACTGTAACCAAAAAGAAATGGATATTTATTTCCAATACGGGGAAGAGGCATTCAAAATGGATTTAACTCCCGATGAAATTCACAAAATGTTGAATGATCAAACGAGATATACTATTAGTTTCACGGACGAAACAGATACACTTGCCGGTTTTAATGTGAAAAAAGCTGTTGCCACAGGTGTTAAGGATAAGTCAGATGTGATTACACTTTGGTATACCGAAGAGATTGAGCTGAAAAATCCGAATTGGTACAATACGTTTAAAGAAGTTCCGGGAGTGTTGCTTGCTTATTCTGTAGATCGTTTTGGTATTCGAATGGACTATAAAGCAATAAAGTTTATCCCGAAAGTGGACGAATCTAAAAAACAGTTGTTTACTTTGCCGGCAAAAGGTACTGCGATTAGTTACAACGAGTACAATCAGAAAATGAACGATTTATTTGCAACATTTGAATAATATGAACCGATTCCTTGCTGTTGTCAGCATCCTTTTTTTTACAGTATTTTCCGGATTTTCGCAAGAAGCTTTTTCCGGTGTTTTGAAGTACAAAGCTACGGTTATGGCTCCCGATTCGAATGTTGTCTGGAAATCCTGGAATGTGACATTGTATACGAATGATACGGTGGTTCGTGTTGAAACAGAGACCCAGCAGTTCGGGGTGCAGGTTTATATACGGAACATGTTGTTGAATAAAGCTTACCTGCTGTTAGAACTGGATGGGAATAAGTACGCGATCCATACCGATCTTTCCAAAAAAACAGATACCATTCCGAAAACCTATACGGTAACAAAAAAAAGAGGTTCAAAAAAAATAGCCGGACTAAAAGCAAAGAAATACCTCGTTAAGGATGAAAATACGGAAGGGTTTTACTGCTATTTTTCTAAGAATCTGCCAAATAAATACCTGCAGGTTTACCCGGAAGTAAAAGGCCTGGCACTTGATTATTACATTCCTTCCCAGGATGGCTTAATCCATTATGAATTGGTTGAGAAAAAAGATCAACCCGTAAATCGCGATTTGTTTGGAATTCCTTCGGATTATAAGCGGATCAGTTTCGAAGAATTCATGCGTGCCTTCTATTCGAATAATGAACAGTAGTTTGTTTATAGTTAAATCAAAAAACGTTAACCAAAGCCCTTTGATGTCGTTATCTTCGTAAGATACTTCGTGAAGAATGGCATTGGAAAACGAATACAGACAAAAAAGCGAACAAACGGCGGAAGAACAAACGAAAAAAGCACCGAAGGGAAAGCCTGCAAAAGAACGCAAGCCTACCGATAATGCTTTGTTGGATCGTCTTGCAAACCGCTTTGATAAGAAAAGATTCAAAACAATCCTGGGGATTGCGATGATTCTGTTTTCCTTTTTTACCTTCCTTTCCTGCTTTTCCTACTTTTTCACTTGGACCTCAGACCAGGACCGCGTTTTAGACGTATCGCTATTTACTTTTCTTTTCGACAGTAACCCGGAGCCTGTGCAAAACTGGCTGGGGAAATTCGGTGCCTGGATGGCTCATTTATTTATGTACCGTTGGTTTGGGATTTCTTCGTTTGCCATTTCTTTCATCATTTTCCTGATCGGTTTCAAATGGACTTTGAATATCTTATTGCTTCCGATCAGGCGTTCAATTGCTGTAGCAGTTTTGTTTATGGTGTGGAGTTCTATCTTTCTGGGGTATTTCGTAGAGCATATTGATTACCTGGGGGGAACTTTCGGATATGCGATCAACAACTGGCTGCGCCTCACGATCGGGAGTTTCGGGAGTTTTGTAGCGATTGTAGCACTTTTATGGGTTGTCTTAGTGGTACTGTTCAATGCGGATATTATGTCCTGGTGGAACAGGGCAAAAGGAGCGAAAGAGTCGTTCTTTGAAGACGATCAGCCGATTTCGGCAAACATGACGGATATTCACGTGGTAAATACCATCCGGGAAGACCAGATCCGTGCCGAACAGGAAGCTGCTGAAGTGAATTTTGATGAGGAAGAAGAGGAAGAAGATGAATCATACGGTGACCCTGAAGAGGAAAGCTTTATAGTTATTCATTCAGGAGCTGAGAAAATGGCCGAAGAACCTGTTCCCGATAGCTATCGGGATGATTCCGGGCCGTTAGAAGTATTCGAAAACGATGAAGAAGAGGACGAAGGTGATTTCAAAGTGAGCATCGCAAAAACAGATGCAACACTTTCTGACGATGAGTTTAATTCGATCCGCCAGGAATACGGTGATTACGATCCTACATTGGAACTTTCCGGATATCTGCTTCCTCCGATCGACTTATTGAAAGATTACGGGAACGGCCAGGTTTCGATCAATAAGCAGGAATTGGAAGAAAACAAAAATCGCATTGTTGAGACGCTTTCTCACTACAAGATCGATATTGCCAAAATTAAAGCAACGGTAGGTCCTACGGTAACTTTGTATGAAATCGTGCCGGCTCCCGGAGTTCGTATTTCGAAAATTAAGAACCTGGAAGACGATATCGCGCTAAGTTTATCGGCATTGGGTATTCGTATTATTGCTCCGATCCCCGGGAAAGGAACAATTGGTATTGAGGTTCCGAACAGTAAGCCGGATATGGTTTCCATGAAATCATTGATTGCTTCGGAGAAATTTCAGAATTCCGATTTCGAATTGCCGATCGTAATGGGTAAAACGATTACGAATGAAACGTATACATTCGATTTAACAAAAGCGCCTCACTTATTGGTCGCAGGAGCTACCGGACAAGGTAAATCCGTTGGTTTGAATGCCATCCTGGTTTCCATACTTTATAAGAAACATCCTGCACAGGTTAAATTCGTACTGGTCGATCCGAAAAAAGTGGAATTAACGCTTTACAACCGGATTGAGCGCCATTTCCTGGCAAAACTTCCCGGAGAAGAAGAAGCTATTATTACCGATACATCCAAAGTGGTCAACACTTTGAATTCATTATGTATCGAAATGGATAACCGCTACGAGTTGCTGAAAGAAGCACAGGTACGTACGATCAAGGAATACAATGCCAAGTTCATTGCCCGAAAGTTGAACCCGGAAAAAGGACATCGTTACCTGCCGTATATTGTTGTGTTGATCGATGAGTTCGCAGATTTGATCATGACCGCCGGAAAAGAGGTCGAACACCCGATTGCGCGTTTGGCACAGTTGGCAAGGGCAATTGGTATTCACTTGATTGTAGCTACTCAGCGTCCTTCCGTAAACGTAATTACGGGTATGATTAAAGCAAACTTCCCGGCGCGTATTGCATTCCGTGTGCTTTCCAAGATCGATTCACGCACCATCCTGGATTCCTCCGGTGCAGATCAGTTGATCGGGCGGGGAGATATGTTGATTTCCCTCGGTCAGGATCTGATTCGTGTACAGTGTGGTTTCGCAGATACTCCGGAAGTAGAAGATATCTGTAAGTTTATCGGTGAGCAGCGTGCTTATCCGGAAGCTCTTATTCTTCCGGAATATGTTGGTGCAGATGGAGGAGAAGACCGCGATATCGATCTGGATGAGATTGATTCGATGTTTGCTGATGCAGCACGGATTGTTGTGATCAATAATCAAGGATCCGCATCCTTATTACAACGTAAACTGAAGTTGGGATATAATCGCGCCGGAAGAATCGTCGATCAGCTGGAAGGTTACGGAATCATCGGTCCGTTCCAGGGAAGTAAAGCCCGTGAAGTGCTTTTCAGTGATGTGGAAAGCCTGGAAGAGTTCCTGCGTGCAAAAGGCATAAACTAAAAGTTCAAGTATTCAAAAAGTTCAAAAGTTTAAATCTATTGAACCTTTTGAACTATTTTGAACCTTCTAAGCTCTTGGAGCGAAGAAGATTTGAACTTCTTTAACAAAATTCTAACAGGTATTTTTTTAATATGTAACTGATTCTTGGCACAATTTCTGATATTTGCAGAGAAAATTGTGAAACATGAAATACTTATTTATTTGCCTGACTTTACTGGGAAGTACATTGGCTTACGGTCAGGATGCAAAAGCAGACGCAATCCTTGATAAAGTTTCGGCTAAAATAAAAGGACTAAAAACCTTCTACGTAGAATTTAGCGCTACAATCAAAAACAGTACAAACGGAACCAACTCCAACATGTCCGGTAAAGGATGGGTAAAAGGAGATAAATTCAGTGCTGTTTACGGAGAAACCACTTTGATCTCAAACGGATTGAAAAAATGGTCTATCGTAAAAGAAGAGAAAACAGTTTATGAATCAGATGCTTCAGGTGATGACGAAGATGCGATCAATCCTAAGAAGCTGATGACAATCTGGGAATCAGGATTCAAGAGTAAATACGAAAAGGAGGAAACATTGGGAGGTGAAAAGGTACATGTGATCTATTTGTACCCGAAGACCCCGAAAAAAGCAAATTACCATACCATCATTGTATATGTTTCGAAAGACGATAACGAGGTGAAAAAAGCAATCATGAAAGCAAATGACGGAACTGTTTCCACGTTTACAATGACGAAATTTACATCCAATCCGGCTATCGAAGACAGCAAGTTTGTATTCGATAAATCCAAATACCCTGGATATACGGTTGTGAAGGATTAATCAAAATATGATGTAACAAAAAACGGTCATTCGAATTATCGGATGACCGTTTTTGTTTTTTTGTATGGAATGGTGGGTAAGCGATTAATCGCGTGCCCACAGTGCCCAC
>CBINBC010000062.1:0-8411 GCA_966248825.1 uncultured Fluviicola sp.
CTGAAGCGCATCAATACCATAATCCTGGATTTGGACCGCGATATGTGGACTTACCTTTCCATTGAATATTTCAAGCAGAAATTGAAAGAAGGCGAAGTTGGTTCATCGGCTATGCCGCATAAAGTAAACCCGATCGATTTCGAAAATTCGGAAGGGAATATCGGGATTGCGAATGCTCTTTATGAACACCTGGCCGCAAAACTGCCGGTTTCCAGGCTGCAGCGTGATTTGACGGATTCAACAGTTCTAAGAGCGATCGGTATGCCGCTTGCCCATTCTTTGATCTCTTTCAAAGCAACAATCGCAGGTTTGAATAAATTGCTTTTGAACCAGGCAGCTATTGAGCGGGATCTGGAAGATAACTGGGCGGTTGTTGCCGAAGCTATTCAGACTATTTTGAGAAGTATCGGTTTCCCGAAACCTTACGAGGCATTGAAAGGATTGACACGCAAAAATGAAAAAGTGACTCAGCAGACGGTCCATGATTTTATCGACACGCTGGAGGTGGATGATGCCATGAAAGCACGTTTGAAAGAGATCACGCCTTCCAATTATACCGGGGTAAAACTGGTTTAGGGAATCTTTTAAGTTTTATTGGATAATTAATTTTGTCCGGAATGGAGTGTGCTCTCAGGTTTTTCTTATATTACAGAAAAAAAGCCTTGCGATTCATTCAACTTACTGTTTTTCTATTACTGAATCATTTTCTTTGGGCTCAGGTTCCGCCGCAAATCGACTGGGGACCTGAAAATTTGGCCCGGGTGAACACACTGGCTGTTTTACCGAAGGATAACGGAGTTTTTTTTACGTTCCATTACGCGAATGCTTCTTTAATGCCTTCAGCTAAAATTTCCAGGTTCGAAAACGGGAAAGAAATCCTTACCAAAAGAATTGAGCCCCGGATTGATCAAAAAATGGTCACGCTGGAAGATATGTTTCTATTCTCCAATCGCTTATTTGGACTTTTTTCGGATAAAGCAGGACCTTCAGTGACTTTATACATGCAGGAATATGACGACGATGTGGATCCGCTTGGTCCGCCGCTGGTAGTTGCTTCTTATGTGGTCCCGAAAGGCTGGAGCAGAAATGTATTGGTTACCACGAAAGTCTCCCCGGGAAACAAATTTTTGGTAGTGGATTACCTCATTCCGGCAAAGAAAGAAACCTATGATCGTTTCGGGTACAATGTGTTGAATGAGAAAATGATCTCCGTGCGGGAAGGTGAATACGAAATACCTTACGATTCCAGGCTTTCGGCTGTTGAAGCAAGACATTTAACGGATAAAGGGGATTATTTCCTGGGAATCTCCGTTTTCTCCAAAGCATATTACAGTTTCTGGAAAGATTTCGGTCAGGTAGATAAATCGGTTTTGATACACATGAGTCCGGATGATTCTACGAAGATGTACGAACTGGATCTGGAACAGCGAAAGGTTTATAATTTCATGATTACATCTTCTGATACAACAGCAATGGTAACCGGTACCTGGGGAGGCGAAGACTCCAAAGGCGCGAAAGGCGTTTTTTACGCTGCTTTTTCCCTGAAATCCAATGAACTGGGATTGCCAAAGTTTTTGGAGTTTCCGAAAGAAATACTGGAGCAGGAAAATCCACAGTCGGATGATATTTACAGCTACCAGAATGTCAACAATGAATTGCTGAATTATGCCTTTAGGAATGTTATTTTACTTCCCGACGGATCGATTACCGTGCTTGCGGAGCAGTATTACATTTATGAAGTAAACACAACCGATTCAAGAGGAATGAGCCAGGTTACGAACTATTACAATTACAACGACTGCGTTGTTTATTCCATTTCAAACCAGGGAGAGCTCAACTGGTTCCGGAAAATTCCCAAGAAACAAGAGTCAGTTAATGACTTTGGACAATATTCCTCCTTGATTAGTTATACCAGTAAAGGAAACCTGGTTATCTTTTTTAATGATCATATCGAAAATTACGACCAGGTAGGAGCATACCGCGGAACACGGATTGCATTCTCGAATTCTTTGAGATACAGGGAATATTGCCTTGCAAGAGCGAGTGTTAACCTTCAAAGCGGTGAAACTGAGCGTAGCATGTTTTCCGCCTATGATGCAATCGGTGCATTTGTCTGTCTGAAACTTTCCAGTGTGAATTACAAAACACACCAGGTTATCTTTGCTGCCTCGAATAAAAGGGACAAATACGGTTTCCTGACATTTGAATAGTTTCCTACTTTTTTCAGGGAATGAATAAATTCGTAATTGGGAATTACCTCTTGCTGCGCTGGAAAATACGAATGATGCGTAGCATAAAGAGCATTCCTAGTCCGACCAATGAAAAGTAGCCGATAAAGTCCCCCAGTGTTTGATAAAGCGTTCGTTTAGAGTTGAGTTGGATCGTGTAATTAAACTGATCTTTTACCCACCATTTCGTTTCTTTCAAAACATCCCCGCGGTTGGATATAATTCCTGATTTACCGGTGTTTGCCGACCGGACAACGTATTTGTTGTTCTCAATTGCTCTTAAGCGCGCAAACTGAAAATGCTGTTTATATCCGGGAGTGTCCTTCCACCAGCCGTCGTTGGTAATGACAGCGATAAATTGAGAACCGTTTTTAGCCTGCTTTGCCATAAAACCGCCGTAAATGGATTCATAGCAGACTACCGGGGAGAATTTTACCCGGTTTTTCTCAAAAATCTTAGGTTCGGTCTCTACCCCTAAACTTCCGGAACCGCCTTCCATTTCGACCGCCAGATCTTCCAGGAATGGGAAAATCCCCACGAACGGAATTTTTTCTACCCCCAAAACCAATTTTGATTTGTGAATGATCTTGGGGTTTGGAGTGTTATCGAAAAGCACGGAGGAATTGTAATCCTCTACATAAGAATTCAATTGCGGGATAAACTTGCTGGCCGGGGAATTTTTACCCTCAAATACCTTAAAGGTAGTTGCTCCGATCAATAACCCTGCATTTGACCATTTAGCGCGGTGCTCATTGATCACGTGAAAGAAAACTTCTTTACGCAAACCGGTTTCGTAAATTTTTGCAGTCGGATAAAGCGATGTTTCCGGAGCGATAACCATTTGTGTTTCTTTGGAAACAGCCTGGTCGGCCTGGTCTAAAATGGATTTTAATTGCTCTCCGTTATCCAGTACGAATTTCTCTCCGTACGGATCAATGTTCGGTTGAATGATCACCACATTGTAAGGTGTTCCCTTGGTGTCTTTTGAAAAATAGAGAATCCAGGAAAAACAGAGCGGAGCAAACAACAGGATTGCTGCGCTAATGAAATACGAGTTTTTCAACAGCTTTTTGGGTTGAATGACCAATTTGTAAATAAGCAGGTTCATTACCAGTATCCACAACGATCCTCCCAGTACCCCGGTAATGGAATACCACTGCACCCATGAAACCCTTGGAGCAAAGGCGTTTCCTAAAGTCAGCCACGGCCACGATAATTCCCAATGGAAGTGTAAAAATTCAAAGCTTAGCCAAACGCAAATCAGGATCGGGCCATTCCATTTGACACCCAATTTTCGTTTTAGAAGGTGATAAAGCAGGAAGGCAATAGACATTAAAAAACTATTTGCAAAAAAAGCCAGGTATGCACCATCTGCGCTGGCATAATAAACCCACCAGGTGGTTCCGACATTGTAAATGAAGAAGGTTAGATAAGCTTGTATGAATAGGCTGAATGCTTTGCGTTTTGAGTGAAAATATGACTCAACAAGCAGTAGTGGGATCCATGCAACAAAAGCTAAGGGAGTCAGGCTTCCGGTTTCAGGAAATGAAACGGTTAGAAGAATTCCGGATAAGATGCTTAGTAACCAGCGATTTAGTCTTTTTTGAATGATTTTTTCTATCATGCTGCGAAATTACAATTTGTTTGCGGATGCTGATTCTATTTCGACGAATGCCTTGAAAACAAAGACGAATAGCGTGATTTTATTGTGAATTATCACACATAAAATTTAAAATAAACTGTTAAAAAATGGAATTTATTTGAAAAAGAGACAACTAGTACTATTTTTTTTCGTCACATTTGTCAAGAACTAAAATACTCATTTAATGAAAAATCGTTTCATTAACTGTTTGTGCTTTACTACTACGCTCTCCTTATCCTTCGCGTTCGTTAGTTATGGACAACAGGTTGAAAAACACGAAGATGCTGTTTATGCGAATCCGCATGTAACCGGAGTCGGATCTCCAACAATCGTGTATCATTTGACATCGGCACTCGAAACTACTGTAATGGATGAACTAATAGTTTATCTCGAATCCATGAATGCAATTACAGATGTGGAGGTAAACGGGCTGGATATTTCCATTGAGTTCAAAGAACCGACCAACAACGAAATGATTTATCTCTTCATTCAGCGAATGGAGATGTTATACATCAATAAGCCAAAAAACAGGTAACCATAATACTACTCTCCGTTATGAAAACAACTACTTTTTGGGGTTACTTTATTCTCCCGCTATTTATTTTTTTAGGTCTTAAAGGTTTCTCGCAGGGGGCAGACACCCAGGCAGGAGCAACTTCAGTTCCAATTTCCGTTCCGCTGAATGCTTCGGGTTCCACAATCGGAGCAGCAAATAATTACAATGCTGCGGGAACAACATTTGATGATGGTCCGGACTGGTACTATTATTACTGTGCGCCTTCTGCAGCTACTTTGTGGGTGACTATCACATTTACACCGGGAGGTTTGGCAAATCCGGTAATGCCGTCCATATCGGTTATAGACGGGACCGGCTTTTTATATGCGCAAACTCAGGTGTTTGGTGATATTTCCGGAACTTATGGAATTCCTTTTACCCCGACAGCAGGCCAGTGCTACTATTTCGTGGTGGATAATGATGGTGTTGGAGGTCCGGCAGGGTTTAACTATAATATCCAAATTTCGAATACGGCTCCTGCACATCCGGTAAACCCAACACAGCCGGCTTGCACGAACATCGGGTTTGATGCCGGATCCACTTCCGGGTGGCTTGGTTCGTGGGGACATTCCATGCAAACCGGGGTTGCTCCGCAGCCAACACCAACATATACACCGATTTTTTACAATACGACAGGCGGGCATCATGCCATTACCACTCCCGGAACAGATGTGCAGGCCCCAATTCAAACGGTTTGTCCTCAAATTGCGGGAAACACGAATTCTTTACTACTTGGTGATGGACCAAACGGTGCCTATGGTGGAGCAAGTATTGAGCAAAAATTCCAAGTGACGGCTTCCAATGCACTATTTATCTATTACTATGCGGCAGTTCTTCAAAATGCATATACTATTGATGTTAATGGTGATACGATTCCACACCTTGCACAGGAACAGCCTTACTTTAAGATTGAAGCACTGGACTGTGCCGGAACACCAATTGCCTGTGGTAATTTATTGGTAACGGGTGGACCGGGAATTCCGGGGTTTACTCAAATTGGTAACTCAGGAATCTTTTGGAAAGACTGGACTCCGGTGATGCTTGATTTAACTCCTTACATCGGTTCCTGTGTGACTATGCGGTTTACCGTTGGAGACTGTTCCATCGGGGCGCATTATGCCTATGCATACCTGGATGCCACCTGTGCACCGATGAGTATCGTTGCTCCACCGAATATTTGTCAATTCCAGACATCAACTCTGACTGCTCCGGCAGGAGCCGCAACTTATTCCTGGGTTGAAACATCTGCTCCGGGAACGGTTTTGGGTACAACAAATACCCTGTCGGTAACTCCGGCAACCACCGGAACGTTCAATTATCAATGTACGATGACCTCCCTTGCAGGTTGTAATTCTACGTTAACGACTTCTGTTACTGTTTTACCGACACCACAAATTACCGTTACCAATCCGCCTGCAGTTTGTTCACCTGCAACTGTTGACCTGACGAGTGCAAGTGTGGTCACAATCAATTCCGGTTCCGGAACAATCGGATATTTTTCGGATGCGGCCTGTACCGTGCCGATAGCTGCTCCGGGAGCTGTTACTGCAAGTGGGACATATTATATTCAAATCCTGAATGCGAATGGTTGTTATGAAATTGAACCGGTTACTGTGGTTGTTAATGCAAGTCCAACGGCTAACGTGGTGACAGCTAACCAATCGATTTGTCCCGGGGGAAGTGTGAATTTGAATGCAACTCTTTCGCCCGCCGGGGTGAATAATCCGGTTACATTTACGAATACAACGGATTTTGCTTTGAACGACGGAAGTGTAACCCCGGTTAACTCAACCATAACGGTTAGTGGAATTACGCCGCAAACAGCCGGAGTTCTGCCGATAGTTTCGGTGAATGTAAATATTACTCACACTTATGACGGTGATATTACGATTTGGCTTCGCTGTCCGAATGGTAGTACCATTGATCTTTCTTCTGACAATGGCGGGGCGGGAGCGAATTATACGAATACCACGTTTGTACCAACCGGTTCGCCGTCAATAACTACCGGAACAGCGCCTTTTTCGGGAAGTTTTACTCCCGAACAGGCATTTTCGCTTTTAAATTCATGCACTGTCAATGGGGTTTGGACTTTACAAGTCTACGATCTGGCAACCGGAGATGTGGGAACATTAACAGATTGGTCGATTACCTTCAATAATTTTGTACCGACAACTTTCGCCTGGTCACCTACAACAAATATGACCAATTCAACAACATTAAATCCAACAGTTTCACCAACTGCAACAACAACTTATACTTTGACAGCAACAAACCCGATCGGGGGCTGTACTTCAACAGATAATGTGGTTATTACGGTGAATCCCCTTCCAACTGCAACCATTGCCGGAACTACAACGGTTTGTCAGAATGCAGCAGCACCGACAATTACTTTTACAGGAGCAAATGGAACAGCTCCTTATACTTTTACTTACAACATCAACGGTGGTGCGAACCAAACAGTAAGCAGCGGAGCCGGAACAACTGCAACTTTGACAGCTCCAACAGCAACCGCAGGAACATTTACTTACAATTTAGTAAGTGTGACAAGTGCAATGGGGTGCTCGCAAAACCAGTCTGGTTCGGTAACCATTACAGTTACTCAGACTCCAACTGTGAATGCGGTAACTCCTCAAACGGTTTGTGCAAATGCATCGACAACAGCAATTGCTTTTACCGGAAATAATACTGCCACAACCACTTTTGATTGGACGAATAACACCACATCCATCGGATTGGGGGCAAGCGGAACAGGCAACATCGGGGCATTTACGGCAACGAATGCAACAGCTTCGCCGGTTACGGCGACTATCACTGTAACACCAACATTAAACGGCTGTCCCGGAACGCCACAAAACTTTACCATTACGGTAAATCCTATTCCTACCGTGAATGCACCCGCACCGCAAACAGTTTGTGCGAATGCATCGACAACAGCGGTTACTTTCACCGGAAACAATACCGCCACAACAACCTTCAACTGGACGAATAACACCACATCGATCGGATTGGGAGCAAGTGGCACGGGTAACATCGGAGCATTTACAGCAACGAATGCAACAGCTTCTCCGGTAACAGCAACTATCACCGTAACACCAACATTAAACGGTTGTACCGGAACGCCTCAAAACTTTACCATTACGGTAAATCCATTACCTACTGTAAATGCAATCACTCCTCAAACGGTTTGTGCGAATGCATCGACAACAGCGGTTACTTTCACAGGAAATAATACCGCCACAACTACTTTTGATTGGACAAATAACACCTCATCCATCGGATTGGTAGCAAGCGGAACGGGTAACATTGCGGCATTTACGGCAACGAATGCAACAGCTTCGCCGGTTACGGCGACTATCACCGTAACACCAACATTAAACGGTTGTACCGGAACTCCACAAAACTTTACCATTACGGTAAATCCTATTCCGACAGTGAATGCACCTGCACCGCAAACAGTTTGTGCGAATGCATCTACGACAGCAGTTGCTTTCACGGGAAATAATACCGCTACAACAACCTTCAACTGGACGAATAACACCACATCGATCGGATTGGGAGCAAGTGGCACGGGTAACATCGGAGCATTTACAGCAACGAATGCAACAGCTTCTCCGGTAACAGCAACTATCACCGTAACACCAACATTAAACGGTTGTACCGGAACGCCTCAAAACTTTACCATTACGGTAAATCCATTACCTACTGTAAATGCAATCACTCCTCAAACGGTTTGTGCGAATGCATCGACAACAGCGGTTACTTTCACAGGAAATAATACCGCCACAACTACTTTTGATTGGACAAATAACACCTCATCCATCGGATTGGTAGCAAGCGGAACGGGTAACATTGCGGCATTTACGGCAACGAATGCAACAGCTTCGCCGATTACCGCGACTATCACCGTAACACCAACATTAAACGGTTGTACCGGAACGCCACAAAACTTTACCATTACGGTAAATCCTATTCCTACCGTGAATGC
>CBINBC010000063.1:0-8154 GCA_966248825.1 uncultured Fluviicola sp.
ATATCAATAACGGTGAGCGTCTGGAAACTTATGTCATCAAAGGCGATCGTGGAAGCGGAACAATTTGTTTAAATGGACCTGCTGCCCGGAAAGTAGCTGTTGGTGATATGATCATTGTGATTGGATATGGGTATATGACTCCCGAAGAAGCAAGATCATTTAAGCCATCTTTGGTTTTTCCGAATGAATTGACTAATTTGATAGTCTAATGAAAAGAACGGCAGGTATTCTTCTAAAAACAGTGCTTCCACTGGTCTTAGGTGTTTATCTGATCTGGTACTTTTTTACTTCTATGGAACCGGAAGTAGAAGCGGCTTTTTACAAAGCGCTTCGCGAAGCCAATTATTTCTGGGTTTTCTTATCCTTATTACTAAGCTTTTTTGCATTGCTTTCGAGAGCATACCGTTGGAAGTACTTATTAGAGCCGATGGGTTACAAGACTTCTCTGTGGAACCGGTATCATGCAATTATGATCGGTTACATTGTGAATTTGACCATTCCAAGGGCCGGGGAAGCTTCCCGGGCAGCCATGTTGTATCGATCCGACGGAGTTCCTTTCTCCAAATCGTTCGGTACTATTCTGGCAGAGCGTGTTTTCGACCTCATCATGCTATTTTCCGTTGCATTGCTTGCTTCTATTGTTGGAGCAGGGGATTTTTGGAATATTAAAGGTTTGATAGAAGCGCGATTTTCAGGGAATCCTGATTCTGTTTCAACTTTCCAGTTGATTAAATGGATAATTTTAGGAGTAATTGCAGCTGTGTTCGGGATAGTGCTTTTGATAAAAAGTATCCGCCTGAAAGTGATAGGGTTTATCACAGGCCTGTTTTCCGGCGCATTATCGGTTTTTAAAACGAAGAATCCTGTTGGGTTTATCGGTCATACTTTATTTATTTGGGTCCTGTACGTCATTTATTTTGCAATTTGCTTTTTTGCGCTTGAAGAAACCTCAAATGTCCCTGCTACAGGAATGCTCATTGCCTTTTTAGCCGGATCTCTTGGGATTACATTGACCAATGGCGGTATCGGAGTTTTTCCTTTAGTGGTAGGATTGGTTATCGAATACTATCTGAAAAATCAATACGGCACTCAGGCCTGGGGAATCGGTTGTGCTTTGGGTACCATTATCTGGGCTTCCCAAACTTTGTTGATCATCGTTTTGGGAATGTTGTCCTTTTTTCTATTACCAAAAAACTATTCAAAAGATGGGGAAGTTCGAACAGGTCAAGCATAAGGTAGCTTCAGTGAATGAGATGAAGCAGCGGATTCTGGAATGGAAAAAATCCGGTGAAAAAGTGGTTTTTACCAATGGCTGTTTTGATATTCTGCACGAAGGACATGTGACTTATCTTGCCAAAGCGGCCGATTTCGGTTCGAAACTGATTATTGCCATCAATACCGATGCTTCCGTGAAAAGACAGGGAAAAGGCGAGGAGCGTCCGATCAACCCCGAATCTTCCAGGGCATTGATCCTTGCTTCTTTGGCATTTGTGGATGGTGTGGTGTTCTTTGATGAAGATACCCCCGTGTCTGTCATTGAATCATTGAAACCGAATGTTTTGGTAAAAGGTGCGGATTACGATGCGGATGAAAAAGATCCTTCCGGCAAAAAATACATTGTAGGCCGGGAAACAATCCTTGCAAATGGCGGAGAGGTAAAAACGGTTGCTTTGGTTGAAGGGTTTAGCACTACGAATATTGTGAAGAAGCTGAAGGGGGAGTAGAATAACTTCAGAGGTTCGATAGTAACCCATTATAACCGATCTCAAGTATTTTGCTAAATTAGAGTCATAGTAAGATAATTACATTTGTTTCAAGAAGTAATTTATTATCTGCTTCTACTAATAATTAATTTTAATAAATGGAAGAATTTTTTCTAGAATTTAATCTAAGATAACCAAAACTACTCGAATCGAAGACAATTTGGGATGCGATAAAATTACAGAAATGAAATACTATGACTAAGACATTCAATTTTTATTGTGATGAAAGTACTCATTTGCAAAACGATGGGATGCCATATATGATGATTGCTTATGTCAGTTCAGCTTTTAATCAATTGAAGCATCATAAGCAGAGTATAAAAGCGATAAAAGCAAAGCATAAAATTAAAGGAGAAATTAAATGGAGTAATGTTTCGGGGGGAGCTTATCCTTTTTATGCCGATCTTATTGATTATTTCTTTTCTACTGATTTAAACTTCCGTTCAATCATTGTAGACAAATCTCAGATTGATGAATTAAGAGAGGGATTTAAATATGATGATTTTTATTTTTTAATGTACTACCAATTGATTCACCATAAAATCAATATGGGGTATCATTATAATATCTATTTGGATATTAAGGATACACGAAGTCACAAAAAATTACATAAGCTAAAAGAAGTGTTGAAGTACAACGCATCAATTAGGAATTGTCAGTTTATTCGTTCTCATGAAAGTTATATTATGCAAATGACTGATTTGATAATGGGAGCAATTAATTATAAGTTGAGGGGGGAGAATAAAATGGAAGCCAAAAATAAATTGATTCAGAAAATAGAGTCACATTGTAAGGTTCCGTTTAATCAGTCTACGCCTAAATCTGCGGATAAGTTTAACCTGTTTTTCATTGAATTAAAGTAATTCCAATGCCTTTAAATCTTGCGAAAAAATACGATCAGCTTTTGGATATTGGGCAGTACAATGAATACCAGCGTAAAGAATCATTGATGCGTATTTTCAAACGCGACATTGAAGATAACCCTAATTTCAAATTCAAGAAAAAGCAAATTCGCCCAACTAAAAAAGAGGGTGAATCACCTATGCAAACATTATATCACCATTTAACTACTCGAGATGATAAGGACGAAAAAGGAAAGAAATTAGGTGCCCGATCCTTTGAAATGGCTAGATCAGTTAGACTGCATTGGGTTAAAGTTCATATAGAGGAGACAACTAAGGTGGATGTTGTTGTATTCAGTTATGAAGACCGGGTTGATGGAAAGGATGTAATTAGAACTTATGTCTACAACAAAACAAGTGAGTATGTTTTGATTCTAGAGCCACAAAAAAGTAATCAGGATTATTATTTGTTAACTGCTTACTATCTTAATGAACCAGGGGGTAAAAAACAAATTGAAAAAAAACTAAAAAGGAAATTAGATAAAGTCTATTAAAACCGCAAAGCTCGGTACATATCCTGATGTATCGAGCTTCGAAACTCCTTTCTCCGATTATGGAAGAATGAGCGTGACAAATATAGGAAGATTTTTGGAATAATAAAAATATTTAATTGATCAATAACTATTCTTGAGTATTTAAAAATCTCCTATCAATAGTTTGAAAATTCATTGTCGGCACAAGCGGAAGCAATAGCAGGTTCCAGGGCATCCAGCGGGTTATTTTTCTTTTCTTTTTCTCGCTTTTTCTGATATTCTTCAATATCTTTTACAATATCTGATTCGAGCAAATCTAAAATAATTTCGCGAACCTTTTGTTGTCTGAAAAAGTCCTGTGTACGAATGTATAACCTCCCTTCTCTGGTGGATTGGATTATTTCATCGCTATTACTTACAATTGCACTCATAACAGTAAATTACAATCAAATTTAATTAAAAAAACAAGGAATTCAAAATCTTAATTAAACCTGATAATTAGCAGTTTAAGATTCTTTTGTTTCTACACTTTTCACATAAAAATTGATCCAGCAAACCAGCGATATCAAACCGATAATCATCGAAGGATAATAGCTCCAGAAACGGAAGTTTGAGTAGAAATCCAGTTCGTTTCTGGAAATTCCGATCAGTCTTCGAAGGTGTTTGATCTCGAAATCTTTTTTCGTTAACTGTTCGTATTTCAAATCAAAAGATTCCAGTTTCTTCCTGAAATTGACAGAACTACTGAGTGTTAAATTCAGCTTTAACCGGTTGAGGCTTTTGATTTCTTTGTAAAGTGTTTTGGATTCATCATTCATCAGGTCCAGTTTGTAACTCAGTTCGCTTTGGCGAATGCCAATTTCGCGGATTTTATCGGTTGGATAAACAATGTTGAAAAGGATGGTGCCGATACACATGGTCAGCAAAAATTTGAATACATTGTCTCCGGAAGACAAAAAACTACTTACTGTTTCCATTTTCAAGACTTGTTAAACGGTTAAAAATACTGTCGTTCTCTACCTCCAGGTTTTTCCGGATGTTTTGAATGGAGTCCATGTAAGGAATGTACTCATTCGGAATCTGTTCGCGATTCAATTTCATGCTAATTTCCTGATCTGTGCAGCCGTTCAGGAACATGGAAACAATCAGGCTCGTTAAGATCAGTGATTTCCCGACCGGTAGTTTGATAGTGATGAATCCCGGAGAATTTAAACTCAATTTTACGGTTGTAGTATCGATTTTCTCTCCGAAATTGAAGTCTGTGTTGACCCGCGAGATCAATCCCAGGTAATTGTCGAATAAGTCTTTGAGATCTTTCAGACTGATTTCCGATTCTTTGTTGATCCGTAAAGACAAAAAACAATCACTGTCCTTGATGTACAATTCTTCCATCAGCGAATCAATGAAATCCGCGTGTTTCTTGATGGAAACAATGGTGTGGGAATGTTTCAGCAGGTAAAACAACGAATTGTAATAATGATGTTTGACGGAGGTTTTCAGCCAGTTTACTTTTCTTCTCTTGAGGAATCCGCCTGTTGACAGGTCTGTTTGGGAAGCAGTATAAATTTCATCGTCGGCTATTTCACCGATACTGAAATAATCGGCATCTTCCGAAGGAATGAGCACCACGTCGCCCTTTCTCAGGTTTTTAAAAGTAAAGAGTTTGTTGATTGTTTTGGTAATGGAGGATTTCTCCCCGGAACTCAATTTGTCGTACGGAACGTTCCGGTATTTATAGCTATTTGTAATGACGGATTTTCTAAGGTATTCCAGGTTTTCTTCCCGGATATCCTCAGCTGAAATGAAATTCCAGTTAGTGCCGACATATCCTTTTCGGATAAAATCGGTATAATGATCTCCGCCATCGGTACGCACATACCAGTATTCCTTTTGGCTGTTTATTTCCGCTACCTGGTCGAAGATCGGATTCGTGTTTTTTAGATTTAGCATGTGGTTGGTTGGTGATAAGGGGTTTGTATTTGTGCCGGATAAAAGGTTCAGGATGCCTGATTTTTTCCGCATCCTGAACTTTTGAAAGGTTTATACCATCGGCTCGGGTTCGGTAACCGTTAATACAATCAATGTATCAAGATTAACGAATGTCCCTGCTTCCGGTGTTTGACCTGTAATCGGAAGACCTTCTGCAGCAACATCTGTGATTATTTCATCATCCTGGTTTCTTAACTCATAATCAAATCCAAGATCCTCCATGAGGTTTTGCGTTTCTTCATTCCACTCTTCTGTGGTTAATTCAGGAACTTTTTCGATTTCTGATAAGGTAATCACCAGAGATGTTTTTGAGATGTTGGCGATTGTTCCGGCTGCAGGCAGTTGTGACGAAATCGAAGAAGTTACGTTCTCGTCTGTAATCAACTCGCCTGCCGGAGTTCTCAATTCGTAAATGAATCCAAGACTCTGAAGGAGTGTTTTGGTGTCTTCATTCCAGATTCTGGTACTTAGATCGGGAACATTTCGAATTTCTGTTGCATTTTGCGGAGGTGGAACAGGAACAATGGTGAATTTCAATTTAGCCATTGCATTTGCCTGTAAGCCAAAACGATTGACATTTCCGGCATTTAACGGTGTTGCATTCACTTTAAACTTGGAAAGCGGAGTTCCGCCTAGCGGGCTGGTTTGCTGATCTTTCAAATCCAGCGACAATGAAATTTGTGCTTCTACTTCGGTCGAGGGAATCGTGTAGAAAGTTGGCTGATAGCCGATTTCACGAATCAGGGTCAGCAGTTTTAATTCATCTTCAGGTCGATCTTCATCTTTACTCAGGTCATAGATCTCCAAAGTTTGCTCCAATGCTCCCTGGTCAAGAGCTGCCTGTGCATCGCCGACTCCCTGGCCGACGGAACTGATTAATTCACTCAGCGGGCTGCCAAGCAATTCGCTGAATAATTGAACGGGGTTAGTTGGTTCACTCATGTTTACTAAAAATAACGGTTATTAATTGATTGGGTTGTGCAGTTTCTCCAGCTACCGGCGATTGCTTGAAAGAATCTCCGTTTACAACGTCTAAGTTTTTCTGATAAACCGGGTTCAGTCTCAATCCAAGTGATTTCAGAATTCTGCGAACTGCGGTTTCTGTAAATCCGGTAAGATCCGGTAATTCTCTGGACACAGGGGCTGTCTGCTGAACCGGTGTAAGATCAAAAGCGAGTTCACTTATCGCATCTCCATTTACGGTTTCAGAATTTTCAAGGTCCAGCAGCGATGCACTCATAGAGCCGCCTTCCTCATGAATAAGAGCTTTCAGTTTTACTGAAATGTTTGACAGTTTGAACGTTTTGTCGGAGTTGTTGTCGTTTGCCAGCGCAATTTCGGAAACAAGGTTGGAATACAAATCCTGGATTGGAACAGGTTGAGGTTCGTCAGTTTGAATTGCTACAGGGAAATAACTGGCAATTGGTCGGAATATCGCAAACCGCCCAGGTGTAAACAGTGCTTCTGCAGGAGCCATGTACATGTTGCCAAAATCAAAAGTAATTGTTCCGGCCTTTGGAATGTAAACTAAAGGGGCGCTTGCCAGGAGGTTTGTGTAAGCTTCTTCAGACTCTTCGTCCGGAATAACAATCAACTGGGGAATGTAGCCATTATGAATGTAGTCAAAGAAAGGAATTTCTTCTGCTGTAGCCTCATCCACGTTGGCGTTTATTGTAAGGTAACCGTCAACAATTGTTTCTTCATACAGCGTGAGCCAGTTCATCTCTTCAAAATTGTAGTATTTAACCAGAACAGGGTAGTCGGTTAAAGGTTCTCCGGCTGCATCGGCAACCGCAAGTCTCATTGCGAAATAATCAAATGGTATCATGGTTTACTAATTGCGATTGATGAAAATTGTGTGCCACTATTGGCTTTAAAAACGAACGTTTTATCGCTGTCATAATCTTCTGTGTCTAATCTTACAAGGACACTGAACTTTCCCTCGTTGTCTGTATATCCGTCCTTTGCTCCCATGAAAACCGGTGCATGAACAGGTGTTTCGGCATTGAATCCCAAAGAGGTAAGTTCATCGAAGTTTACCTCGATTCGCTGACCGGCTATCGCTGTGTTTGTTGCATTAACTGCTCTGATTACCAATTCATATTCAATGTAATCACTCTCTGTAGCTTCTAATTCTGCCGAACATTCCAAAAAGATCTGCGGCAAACCTTCATTAGGCATCACTGCAACAAATCGCCCGGAAATGTTACTGGTAATGATCCCTTGGTTTTTAGTCGTTGTTTCCGTGCTTCGAAACGGGAGAAAGCGAATGGACCTGGCAGGTAATGCTCCTTCGGTTGGACTCGTTTCAGTTTCAAATTGCGAAATCACTTCCAGGTTAAAATCCAGATAAGGAAGTTGGTATAAGGTATTTGGCCGTCCATATTCATCATACGGAGGCATGCTGCGCAGCGTTTCCTGCGCCTCATTCAAACTGTCCGCAATGCTGAGAATAATTTCATGCAGGGCCAGTGAATTGGTGGTTGATGTTGAACTCATTTTTAAATGTATTTTTCGTTTTTGCGTTCTTTTTTTCTACTTGACCGTTCTTCTTCTTTTCGTTCGGCCTTTTTTCTGGATAGAAATTGTTCTTTCAGTTTTTCCCTGCGGTTTGTTTCCTTTTCTTCGGTTTCTTTTTCCTCAGATTTTTTGGAAGAAGTACTTTCAGAAACGTTGTTCCGGTAATCGTCCGAAGGAATTTTTTTGTCGAGTTGATCAGCGATTTCCCTGATTTCAGGGACTTTTTCTTCCGGTGATTTTAAGGTGTTCCTGATTTCTGATTTCGTTGACTTTACGGATTCACCGAAACGTTTGACTTCTTCCAGTTTTTCAGAAAGTTTCCGGAGATTTACTTTTTCCCGCAGTTTTTCCTTTTGGTTTTCGCGTTTTTCATCCCAGTTATCTTTCATCCTGCGAATTCTCGTCGGAATCTCTTCCGGTTTTTTTACCTGATCCAGTCTTTGTTGAAACTTCGCAAGATCTTTCTGTCCGAATGAATCCATTTTGGTTTTAAGCTCCCTGATTTTT
>CBINBC010000064.1:0-7457 GCA_966248825.1 uncultured Fluviicola sp.
CGCGATGGAGTTTAATTGGTTACAGTTAAAACCAGTAGGGGCGTCTCGGTTAAACCGAGACGCCCCCACTGGTGTATTTATCAGTTAGTTATTACTGTCTTGCAGCATCAAGCATTTGCTTGTATTTAGCTTCCTTCTCAGGGTTTTTAACAGCACGGGCAATTTTCACCAAACTGTTCAAAACATCTACATCTTTTGGAGAAAGTGCAATGTACTTCTCTAGAGGATCCATCGCAAAACCATAGAACTCTAAACTCTTTGCCAACAATTCATCCGATTCTTTTTTCGCGTTCGGAGGAAGATCTCCGGCTTTTTGGCGCAATTCAAATCCTTTACTGGAGAAGTAACTTCCCAGGTTGTAATATGCATCTGCGTAATTCGGATCAATTTGCACAGCTTTATTCAAATTTTCCAAAACGGTTTGATCATCGTTCATTTCCATGGCGATAGTTCCCAAAGCAAAATACAAGTGTTTGTCTTTCGGAGATTTAGCAATCGCATGCTTTAAGAAATCAACAGCTTTGTCGTTTTGTCCGGCTTTGATGTAAGCCATAGCAGTTGCACGGTAAATTTCGTTTGGTTTGTAATTAGCATCAGCTGCTTTTTTGTAATATTCAGCAGCCTGAACGTAATTGGAATCATTTTCTGACGCGATACCTGCGTAGTAAATAGCAGTTGTGTCCAATTGATTCAAAATACCCGTATAATCATTAACTGTTCCAAAGGCCATGGTTGCTTCTTTGAATTTTTTTGCATCAAATGCAGCAGAACCTGTAGCGTAAAGCATTTGTTTAATTGTATTTACACTGTTCTCGATATCCGAGTCGTACTTGTTGGAAATGTCATAAGCTTCCTTGTAAGCTTTGATGGAAATTTCCTTAGCATTTTCAGGAACATTCTTGTTGAATTCCGCATCTCCAAGCATTTTTAAAAGAAGCATGGATGTATAGATTTCTCCTTTCAGGAACAACGTTTTCGGACTTTTTTCTGTTTCAGCATTGGTTGAAGCGATATCAATAGACTCCTTAGCTTTTAACAGTTGTTTTTTACTCTCAACCATGTCTCCGGTCATTTGAGCTTTTTCAAAATTCTGGAATGCCAAAGCAGCATCCGTTTCTACCTTTTTTTGAGCAAAGGAAAGCGATGAAATCATTACGATTCCTGCCATCAATGCTCCTTTAGTAAGTTTCAAATAATTCATACCTAATTAAATTTTTATTATCTGCGATAACGCTTGATCCTGTTTCCAACTTTTATGCCATTATCGACTCTAAAGATGCAAACAAAATACAATTTCCATATTATTCCTCCGAATTTGTTTCTGTTGTTTCTTCTGAAGCACCATCTGAAGGTCCGTCAATGATCGTTCCGTCTTCATCTTCGAATTCTTCTTCCTCATCCGAACGTGGAACTCTTGCTACTGCAGCAATCGCAGCGTTTCCTTTTAAGTTGATCAAACGAACTCCCTGAGCGGCACGTCCCATAACACGGATTGTATCAATGTGCATACGGATCGTAACACCTGCTTTGGTAATGATCATTAAGTCATCTTCGTCAGCAACTGTTTTGATTGCCAAAAGTGGTCCGGTTTTATCCGTGATCGAAATGGTTTTCACTCCTTTTCCTCCCCGGTTGGTAATGCGGTAAACCGGTTCACCGTCTTCCGGATCGTTCAGGAAGGAACGTTTTCCGTATCCTTTTTCAGAGACAACCATGATTGTTTCTGAATTATCTTTCACACAAATCATTCCGACTACTTCATCTTTTTCATTTTGAAGCGTTACGGCACGAACTCCGGAAGCATTTCTTCCCATCGGACGCACTTTTTCTTCATTGAAACGGATAGCGCGGCCTGCTTTTGTTGCCAATACCATCTCATTTGTTCCGTCTGTTAGACGAGCTTCCAGTAATTCATCGTTCTCACGGATGGTGATCGCGTTGATACCGTTTGCTCTCGGACGGGAATATGCTTCCAATGATGTTTTCTTAATGATACCTTGTTTCGTACACATTACGATGAAGTTGTTCTCCACGTATTCTTTGTCGGTCAAATCTTTGACTTTCACATACGCTTTGATCTTATCATCCTGCTCAATGTTCAACAAGTTTTGGATGGCTCTTCCTTTTGCGGTTTTATTTCCTTCCGGAATTTCAAACACCCGCATCCAGAAACAACGTCCTTTTTCCGTAAAGATCAATAGATAATTGTGGTTGGTTGCCACGAACAAATGCTCCAGGAAGTCTTTGTCACGTGTAGTAGATCCTTTCGATCCCATTCCGCCGCGGCTCTGAACTTTGAATTCATCCAGGTTCGTACGTTTAATATATCCTGCGTGAGAAATCGTAATAACCACTTCTTCATCCGGGATCAAATCTTCGATCTTCATTTCTGAAGCCGAGTACTCAATCTGTGAACGGCGCGCATCACCATATTTTGTGCGAATTTCGATCAATTCATCTTTGATGATCTGCATTCTGCGCTCTTCACGCTCCAGGATATCCTTCAAGTCAGCGATCAAAGCCATCAGGTCAGCATATTCAGCACGTAATTTATCCTGCTCCAGTCCTGTCAATTGACGCAGACGCATTTCAACGATAGCACGGGATTGGATGTCAGATAAAGCAAAACGCTCCATCAAACGCTCGCGAGCTTCTTCCGGGCTTTTTGACGAACGGATCATAGCGATCACTTCATCAATATTGTCAGAAGCAATGATCAACCCTTCTAAGATATGAGCACGCTCTTCTGCTTTGCGTAATTCATATCGGGTTCTGCGAACAACTACTTCATGTCTGAATTTTACGAATTCAGTAATCATTTCTTTCAGGTTCAACAAACGTGGTCTTCCGTCAACCAAACAAATGTTATTGATCGAAAATGAACTTTGAAGAGCGGTGTATTTATAAAGTTTGTTTAAAACAACGTTTGGAATGGCTTCGCGTTTTAATTCAAAAACGATGCGCATACCATTTCTGTCAGATTCGTCACGAATGTCCGAAATACCCTCGATCTTTTTGTCATTTACCAGTTCGGCAGTTTTTTTGATCATTTCTGCCTTATTCACCTGGTAAGGAATTTCCGTAACGATGATCTGTTCACGACCACCATATTCTTCAATTTCCGCTTTCCCACGGATGACTACACGACCGCGCCCTGTTAATAGTGCTTCGCGAGCTCCGTCAACACCGTAAATAATACCTCCGGTGGGGAAGTCAGGTGCTTTTACGTACTGAAGCAATTCTTCGTCTTCAATATCTTTATTGTCAACATAGCCGATAATAGCGTCAACAACTTCTCCTAAATTGTGCGGCGCCATGTTTGTCGCCATACCAACTGCAATACCGCTTGCTCCGTTCACCAACAAGTTTGGTATTTTGGAAGGTAGTACGGTCGGTTCCTGTAATGAGTCGTCAAAGTTCGGAGCAAAATCAACCGTCTCTTTATCCAAATCATCCAGCATTTCTTCTGCAATCTTGCGCAGACGTGCCTCGGTATAACGCATTGCTGCCGGACTGTCACCATCAACTGATCCGAAGTTTCCTTGTCCGTCAACCAACGGGTAACGCAAAGACCAATCCTGCGCCATACGCACCATCGTGTCGTAAACAGAACTGTCACCGTGCGGGTGATACTTACCCAAAACCTCTCCAACAATACGAGCTGACTTTTTGTACGGTCGATTCGAGTAAACTCCCAAATCTTGCATACCATATAATACACGGCGGTGTACCGGTTTAAATCCGTCACGCACATCAGGAAGTGCACGGGATACGATTACGGACATCGAATAATCGATGTACGCCGATTTCATTTCATCTTCGATGTTAATCTGGATTATCTTCTCTCCATCTGCCATCTTGTCATAGTTTTAAATTATGCACGAAATTTGCGTGCTAAAAGCAAGTTCCGAAATTAGTCTTTTTATAGCTGCGAAAAAGAGGGGTAAAAGGATTTTTACTAACAAAAAGTGGTGAAAAAATGCTATTTCGAGGTACTTATTAACATTTAATGTGTTTGTATATTTGTATGGTGCACTTGTTGTACCTGAATCTTAAATTAAGAGCGTATGGAAGCGAAATTTTCACCCCGGGTAAAAGACGTACTCAGCTTCAGTCGAGAAGAAGCGTTGCGTTTGGGGAATGACTTTATTGGGGTAGAACATTTCTTGCTTGGAATCTTGCGTGAAGGAGAGGGGAACGCTGTGCGTATCCTGACCGGATTCAACCTGGATCTACAAAAGTTAAAAGCAGAATTAGAAAAACCATTGCTGGAGGCATCTAAATCGAATTCGCTTGTCAGTGCGAATATCCCTCTGGTAAAACAGGCCGAGCGTTTGTTAAAAATTACGTATTTGGAAGCTAAATTGTTCAAAAGCCCTATGATTGGAACCGAACATTTGTTACTTTCGATGCTAAAGGATGAAGATTCCGTGGTTTGCAGGGTTTTAAACCGCTACGGAGTAAATTATAATACAGTTCACGAGGAATTAGAGAATATGGTCGACGAAAATAAATTACCAAGAGCAGAAATGTCTTCTTCGGAAGACGATGATCAAACATTTGGAGCAAGCCAGCGCAAAGCAAGCGACCCTAAGTCTAAAACTCCTGTTTTAGATAATTTCGGGCGTGATCTTACGAAGATGGCGGAAGCCGGAAAACTGGATCCAATTGTTGGACGTGAAAAAGAAATTGAGCGAGTGTCTCAAATTTTATCACGCAGAAAGAAAAACAACCCGATTTTGATCGGAGAACCCGGAGTAGGGAAAAGTGCTATTGCTGAAGGATTGGCATTGCGAATTGTACAACGCAAAGTTTCCCGCGTTCTGTTTAATAAACGCATTATTTCATTGGATTTGGCTTCGATGGTTGCGGGAACGAAATACCGCGGTCAGTTCGAAGAAAGAATGAAGGCAGTGATGTCCGAGATCGAGAAGAATCCGGATATTATTTTGTTTATTGATGAGATCCATACCATTATCGGTGCGGGTGGTGCAAGTGGTTCACTGGATGCCTCCAATATGTTCAAGCCGGCTTTGGCCCGCGGAGAAATGCAGGCAATTGGTGCTACAACTTTGGATGAGTACAGACAATACATCGAGAAAGACGGTGCTTTGGAACGACGCTTCCAAAAAGTATTGATAGAACCGACGAGCATCGAGGAAACAATCCAGATCTTAAACAATATCAAGGAGCGTTATGAAGATCATCACATGGTGACTTACACGGATGAAGCACTTGCTGCATGTGTGAAGTTGACGGAACGTTACATCACCGACAGGCATTTGCCGGATAAGGCAATCGATGCTTTGGATGAAGTAGGTTCACGTGTGCACATTACGAACATCAATGTTCCGCAGGATATCATCGATATCGAACAGGAGATTGAAGAATTGAAAGATCAAAAGAACGAAGTAATTAAATCGCAGCAATACGAAAAAGCAGCTGAATTACGTGATTCCGAGCGCAAACTTCAGGACCGTTTGGAGGATGCGAAAAAACGCTGGGAAGAAGATTCCAAAGCGAAACGAGTTGTTGTGACTGAAGAGGATGTAGCTGAAGTGGTTTCCATGATGTGTGGAATTCCTGTAACACGCGTTGCTCAAACCGAAATGGGTAAATTGGCTACTATGGCTGATGAACTTCAGGGGAAAGTAATCGGTCAGGATGAAGCCGTTGAAAAGGTGGTAAAAGCTATTCAGCGAAACAGAGCAGGATTGAAAGATCCGAACAAGCCGATCGGTTCGTTCTTCTTCTTAGGACCAACCGGTGTGGGTAAAACTCAATTGGCGAAAGTATTGGCGAAATACTTATTTGATACGGAAGATGCTTTGATCCGCATTGATATGTCGGAATACATGGAAAAATTCTCCATCTCCCGATTAGTAGGAGCACCTCCGGGATACGTTGGTTACGAAGAAGGTGGTCAATTGACTGAGAAAGTAAGACGCAAGCCTTACTCCATCATTTTGCTGGATGAGATCGAGAAAGCGCATCCGGATGTATTCAATTTATTGCTCCAGGTATTGGATGACGGACATATGACAGATGGTCTGGGTCGTAAAATCGACTTCAAGAACACTATTTTGATTATGACTTCAAACATTGGTGCACGTCAGTTGGCAGATTTTGGAACAGGAGTTGGCTTTGGAACGAAATCTCAAACCGATCAGCGCGATGATAATGCGAAAATGGTTATCCAGAACGCATTGAGAAAAGCATTCGCTCCTGAGTTCCTGAACCGCATCGATGATATGATTATTTTCCATTCATTAACAAGAGAAAGTATTCACAAGATCATTGATTTGGAATTGGTGAAATTGTTCGACCGCATAGCAGTATTGGGTTATCATGCTTCCATGACGGAAAAAGCGAAAGATTTCATTGTAGACAAAGGATATGATGAGAAGTTCGGTGCAAGGCCGTTGAAACGTGCAATTCAAAAATACATTGAAGATCCGCTGGCAGAAGAGATTATTAAAGCAAATCTGCACGAAGGAGACGCAATTGTATTGGATATTGATGACGCAAATACAGCCTTGAAGATTTCCATTGAAAAAGGGAAAACAAAAGCTGCAAAAAAATAAGAGAAAGCACTGCTTTCGAATATTAAACAAAGTAGGGGTGCGATTAATCGCGCCCCTACTGGTTTTTGGTCATATTTTTTATATTTGAATAATGAATTTGAAAATAACCTTTTTGTTTTTGGCATTTTCCACATGGGCGTTCAGCTACGTTGAAATGACTCGTGTTGACGCAAAGATCTTTATTTCCAATCCTGAAACTGATTTTTCGAGAATACAGGTCAGAAATGAAGCTCTAAAAGCTAAGATGGTGGAGTTTTTGTTCAAGAATGATATGATCGATCATATCGGGACTTTAGCTTATGATCCGGGTGCTTTATTTGTAAACTATTACAAGCAATTTGCTTCTTTGTACCAGCTAATCGACCTCAATAATGACAAGGTCCCGGAGCTTATTTTCAACGGATATCCTACGGAAGAACGAGAAAAAGAACAGTTGCAGATCTTTACTACGATAAAAGGAGAACCGGTTTCCATTTACAACGAAATGGGTCATTTATTGGCTTACAAAATTCATCCCAACACCAGGGAAATTCTCTTGTTCCATCACCAATATCCTTGTTGTGAAAATGCTTCGCATAATCTGAACCGCCTGCGATTGATCGACCATAAAATGACTTTGGTAAAACGTTATTTCCTGGGCCGGGACAGAGGAATGCTGGGTAAGTTTTTTCCGGAGAAGTCAACTTTTACCGGGAAATTCTACTTCACCAACTCTAAAAAAACGCTTTTCTGGTCACCTGAGGAAATTACCGAATCAGCATGGCCGGGAAGATCTAAAAAGAATATCATTACCACTTATTCGGACTCGACAGCCTATTCGGTTTTGGCGGAAAAGGGAAGATGGCGTTTTGTGATTATGCATGGCGCTCCCTT
>CBINBC010000065.1:0-6499 GCA_966248825.1 uncultured Fluviicola sp.
ATAAGATTGAAACGAAAAATTTTCCCATAAACTGAATTTGATGGGATAAAATTCCAACCCGAATCTGGAAACAAATGGGAAAATCAGGATAGAAAATTTTCCCTCCCCACTTTGTTGAATAAGCTTTCAATTCGGCATTCGGATTCCGATAGCTATCGGAACGGAATTCGGAATTATCTTCGTACTTTCGTTACTGATAAAATTGAAAGCAGGAAACTCTTCATGAAAAACAAAATCACAGAACTTTTTCACATAAAATATCCCTTGATCCAGGCAGGAATGATCTGGTGTTCGGGCTGGGAATTGGCAAGTGCCGTTTCCAACGCCGGCGGACTGGGAATCATTGGTTCCGGATCCATGTATCCCGAAATCCTGGATGAACATATCCGCAAATGCAAAGAAGCAACCCAAAAACCTTTCGCGGTGAACCTTCCAATGCTTTATCCGAATATCGAAGAACACATTCAAACGATCATTAAGCACCAGGTTCCCATTGTTTTTACTTCCGCGGGAAATCCGAAAACCTACACGGCACGCCTGAAAGAAGCGGGGATTACCGTAGTTCACGTGGTTTCCTCTGCCAAGTTTGCTTTAAAAGCACAGGAAGCAGGAGTGGATGCTGTTGTTGCAGAAGGATTTGAAGCCGGCGGACATAATGGCCGCGATGAAACAACAACCATGTGCCTGATCCCGATGGTGAAAGCAGTTATTTCCATTCCTCTGATTGCCGCAGGTGGGATCGGAACCGGAAGAGGAATGCTGGCTGCAATGACCTTGGGTGCGGACGGTGTACAGATCGGTTCGCGCTTCATTGCTTCTCCGGAATCTTCGGCACACCAGAATTTCAAAGAGGAAGTTTTGAAAGCGAAAGAAGGAGATACCATGCTGACACTGAAAGAACTGACGCCGGTCCGACTGATCAAGAATTCATTCTTTAATAAAGTGGAAGCAGCTTATGAAAATTGCGCTTCGAACGAAGAACTGAATGAATTGCTTGGAAGAGGAAGGGCCAAAAGAGGAATGTTTGAAGGCGACCTCATCGAAGGTGAACTGGAAGTGGGGCAGATTTCGGGACTGATTACGGAGATGAAACCTGCTGGAGAAATTGTCAGCGAAATAATAAACGAATTTAAAGCCGCTTTGAACGAACGAAGCGACGCAAAATATGCATTTGAATGATCGCATTTAATCGATTTAAATTAGAGAACGGACTAACGGTTCTTCACCATTTTGATTCCACAACTCCAATGGCAGTAGTAAATACGCTTTACAACGTTGGAGCCAGAGATGAATCGGAAGAAAAAACAGGTTTCGCGCATTTGTTCGAACACCTGATGTTTGGCGGTTCTGTTAATATTCCGGATTTTGATGCACCCCTGCAGCGTGCCGGAGGAGAAAGTAATGCCTTTACTTCCAATGACATTACCAATTATTACGACGTACTTCCCATACAGAATATCGAAACGGCATTGTGGCTGGAAAGCGACCGTATGCTTTCCCTGGCATTTACACCAAAAAGCCTGGAAGTACAGCGAAATGTTGTAATCGAAGAATTCAAACAGCGCTATCTGAATCAGCCTTATGGAGACGTATGGTTGGAATTGAGACCTTTGGCTTACAAAAAGCATCCTTACAAATGGGCTACCATCGGGAAGAATATTCAGCACATTGAAGACGCAACGATGGATGATGTGAAAGCTTTTTTCAAAGCACATTATCACCCGGCGAACGCCATTTTGTGCATCGCCGGGAATATCTCACTCGAAGAAACCAAACGCCTGGTTGATAAGTGGTATGGCGATATCCCGGCATCTTTAAAACCGGAGCGTATACTGCCCAAAGAACCGGTTCAGACGGAATACCGGGAACTGACCATCGAACGCAAGGTTCCGCACGATGCATTCTATTACAGTTTCAAAATGCCGGAAAGAAAGCACTTCGAATACTACGTAGCAGATATTATCTCCGATGCATTGGGGCGCGAAAAATCGTCCCGTTTATATTCCAAACTGAAAAAAGAACTGAAGCTGGTAACTTCCATCAATGCTTATATTACAGGTTCCCTGGATGAGGGACTGCTGATCATTGACGGAAAACTAAGCGACGGTGTTTCTTTTGAGGAACTCGATAAAGCACTTTGGCCTTTGCTGGAAGACATCAAAAAAGCGTTGATGACCGAAGCGGAAACTTCCAAGCTGTTGAATAAGATCCGGACCGTTAAAGAATTCCAGGAACAAGGTTTGCTGAATCGCGCCATGAATTTGTGTCTGTATGAATTATTGGGTGATGCAAACGGGGTAAATGAAGAAAACACCTTATACCAGAGCATTACCGCAGAGCAGATAAAAACAGTTGCAAACCAATTGTTTACCAAAGAAAACACTTCGCTTTTACGCGTCAAATCCATGAAAGAATGAATAGGAGAATCCAGCAGCCTGAAACGAAACAGGTAGAACATATTTCGTTTGTGAAACCTCATATTTTCGATGTAACTCCGGATGTGAAGCTTTTATGGATGAAAGAAGTTCCGAACGATACCGTGCGCCTGGACTTGTTCTTTGATGCCGGGATTACCCGTGGAAATAAAAGTATTCCGGCAATTGTACACAGTTTGTTGCTTTCCGGTACCAATGAACATTCTTCGGTAGAGATTCACGAACGGATTGATGCGCTGGGAGGGTTTTTGGATACTGATATCTCCTTTGAAACAGCCGTTGTAAGTATTTACTGCCTGCGTGAACACATCCGCGAAATTTCGAATATCGTGGCAGACGCAATTCAAAACCTGGCCTTCAGGGAAACAGAAGTGGAAGATGTACTGCGTTCCATGAGACAGCAATTTGCCGTGAACCAGCAGAAAGTAAAGTACGTGGCACAGCAGCAGTTCAGAAAGCATTTATTCGCCTCCAATCCCGATTACTCGACTATCTCCGAAGAATCCGATTACGAGAATGGCAATGTCATGGGGTATAAAAAATATTGGAAAGAACACTACCTGGAAGGTTTGACCCGCATTACTTTGGTGGGAGACCTGGAAGTGGATGATGTAGATGCTTTGATCGATTTGTTCGGTAAATGGGCCGTTGACGGAAAAGTAGAGCATGCCGGAGGATTTCAGTTCCAGGCAGAACGTATTGATTTCCCGAAAGAAGATGCCGTGCAGTCTGCAGTTAGAATGGGGCGTTTCCTATTCCCGAAATCTCACGAGGATTACATCGATTTCCAGGTGCTGAATACCATTTTGGGCGATTATTTCGGTTCCCGTTTAATGTCGAATATCCGTGAAGACAAAGGATACACTTACGGAATCGGTTCCGGGGTGATGGACATGAACAAAACCGGCTATTTCGTTATTGTAACAGAAGTGGGGAAGGAAGTGCTGGAGAATACCATACAGGAGATCAAATTTGAGCTTGACAGGCTGCAAAACGAACTTGTTGCGGAAGATGAACTGGACCTGGTTAAGAACTACATGCTTGGTCAATTATTGAAAAGTGCAGATGGACCTTATGCCATGCTGGATATGTACAACGGAGTGGATATGTACGGTTTGACACTGGCATTCTACGACGAAGCAATCCGAAAAATAAAGAGTATTACTCCCGAGCGGATACGGGAATTGGCAAAACAGTATTTGAAGTTCGAGGATTTTTTAATCATAACAGCTGGTTAAGACACAACGCATTCCAAATTTCCACGTTTTAGAACTATAAACTAAAACAGCGTTTTATACGTTATAGATAATATGATTCGGGTTACTCTCCTTTTGATCTTGAGCGTTTTCGCATGGAAAGCGCAGGCTACCCACGTGATGGGGGGTGAGATTACCTGGACATGTAACGGAAACGGCTACGTTTTTCAACTCGTTTTTTACCGGGATTGTAATGGTGTAGACGTAAACCCGGTTTCCGAGAACCTGAGCGTTTGGAACCACCCTTCCGTGACGAACATTCCTGTACTATTTGTTAGTCGAACCGATATATCCCCGAATTGTACCCAGGTGGCAGGATCTCCGAACCCGCTTTCATGTGGCTCCGGACCAAATGCGGGAAATGGAGTCGGGGCGATTGAAAAAATCATTTATCAATCCAATCCGGTTATTTTATCCGGTGTTCCGCCTGCACAAGGCTGGATCATCACTTACAGCAATTTCTCCCGGAACGGTAACATAACGAACCTGGTAAATCCAACCAGTTATGGGGTAACAATCCGCGCAACCATGTATGCCATACCAGGCGCGACTGCTGGTGTCTGTAGCGATAATTCCCCGCGCTTCCTGCAAGATCCTTACCTGGTACTTTGCTCGGGAGAAAATTACGAATACAACATGCACCCGGTTGATGAGGACCTGGATTCCGTAGTAACGATGCTCGCAGCTCCCATGGACCGTATCCAGGGAACAAGCTACAATCCTCCTGTCGATCCGGACTTTATTCTTTATGAAACGGGGTTTAGCGCTACTAGTCCCACGCCCGACGCAACTTTTAACGCGGGGAACGTTCCCCTGACCTTAGATCCGCAAAACGGACATCTGAGTTTTCGTTCGTTTACGATCGGCGGATTTGTCGTAAAAGTCATTGCTCAATCTTTCCGGAATGGCGTGCTCATTGCAGAAGTTGAGCGGGAAATGCAGCTGATCGTTACCAATTGTCCGGCCGCAAATAATGCACCGGTGATTCCGGGCCCATTTGCAGGATTGTATGAAACCACAGTCGATGCGGGAACTTTGGTGAACTTTACGCTCACGGCAACGGATGTGGAATTCTTACAGGACGGAACACCCCAAAGCAATTACCTGACAGCGAGCGGTTCTCAGTTCGGGACTAATTTCACCAGTACAACCGGCTGTGATGTGGCACCTTGTGCAACATTGGACCAAACACCTGTAATTACCGGAGTTCAGGGGGTATCAACCGATTTTTCCTGGCAGACAGATTGCGCGCATTTGATTGATGCCTATGGAAATACGGACGATGAGAAAACGTACACTTTTGTATTCAGGGTGCAGGACAACTTCTGCCAAATCCCGAAAACGACTTTCAAAACGATTACCATTCATGTGAAGAATCCGGGTATTATTCCGGCAACAGCTATCAACTGTATTTCTACACTTCCGAACGGGAACCTGGATATCAGCTGGGATCCGGTTTTAGATCCGAATAACACCTTCGTGGATTATGAATTGTATTCCGTGCAGAATGGTTTGATCGGAAATTTTCCGATCGGTACGACAACGACAACCGTTCCGGCACCGGGAGCCGAAACCGATTATTACATACAGGTAAAATCCGGTTGTAACGTAACCCTGTCAAGTGATACCGTAAAAAATGTGAATTTGGAACTGTTCAATCCGGCAAACGGAACAGCTGTTTTGGATTGGAACCTTCCCTCACCGAATCCGCTGCCGGGAATGGATAATTTCTGCACGATTTACAGGGAATACCCAACCGGGACATGGACATCTATTGCCGTACTACCATACAATACGACGCATTATATCGATACTATCGATATTTGTTCTGCTTTCCTGAATTACCAGGTGGTTTATTCTACACCGACTTGTCAATGGTCTTCCAATATTGTGGGAGATAACCTGCAGGATGATATCACTCCTCAAATCCCTGTTATTTCGAGTGTTTCCGTTGATACACTGACCGGAAATATAGTCATCAGCTGGAATGTGAACTATGCGCCGGATACTTATGGTTACATTGTTTATCACCAGGATGCGAACGGATTTATCGTGGAGATTGATACGGTTTGGGGAAGAATGAATACGACATACACGCACACCATTTCGGTTAGCGGACCGGAAACGTATTCTATTGCCGCTTTTGATTCCTGTTATACTCCGGCAGTTCCGCCCACGTACCAGACATCCGCAAAAGCCGAACCGCATACCAGTATGTATTTGAGTTATTCTTCCAATAGCTGTACTTCCCAGGCTGAATTATCCTGGACTCCTTATGATGGTTGGGGATCAGGGCTTACAGGTTATACTGTTTTTGTCAAAGAAGGAACAGGTCCATGGGTTCCGGTTGAAATAACTACCGATCTGTCGTATAATTTGGATTGTACCCCGCTGCAGAATTATTCGGTAGCCATAAAAGCTAATAATTCCAATGGTTCCGAAGCATTTTCCAATGTACAGTCTTTTGTGATTTATGCTCCTACAGCGCCGGCGATCAATTACCTGCGGGTAGCAACTGTTGATCAGAATACCATCGTTTTGAGACATGAAGTGTCTGTGGGGTCAAATGTACAGGCAGTCCGTTTTGAGAAATTCAATATGACAACCGGTCAGTATGATCTTTTGAGTGAAGTTCCGGCAACAGCCTCTACGCTTTCCATAACAGATGCGGATGTTGATGTGAACAATTTCAGTTACACCTACCGTGCTGTTGTAGTTGACAGCTGCGGGAACCTGGGAGAAGTTTCCAATCGTGCAAGGACCATTTTACTGAAAGTAACCGAAGATCAAACCCGCTTATCCACTTAT
>CBINBC010000066.1:0-6400 GCA_966248825.1 uncultured Fluviicola sp.
AAGTAGTAACCGGAACGATTTACAATTCAGTGAATAGTTTTAAGCTGGTGACAGTATCATTGAAAAATGCCACAGGAAAAATTTTAAGAACGATTAACCCCGATGAAAAAGGACATTTTAAGCTGGATTTGTATTGGGATTTGAAGCCTGTAGCAATCGAAGTTTCAGGTGTTGGTTATGAAAGCCAGGAATTGTTTTTTTCGAGTTTGCGTTCATTGAATGAGATTCAAGTTCATCTGATAGAGCAGGTTGAAATGATCCGTGGTGAAATTATTCAGGGTGATGTGATGAAAACGCCGGAAGATCAAATCCTGCAAAAGATCGAGATGGGAAATGTTAGCATCGAAAAAGTGAAAAATAAAGAATAGTCGTTGAACCATTTTTCGACCGGGTTGTAAGCTATTAAAAACGAAGCCATGAAACCGAAGAAAATAAACTACAGAATCGAAGATCCTTGTCATGCAGACTGGGACCAGATGAAGCCCGAAGCACAAGGCCGTTTTTGTTCTTCTTGCAGCAAAACAGTTGTTGATTTCAGTACGATGTCTGATTTCTCCATTGTGAACTACCTGGAGAATAATAAGCATCAGTCTGTTTGCGGCCGTTTTGGGGAAGACCAATTGGCCAAAACATATTTGTTTGCGAAACCTCATCCATCGGTATTTTCTTTTGATCTGAAAGCAGTTGCTTTGGGATTGGCTTTAAGTACATTTTCTGCTCTTCCGTCTCAGGCACAAACTTCCATACCCGTTGAACAGCATGATTCGACCACCGTTCCAATAATGATCCAGGGAGCAGTTGCTATCTCATACGATCTCAGCAATGAAAAATTTGTAACTGGAAAAGTGAAGTTGAAAGGGAAGAGAGTCAGTGAAATCAAAGTTACCTTGGTAGATGGAAATGCTGTTACATTATCCACTATCGAGATTCCTAAGAATGGAGTGTTTAAAATTCCTTTGGATTGGAGTAAGAATCCTGCTTCTATCCGCATCAGTGCTTCCGGGTATCAAACTGAAGCGGTTTATTTCAGCAATCATCAGTCTTTGGGGAATTTGACCGTTACTTTGCACGAGCGCCCAATGAAAATGGGGAAAGTTGTCTCCGACAGATAAGTTCTACCAACAACCTCAAATATGAAAAAGGGGTGTCTCGGTTTAACCGAGACACCCCTACGTGTTTTATGAATGTCAGAAGTTTTACTCTACAGTAACCGATTTCGCTAAGTTTCTTGGCTGATCTACGTTGCAATCTCTCATAACCGCAATGTGGTAGCTCAATAACTGGAACGGAATCGTTGCCAGGATAGGAACCAGGTGTTCGTCTGTATCCGGAATTTCGATCACGTGGTCTGCCATTGCTTTCACGTCCGTATCACCTTCGGTTACGATGGCAATGATCTTTCCTTTACGCGCTTTTACTTCCTGGATGTTGCTTACTACTTTTTCGTAAGAAGTTCCTTTGGTTGCAATGACGAAAACCGGCATTTCCTCATCGATCAAAGCGATAGGACCGTGTTTCATTTCTGCTGCCGGATATCCTTCCGCGTGGATGTAGGAAATTTCTTTCAATTTCAAAGCTCCTTCCAATGCAACCGGGAATGAACTTCCTCTTCCCAGGTAAAGTGCGTTGTTTGCATCCTTGTAGATCTTCGAAATTTCTTCGATCTCTGCATTGCGTTCCAATACACGTTTCACTTTCTCTGGAATTACTTCCAGTTCGGAAAGCATGGTTCTGAATTTCGATTCGCTTAAAGTTCCTTTTTTGTGAGCCAACGAAAGCGCCATCAGTGTAAGAACTGTTACCTGTGCTGTAAATGCTTTGGTAGAAGCTACCCCAATTTCAGGTCCTGCGTGCGTGTATGAACCTGCATCCGTAATACGCGAAATGGAAGATCCTACAACGTTACAGATCCCCAGAATTGTTGCTCCTTTGGATTTTGCCAATTCCAAAGCTGCTAATGTATCTGCGGTTTCACCGGATTGGGAAACGGCAATAACAATATCATTTTCGTTAATGATCGGATTTCGGTACCTGAATTCAGATGCGTACTCCACTTCCACATTGATTCTTGCCAGGTCCTCGAACAAGTATTCTCCAACCAAACAAGCATGCCAGGAAGTTCCGCAGGCCACCATCACAATGCGCTGGGCATTGATCATTTTTTGCTCGTAATCTTTTACACCACCCAGAGAAACCCATCCTTCGGAAGCATTCAGACGTCCCCGGAAACAATCTTTGATGGAACGAGGTTGTTCGTGGATCTCTTTCAGCATGAAATGCTCGTATCCGCCCTTTTCAAGAGTTTCCAACTGCATTTCCAATTCCTGAACGTAAGGTGTTTTCGGCTGGTTACGCAGGTTGGTAATGTTCAATCCAGTTATCAGGTCTACCACTGCGATTTCTTCATCCTCCAGGTAAACGACCTGGTTGGTGTATTCGATAATCGGAGTGGCGTCTGAAGCCAGGTAAAAATCGTTTTCTTTTCCGATCCCTACAACCAGCGGAGAACTTTTTCGGGCCGCGATCAATTGGTTCGGATTGTCAGCCGAAATGACAACAATTGCGTAAGCACCGATCACATTTTGCAATGCCATACGAACTGCTTCAGCCAAATCTACTTTTTCTTTCTTTTGGATATCGTCGATCAAATGCACCAATACTTCCGTGTCCGTTTGACTTCTGAAATGATATCCGCGAACGATCAGCTCTTCTTTTAGGCTATTATAGTTTTCAATGATCCCGTTATGGATCAGAGCAATTTTTTCGTCGTTGGAATAATGCGGATGTGCGTTGATGTCATTCGGAGCTCCGTGAGTTGCCCAGCGCGTATGACCGATTCCGGCATGACCTGCCAGGTTTTTCCCTGCAGCAAATTCTTCCAGGTTGGATACTTTTCCCTGGCGCTTGTATAAATTCACTTTCCCGGAGTCCAGTAATGCAATACCGGCACTGTCATATCCGCGATATTCTAAACGCTTTAATCCTTTAATTAAAATAGGATAAGCTTCTTTCTTCCCAATATATGCTACAATTCCACACATGTTTATTTGAATTCAGTGTATTTAACAACTAATTTAGGTCTTGTTTTGTATGGAGACGAAGGTCCGTTGAAAACAATTCTTTCAGCAGTACAATTAAAATATAAAGAGGATTGAAATAAATAGACTCCTCTGTTTTCTGCTTTTCCGGAAACAATATCCTGGACATAATCTCTCAGGTCAACTACAAATGCTTTCTGATTGTTATCGTAACTTGCTGTTTTGAAGGTTACAATATTTCCTGAATCTGTTTTGTACCCAACTTCCAGGAGTACACTTGGGTAATAAAAATCTCCGTTTTGGTACGCAACAGGAATGTAAAGCAAAGCATTGTTAATTAGAGATTTGCTGTTGATGTTGTTTACAGTAGGAAATTCAACAACCGCTCTGCTGTCAAATGATTGTGTGTAAAATTGTGATTGACCGTTTAAAGGGTTTGCCAGAACATCAGCTATGTGGTATCCGCTATGATTGACTTCAACATGATTGAAATCGGCGCAGGAGCCATTGATGATCAAAGGAACTTCTTTCGGAATTGTGTCTCCTGAAAGCTTGTAATAGATGGTTAGTTTCGTTTGAGCATTGTCCAATCTAAAGTATAAGACAGCTCCTTTCCCTTTAGCAGGGCTCGCATTGGTCACATTGATTCTAAATCCTTTAAAGTAGCCGGAGCTAAGAAAATTACTGCTGCTGGTGAATGCTGCGTTTCCGGCTGCCATATCATCCAGGAATTGCTGGCCAAAAGCGTTGTCGAGTTTCAATCTCAACTGGGGATTCAATTCGGTGGCAGTATCAGTTGCCAGAACAACTTTTGCTGAGGTATTTGGTGTTTGAGTTGCAGATGCAGGGTCAACCAAATCTGAGCCCATGATATTTTTTGTAGTGTTCCGTTTATAGTCAGCATTTACGTCCAATTCTTCATCAAGTTCGTAAACCTCAAATTTCTGCGGATCCAACTTTCCATAATAGCCGCCGTAGTTCAAACTTAAGACTACCGAGTCAATAACAGGAGCCGGAGAAGCTTCCATGTTGATTGCTCCTGAAATGGTAAATTGTGTGTAAAAAGAAGCATTGACGATTCCTAATTTGGGATCGTGATATGCGCCCAACGTTGCAAAATTCTGATTATCTGTGTTTAATGTATCTTCCAGTACCGAGTATGTTTTCAGCTGAAAAGTGTCCTTTCCGCCTGAGGCTAATAAGTCTTCAACGCTTAATACTTCTGATCCGTAAGGGGAAGATGTTTTTTTACAGCCTGGTAAAAAGGAAAGTGTTAAGACAAAACAAGCGGAAAGTAAAATTGCTTTCCGCCAGTTGTTATTTGGTTTTTTTAGATTCATCATTGTATCAAAATGCCTTCTTCTATTACTTTGTCAAAGAACTCTGATAATCCTTTGGTTAAGTGTTCTTCAGGTAAATAATTTAGTTTTAAACAGGTTGCTTCATCAAAGACTTTCTGCAATTCCGGTTGAATTGCTTCACTCGCTTGAACAACACCGTCACTGAACGTAACAGCTGCTTTAGTTATTGCATCCAGGGTAGGCGTTTTAACTAAATTTGTGACTTCCTCATCAAATCCGTCGAATTTCAACTTCTCGTGGAAGCGTTCGTCCCAGGAAGATTCGAAGCCTTCTTTATCGTCGTAGATACTATACACAACTTTGGTATCGGCAAAATGCGGGTCTTTGTTATAGATCTTCTTGATATACAAGGACATCAACGAAGTCATCCAGCCGTGGCAATGGATAACATCCGGCTTCCAGCCTAATTTCTTGACTGTTTCCAAAACACCGCGGCAGAAGAACATACTTCTTTCATCGTTGTCATTGAAATCAGCTCCTTTATCATCGGTAACATTGGTCTTGCGCTTAAAGAATTCATCGTTGTCGATGAAATAAACCTGTAAACGTGCTGCCGGAATTGACGCTACTTTAATGATCAGCGGATGGTCATTGTCGTCAATAATGATATTCATTCCCGAAAGGCGTATTACTTCATGAAGCTGATGTCTTCTTTCATTAATTGAGCCAAAGCGAGGTGTGAAAACACGGATTTCTTTACCATTCTCCTGCGTTCCTTGCGGAAGCTTGCGAGCATTGTGAGAAATTTCTGTTTTTGCAAGAAATGGGTAAATTTCCTGAGAAACAAAGAGAATTCTTTTCTTTTCCATAGAATTCGATAGGGGAATTTTTGAATATTATACCTGCAAAATTAAGAAAAAAAGACGGAATCTTCAAGATATTAATATAGTTTTGCCTGCTTGTTTTGAACGAAAGGGTAGAAAAGTGGAAATAATCAACACGGTTGAGGGGTTAAAGAAGGCCCTGGATTCAGCCCGAAAAGAAGGTAAAAGCATTGGTTTTGTGCCAACTATGGGAGCCTTGCATCAAGGACATATGGACTTGGTAAGTCGCGCCAGTGCTGTGTGTGACGTTGTTGTGGTGAGTGTTTTTGTAAACCCTACTCAGTTCAATAATCCTTCGGACCTCGAAAAGTATCCGCGCACTCCGCAGGCGGATTCTGAATTGTTGAAAAAATTCGGATGTGACGTCGCTTTTTTTCCTTCTGAAACCGAAATTTATCCTGAAAACCTGGTATCTCCCCGGGTAGATTTAGCCGGTTTGGACGAAGTTATGGAAGGAAAATTCCGTCCCGGACATTTTAAAGGCGTTGTTCAGGTCGTATATCGTTTGTTTGACATCGTAGAGCCTCAAAAAGCATTTTTCGGGTTAAAGGATTTTCAACAGGTTGCCGTTATCAGGCAAATGGTTGATCAGTTAGATCTTCCGATCGAGATCGTTCCGTGCGAGACTTCAAGAACGGAGAAAGGGCTGGCGATGAGTAGCCGCAACAAGCGTTTGTCGGAAGTTCAGAAAGAGGAAGCTTTAATTATCTATCACACACTGGTGCATGCAAAAGCAGACGCAGGAAGTTTTTCACCTGTGGAAACAATAGAAAGAGCAAAGGACTTTTTTGAAAAGGGAGCGCTTCAGCTGGAATATTTAACCATCGTTGATCCGCATACTTTGCAGGATCTTTCAGATAAGTGGGTTCCTGGAGCTACCATGTGCATCGCCTGTTTTTGCGGAGAAGTCAGGTTAATCGATAATATGTCACTTATTTAATTGCTAATTACAATTCCAAATTGAAAGGGTGTTTGATCTGGAGTAGAGAATTATCCAAAGAATCTTAATTCGCAATTAGGAATTCGTAATTCGTAATTATAGTACTATCTTTGCACTTCGATTTTTACAAGCATGTTGATACAAGTAGTCAAATCAAAAATTCACCGTGTACGTGTTACCCAGGCAGAATTAAATTATGTAGGAAGTATTACCATTGATGAAGCATTGATGGATGCA
>CBINBC010000067.1:0-6331 GCA_966248825.1 uncultured Fluviicola sp.
ATTAAAAACGATGCTTTTGTAGAAGATCCTTCCGTATCCGAATTTTCTCCGGGCTGGATCGCTCTTCCGAATCCGGATAGTTTGCAGGACACCGTTGCAGGTGCGACTTCTTATTTCACCACGAATGATAAGGCCAGCCGCTGGTTGATCTCCCCTCCCGTTACCATCGGAACATTCGGGAATTACCTGAAATGGAAGGCTAAATCTTATGATCCGAGTTATCCGGATACTTACCAGGTTTTGATCTCGACCACAGATACTCAGATTTCAAGTTTTAACGATACGCTTTTGCGTGTGGAATTTGAATGGGAAGAATGGACCGAGCACGAAGTAAACCTGAGTGAAATGGGTTACAGCAATGACGAAACGGTACACATTGCGTTTGTATTGGAAACAATCGGCGGATTCAAATTATTCCTGGACAGCATCAACATCCGTAAAGACGATCCGCTGGCATTGGAAGAACAATCCCTTCAGCCGGATGTGACGATTTACCCGAACCCAACAAGCGAAACAATCTATTTTACTGCAAATAACCTGAAAAATGTCGCTGTTTACAATACTGCCGGAGCTTTGATCTATTCCCAGGAAAAATCAACTCCGATCTCTTTGGAAACGCTTGACCGCGGAATGTATTTGGTGCGCATGACTACCAACAACGGACAGGTGATTACCAAACGCGTTCAAAAGATCTAAAAAACGGCCCGAATCGCTAACAAACCGGTTACACTTTGAAAAGACTCACTGTTTTTAGCATAAAATCCTTTGCCGGTCCGTTTGTAGTGACCTTCTTCATCTCCATGGTGATGCTGATCATGCAGTTTACCTGGGTTTACATCGATGATTTGATGGGAAAAGGATTGAGTGTCGGGGTGATCATTGAGCTGATGTTTTACGTTTCTGCCGGACTAATTCCGCTGGCTCTTCCGTTGGCCATTCTTTTAAGTTCGATCATGACTTTGGGGAACCTGGCTGAAAACAACGAACTTACCGCTTTAAAATCGTCCGGTTTATCGCTTTTCCGGATACTAAGACCATTGACGCAAACCGTAGCACTGATTGCCATTGCGACCTTCTTTTTCTCGAATTACGTGATCCCGGTTGCCAACCTGAAATGGCACACCATTATTTTTGATATCCAGGAAACAAAAGTGGGCATGCTCCTCACCCCCGGCTCCTACTCCAAAGAAATTGACGGTTACGCCATCAAAGTAAAATCCGGGAAAGACAATACCTTTTACGGCATTACGATCCACGATTACACCGATCCGAATGTACTGAAAACAGTCAAAGCGGATTCCGGAACTGTTTACAGGGGCGAAAACGGAAAATACCTGCTCTTCCATCTGTCGAACGGAATCGTACACGAAGAATTACAGGCCCAGGCACCGGTTTTTACCAACCAGGGGCAACCTTTCCACAACGGGGATTTCCGACCGAGCCGTACCACCCAGTTCAAAGCAGCAACCTACAAAATGGAATTGCTGGGCTTCGACATGAACAAATCCGACGAAGAGCTCTTCAAAAACGATTATGAAATGCTCAACGTATTCCAGATCAACGAAGCCAAAGATTCCCTGCAGCGCAAGCAGGATAAAATCCTCTCCGATTTCGGGAAAACAAACCTGAACAACCGACCGTTCAGTCAATCCGTAAGTTTTGCCAAACTGCCCAAAACAGGTCCTGCCAAGCAATTGAAAGGTGCCAAAGAAATCGAACAGCTTCAAGCCATTCCTTCCAAAATTATTCAGCTTTCCGACCTCACAAAACAAGAACGGATAGCCGCCGTAAATGCCGCAATCGTAAGTGCACGAAGCATGATCGGAAGCACCAGTGACCAGGAGCAATTTGTGGATGCTTTCCGTACAAATTACGATCAGTTCCAAATTGAATTTCACCGCAAATTTGCCCTTTCCGGAGCGATCATCGTCCTGTTCTTTGTTGGAGCACCGCTTGGTGCCATTGTCCGGAAGGGCGGATTCGGAGCACCGGTGGTTATTGCTGCCCTGCTTTTCATGGTTTACTTCGTATTGTTCAGTATCGGGCAAAACCTGGCGGCAGAAAGCGTACTTTCTCCTTTTTGGGGCATGTGGCTTCCAACGGCCGTTCTAACACCTATTGCCTGCATCCTGATGATAGCCGCAGCAAATGACCTGCGTGTTTTCGATAAAAAACTGTGGCGCTATATCTTAACCCTGGGCAGAAAACGATGAGAATCCTCTACATCGCACCCAAATCGCCTGCCCCGATTATAGACGGAGGCTGTTTTGCCATGATGGAATGCCTGAAAGGACTGAGCCGGGTCGCAACTGTTGACGGAATCGTCTTCGCAACACACAAACATCCGTACACCAAAGAATCCAAACAAATTTTAGGACAATACCTGCAGAAACAAACTGTTGTTCCGATAGATACGGAACTCAAAGCCCCCCATGCACTGGTCAATTTTCTGCGCCGCAGGAATTACAATCTTTCCCGTTTCAAATCGGAAAAACTGTACCACGAACTGGCAAAGCAGCTCAGTGAAAACTACGACTATATTGTCTGCGACAGTTTATTCGCAGCAGCACAATTGAGTCATTTCGATTTCAGCGAATTAGCACCTGTGATCATACGTTCACACAACATTGAATCGGAGATCTGGAAACTGCATGCAGACCTTGAATCTTCGATTTTAAAGCGATTTTACCTGCGCAACCTGGAAAAAACCCTGCGTAAGGAAGAAATCGAAATCCTGGACAAAGCTGCAACTATTTGGGCCATTTCCAAAGAAGACCAGGAATGGATCACGGCGCATACCAAACAGAAAAAAAACGTGATTTTACTGCCCGTATCAGTAACAGTAGATCCGAAAATTAAGGCAGATTATACCAACAACGAATTTTTCCATTTGGGATCCATGGACTGGAAACCCAACCAGGAAGCGGTTAACTACCTGGTGAAGGACATTTGGAGCAATCCGGAAGTATCCGGACTTCCTTTAAAAATTGCGGGCTCCAAAAGCGAGCATTTCCGGTTCCTGGCGACCAATTCCATTGAAGTTACAGGCTGGGTAAAAGACAGCAATGCATTTATGGCAAAATCCGGAACACTGGTCACTCCTATCCGGTCAGGGAGCGGGATCCGCATCAAATTACTGGAGGCGATGGCACTTGGCATTCCGTGCATCACAACCAAATTGGGAGCTTCCGGAATCGACACTGCTTTATCCGGAGTTCAAATTGCTGATACCCAACAGGATTTTGTGGATCTGATCCTCAAATTGCACTCAAACGAGACTTTGCGGGAAGAAGTCGGGAAAAAATCACGCGATTATATCTCAAAAGTTCATAGTTTTGACAATTGTATCGTTATAATGAAAAACACGTTTGGAGTCTAAAGAAAACATCCTGGTTATCCTTTCCCGTTTTCCCTATCCGTTGGAAAAAGGTGATAAACTCAGGGCTTTCTACCAGCTGAAAGAACTTTCCAAAGAATTCAATATCACGCTTGTTTGTACGACAGATATTCCGGTTCCGAAAGAGCACGAAGCAATCGTGAGTCAGTTTTGTAGCAGCATTCACATTTTTCAACTGACCAAATGGGGATTAGCTTTCCAGCTTCTAAAAACGGTATTCGGATCAAAACCGCTCCAGGTTCATTATTTCTACCGGAAATCCATTCACAGGAAAATTAGGGAGATCATTTCCAAATTGAAACCGGACCATATTTATTGCCAGTTGATCCGTGTTTCGGAATACGTGAAGAATGAGCATCTGGTACCGAAAACCCTCGATTACATGGACGCTCTCTCCAAAGGAATGGAACGCAGGATCCGGACAGAAGCCTGGTTCAAAAAATGGTTCTACCGCCTGGAAAGCAAGCGTCTGAAAGAATACGAACGCCGGGTTTTCGATTACTTCGAGCACAAAACCATCATTTCCGAACAAGACCGGAAACTGATCCTGCACCCTGAAAATCACAAAATACTCATCGTTCCCAATGGAATCGATGCATCTTTCTTCGAAATACTTCCCGTTGAAAAGGACTACGAGCTGGTTTTCACCGGAAACTTCTCCTATGCCCCGAACATTGAAGCTGCAGTCTGCCTGGCTGAAGAGATCCTTCCACACATCCACAAAAAGGGAATTCCCTGCAAACTGCTTCTTTCGGGAGCAAATCCAGCTAAACGTGTACTTGAACTTCAATCTGAGTTCATTACCGTAACCGGTTGGGTCGATGATATCCGGGAAAGTTATCAGCGTTCACGCATTTTTGTCGCTCCCCTTTTCATAGGAACCGGCCTTCAAAATAAGCTTTTGGAAGCCATGGCAAGCGGACTCCCGTGCATCACTACTCCATTGTCTAACAATGCTTTGGGAGGCACGGACGGAAAAAACATCCTGTTGGCAGAAGATATCGATACCTTTGTCGAAAAAATAACCGAAGGTTTAGTTATAGAAGGTAATTTTAGTTCGATTGCCGCGCATGGCAAATACTACATTGAACTACTCTATTCATGGGAAAAACAAACGTCAATACTATTGCAAGTCTTACATGCACCCTGTTAATACTTTTGACACTTCATTCCTGTTCCCCCGGAAATAACTTACCACAATGGATCCATGGCAGATGGATTACTTCCCTCGACAACGAAACCATTCATGAAAACTGGAAGCTGGAAAAAAGCTGTATTTCGGGAGAGAATTACATGCATTACGAGAACAAATTCCAGAAGGAATTTCTCCGGATCTTTGAAAAGAACAACGTACTTTATTACGAAATTGTGATTGAAAAAGACACCCTTGTTTTCAAATGTAAAAACTATCGGGAAGCGGATACATTAACATTTGTAAATAACCGGAACCCTTTCCCCAAACGCATTAATTATGTAAAGCCAAGAGGCAATGAAATGTCTGTTTGGATTGAAAATGTGAAAAACGACCCGAACGGTATCCTGTTTACATTTAAAAAAGTTAAATAGTAGTTCGCCATTGCAGAATTCGCAGTAAATTTGCGGTACTTTATTAAACAGGTATGTCAGGAAAGTTAAATACAATCGAAGAAGCGATTGAAGATATAAAAGCCGGAAAAGTTATTATTGTTGTTGATGATGAAGACCGTGAAAATGAAGGAGACTTTATAGCAGCGGCTGAAATGGTTACTCCAGAAATGATCAACTTCATGGCTACACACGGAAGAGGATTAATCTGTACTCCGCTAACCGAATCCAGATGTAACGAATTGGAATTAAACCTCATGGTTACGAATAACACGGTATTGCATGAAACACAATTTACGGTATCCGTAGACTTGATCGGTCACGGATGTACAACCGGGATTTCTGTTTTTGACCGCGCGAAAACGATCAAAGCATTGGTTTCGGATGATACCCGACCGGAAGATTTAGGTCGTCCGGGACATATTTTCCCTTTGCGCGCAAAAAAAGGCGGTGTACTGCAACGTACAGGTCACACGGAAGCAGCGGTCGATTTGGCTCGTTTGGCCGGATTTAAACCTGCCGGGATTTTGGTAGAGATCCTGAACGAAGACGGCTCCATGTCGCGCTTGCCCCAGTTATTTGAGATTGCCAAAAAATTCGATCTGAAACTGATCTCTATTGCCGATTTGATTGCTTACCGCATGAAGCATGAATCCTTGATTTCCCGCGAAGTAGAAGTAGAAATGCCTACCGAGCACGGTGATTTCAAATTGGTTGCTTTCTCCGTGAAATCAAACGGACAAGAACATTTGGCATTGATCAAAGGAACGTGGGAACCCAATGAACCGGTGCTTGTACGCATGCACTCTTCATGTCTGACAGGTGATATTTTCGGTTCTTGCCGCTGCGACTGCGGTCCGCAATTACACCATTCCATGAAAATGATCGAAGCAGAAGGAAAAGGCGTGATCGTTTATTTGAACCAGGAAGGACGTGGAATTGGTCTTTTGAACAAATTGAAAGCTTATAAATTGCAGGAAGAAGGTTACGATACGGTTGAAGCGAACCTGAAGTTAGGATTCAAATCTGACGAGCGCGAATACGGAATCGGGGCTCAGATCCTGCACGATCTGGGAGTTTCCAAAATCCGCCTGATGTCGAACAACCCGAAAAAACGTACCGGTTTAATCGGTTACGGGCTGGAAATCGTGGAAAACGTAGCCATTGAAGTCGGTCGCAATGCTCACAATGAGAGCTACCTGATGACAAAAGCTACCAAAATGGGACATTCTCTAAAAATGGATAAAAAAGCGTAGCTTTTTTTCGTATCAAGCGGCAGCGCAGATTTGGAAGACTAAATTATTCAAACCTTAGTGCGGAAATAATTTGGGAACAGCGTAGCTTTTTTTC
>CBINBC010000068.1:0-5289 GCA_966248825.1 uncultured Fluviicola sp.
CGCGACCAACGGAAATGCCCACAATGAAAGAGTTATCAGGAACAACAACTGGTGGGCGGGTTCCATTCTGAATGGATTCCATCATGGATTTATATGCATCCGAAGGAAGGTATTCCCGCATAATATCTGCATGAAATACATTTTTTCCGAACAGTTCGGAAACTTTTCCATCAAAATCAATGTGTTTTGGAGTACGATTGAGTACATCCTGATACGCCTGTAATCGCTTTGTTGCCATAAAATTCAAAATTTTCGACAAAATTACATTTTTTAAAGGGGGTAAATCAATAAAAAGTGTAAAATTTTATAAACACCCCCTGTTTATTTTATTTAAAATCAAAAAAAACACTCAAAACACACGGATACCCTCTTACTTTTCTCAAATGACAAGCACTTTTCACGATCAGTTCGCCGGAAAGGAAAACTTTCGTTTTTCACCCGAAAAATCAATCGGTCGGGCCACAATTTTAATTTTTAGCTGCGATTTCCCTGTTGTGTAATTGAGGCCCATTAACGCAATCTGAGGTTCCATCGGGAAAAAGATATTTCTGCCGAATCATCAATTAACAGATTGTTAAATAACAAGTTACTTGCTTATTCCTCGCTTTTTTTGGCTAACTTACTTTTTAATTGAAAGACAAGTAAGATGAAATTGTTTGGTTTTTTTCAACGGAAGAAAGGGAAAGCAATGAAAGAAAATATCGCGCATATGGACGAAAATCATTTGGTTGTTATTCAGTTCTTTTACGGAATTGAGGATTTGAACGAATTACACGAGCTGGAAAAGCAATTGGATTCAAACATTACCGGAAGTGCCCTCGGAAAATACGAGGGGCACGACATTTCACTGGATTTTGGGGACGGTTATCTTTATTTCAACGGTAAAAATGCTGATCAGATCTTCGAATTGATCAAGCCGATCCTGGAACAACACTACTTTATGGACAAATCGATCGCCACATTGCGTTCCGGCTCCTTTGAAAACCCTGCAGCCGAAGAACGTGATTTTACGATCCGTTTTTCCAAATTACAGGAGAATTAATTCACATGCTGTCATTTTAGGCAAATTGAATACATTTGTGTTCAAAACCCCGAACATGAAAAATACCTTTTACCTTCTTGTGCTGATGCTCTCTTTTTCTTCATTTGCACAACAAAAGCTGGCATTGAAAGATGTGGACCAGAATAAACTGCTAAAAGACATTGTCTATACCCACACCAATAATGAAGATATTACACTTATTTATTGGTTTCCCATAACTTATTGGGAGGTTTTATCTGCAAAGGATCCGAAGAACTTTACCCCGGAAGTGGTTTCCCAATTAAAAGAGATGCTTGGCAACAAATCCATTTTTATTGCTATCTCCGGGAAAGTCAGTAATACAACGCATTCCTTCCAGACAAAAGGAGAAGCGTATTTAAGAAATAACATTTCTGTTTCATTCGGCGGTAAATCATACAAACCAATTTCGGAATCCCAATTATCATCAGAACTAACGATGCTGAGCGATTATATCAAACCGATGTTTGCTCAAATGCTCGGAGATATGGGAGCAGGAATGAGCCTCTTCTATTTCGAGATCACGGACAACTCCGGTGAAAACGCACTGGATCCATATAACAACACAGATTTCACAGCAGGTCTTGCTTCCGTAAAGAATACCTTCCACCTCCCGCTGCCAAGTCTTTTTACGGATTCCAAATGCGCCAATGACGGGGAATTATTTCCTGCAAATTATGAGTTTTGTCCTTACCACGGCTCGAAATTGATCACACAGTAATCTTCGCTTTTTTCCGGTCCAAAAACTCAACGAAATAGTTACTTTTACAGACTTAAAAACAGTCCCGGTAATAAATGCCCGGACCTAAAAATTAGAAATCAATGAAAAACACAGCTCTTACCCAGGTTCACGAAGCTTTGGGTGCCAAAATGGTTCCATTTGCAGGATTCAACATGCCGGTACAATACGAAGGCGTTAATGCTGAACACGAAACAGTTCGAAATGCAGTAGGTGTATTTGACGTTTCTCACATGGGAGAGTTTTTGTTATCAGGTCCGGATGCTTTGGATTTGATCCAGCGAGTGACAACCAATGACGCTTCTACCCTTACAATCGGTCGTGCGCAATATTCCTGCCTTCCAAACGGGAAAGGCGGTATCGTGGATGATTTGATCGTTTACCGCATCAAGGAAGAAGAATACTTATTAGTAGTAAACGCTTCCAATATTGAAAAAGACTGGAACTGGATTTCTTCTCACAACACGAAGAACGTTTCGATGAGAAATCTCTCGGATGATTATTCTTTGTTGGCAATCCAGGGACCAAAAGCAGTTGAGGCCATGCAGTCATTGACTTCGGTTGATCTTTCGGCTATCAAATACTATCATTTTGAAGTAGGTCCGTTTGCAGGAATCGATCACGTGATCATTTCAGCAACAGGATACACCGGTTCGGGAGGTTTTGAAATCTACTGCAAAAATTCCGAAGTGAAACAAGTTTGGGACAAGGTTTTTGAAGCAGGTGCTGCATTCGGGATCAAACCAATCGGATTGGCTGCACGCGATACCCTGCGATTGGAAATGGGATTCTGCTTGTACGGAAACGATATCGACGATACAACCTCTCCATTGGAAGCAGGTTTGGGATGGATCACGAAATTCACCAAAGATTTCGTAGACTCAGACAAATTGAAAGCTGAAAAAGAAGCAGGAGTTTCCAAAAAACTGATCGGATTTGAAATGATCGACCGCGGAATTCCTCGCCACGATTACCGCATTTTGGACGCAAACGGAAACGTGATCGGGAAAGTAACTTCCGGAACACAAGGTCCGAGCGTGAAGAAAGCAATCGGAATGGGCTACGTAAACACCGAATTCACAGCTCCGGACAGCGAGATCTTTATCGAGATCCGCGACAAAGGAGTTTTGGCGAAGGTGGTTAAGATGCCTTTTTATCAGAAATAGATTTTTTCATTCCCCCTTTGGAGGGGGACTAAGGGGGAGGAAATTAGAGATCGATAGTAAATCATCAAATTTCTTCCTTAAATAATAGATTGAAGTGGAATTGTGAAAACGGTTCCACTTTTTTTGGCACTATTTTAGCGGAAGATTTTGTTTTTTAAAACATTTCAATTTAATCAATTAACATCTAAAATGCATGACACAAAAACTATCTAAATTATTCTTATTGGCAGCAGCGTTATTTTTGACAATCAGCCTCGTTTTTTCCCAAACCAATTCGGACGTCTATTCTCCGAAATTTTCCCACTTATCAGGAAGATACAATACAGACCTCCAGGTAATATTAACTGCCACAACACCTAATTCCACAATCCATTACACCTTAGACGGTACAACTCCCAGCAGTTCATCGCCACTATACACAGGAGCTATTCCCATTTCAGGAGACGGAAATCAGGTAACCCTGAATGCAATCGCTATCAATGGCTCTCTGCAAAGTTTTATCAGCTCCGCAACTTATGTAATCAATTACAGCTACAATCCAAGTGCACCTTATCTTACAAACCTTTCCTGGTCACAATACACAGACTTCCTTCCCGGAGATTGGTTCGGTTATACCGTTACCCCATGGACCTGTAATTATTCGATTAAGGTAAAAATACTGGCGAACGGAAATTATATTGATACCACGACTTCCACCAGTTGTTTGGGATCGAATGACGATACGTTTCTACCTGTTTTTTATTATGGAATAACCGATACTTCTGGCTTAAAGAACATCAGCCTTTACAACATCCTGAGCTCAGGATATGCCAACGGGCACATTACGATTGATTTCGGCGGGGGAACGAACCAATATGAACTGCGTTATATCAAGTTTATAGATGGTAACAACCTCTTTATTGAGATGTGGCATAATCAAAATGGTCCATTAAAATATTATCTCACTAAAAACCGTCCGGTATTAGGTATTCAAGAGAATCCAGAAGTACAATCCAAAATCTATCCGAATCCAACTTCAGATTACCTGATTATTGAAGATTTACACAGCGATGTATTAATGACAAACCAACTCGGTCAAATGGTTGCATTTGAAAAAAGCGAGAAAATCAATGTATCACATTTGCCGAAAGGAATGTATTTTATCCGGTTTAGTAATGCCCATGGCGAAACAGTAAATCAAAAAATCCTGATTGAATAACATTCCCGATTTGATCCGGCAGAATAAAATTCTGTTCTTGTCATTCCTGGTACTTCCACCTCTCAGTTCGAGGAGCTCCGATATTTCAATCGGAACGAACTGACAGGATAGGATATTAAAGTGGAATTGTGAAAGCGGTTCCACTTTTTTGCTGTATTCAACTCATAACTACCTTTTATTCCGTTGTTTTAATTAATATTGAAAATCTAAATAAATTAGTCAATACACTAAACACAATCGAAATGAGATTTACTGTATCAATCTGCACCTTTTTACTTTCAACTGCAACCCTATTTGCTCAAAATACGGAAACAAACAAATCAATTCAGATAATAGAAAAAGCTATCGAGGCCGAAGGAGGGAAACAATTTCTCGAAAGCATTCAAACTTTTTATACAAAATATGAAACAGAAATGGAAGGCAGAAAAGTATTTTGGATTATAAAAGAAATGGCACCCAATAAAGGGAGTTTTGAAATTCAATACCAGGGAAGGGTAGTTTATAAATCTTTTTATGATGGAAAAACGGGATATGAAGTTGTTAACGGACAAAAAACAATTGCCGACCAGGAACAATTCAAAGACAAAAACTATCGTAAGTACATTATGAACTCTTTGAATTACATTGATCCAACACTTTACACCTTAGAATATATTGGGGAAGAAAAAGCGGGTAACAAGAACTGCGACAAAATTAAAGCAACGTTGAGTAATGGTAAAGTCTCCTATCTCTATTACGATAAGGTTTCCAGTCTCTTAGTTAAAGAGGAAACACTTAAGAATGCTGAAAAAGATTCGTTTTCAACAGTATTATTTGAAGATTACAAAAAAGTTGGTGATTTAATGTATCAAGGAAAGAATATTTTTGTCTCCGAAGATGGTAATCAGGTTGCTGAAATAGTTGAAGCGTTTTACAATAAAAAAATTACGGAAAAGGACTTTGAATAGGTTTTACAAAAAACGAATCTGCGGCTTCAAAAAAAGATGAACCGGAAAGAACTATTTACAATAATAAGTCTCGGCTTATTTGCCATACTGATTTCAGCGTTCATTCTGTCTGATGAAAATTTATCTTTTGAGCATTTTAAGGGTGGTTTTTTGCCACAATATTATTCTGCGTGTCATAT
>CBINBC010000069.1:0-4836 GCA_966248825.1 uncultured Fluviicola sp.
GTGTTTTTAGTGCTTGCCATAACGGGTATTAATAGCGAAAACGAACAACTGGCCCGTTCAGCTTACCTGGCAATGGAATTGAGCGCTTGGTACATTATCATTCCGTTTTGTTTAATTTCTTTGATCACAGGAATTAGTGCCGCTCTTAGCACCAATTGGGGCTTGTTCAAACATTACTGGATTGTTGTCAAACTCATACTCACCGTTTTAATTACGATTTTGTTAATGCTCCATTTGCAACCGATCGCTTATATGGCAGGAATAGCAAGCACAGGAGGAATATTACATAATGAAACTGGTGTGAGAATGCAACTGATCGCTGATTCAGGCGGTGCACTGCTCATCCTGTTAACAATAATCACAATCTCGGTTTACAAGCCCTGGGGCAGAATTAAACCGCGTTTACAAAATAAAACCGAAGAAAATATACTGGGTAAAAATGAAAAGGGAATGAAAAAACCATGGAAAACATTCTTGATTATCGGGCTGATCTTGTTATTGGTATTCGTAATCATTAAGCACATCTTAGGCGGAGGAATGCAGCATCATTGACTTGTTTTTACCCTGAAAACAGAAGAAAATTCAGATAATACGGCCATTAAAAAAGTACATTAACGAACACTGACAGATACTAACAGATCATAACGGTTAAAGTTGAACAAACCTGACATAAAACAAAAAAGCTATACTAAATTTCATAGTTTTTGCGTTATAATCGAAAAGGTGCAGGGGTATGTGGGAGGAACTTTTTAGGAAACGCCTTGAATTCTATTTATTGAGTTTAAAAGCGGGGTATCTGCAATTGATGGAGCAGGCCATTGATAAAGAATTTGCAAAAAACCTGTTTCGGGAAAATGTCTTTGAAAAGTGTCCATACATCCCTCTGCAAAGTATTTTCTTTGATGAGCTTATTAATGAGTTTATCGTTTTTCAAAAGCTGGGTTATCCTGATTATCTGGACAAGACTATAAACTTGGCTGATGGGCTGCGTAATGAAAGCTATAACGCTACGGAACAAGGCTTCATCGTTTTAACGGGCATGGGTAGAAATTCAGGAGTTGAAACCCTGCCCAAGCATTACCAGCAGCAAATTAAATCCGGTGATTTTACGCTCGATGATCTTATCAATGCGGAACGCTATGCCCTCGGTTTAAGCGACGAAGATTTGGTGGAACTGCTCGCACACTTTCAGGCTGCAAACATTCTGTTCCATCTGCTTGACGAAAAGGAGCAGGAGAAAACAATTCAAAAGCAGGATGTCGAACTGTATGAAAAACCTAAAATACAGGACTGGAACCGAAACCGCCAGGTACTCTTTTTCCGTTACTTTTTTGAAGTGTTTGAGATCAGCCGCCTATACACCGACTTAAAATCCATGGTTAAATTCGTTTTAGACATTCTGAATGTTCCATATTCCTTGCCGGAAGATTCAGAAATATATAAGAAAATCTCCAAGCCTTTGGAACAAACTTCACAAAAACGGACGATCAAAAACCTGGAGTTTATCCGGGATTATTTTGTGTCTGTAAACTGTAAAAAAGTACTCCCACTCATTGACCGCGACATTAAAGATGTCAAAGAAGGAAAGTACCTGCCAAAACCACCTTCATCTTCACTTTCTGATGTTTAGTCGATTTCTGTAAAATCTGGGAGTACTTTCACCACTCCGGAAATTCGTCTCAAAGGTGTTTTTCGAAGTAATTTTGCTATAGATATTAAAGGTAAAACCGTCTAATACGTAGCAAAATGGATTATCACAAAGAACGCAAATCATCCGTTGATTGGCAGCCCAAAGACAAGGGCAAAAAGAAGAAAAAGAAAGACAAAAACAAAGGCTTATCCGGCACAACACAATTTACTCAAAATCCGGTGCAATGGTACAAGGAAAGGGAAACCAAAGGAAACGTAAATAACACGGCACTCAAAACAGCTGTTGAAGTTGTTGCTGCCGGTGGCGTTGGTGCATACCTGAGCGCGGCATGTGGTAAGTACGCAACTATTATCGGCTCCGTTTTGGTTGCTGTTGGAAATTACTCTGATGATACAGGGCTCGTAAAAGCGCTCGGCCTCGGAATGGTGGGGAATGGTATAGGAAAAGCAAAAGAGTATAGCGAAAACCCTGACCAGACTGTTCAGCAAAGGATAGCAGCCGTCAAGGATGATTTGGGCTATGCCTTTCTGATCAAGAAGTACAGCGTCAAACCTGCAACTGTTTCCGGAGTTGAGCCACCCAAAGCTCCACCGCAAAAATCCAGCGTAAGCAACATTTCAAAAAATGAAAAAGAGCAGGACGATCTACCGCACTTTTCAACCGATGAAGCATTGAAAGCTTTATCCGGTATCAAACCAATCAATAAACCCTTCCCGGAAAATCCCTATGATTTAGGTTTCAATTCTGAAACCGATCCGAATGACGATTCCTGGCTTATCAATGCACTTGATGATGGGGATTAGTGAAATAGTATTAGTGTAAAATTTAAATTTTTCAACCGTGAGTATAGAATTAGTAGAGCAGGGAATGTTGAGGATTTATCAGAACTTGCAAAATCAGAAAAAATACGGACAGGAGAGTGATTATGAAATCCGTTTGGATGGGATGATCGTTATTCCGCGAACAAACAAACTCGAATATTTCGACGATCTTAAATTGTACCTAAGACCTGAAAGCCTGGAAGTACATGTACGGGTTTACAAAGGGAATTCGAGAGTATTTGACGAATACGCATTCAAAACATTATATGGGTATAAATGTCAGGAAGTTGAGAGCAACAGATTTCAGGCAACAGAGTTTGGTAACCAGGTGATCAGCCTGAGTGCAGAAAAAAGCAACCTTTCGTTTGAAAACTATCAGCTGAAACAGAAGAAAAGAAGGCTCAAAAAGAAAGTTAAGAGATTAGAAATAGAAGTGACAGAACTCAAGAAAAGTACTTCTATCGGAACAGCTATTTCCTCGCTCGGGGAAAATCTAATTCCCATGATCGCCTCAAAAGAAGGAGGAAATTCAAACCCTGGATTAGATGGAGTTAGTGATAAAAACCTGCTGGATCTATACAAGCATTTTAAAGCTGAGCTAAGTGCTGAAGAATTTGAAGCCCTGATCAGCGTCCTGGTCAACCTTGGAACAAACAAAGGCCTTATTATCCCGACAAACGAACAAATCAAAAAGCAAATCTTAGAACAAGGGAACGGTACTGATCCTTTTCCGGTTCAGGAAGCTGACCAATAAATTATCTATTATAAACATAAATCTCCATCACTATGGATCTCAAACTCATAAACCTTATCGGCAAAATGTCCGACGATGTGGAAAAACTCAAAGAAATGGTAAAAGACCTGACAATCCAGGTTGCAGCATTGAAAACTGAAAAACGTGAAGCTTTACCACAAACTGAAAACTCCAACCATTCCTTAACGGAGTTCATCACAGTCAATGACATCATGAAAATTTTGAAGTTGAGCCGTAACTCCGTTCTCGGTTTAATCAAATCTGGATTTATTCGGGAAATACGCTTTACAAGCCGAACAATTCGCTATAACAAAAATGAAGTGCTTGCCCTGGCACAGCCAAAATCCTAACCAAAAACATACCGCTATGAGTGATAAAATGATAGCCTTTACAATCGAAAAAATTCTTGAAAGGCTCGATAACCTCGAAACACAAAACAAGGAACAATTGAAACGGATTTCCCAATTGGAAAAAGAAAAATCTATTGGATCAATCCAACAAAACCATCTCTTTCCATTAATGGTTCAGGATGATTTATTAACACTTTCCGAAGTCAAGTTGTTGCTGAAATGCTCCCGCAGCACTGTCTTGCGGCTCGCTGAAAAAGGGGTAATTGCAATTAAGAAAATCGGGCGTTCAGTTCGATATAGCCGAATGCAAGTATTGGAGTATATCGGTCGGCTTTAAACCCAATCGAAAATGAAGTGTTTCCGATGAGTTTCCTGCGCGTATTTTAGTGTTTGAACGAAGATGCAAGCGTTTTCTAATACCTGCTTGTGGTTGTAAAGAAATAGCTTGCTTTCGTTCTTAATTTCGTGGGTTGTAATCTTCGATAAAGTTGGCGCTGGTATATGATTGATCAGGTTGGAAATAAAGGACCGTCTGCCAATGTGAGAAGACACAAATTCGCTGAAAGGTTGGGATTCAAAAGATCGCTGACCGTTTTCGTCGGTATAGGGTAAACTCACCTGTTCAGTAAATTCGAGGCTCGCAATAAATTCTTTGACCAATTCATTGAAGCTATCTCTACTTAGAGGCAGCGCGGGACCGCCGTACTGTTCGAATGCTTGTTTAAGAGGTTTTAGGATAGGAATAACAACTGCTTTATTTGTCTTTGCTGTAACCAATTCGACATAATCAAAGCTTATGTCTTCATCTTCGTATTGCTTAAAATTCCTGATTTTGAAAACGTCAGAATAACGTACCCCGGTAAAGATCAAGGTCATCACAATCAGTTTCACTTGACGCATTTTATACGTTTCCGGATCAGATTCAATGATCTTTAGAATTTGCTTCATATTGAAGTAAATCTTTTCCTCATCTGTCCGGGAGATCTTCTCGCGGCCTTTCAAATTAAGAGTCGCGTTATAGATATTTACTTTGTATTTTCTTGAAATCTTGTTCAAGATTACTGAAATCTGTTTGACCATTGACCAAACAGAATTATTCTTTTTGACTTTTTCCCTGTTTCGGTAACACTCAACTAAACTTTTGAATGTATCATCGTCAAGATCGTTTGCGTATAATGGTCGTCCGGTTTTTGTTTCAAATTCCTCTAAAAATTTTGATAAAGATTTTACCCGGCTCTTAGTCGTTTTTTTCGTAAGTGA
>CBINBC010000070.1:0-4251 GCA_966248825.1 uncultured Fluviicola sp.
AACATTTGAACATTTGAACATTTGAACATTTGAACATTTGAACATTTGAACTATTTATATACAAACTTCAAATACTTCCCTTCTGGTTTCTGATCTGAAACAAAACCATTTCGTTCCAATACTGCTATTGCTTTCTCATTATCAGGTTTTGTGAATGCTGTAATTTCCTTCAGTTTCATTTCATGAAGTCCGAATTCAACGGCAGCTGAGAGAGAAGGTGACATATATCCTAAACCACGGAATGCTGCTTTGAGGATAAATCCCAATTCACCAACACTGTTTTCAAATCCGCGGTAATATCCTATAAAGCCAATCAATTCATGTGTTTCCAGGTTTTCGATCACCCAATTTACGGAATTGCCTTCCCGGTAGTTCTGATCGATCTTCCGGATAATTTCAGCTCCCTGATCCAGTGTTTCTACAGATTTACCATCATAAGTAAGTATCTCCAAAAGATGGGGGATATCATCCTGCATTACTTCTCTCAAAAGCAGGTCCGCGGTTCTTAGTTCTGGAAATGATATGTACGGAGGGAGATTCATTTTCTGGTAAAAATAGTTCAAAAAAGTTCAAAGACTTAATGGATCAGTTCAATTCGCGTCTTTTTGCATTTCTCCAGCTCAAGCGATTCTTTTTCAGGAAATAAAATTGTTTGATCTTTCCATACTGATGTCCACCTTTTGATTTCATTTTGATTCTTTTCCCTTTGTGCTTTTCTACAAAATAACGGGTATTTTTGATGTAACACAGTTCAAATCCATCCTGGTAGACTTCACCGTACCAGCTGTTTCCACCTCTTCTTTCCAATGGAATGAACAGATCAAAATCACGGTGGTAATATCCCACTTTATCGATGTGCTTTTTTTTGACTTTTAATTCGATTTCCCCTTTAGGAGAAGCAATTTTGTAATCTGATTCATAGATTGTTGCAAAATCAGGAGAAAGAGAGTCTCGGTTGGTAAACTGCCGGAGTATCTTCTGTTTAGGCATCTGGAAAAGGTACCAATCCTGGTCTACCTGGAAACAACTGATTAGCTGTTCCTGATCTGAGGAAAAAGCAACTGTATCATTCTCCAGTTTGATGACTGTCTTATCAACCGGGGAAATAAAAAAGGATTTCCCCTTAAGGGAAGATTCCGGCAAAATCAGCCCAATCTTCTTTTTTCTTACATCCAGGTTTATCCTGCCGGCTCCCGAACAGAAGCGTACCACTTCCGAAAGCGAATCGCGAACCAAACTATCTTTTAAAAGCCGCCAGATATCATTTCCCGGGCGTTCAACCAATTCAAATAATTCTACGCGCCGATTCCATTTGGAAGCGGGCATTTGCATGCAAGTTCTCATATTCCGACGCTCTTCCGCTGAAAGGGATGAACAGGTGTCGATATCAAACAGCGCCATACCATAGGTTTCCAGGGGTTCTTCTTTATCTGTGATCAGATCAATACCGTTTGCTTTTGCATCCGTTTCATTTTTTAAATAACGTATTTTCGGTTTCAATGCACAGATCCCGCAATCACCGAAAGTGGAAAGATCTCTTTTCACGATCACTCCGGTTGAAGACTTAAACACCACATCGTTCCCTTCCATCGGTGTTAGATAAACATCCACACGGCGCTGGAAAGCTGCATTTTTAAATTGAACACTGGAATTGAAATCTTCCCCTTCGTTGAATGTGCGAATTTCCTTCGGAAGGATATTTTGAGATTTCAAATGAGCTAAAACCGCATCTATCCGGCTTTGTGAAAGTTTTCGATTATAGACATCGGTATTGGAGGTGTCGGTATAGCCGTAGATTTCCAGGATAAAATCGGATCCGTTGAGTGTCTTGATCAAACTGTCAACCGTGTTTTGTCCGGCAGTCTTTAATTCCGATTTGTTCAGGTCGAAAAAGACACTGCTTGCCTTGCAGAAATCCTGGGCGTTTATATCAAATAAGCTGAAAAACAGCAGCGAAAAAGAAAATAGGCACTTCATAAACGAAGATGTCTGGCTGAAGAAAAAGTAAACATCAATCAGGTAGTGGTGAAAAACTTTTCACTACAACCATCCTTTTTTTAGTCAACTTTCAAAAGCGTCTCATCCAATTCCTCCAATCCATGCTGCGCGACCAACAGTTTCAGCTGACCTATGTATTGTGCGGTTTCATGCAGGGATTTGAAGAGCAGGGGAGTCAGCCATTCGATATTGTCCTGAAGTCCCTGGTTGAACTGCAGGAAAACATTCATCCATTGTTTGTAGTTGTCGCGTTCGAGCGATTCCCAATACATTTCCGGGAGTACGTCATTCAGGTCTGATTCTACTTCCAGGTCCAGAATACCGGCAACAGCAATGTGCTGTGAATTGATTAATTGAGAAACTGCAACTTTAATGTCCCAGGGAATGTCCCGGTCATCCTTTGTCAAATAAGCAATCCAGCTCAAATTCAATTGATGGATGTATGAAAACCGCTGCTGAAAAAAGTCGAGCATTTAGAGTTGTTTCAGGGAAGAAATCGTTGCCTTCGGATCCGGACTGTTAAAAACAAAACTTCCGGCTACCAAAGCCTGTGCCCCTGCGTCCACCAGTAATTTTCCTGTTTCCGTATTCACTCCGCCATCTACTTCAATAATTGCTTTAGATCCTGTTTTTGCGATCATTTCTTTAGTCTGCTTCACTTTTTCAATGGCCTGGTGAATGAATTTCTGTCCGCCAAACCCAGGATTCACAGACATAATCAATACCAAATCCAAATCTGCGATCACGTTTTCCAGCACAGAGACCGGTGTATGTGGATTCAATGCTACTCCGGCTTTCATTCCGGCTTCGTGAATGGCTGAAATAGTCCGGTGCAAATGTGTGCAAGCCTCGTAATGAACGGTCAGAATATCTACTCCGGCTTTTGCGAAATCAGCAATGTACTGGTCCGGATTCACGATCATAATGTGGCAATCGATTGTTTTCTTAGCGACTTTCTTTAAAGCAGATATAATCGGAAAACCGAAGGAAATATTCGGAACAAAGACTCCGTCCATGACATCCACATGAAACCAATCTGCCTCGCTTTGATTGATTAGTTCAAAATCGCGTTCGAGGTTCCCGAAATCACAGGATAGAATAGAAGGAGCAATTATTACTGACATATTTTTAATTTTTCGCAAAGGTACTTTTTAATTATCAATGAGCAATTATCAATTATTTAAGGGAATCCCCCCCTTGATAATTGAATCATTTATAATTGTTAATTGATCTTAGGGTAGATTTTCATCATTTTCAGGTAATTCTCATCGCGGCCATAAACATCCGGGAAGAAAAGCAAACCTCCCTTCTCATTCACCGTAACAGTTATATAATCCACCTGTAGCGGGATCGGTTTTCTCAACGGAATGGAAAAATGTTCTTTCCTCGCAATCAACGTATCCAGTGAATCACGGGTCATTTTTTGTTTATCGTCACGTGTCAGGATAAAACGGGCCAGTGAATCCGGCATATCGCAGCGCATACATCCATGTGAATAGGCACGAATGTCTTTGTTGAAAAATCCTTTGGAAGGAGTATCGTGGATGTATACTCCGTATTTGTTGTTGAATTCGAATTTTACCAACCCGAGCGCATTGTCATTTCCGGGTTCTTGTCTTACCCTGAAAGGGAAGTTCTTTTCCTTATAGCGCTTCCAGTTGATCGTTGTAGGATCTACCTCTGTATCGCCCCTGAAAACCTTGTAGTGATTCTTAGCTGCATAGTTGGAATTGTGTTGAATAGCAGGTAAGAACTCCTTACTTGCGATGGATTGGGGCTGCGTCCAATAGGGCAGCGTAATGATTGCACGCAGCTTTGATGTCAGCTGGGGCGTTTGGTTTTCCGGCTTTCCAACTACTATGCGGTGTTCTGAAAGCAAACTGTCATTGTAGAATAAGCGCAGCTTGTACTCCGGAATGTTCACCCAGAGATATCTGTCCAAAGGAAAAGGTTCGCGCCATCTCCAGCGTTCCATCGATAAAATAGCACGGTGGCATTTGTAACGATCCGATTCGTCCAAAGCTTTTCGGGTATAGACTCCGATAACGCCATCTGGTTTCAATCCGTTATCCTCCTGAAAACGACCCATGGCTTCCCAAAACGATTCATCATCGGTCTTTTTGGGATCCAAATATCCTTTATCGATCAGGGACTCTTCCGACAAGGCAAAACAGCGCAGGGAATCTTCCACCAAAGCACGAACTTCAAAATGGATGTTCGATAACTCTTTCCTGAAAGCATATTTAAACAATC
>CBINBC010000071.1:0-2801 GCA_966248825.1 uncultured Fluviicola sp.
GCCACAAAGCTTCAATCCTAATTTTTCGGCTTCGGAAACGGTCGTTTTTTTCACTTCGTGCTTGCAGTTATTGAGTCCGCGGCAATCTCTTTTATAATGAAAAGCTACGGAATTTGGGGAATCACAAACATATACCGTTCCGTCTCCTGTAGAGAAACAGCATGCAAGAGCAAAGGCTAAAATGAATTTCATGTGAACAGTTTGGTTTCGTTAAAACAGTTTAATCAATTATCCGACGAATATACTCAATCTGCTTATTTTCAGTTCTTTTTTTCGTATTTTTCAGGGAACCCAAACTGAAATAACGTGCGTTTTATCCTTACTCTTTTACTGGTTTCCTGTTTTACAACCGGTTTTTCCTGCTACAATGAATATTATGCCCTGGATGCTAAGGGAAATTTTCATCCGATCGAAATGGACAAAATCCGTTTCAATCAATTCTTTGATCAAAAAGACATTGAAAAACAGCTGATCCAATTGGAAAGAAAGCTCCAAAAAAGTACCGATTTCAGGCTACTATCAGATTATGGACTTCACTTAGTTCAGGCAGGAAAAGTTGAAGAGGCATTAATCCTATTCGGGAAACTGGCTGAACTCCATCCGAACGAATACAGTATCATTGCGAACCTTGGAACCACTTATGAGCTTTCCGGTCAGAATGAAAAAGCGTTGGAATACATCAAAAAAGGAATTCAAATCAACCCGAACTCCCATAAAGGAAGCGAATGGATTCACGTCAAGATTCTTGAAGCTAAAATTGCATTGGAGAAGGATCCAGATTACCTGGAAGAAAATTCGGTCTTAAACCTGAACCCACAACAAAAAAAGTCACAAAAAGTATTCGATCAGCTCTACATTCAACTACAAGAACGCTTTCCGTTTTCGCCCAAAGAAGCAAACCCGGTTATGGCGGATCTTTTTGTTGAAATGGGAGATTTCTATTTCGATCACATTTCATACGAGCATGCAAAAGCTTTTTATCAGATTGCAAAACTTTACTATAAATCAGCGCGCAAAGACATTGATGAAAAAATCGAACGAGCCAGAACATTGCGAGAAACCTATTCCGGAAAAGAGCCAGGATTTGCTAAAGATCCGCACGGTACAACAATAAAAGTTGTCGGGGTTCCTTACCAAAACTATATCCACAATCCGGCAGGCAGTGACTACAAAATAGATTGGTCGAAAATAGAGACTGATCCGGAAACATTATTGGCTTACGGAGGAATTGCAACTGAGGAAAAGTCAGTAAAAATGCAGGCGGAAACCATACAGAATAATCCGGAGGAGCAAAAAAACGAAAATCCGGTCTCCGAAAAGGAATCTGACAATTCCATGCTTTGGATCGGTTTGACACTGGCTATTTTGATCATTGCTATTTTCACTTATTTCCGGGCTAAGAAAAAATGAGTGTCGGATGAATTTCACTAACTTTGCGTTATGCGATTCGATATACTCACCATTCTTCCGGAACTTTTGGAAGGTCCTTTCCATGTTTCGATGATGAAACGCGCGCAGGAACGCGGACTTTTGGAAATTCACATTCACAATATCCGCGACTATTCAACGGATAAACACAAGAATGTGGATGATTATCAATATGGCGGCGGTGCAGGAATGGTGATGGCCATTGAGCCAATCGCACGACTCATTGAAAAACTCCAATCGGAACGCAGCTACGATGAGATCATTTACATGACCCCGGACGGTGAATTATTGGAACAAAGACACAGTAATTCCTGGAGCTTAAAAGAGAATATCATGATCCTTTGCGGTCATTATAAAGGGGTTGATGAACGCATCCGCGAACATTACATTACCAAAGAAATTTCAATCGGATCTTACGTTTTGACAGGCGGTGAATTGGCGGCGGCAGTTCTGGTGGACAGTATCGGAAGGTTAATCCCCGGTGTTATGAACGATGAGACTTCTGCATTAACAGATAGCTTCCAGGACGATCTGCTTTCTCCCCCGGTTTATACGCGTCCGCCCGAATTTAACGGCTGGAAAGTCCCCGAAGTGTTATTATCCGGGGACTTCGGTAAAATCGAGCAGTGGAGAGAACAACAGGCCATCGAGCGAACCCGGACCCGAAGACCTGATATCTATAAAAAATTCACAGGAGAAGAATAATTATTTACTCTCCAGCACACTGTTTTTCTTTGTTGTATTGTTCTGGATAGAACTTTGTATCTTCTCCAGTCTTGCTTTCAGAGTCCTGTCGTGCTTCTTTTTATTCATGAAGAAAGGCACATAGGTTTTTGCAAAATCATAAGCAAGCACACCCAACATTGCGGCAGAAATGAAATAGAATACCTGGAACTGCACATAATGAATGATCAATCCGGAGATAATACCGCCTGAAAGGTAAGAGCCCATAATTGCTGCCATCAACTTTGTTTTTTCAACTACCTGGACATTTAACCGGTATTTTTTCTTCGTAAGCATGGATAAATGAAGTGCCAGGTCTGTTGTTAAACCTGTCAAATGGGTTGTTTTTACCTGGAAATTGGAAATACTTGCCGTCAAACCGTTTTGAAGTCCCATCGAAAACAAAAGAATGGAAACCAGTATTTCTGTTTGGGTCAATGTCTCTGTGTAAAAGAACTGACCATAGATCCCTACAAAAACGAAGCACAGAATTTCCAGTATCATCGGGATACTATGAGAAACAAAGGCATTCTTTTTAGTGCTGTTGATGATAAGGTTATTCGACAAGAAACTCCCTGAAAAGAAGAGAAGTATCCAAAATAGAACAACCAGCATCTGGAACCATTTTCCATCGGCAATTTCCTGTGCAA